>CAZPKH010000024.1:0-27364 GCA_964587165.1 uncultured Muribaculaceae bacterium
AGAGTAGCCGATCTCGTCGATAGCGTAGGTGAGGTTATCGATCTTGTTGGTGTAGAAGTTGTAGGAGATTACGGCGAATGCACCGGTAGCGATACCGAAGGCGGTGTTGATAAGAGCCTCCGAGATACCGGTCGAGAGCTCTGTCGAGTCGGGAGCACCTGACTGTGCGAGGGCCTGGAACGATTTGATCATACCGATCACAGTACCGAGAAGACCGACGAGAGTACCGAGGGTTGTCATGGTAGCGACGATGGGGAGGTTCTGCTGCAGGGCGGGCATCTCAAGGGCGGTAGCCTCTTCTACTGCTTTCTGCAGGGTTGTGATCTTCTGCTCTTTGGTGAGCTCGGTGTTGGCGTCCATCTTCTCATATTCGATCAGGGCAGCTTTAACAACAGAAGCTACAGAGCCTTTCTGGTTGTCGCAGAGAGCCATAGCGCCTTTGACATCTTTTTTGGCGAGGGCTGATTTCACGCCGGCAACGAATTTGGTGATGTTGCCTTTACCTTTGGCTGACGACAGGGCGATGTAGCGCTCTACTGAAAGCACGATAACGGTGAGGAAGAGGGTCTGAAGTATAGGCACGATGACACCGCCTTTGTAGATAGTACCCCAGATATCTTTAGGGTGACCATCCTCGAAGTGCATTTCGTGGCCGAACCAGAAGATGAAGAGACATACTGCAACGATGAAGCAGGCGATGATCACGAAGAATGCGTTCTTGATACCGCGAACGTTGCTTTCCTTCTTTTGAGCTTTGGCTGCGGCGGGTTTAGCGGCAACCTTGGGCTGGGGAGCATTGGGCTTAGTAGCTTCCATAGTGGTTTGTTACTTGTGAAATTTAAGTTAAGTTAATGATATTGAATGTTTTATTTATTTTGATTGGGGTCTGCTGTAAGGTAGGATGCTATATAGCTGAGTTTTCTCGTGGTATTTGATTTTTTAATCATTCACACTTTCCGTTTTTACGGTTTTGCAAATGTAATGCTAAATTTTAACATCCAAAAGTTTTTTCGGCAAAAAATGTTCTGCCGTCGATTTGCGCCTCTCCTTGTGTGAGCTATAAAAACAGCGGAGTGCCGTGACGACAGCACTCCGCAGGCTCTTAGTGAATATAGGTCAGGAATACATTGCTTCGATTTCGCGGGCGTAGTGTGAGTTGATCACGGGGCGGCGTATCTTGAGGGTGTTTGTGAGCTCGCCGTTCTCCATGGTGAATGGTGAGGGGAGGAGGGTGAATTTCTTGATCTTCTCAAACGATGCGAATCCTTGCTGCAACCGCTCTATGCGCTCCTGTATGAGTTTGACTATCTCGGAGTTGCGCACAAGCTCGTCGAGCGATTCAAATTGTATCTTTTTCTTGCGGGCATACTCCTTGAGGGCGTCGAAAGCGGGTATGATGATTGCGGTGACGTATTTGCGCTGGTCGCCTATCACGGCTACCTGCTCGATGTATTTATCCTCGCCCAGGCGGCTTTCGATGGCCTGGGGGGCGATATATTTGCCGTTTGAGGTCTTGAAAAGGTCTTTGATACGCTCTGTCAGCACGAGGGCTCCGTGCTCGTCGAAGTAGCCGGCGTCGCCGGTACGGAACCATCCGTCGGGGGTGAACGCTTCGTCGTTGGCCTCCGGCTTGTTGTAATAGCCGCGCATCACTGTAGGGCCTTTGACGAGTATCTCGTCGCGCTCGCCGATGCGTACCTCAACGCCTTCGAGCGGGGTGCCTACCGAGCCTATCACATACCCTATGGGGGGGAAGAAGGTCACGGTGGCTGTGGTCTCCGACAGTCCGTAGCCTATCACGATATTTATGCCGCACGATCGGAAGAAGTCGACTATGGTGGGCGAGAGGGGAGCGCCGGCTGTGGGGAAGATTGTGCCGTGCTCTATGCCTATGGCGCGCTTGAGGGTGGAGAATACGTGTGTGTCGTAGAAGCGGTAGCGCCGCTCAAGCCATTTGGGCACCGGGCGGCCAAGGCGCACGTAGTCGATGTTGCGTCGATGTCCGATTTTGAGGGCGCGGCGTGCCATCAATCCTTTTATGCCCGACATGGACGATAGTTTCTCCTCGACGGCTGTGTACACTTTCTCCCAGAAGCGGGGCACCGAGCACATGCAGGTGGGGCGGACGCGGCGCACGGTTGTCTGGATGAGCCGCGGGTCGTAGTTGACGGTGACGCGGATCGTGCGCCACAGGCAGAAGTATGTCCAGGCTTTCTCGAATATGTGGCTCAGCGGCAGGAACGACAGCGAGGTGTCGTCGGGCGAGAGCATAGTGAGGCTGCGGCGGTGTGCTTCAAAGCACGCATCGAAGCACGAGTGGGGGAGCACTGCGCCTTTGGGCTCGCCGGTGGTGCCTGAAGTATATATCAATGTGGCGATGTCGTCCGGCTGAGCCTGCTCGCGGCGCCGCTCCACCTCGGCGTGGCAATCGGCGGAGGCTGCCCGGCCTAAAGCGATGAAATCGCTCCATGTGAGATGTGCTACGGTCGAGGGAAGGCCGGATGGCTTGGAGTCGTCGTAGCTCACCACGAGCTGAAGCGCGGGGCATCCGGCGGCTATTCGGACGGCTTTGGCCAGCTGGTCGGCATCGCCGCAGAACAGTATGCGAGCGGCCGAGTCGCACATTATATATTGTACTTGCTCGGCCGACGATGTGGCGTAGATCGATATGGGTATTGCGCGGTTGGCGTATGCTGCGAAGTCGGTCGCGAGCATACAGGGTGAGTTGGCCGAGAATATTGCTATGCGGTCGGCGGGCTTTATGCCGTAAGTCTCGAGTGCACAAGCGGCGGCCTCGGTTAAGTCGCCGAACTCCTGCCAGTTCATTGAACTGAAATTGCCATCGCCGTCGCAGAAGCTGAGAGCTTCGCGTGTGGTGCCGTAGGTGGCTGCGTGGCGGCTTACTATGCTGTTAAGGATGTTTGCCATAAGCTGATTCCTGTTTGGTCGGAGTCGCCCCCTATGCAGGGCAGCGGCTACGGATGGTGCAAAGTAACTATAAAGTTATGTTATATAACATATTTCACAGGGTAAATCGGCCGGGCGTTAACATAATTTGTGAAACACGCTCTAAGATTGTGGAGGTCGGCGGTCAGATCGGCTCAATTTTGAATACAACGGGGCGTGTGCCGTCGGAGCAGCAGGCTATCACAGCGCCGCCGTCAGGCTCGCTCAGGCCGCAGCTGCGTGGAGTGGATGTGCCGAGCACTCCCTCTACGTGGTGCCGGATGCACTCCCAGGCAAGGGGGCAGAAACCGTCGGGGCATCCCGCGGCGCTGCGGGTGTCGACGGTGAATGTCTGTCCTTCGGTGAAGGCTGTGCAGCACCCTGTATCGGGGTCGTCGAGGTATCGGCTCTGTAAGTCGACGAAGCAGTTGCGGCGCACTACCGATATGCGTGCACGGCGCATGGATGTGTCGGCCGGCAGTATCGGTGCGGCTTTTGCGCCGAGGGCTGATCCGAGCAGTGCGAGAGCTCCAAGGCGGCAGAATTTGCGGCGGTTCATCGGTTTTGTGGATTTTTTTTGAGAAATGATGTCTTTTTGCAGAACCAAATCGACATCCGGGTTGTTTGTAATATTGAATCAACGGGTAAATGAAAAGCTATCAAATCCCATACGGCACGAAGATAACAATAGTTTTGACGTTGATTTTGATCCCGGGGGGCAAGCGGTCAGCCGTATACCGTTTGCTCCCTTTTTTGTGTGCCTTAGAGTTGAAAAAAGCGGTGCGCAAGGCTCCTGTGCGGGAGGCGATGCGCACCGTGTGAAGTTGATCTGTTGAAGTGGCAGGCTTTATGCCTGGGCAGCTTCGGTCACGTTGATGAAACGACGGCCGTTTTTGCCTACGGTAAACACTACAGTGCCGGAAACGAGTGCATAGAGGGTGTGATCCTTGCCCATGCCTACGTTGAGGCCCGGGTGATGCACTGTGCCGCGCTGACGTTTGATGATGTTGCCAGCTTTAGCAAACTGACCGCCGAAAATCTTCACACCGAGTCGTTTGCTTTCTGACTCGCGGCCGTTCTTCGAACTACCTACACCTTTCTTATGTGCCATGTTTTTTTAAGATTTTAGGGGTTTAAGCTACTACTTCTTTGATTAACACTTTGGTGAAGCACTGGCGATGGCCGTTTTTGCGGCGATAGCCTTTGCGGCGTTTCTTTTTGAAAACGATCACCTTGTCGCCTTTCACGAGGGGCTCGAGCACCTCGCATACAACTTTTGCGCCTTCTACTGTAGGAGCACCTACTTTTACTGCGCCGTCGGCGTCAGCGAGGAGTACACGGTCGAACTCAACCTTGTCGCCTGCTTTGTTGGCTTCGCCGAGATAGTGGACATACAGGAATCGGCCCTGTTCGGCTTTGAACTGCTGTCCTTGGATTTCTACGATTACGTACATCGTTGGATATAAGTTGTTTGAATGGTTCTGTCCGGCGGGCGAGAGCCTTGTGGCATCTGCTTTTCCGAGCCCGTTCGGTATAATTAGCGCACAAAGGTACGACTTTTCTCCGGATTATCAAACAGTCCGATCAAATTCTTTTGAAAATTTTGCCTCATAGCCCGGATCAAAGAAAAATTCGGGGAGTATTTGACAAAAAGCTCGAATAAGCGTTATATTTGTATCGGAAATTCTATCAACAGAGCTATGAAAGCGAAAAAACTTCTGGCCGGTGTCTTGCCGGCGCTTGCCGCCATGATGATGGCTGTGTCGTTCACCTCCTGCGAGGACGAGCCCGGCCCTCCGCCCCCTCCCGGTGCTTCCGGTCAGGTGTGGAATGCCCAGCAGCTCGCCTCTCTGCTCTGCTCGGGTGCGTGGCAGGGCACATTCACGTCGCAGACTCCGCAGGGGTATCAGAGCACTACCGAGGTGTTCTACTTCCTCGACGGCTACAACGGTGTGTACCGCCGCTATTATCAGGTGAACAGTTATCCGTACGATAGCTGTCAGCCGTTCACCTACCGGTGCTACAACGCATGGGAATTTGATATTTTCATGGCCGACGGCAATGTCTATGAGATGAATTACTCCGATTACACCATCTACGATCAGTTCGGACAATACGGTATGCGCGGATGGCTCGGTGCCGACTACGACTGGCTGGCCTATTACGGCTACTACTTCTGATTGTGTGCAAAAATGCAAAATATCGTGAAAACCGGCTCGGGGGGTACGCCTTGCAGCCGATTTTTCACTATTTTTGCGGATGAAAATGAAGCGTAGCGTTACTTTATTTATAGCCTTGGCCGCGATGGGCGCATTGTGCTCGCCGTTGCGTGCCGCCGAGCGGTGTGATTCGGCTGTAGTGAACGCCCCGTGGATCGGAGCTGCCGGTATCGGTGCCGCTTCGACCGTTGCGGGGGCAGTGTCCCGCCCCAACACCTCCGCTTATCGCTATGGCCCCGCTCCGGGGAGCACTCATCATAGCCGGATAACCGACGTGGCGCAGTATGCTCCGTTGGCTTTTCCGTGGGTACTGAAAGCTGCCGGCGGAGCCACCCGCTCGGGGTGGGGGCGCATGGCAGTATCGCAAGGAGCCGGTGCTGCGCTTACTGTAGGTGTGGCGAAAGTGGTGAAACATTCGTCCGACGAGCTTCGCCCCGACGGCAGAGACCGCAGGTCGTTCCCTTCAGGCCACGCAGCTATGGCATATATGGGCGCTACGATGATGTCGCGCGAGCTGGCTTGGCGCTCGCCATGGTACGGCTTCGGCGCGTATGCGGCCGCGGCAGCCGTGGGGATGCAGCGCGTTGTAAGCCGCCGTCACTATCCCGCCGATGTGGCTGCCGGAGCCGGTATAGGCATACTTGGTGCAGAGCTGGGGTATCTGGCGGGCGATCTGATATTCGGAAGCCGAGGCCTCGACAGCCGCTACGACTGCCGGCGCGGCGCGGCCGCAAATACCCCGCGGCTGTCGCTGAGCAGCGGCTTGATCTTCACGCCGGGCAAAGTGGACGTGCAGGGCGCGAAGCTGAACCGTCGGCCCGCACTTTACACCGCCCTGGGCGGCCAGTACCCTGTGGCTGAGCATTGGAGTGTAGGAGGGGGTTTAAACCTTATCTCAACCCCGGTGGAGTGTATATCGGCGGCCGATGCCGCTCCTTCCGCGCCGCTTATGCAGAATCAACTCGGGGTGTCGGTACGCCCGGAGTATTGCGCTACAGTGGGTGGCCTCGCTCTGCTCGAGCTATATGCCGAGTGCGGCTACCGATGGAATATCTCTCCGCGCAGCCGCCTCGGTCTCGGCGCAGGCTCATATCAAGCCGGCGCAGGCGTGGCAGCGTCGATACCCGTGACGGATTGCTTCAGCTTCGGTGCCGAAGTAGGGTATACGGCATCAAGATACAGATATAGACTACCGGGGTCGGATATTGCCGCAGGCACCGACCACGGCATTATAGCCGGAGCTTCGGCAAGAGTAAATTTCTAACAAGAGTGAACATCTAATGACAGAACAAGAGATACGGCATAACATATCGCAGCGGCTCGGCATCGAGAAGCTCAACCACATGCAGGCTGTGATGGCCGACACCACCGCTCCGCTCACCATATTGCTCGCTCCCACCGGCTCGGGCAAGACCCTGGCTTTCGCAATTCCGCTGCTTAAGAGTCTCGATGCTCCGGCCGGCACTCTGCAGGCTGTAGTGATAGCTCCCTCGCGGGAGCTCGTGCTTCAGATTTATGAGGTGATACGGCCTATAGCCACCGGGTATAAGACTGTGGCGTTCTATGGCGGACACTCAATGCAGGATGAAGTCAACTCTCTTGTGATGACCCCCGATATCATCGTCTCGACACCCGGACGGCTTGTCGACCATATAATGCGCGGTACCCTCCGCCCCGGATCGCACCTGCGCACACTCGTGCTCGACGAGTACGACAAATCGCTCGAATTAGGATTTACCGACCAGATGCGACGCATACTCCGCTTTTTTGTCGCTCCCGGCCGCATCATCCTCACTTCGGCCACACGCCTTGACGAGCTGCCCGACTATCTGCCGCGCGCCGACAAGGCTCAGGTGGTCGACTTTGTGACCGATGCCTCAACCGTGCGCCCGCATATATCCGTGACCCGCGTGGTAAGCCCTGTGCGCGACAAGCTCGATACACTCTCGGCCCTGCTCCGTTCGCTCGGCGACGGCACCAAGACCATCATATTCGTGAATCATCGCGAGGCGGCCGAGCGTGTATACAAGCGTCTGCGTGCCGAGCGTATGCCTGTGGGGCTCTACCACGGCGGCCTTGAGCAGCAGGATCGTGAGAAAGCCGTCGAGATGCTCAACAACGGCTCGACCCCTATCCTGGTGTCGACCGATCTCGCATCGCGCGGACTCGATATAGATACCGTCGATGCCGTGGTGCATTATCACCCCGCCACATCAGAGGCCACGTGGACGCACCGCAACGGTCGCACAGGCCGTCAGGGTGCCCCCGGCTCGGTATATTTTATCCTGGCCGATTCGTCGGAGGATATTCCCGAATTTGTAGACTACGACCGCGATTATACCCCCGACCCCGACGCGCCGGCTCTGTCGGCAGCTCCGATGGTGAGCCTTTACTTCAATTTGGGGAAGAAAGAGAAGATCTCGCGTGGTGATATAGTGGGCTTTTTGCTGGCCAACACTCCGCTCGAAGCCTCGCAGATAGGGCGTATAGCCCTGCGCGACCATTCGGCAATAGTGGCCGTCCCCGCGGCGATGCTTCCGGCTGTGGTAGAGGGCGTCGCGCATCAGAAAATCAAAAATAAAAAAGTAAAAGTGACACAACTGCGGAGCTGATACCGCGAGAGCTCTCGCAAGCGAGCACTATCATATTATTGCAAAGGAATGAAGACTTTTAAGGAACGGCTGAAGATCACCGGATGGTTGCGCGACAACGGCCGGTGGTACTGCGTGGTGAACTACAACGGCACCGACTACGATGTGCCCGTGTGGCCCGAACAGCTCGCCGGCGGACGGCCCGAATATATCGACTGCCGCATCGAGCAGGCCGACGACGACGAAACCAACCTGCGCGTCAAGCAGGACTACGGATCGCTTATCAGCCAGTTGTATGCCGTAGGGCAGGTAGGGTCGTTCCGTGTGCGTCAGCGTTTCAAGAGGTATTATACCGTGGTCGACAGCCACGGGCTGATATTCCGTCTCACCAAATTTCCGCGCGGCCTGAATATGCCCGCCGGCCGTTCGGTCAATGCTCGCGTTATCTCGATACACGCCAACCAGGTGGAGCTCGAGATGATAGTCGACAATGCCGGATCGTCATCATCGACATTTCTCACTGTCGAGGAGCTGCAGCGCCTCAGCGGCATCGACGACGACACCGCGCGTATGCTTCTGGAGATGTTTATGCCCGCTGCAGCGGAGCCCGACACCGATACTCCCGGCGCTGACCTGCAGCTGCGCTACCGTTCGGCCGACCCCGAGTGGGTGATCGACGCCTTGCTGCGCCTTGACCGGATGCTGCTGTCGATGGATTGCGGCGCAGAGCGCCTGCCGGCGCTTGCCGATGCTTTCCACCGCATCACCATGGCAGTGCTCGAGCGCGCCGAGGTGCTCAAAAATCTTCCGCCGTCGGAGCGTACGCGCTGGATACGCACCCTCAGCGAGATGGCACGCCATGCCGAGGACTACCGGCAGGTGCTCGCTATCATATCCGAAGGCTCGCAGCGCGAATACATCGCCAGTCAGCTCGACTACCTGCGCGAGTCGGAAAACCTCTATCAGCCCGAGCGCAAATTCCGCATCATAATATGCCTTTTCAACCTCGACCAGCAGGTGATGGAGGAGATGATGGACACGATATTCGACATCATACTCCGCGGCAACAAAGAGCATTGGCGTGCAGAGCCGTTCCGCACGGCATTTGTCGACATGCTGCAGCTCTTTATCGACGAGTACCGCCTCAAAGCTACGCGCTCGGCAGGCAATTCGCTGATCGAAAAGATGATAAAGGCTATCGCCATACAGCAGCTCCTTGCTTCCGACACCGACAGCATAGACCGTCGCCTCAACCGCGCCACATATTACCGTATGCTCGCCTGCATGAAGCAGTTCCGCAGCGAGCTCCTGCTGCACGAGGCGTTCGTGAGCCTCTTTGCGCAACCCTCGGGTGAGCTCGGCTACAGTTGGGACGATGTGAGTCTGGTCGATACCCTCTATGCGCGCGCCATAGCTCCGCTTGAGAATCCTGTCGGCCCGCGGGCGGCTTCGTCACACCGTTTCGCACCCCAGACTTTCGCCACCGAGCGCATAGAGATGAGCGTCGATAGTGCCGGCGTGCAGTTCCGCCCTGTCGGCGGCCGCCCTTCGCCGGCGCTCCCAAACGGTCTGCTCGACTGGGAGAATATCAAGATACTCACCGACGTGCCTCCGCAGACGCGTCTCAAGAATAAGAGCAAGATCGAGAACGTGGCCAACTTCTGGCGCGATCTGATCGACTGCCTCAATATCAGCACCGGCAATGTGGTGCAGGGTAAGTCGACCCCCGAGCCGGGCGATTACGTGTACTTCCGCATGTACGACCACTCCGACGACTGCTCGACCGTATACTGCGAGATCGTGTCGGAGGAATACGAGGGGCGCGCACGGCTCAAGCTCTCGGAAGTGGCGCGCTACATCCAGGCAAAGCCCGACAACGTGCGCTATTTCCACGACATGCGCGGCACACCGCTGCTGCTCGAAGCCGTCGTGACTGCAGAGCCCGACGCCGAAGGATTTCTCACGCTCTCGATGCTCCCGGTGGTGCAGGAGTATTTTGAGGACACCTACCGCTTGGGCGACCAGATCACCCTCCGCATCATGGGGCGTGTGGCCGGCTCGCGCAGCAACTATCTCTGTGTGTCGTCTGACGGCGCTTCGTGTGTGCTATACGACGACAATCTGCATCTCAACAAGGGCGACATCGTCGCGGCGCGCGTCATCGAGACCAATCATCAAGGGCAGTCGGTGTGCGAATTTGTCGGTATGTCCGACCGCTACTTCAATATCTGGGACGCATTCCGCCATCTGCTTGCCGACATAAGCCGCTCGATAGGCGACATCGATCCCGTCGAGGCCGACGACTATTCCTCCGAAGAGATGCTTGAGGAGGAGATGTCGGCTCACACCGTGCGCGAGATCGTACAGATACTCGACCGCCTCTCGCTGGTGCGCTCCGACCGCACTCAGGCCTTCGGTATGCTCACTATCGCGCAGCTGCTCTGCCGTATGCTCGACGAGCCCGACAATGCCCGCTATTACGACAACCGCAAGAATATCTTCAAGATACTCGAAGAGTATGAAGTGAATCAGACCGTCGACGACGATCGCCTCGCCGAGCTGCTGAGCAGTGTCGACGATGCACAGGTGCAGTCAGACTATGTGCTCAACGAAGCTCTGTCGCGCGTCAAGATACTCAACTCGCTCAAGCATCGCGAAAGCCTCCCCGCCCTCCTCTCTATCAGCGAGTCGACCGGCAACGCCTCCATCCGCGAGGCTGCCGATCTGGCTATAGCACTGCTGCTCACATCGCGCTCCAACCTCGACGGCGTGCGCGCTGCAATCGAGACAAAGATCTCCGGACTGCTCGGCGTACAGGTGCGCACAACCAAGCTGCGCAACTTCGGGCGCGAAGGGCAGGAACTCGAATTCAAGACCTCGATCATTTACCCTGCCGACAACCACATGCAGCCCGACCGCGATCGGCAGAGCGACGTCATCATGAGCACTATCTGCGGATTCCTCAATTCCGACACGGGAGGTCGCCTGCTGATGGGCGTCAACGACACCGGCACAGCCACCGGAGTCGACACCGACATGCGTTTCCTCGGCACATCCGACGATGGCTACAAGCGGTATATCCGCGGCATGATAAACCGTGAGATGGGCCCCATAGCCAATCAGTGCTGCGACACAAACTGGATAGACGATGCCGGCTATAAGATCCTCGAAATCTCCATAAAGCCTGCCCCCGAGCTTATAAGCTATCGCGGCAAGTACTGGGTGCGCAACGACTCCGAGAAGCGCGCCCTGCCGCCCGAGAAGATAGATGCCTACCGCCGCATGCACGAAGCCGCCTACCGCCACTCTACAAAATAGCGCGAACCCACCGGCCCGCGCTATCTCCATTTCGTGGAGTAATCTATTCTTCCTGTAAGATGTTGATATACCAAAATACTGAGGTGTGAGCTCTTCTGCCAAGAGCGTACTCCCGACCGATAAATTCCTCCCAGTCAGAGAGCCGAATTTGTCCTTCGGTTAACAAATTTTGGCAGGGTGCGCGGGGTTTGGTAAACAAAGGTGAAACATTTGTAATCATTCTCAAAACCGAGGTGAGCGGCTTGGTTATGTCGTCGGCTTATCATAAATTTGTATTGCAATTATGATAAACCGAATCATAAATATCAAGCGTTTACTCCTCCCCGCGGTAGCCGTAGCGATGCTGTTGCCGCTGACGCTGCAAGCTGAGCGTCACGGCAGCTACCGAAAGTGCGTCGCATCAGGTCGTCAGAGCGCGGAGGTCGAGGTGTTCGACTGCTATAGCGTGGATCGCGAGCCTCAGTTTCCGGGCGGCGAGTCGGCTATGGTGAAATTTATAAATGCCAACCGCCGGTACCCGCGCAATGCGTACAACAACGGTGTGCACGGCCGGGTGACATGCGGCTTTGTGGTCGACACCGACGGCTCGCTTGTGTCTATCGAGGTGCTCCGCGGAGTGCATCCCGCTCTCGACCGTGAGGCCGTCAGGGTGATCTCGTCGATGCCTAACTGGGAGGCCGGCCGCCTCAACGGTGTCAGCGTTCCTACCTACTACACGCTGACCATACCGTTCCGACTCTGAATTTTCCCTTACTTTTCCCGAAAAGAATTTGCTCGGGTAGCGATTGTTTTTTAATTTTGCAGTGCTTGCTGAATTAGAGTGTGCCGCTATCGACATGCTCATACAATCTAAAACCATCGAGATATAATGGGACTTTTTGAAAAACTTATCGACCACGCCAAGGCTTCGCGCCAGCGTATTGTGTTGCCCGAAGGCACCGAACCTCGTACTCTCTCAGCCGCCGACCGTATCATAGCCGACGGAATCGCCGACATCACCCTCATAGGCGATCCTAAAGAAATACTTGCCCTCGCCAAGGAGCTCAAACTTGAGAATATCAAGAACGCCAATTTCGTAAATCCTGCCGACGAGGCGGTGATCGACCGCTACGCCCCTCTGTTCTACGAGCTGCGCAAAAGCAAGGGTATCACCATGGAGCAGGCTCGCCTCACTGCGGCAAATCCTCTCTACTTGGGGTGCCTGATGATCAAGATGGGCGACGCCGACGGACAGGTGGCCGGTGCTATGAACACTACCGGCAATGTGCTCCGCGCTGCTTTTCAGGTGATCAAGACTCAGCCCGGCATCTCGGTGGTATCGGGCGCTTTCCTTATGCTCCTGCCCGAAGGATCGCCCTACGGCACGGACAATATTCTTGTGTTTGCCGACTGTGCAGTGCTCCCCGACCCGACAGCTGCGGAGCTTGCCCAGATCGCCATATCGTCGGCCCAGACTGCCCGCGACATCGCCGGCATCGAGCCCCGCGTGGCTCTGCTGAGCTTCTCTACCAAAGGTAGCGCCAAGCACGAGCGCGTAGAGAAAGTGATCGAGGCTCTCGGCATAGCCAAGGCGATGGATCCCGGCATGATAATCGACGGCGAGCTGCAGGCTGATGCTGCTATAGTGCCCGGTGTAGCTGCCGCAAAGGCTCCCGGATCGGCGCTCTCCGGACGCGCCAACGTGCTGGTGTTCCCCTCGCTCGAAGTGGGCAACATCGCTTATAAGCTCGTGCAGCGTCTGGCCGGTGTCGAGGCTGTCGGCCCGATACTCCAGGGCTTGGCCGCTCCAGTCAACGACCTCTCGCGCGGCTGCTTCCCCGAGGATATTTACAAAACTATCGTGATAACCTGCAATCAGGCTATCGGCGTGAAAGCAAATTCTAAAGCCTGACCATTAAAAGCATATACATAATGAAAATCCTGGTATTGAACTGCGGCAGCAGCTCCGTGAAATATAAGCTCATCAATACCGCCACCGGCGAGACTATGGCCGAAGGTGGCGTGGAGAAGATCGGCCTGCCCGACGGTTTCCTCAAATATAAGAAGCCTGACGGCAACAAGGAGATAATACAGCTCGGCCTGACCGACCACAAAGGTGCCGTCGAGGCTATCCTCAAACTGCTCACCGACAAGCGCGACGGCGTGATCGCATCGTTCGACGAAATCGATGCCGTAGGCCACCGCGTGGTGCA
This sequence comes from uncultured Muribaculaceae bacterium, assembly GCA_964587165.1. GTDB lineage: Bacteria > Bacteroidota > Bacteroidia > Bacteroidales > Muribaculaceae > CAZPKH01. Next base: position 13,267 of record CAZPKH010000024.1, read on the forward strand.
CGGCGGCGAGAAGTTCAACTCCTCGGTGCTGATCGACGACGAGGTGAAAGCGAAGATACGCGAGTGCTACGATATAGCTCCGCTCCACAATCCGGCCAACATGACCGGTATCGAGGCTATCGAAGCCCTCATGCCCGATGTGCCCCAGGTAGGTGTCTTCGACACGGCTTTCCACCAGACTATGCCCGCCAAATCGTATATGTATGCCATCCCCTACAAATATTATAAGGAGGATGGCGTGCGCCGCTACGGTTTCCACGGCACAAGCCACCGCTATGTGTCGCAGCGCGTGTGCGAGTTTCTGGGCGTCGACATCACTACCAAGAAGATCATCACGTGCCATATCGGCAACGGCGGCTCGATCACGGCGGTGCTCTACGGCAAGAGCGTCGACACATCCATGGGTCTTACTCCCACCGAAGGGCTTATGATGGGTACACGTGTGGGCGATATCGATCCCGGAGCAATCACCTATCTGATGACGCGCCATAACCTCGATGCAGCCGGCCTCCAGAAGCTATTCAACAAGGAGAGCGGTGTGCTCGGCATCACCGAGAAATCGAGCGATATGCGCGACCTTGAGGCGGCTGTCGAGGCCGGGGACGAGCGTGCCACCCTTGCTCTCGATATGTATCAGCAGCGCATTATCAAATATATAGGCGCGTATGCTGCCGAGATGGGCGGTGTCGACATCATCGTCTTTACCGGTGGTGTGGGCGAGAACCAGACAGGCCTCCGAGCCGATGTATGCGCTCCGCTGGCATTCATGGGCGTGGAGATCGACCCCGAGCTCAACCGCAAGCGCGGTGAGGAGATCGAGATCTCGACCCCGGCATCGCGTGTCAAAGTGTGCGTCATCCCCACCGACGAGGAGCTGATGATAGCGCGCGACACCGAGGCTATCGTTTCGGCGAAATAATCACCCCCTTTTTGTCGTTATATCGACAGAATGACTCAAGACTTTTCAATATTTCAACACCTGGGCGTCGGTCTCACTTCTGTGGCCGACGCCCTGTGTGGATTTCCGCTCTTCCTCCTGCTGATAGGGGGTGGCCTGTGGCTCTTCTGCTACAGCGGCGCCGTGTCCGTGCGCCGGCTCCCGGAGGCCCTGAGGCTGCTCCGCTCGCGTCAGGATTCTACCGACACATCCCGCGGCCAGATCAGTTCGCTGCAGGCCCTGGCATCGGTGGTGGCAGCCACTGTCGGGATGGGTAATATAGCAGGCGTGGCCATTGCGCTGGCTATGGGTGGCCCGGGCGCGATATTCTGGATGTGGGTGTCGGCTATTGTGGGTATGTGCACCAAGTTTCACGAAGGGGTGCTCGCAATAAAGTATCGCGGTACAGACCGCGACGGCGCCCCGCAGGGAGGTCCGATGCATATCATCACCCTCGGGTTAGGGCGACGGTGGCTTCCGGTGGCCCGCTTCTTTGCAGTGGCCGGAATGTTCGGTACGCTCTGCATCATGAATGCCAACCAGCTCACCGAGGGGCTTGTGAGCTCGCTCACCACTCCCGAAGGTCTTGCCGGCTCGAAAGTGATAGGAGCCGTGAGCGCTGCCACGACGCTCGATCCGCTTCACTCGTTCCGCCTGCTCGTTGGCATTATAATCGCCACTGTGGTCGGAGTAGTAGTGCTTGGCGGCATACGCCGCATAGCGCGGGTGGCCTCGCTTCTCACTCCTGCGATGGTGAGCATCTACTTTATTATGGTGCTCTATATTGTGTTGACACATCTTCCGATGGTGCCCGGCATAGTGGCCGACATCGTAGGCTCGGCCTTCAACCTGCGTGCCGGCATAGGCGCCCTCGCCGGAATAGCCCTTATCGGCGCGCGGCGAGCCATGCTGGTCAATGATGCCGGCGTGGGCACCGCCTCGCTGATGCACGGTGCCTCGACCAACACTGAGCCTGTGCGCGAAGGACTCGTGGCTATGCTCGGTCCGGCTATCGACTCGGGCCTGGTGTGCACCCTCTCGGCATTCGCCATACTGATAGGTGTCGACTTGACCACGCTCGGCGAAGGTGTGCAAGGTATGTCGGTGGCTATGCAAGCCTTCGGAGCCTCAATACCGGGCGGCGAACTGCTCCTTACGGTGGTAGTGGTATGCTTTGCCATGTCGTCGATGTTCGGCTACTCATACTACGGCAACACATGCGCCCGCTATCTCGGCGGAGCTCGCCTGGGGAGGGTTCACACATGGTTTTTCATTGCCACCCTTGTGGTCTTTGCCGTGATACCTGTAGGGGCGGCCGTCGGGCTTTGCGATCTGTTCTATGCCATGATGGCGTTTCCGACGATGATTGCCGTCATAGCCCTGGCTCCGCAAGTGCGGGCTGAGACACGGCGGTACTTCTCGACTCTGCGCTCTACCCCTATAGCCGACTGATTCCAATTTTTATTACTGATAATTTGATTCATACCAACAATATGACCCCTGAAGAGAAACTTGCCCTCGAAGAGAAAGTGGTCGAGATGCTCCGCACCGTATACGACCCCGAAGTGCCGGTCGACATCTACAGTCTCGGCCTCGTTTATAAGATTGATATCGACGACGACGCAGTGCTCCATATCGACATGACGATGACCGCTCCCAACTGCCCGATGGCCGATTTTATAGTCGACGACGCCCGTATCAAGCTCGAATCGATCGAAGGGCTCAAAGGTGTGGATATACGTATCGTCTTTGAGCCTGAATGGAATAAGGATATGATGACCGAGGAGGCCAAGCTTGAGCTCGGTTTTCTCTGATCTTTCCCCCTCTCATCACGATAATTCACGAAAATTGGCACGTACAGATACATATTTCCTGTCCGACCTGCATCTCGGCGCAAGCTACATAGCCGACGGGCACGAGGCTGAGCGCCGCGTGGTGCGTTGGCTTCGCTCGGTAGCACCCACTGCACGCGCCATTTATCTGGTAGGCGATGTGCTCGACTACTGGTTTGAGTATCGCGCTGTAGTCCCTAAAGGGTTTGCCCGCTTTTTTGGCGCATTGGCCGAGATAGTCGACAGCGGTGTCGAAGTGACCTGGCTCATCGGCAACCACGATATATGGATATTCGGGTATCTTCAGCAGGAACTCGGTGTGAGGGTGGTCGACGGTGCTCTCGTCGAGGAGATAGACGGCCGCCGGTTCTTTATCGAGCATGGCGACGGGGTGGGTGAGCACCGCCCGTCGTACCGACGGATGCGCGCTATCTTCCGCTCGCGGCTGCTGCAGCGGCTCTATGCCGCGTTGCCGTCGAACTGGACTGTGCCGTTTGCCCACGCTTGGTCGTCGTCGTCGCGTAGCGGTCAGTCCGACGAGTACGATGCACCTTCAGATGTCATTATGACTTCGCTTCCCCCTACCGACTCGTTGCTGCGCTTTTCGCGGGGATACCTCGCCGATGCCTCACATCCGCATATCGACTACTTCGTGTTCGGCCACAAGCATATCATGGCCGACTGTGAGGTGGGAGAAGATTCGCGCATGATAATTCTCGGCGACTGGATCCGACGATTCAGCTACGCGCGGTGGGACGGACACACACTCGCGCTTGAAATTTTTAAGGATGATAACGCTGATTAACAAATTTTAATCGGAGAAAACAAATTTATACAAATAGGTAATTTTCTGAGAATTAGGTGCATATGTGGGTTTGGATGCAAGATGAGATTTATAAGTATGTTGCATAACATAATAAATTTTGGTACGAAATGATAAAATCGTGCCTACCTTTGCAGCACGAACCTAAACAATCTTTTTTACCTTAGAAATTGTACCTATTGGAAACCAATAAAGGAACTGCGCGAGCCGTTCCTTTTATTGTTTTATGGCCTGTCGCTCAGTTTTGCACTTACGAATTTTCGGCAAAGTAGTGCTTGAGGGTATCGGCCGAGGCTTGCGCAGGCGTCATGATGTTGAGTATAGCAGGCCGGTGTGTCCCTGCGGTGAAGAAGCGGGGCAACACCCCCTTTAACGACTCGGCCGACGATGCTTCGTAGTAGTCGAATCCGAATCCGTCGGCAAGCTGTCGCAACGGCAGTCGCACAGGACCGCAGAAGTTGCGCTCGAGTTCGGGCAGAGAGCTCGTGGTCGGGATAAATCGGAATATGCCTCCCCCGGAGTTGGATAATACAATGATGCGCAGTCTCGACGGGATGCCGTCGGTTGCCAAAGCGCCAAGGTCGTACTGGGCCGACATGTCGCCCGTGATAAGCACGGTGAGGGCGGCGTTTGAGTCGCGGCTGTATACGATAGCTTCGCCTATTGCGGTCGATGTCGATCCGTCGATGCCCGAAACGCCGCGGTTGGCGTTTATGGTGAGCGCTTTGCGATAGTCGAAAAGCTGCGCATAGCGCACCGAAGTGCCGTTCGACAGATGCAGGTGGCATGGGGGGAGTGCTTCAAAGAGTGTGCTCATGGCTGCATAGTCGCTCCATGGGGCTGAAGCACTCCGTAAGGCATCATTGGCCTCAGCCTGCAGCGAGGCGTTGCGCCAAAGGCGCAGATATTCGGAAGAAGGATTTATACCGCATTCAAGCAACCGGCGGCAGAATGTGCCGGGCTCGACGGGTACGGTGAGCCGCAAGTGGCGGAAACAGTCGATCGATCCGTCGGTGTGTCCGATATGGATGTGGCGAGTGGTGTCGGGGCAGTTGCGCAGAAATGTCTTCAGATGGCGCGAGAGAAGCGCTCCGCCCATTGTAATCACAATATCAGGGTAAGCCTCGGGAGTGGCTTTGCGGATCAGCTTGAGGGTGGCATCGATGCGGCTTATGGTGTGTCGGCCGGAGTCTGCGGCTCCGAGGTTGCTTTGAGCCTCTATGAGAGTCGGCACGATGGTGGCCATGCGCAAGATGCTCTCGGTATCGCTACTGTGCGGCGACATGAATCCGGCCACGGCAAGCACTCGGCGGCCGTGTATCTCGCGGGCTAATTCGAGGGTGGCGGCCGACTCGCTGCACACAGCCGCACGACGTATCACCGGAGGGTCGGCCTGCGGCTGAGGCTCGTTGATGGGCTCGTTGATGCGCAGATTCAGATGTACCGGTCCGGGTATTGGAGCGCCGGCGGCAGCTATACAGGCATCGTTGATGGATCGGGCGGCAAACCACTCCTCATCAGAGGTGTGCGGCTCGTGTATGTCAGCCTGATACCGCACCACGTTGGCCAATGCTCCCGGTTGCCGTATTGTCTGGCTGTCGTCCTGGTCGACCCATTCGGCGGGGCGGTCGGCGGAGATGAGAATCAGCGGTATGCGGCGGTAGTAGGCTTCGGCGGCAGCCGGAGCAAAGTTCAGCAGTGCCGACCCCGAAGTGCATACCACAGCCGCCGGACGCCCTGATGCTGACGCTATACCCAGGGCTATGAAAGCAGCAGAGCGCTCGTCGACCACCACGTGAGTGTGGAAATGGCCTGAGCGCTCTATAGCGGTAATTATTGCGGCATCACGCGATCCGGGGCAGAGCACGGCGTCGGTCACACCGTGGGCGTGCAATATGGCGGCAAGCGATGCGCAATGATATTTTGGCATTGTATGCTTTGCTGAAGCAGGGTAGGGTTTACTCTACAGTGACCGATTTCGCCAGATTTCGGGGCATATCGACGTTGCGCCCTTTCATGATGGCGATGTGATAGGCCAGAAGCTGCAGAGGTATGGCAGCGATGATCGGCGAAAGACATTCAGGCACCGGCGGTATCTCGATGGTGTGGTCGGCAATCTTCGCTATAGCCTCGTCGCCACGGGTCACGATTGCTATCACCGAGCCGCCGCGGGCTTTCACCTGCTGAATGTTTGAGATCACCTTTTCGTGGAGATCGTCGTTGGGGGCTATCACCACGGTAGGGAGTTCATTGTCGATCAGCGCTATAGGGCCGTGCTTCATCTCTGCAGCAGGATAACCCTCGGCATGGATGTAGCTGATCTCCTTGAGCTTGAGAGCGCCCTCGAGAGCCGAGGGGTAGTTGTAGCCACGACCCAGATAGAGGAAGTTGTGCACGTAAGTATATATGGCTGAGAGCTCCTTGATATGGTCGTTGAGCTTGAGGGTTTCGGTGATCAGCTCGGGGAGCATGGCCAGCGAGCGGCAAGCCTCGGCTACGCGCTCTTCGCCGGCGGTGCCGCGAAGCTGTCCGATAGCCAGAGCAATCATGGTGAGCACGGTGACCTGTCCGGTGAAAGCTTTCGTGGATGCCACGCCGATCTCGGGGCCTACGTGTATGTATGTGCCGGTATCGGTGGCCCGGGCTATGGATGAGCCTACCACGTTGCACACGCCGTAGACCATCGCTCCGCGCGATTTGGCCAGTTCTATGGCAGCAAGAGTGTCGGCGGTCTCACCCGACTGCGATATGGCCATAACGATGTCGCCGGGGCCTATCACAGGGTTGGAGTATCGGAATTCGGAGGCATACTCCACTTCTACCGGTATGCGCCCCATATCCTGTATCAGGCGTTTGCCGATTAGCGCAGCGTGCCACGAAGTGCCACAACCCACTATGATGATTCGACGGGCACGGCGGAAGGCTTCGGCGTTCTCCATTATGCCCGAGAGTTTCACCTGAGTGTTGTTGTCTACCACACGTCCGCGTATACAATCGAAGATAGTGCGCGGCTGCTCGAAGATCTCTTTGAGCATGAAGTGCGGATAGCCGCCTTTTTCGAGCTGCGATACCGACATCTGAAGGGTCTGAATGTCGATCGACAGCGGCTCAAGGTCGTAGTTTATCACCTCAAGCGGACGGTCGGCGTAGAGTATTGCCATCTCGTCGTCCTTGAGGTATACCACTCGATCGGTGTATTCGATGAGCGGTGTGGCATCGGAGGCGAGGAACGAGCCGTCGACACCCAGGCCGATCACCAGCGGCGAGCTTTTGCGCGCGGCTATCAGGCGGTCGGGCTGATTGCGGTCGAGCACCGCGATGGCAAACGCACCCACCACCTCTTTGAGGGCTGTGCGCACAGCATCGACTGTCGAACATCCGGTCGACGATTTGATGTATTCAATAAGTTTTACGAGTACCTCGGTGTCGGTTTCGCTTTCAAATTCAACACCGTCGAGGGCCAGTGCCTCCTTCAGCACGGCATAATTCTCGATCGTGCCGTTGTGTATCAGGGCGATGTCGCCGGTGCTTGAGGCATGGGGGTGAGCGTTCAAGGCCGATGGCTCTCCATGGGTAGCCCAGCGGGTGTGGGCTATACCAACATTGCCGGTCAGGTCCTTATGAGCCACGGCGTGCTCAAGGTCGGCCACTTTGCCGCGCTCCTTGTAAATGTTGAGTTTGCCGTCAAGATCGCTGATGAGTGCAACTCCCGCACTATCGTATCCGCGATATTCGAGCCTGTGAAGGCCCTTGATGAGTATAGGGTATGCTTCGGATTTACCTACGTAGCCAACTATTCCACACATGTGTATAACAGTCTATTAATCAATAAATAAGGCATGGATATTGGTTGAGACAGACACCATGCTCGGGGTGAGAGAGTATATTTAGTCCGCAAAGATACGAAAATTTTATCAGATGTAGAGTGTGTATACCTGCTATTTACGTATTTTTTACAATCTCTGAGCCTTGATTTTATGAATTCCGGTTACGGGGATCCGAAGCTTGCGGAGTTTTTCACCGCAAATTTGCGGCGAATATTTGGCGAAATACTTGTTAAAGCTTCTCACTTCATATATAAATACCCGGAGGGCTCGGCCGAGCCCTCCGGGTGAATTGTTCTCAGTTAGTTTGAAGTGATCAGAGCTGACCGTTTTCGGCCTGTTTGATCATGTTCTGGTTGGCGTAGATGTAGATGTCGACGCGACGGTTCTGTGCGCGACCTTCAGCAGTAGCGTTGCTGGCTACGTAATCCTGCATGGGGAGACCCTGAGCAGAGAGGCGGCTGGCGCTCACACCGCTGTTGAGGAGATAGTTGCGCACGGCATCAGCACGGCCGGTAGATACTCGCTGGTTCACTTCGAGAGTACCCGTGTCGTCGGTGTAACCGAGTATCTGAACGTCGGTGTCGGGGTTCTGAATCAGCGATGTCGCAAATTTGGTGAGTTCAGACTTGGCGCTTGCGCTGAGTGATGTGCCGTTGGTAGGGAAGAGGATACCGCCGGGGAATGTCACGCGAATGGCCTGAAGACCGTTCTGGTCGGTGACAGTCTGTACCTGTGCGTCCTTGAGCTGCTGTTCAAGTTCTTTTTTCTGCTTGTCCATCTTCTTGCCGATGAGCGCTCCGGCACCTGCGCCGACGCCTGCTCCTACGGCAGCGCCGATAGCAGCTCCCTTGCCGCCGCCGATCAATGCGCCGATACCTGCGCCCAGGGCACTACCGCCACCGCCGCCGATGAGGGCTCCTTTGCCGGTGTTGGTCATCGACGAACAACCTGCGCTTACGATCAAAAGTGCAGCCATAGCTGAAGCTGCCATAAGTCTGATAGATTTCATATCCTTAAAAAATTTAAGTTAATATTATGTGATTTCTTTAGAGGTGCAAAAATAGACAATTTTTATATAAAACACACGACAGGGGGTGAAAAGTTCGGTACGGATGGCGAGATGTTCAAAAAAAAATTGTAAGTTTGTACTTACCTAACCAATCTCTATACCTTGTGAGCACTGACAACTATAATATAAAAAAAGATAACCCTGCCTCGGGTGTGCGAGGCAATCAGCTGATACTGCATCTGGGCGCACTGCTGGTAGTAGGCGCATGGGGAGCATCGTTTGTGATGACGCGAGTGCTTCTCGACAATGGCCTCGGGCCTGCCGAGTCGTATGCTTACCGCATACTTCTGGCGTATCTGCTGATGCTTCTGCTCTCCCATAATCGGCTTTGGGCACGCACTCTGCGCGACGAGGTGCTCTTTGTGGTGTGCGGTATGTGTGCGGGTTCAATATATTTTATTGCCGAGAATACAGCTCTCCAATATACGCTCACCTCGAATGTGTCGCTTATCACAACGACGGCCCCGCTTATCACGGCGATGCTTGCCGGACTGATATACAAAAGCGAACGCCCGGGAGCTGGGATGTATATCGGCTCAGCAGTTGCACTGGTAGGTGTTGCGTTGGTGATATTCAACAGCTCGATGGATCTTCAGGTGAACCCCTTGGGCGATTTCCTTGCTCTGATGGCTGCGTTCAGTTGGGCGGTTTACAGCCTCGTGGTGCGCCGTCTCAACGCGACCTACGATGTGATGTTCATCACCCGCAAGATGTTTTTCTACGGTCTTATCACCACTATACCGTTCATGCTGTTCCGCTCGGATCCTCTGGAGCTCGGCGCGCTCAAAAATCCGGTGGTGTGGGGCAATCTTCTGGCTTTAGGTGTGGTATGCTCGATAATATGCTTCCTGGTGTGGAACGAGGCTATTAAGCGGCTCGGCACCGTCACGACGTCAAATTATCTCTATTTCCAGCCCGTAGTCACCCTTATAGCATCGTATTTCGTGCTGGGAGAGCATATCACCGTGGTGGGATATACGGGGTGCGCGCTGATACTGCTCGGTGTATTCCTGAGCGACTACCTCAGTCGTCCGGGCAATAAATAATCATTCTTCTTCTCCATCATTCTCCGGCTCAAGGAAGAAATCTATCTGAGCCAGTAGTGCGCGTGCGGTCATGGCGGTTTTGCCGCCGGCCTGTGCTTCGGCCTCCACTGTGGGGCGCATGGCCGCGGCGGTGTCTTCGTCAAGCATATTCCAGAGAATGCGCAGCCCGGCATAACGAACGAGAGGGATCTCTATCTCCGGCTTGAGTATGTCATACGCCAATCTCTGAGCCCACGGTTGCCCCTTGATGAGCCTCAGACACAGGATGTCGACGGCTTCGACAGTCGGTGCTGTCTCGATCCATGTGCGAGCCAGCGTAGGGGTAGCTTTGTCGTGCGGATACAGCATAGGAGCTATCATCAGGCTCTCGCGGGTGCCTGAGTTCTGCCAAAGAGCTTCAGCCAGATCTGCATCGTGTGGAGTTTCGCGGGCAATAGCACTCACCTGCGGGAGGTTGAGCCCGAAAATTATGCGGTACGGCACGCCGGCGCGACGCAGCTGCTCGCCCATCATGCCGTTGCGCATCATAAAAAACCGGCGTTTTGTCTGCCGGATTGCTTCGGTGATCTCTTCAGGTGTCATATCAGCGGGTGGGGGGTCAGAAGCTGTCGAAGGTGAGTGGCAATGATGAGGCAATCGAAGGGAGCTCGTAGATCTCATGGCGCCCTGCAAGAAGCATTCGCACGGGGCGGCCACCGATCTTTTCATATTCCACCAAAGCCTGGCGGCATGCACCGCAGGGTGAAATCGGCTCTTCGACTTCGGCGCCGTCGGTGCCGCGGGCAGCTACGCAGAGTGTGTCGAAGCGCGCCTGCGGATATGTGGAATGTGCATAATATGCGGTGGTGCGCTCGGCGCATGTGCCCGAAGGATATGCGGCATTCTCCTGATTTGAGCCGGTGACTATCTCGCCGTTGTCGAGCAGCAGAGCCGCGCCTACACGGAAGTGAGAGTAGGGAGCATAGGAGCGTGTGGTGGCCTCGCGAGCCATGTCGACAAGCCGGCGGTCGGTGTCGGAAAGCTCATCGTAGGAGTACACGTGTATCGGGATGAGGATGTTTTTTTCGGTCATGGACGTTACTTTTCTACAAATATACAAAAATGTGCGTATATTTGCCAAATGAACGGAAAAATTGATGTCGAAGCCCTGCTGAAAGGTCCGTTGGCCGATCTGACCGAGAGGATCAGGGTAGAGGCTCACAATATTCATGCTGATGTAAACCAGCATTACGACGGCACCTTCCCCTATGGTGTGCACCTGGATGCGGTGACAGCCGCCGCAATGCGCTTTATTGATGCGGTAATAGCCGACGAACGCGATCTGGCCGTTGTATATTTCGGGACTATGAATCACGATGCCATTGAGGATGCCCGACAGACTTACAATGATGTTCTGGCACGTGCGCGTCGCCATTTCGGCGACGATAAGTCGGCTCTTATGGCTACCGAAATTGTTTATGCTCTCACCAACGAGAAGGGCAGATCGCGCGCCGAGCGCGCCGACGACCGCTACTATTCACTGATACGGACCACCCCCTATGCGCCTCTTGTCAAGGCGGCCGACCGTCTGGCAAATTTCTCATACTCGTGCATTCATGCCGCTGAATCATCCGCCAATAGCCGAATGATCGAGATATATCGCGCCGAGATGCCTCATTTTCTAAGAAGTATAGTTGCCCCGGACGCTACAGATATTCGCCTCACCGTACCGCAATCAATGATCGAGGCTCTGACCGCAGGGGGCTCTAAATAGCAGTAGGCCGACCTCGGTAAAAGCGGGATCGGCCTGCGGTTTCTATTATGGAAGTTACTTCTTGTTATCGTCGAAGATGTGGCGCAGTCGGCTGAAGATACGTTCGCTTGCGCCGGGGGCAGGCTTGATGTCGGGCATTGACTTCAGGCTCTCGATGGCCGCGCGCTCCTGGTCGTTAAGCTGCTCGGGCACATAGACCATCACATTGATAAGCTGATCGCCGGTGCCGTAACCCTCCTGTGAGGGGAGTCCTTTGCCGCGCAGACGGAGCACTTTGCCGGGCTGGGTGCCGGGAGCTATAGTGACGCGCACACGTCCGGTGATCGTAGGCACTTCGACCTGTCCGCCGAGAGCGGCAGTGGGGTAGTCGAGCATCAGGTTGTATATCACATCGTTGCCGTCGCGTATCAGTTGCGGGTGTTTTACCTCCTCGATCACGACGAGAAGGTCGCCGTTCACACCTCCGTTGGGGGCGGCATTGCCTTTCCCCTTGAGCGTGAATACCTGGCCGTCCTGAGCTCCGGCAGGGATGGTGAACGATACTGTCTGGCTCTCGCGTATTACGCCATGACCGCCGCAGTAGGTACATTTCTCGACTATGGTCTTGCCGGTACCGTTGCACTCGGGGCATACGGCTGTCTGCTGGATCACGCCGAAAGGTGTGTTCTGCTGCTGCAGGATCTGTCCGGAGCCGTGGCAAGTGGGACAGGTGGTGAAGCTTGTACCATCCTTGGCGCCTGTGCCGTGGCAATGGGGATCGGTGACGTAGGTGGGTATCTTGAGGGTCTTGTCGACACCTTTGAGTATATCTTCGAGAGTCAGCTTGACAGTGATACGCAGATCGGAGCCTTTGCGCTGGGGCTGACGACGACGCGAACGTCCGCCGGCACTTTCAAATCCGCCCATTCCGCCGAAGCCGCCGCCGAAAATGTCGCCGAATGCCGAGAAAATATCCTCCATCGACATGCCGCCGGCACCTCCGAAGCCGCCCTGACCTCCGCCGAAGCCGCCTTCGCCCATCGAGAAGCCGAACTGATCGTACTTCTGGCGTTTCTCGGCATTCGACAGCACGTCGTAAGCCTCGGCTGCCTCTTTGAATTTCTCCTCAGCGGCCTTATCACCCGGATTCTTATCCGGATGATACTTGATGGCCATCTTGCGGTATGCTTTCTTTATCTCGTCGGGCGTGGCTGTTTTGCTCACGCCGAGCACTTCGTAGTAATCTCTTTTACTTGCCATATCGGATTCTCTTTGCTTATTGGCCTACAGCGACTTTAGCGTGACGTATCACCTTGTCGCCGAGTTTGTACCCTTTGGTGAGGGTGTCGATCACTTTACCTTTGTTTGCTTCGTCGCCGGGCACCATCGCGAGAGCTTCGTGCAGGTCGGAGTTGAACTCTTCGCCGGTCGACTCGATAGCTGTCACGCCGTTCTTTTCGAGGAATTTCTGCAGCTTGTGGAATATAAGCTCTGTGCCCTCTTTGATGGCTGCGGCATCCTCGCTGTCGCGGTTAGCCTCGATAGCACGCTCGAAGTCGTCGACTATCGGTAGAAGATCCTTGATGGTCGATTCGGCGGCGTTTTTGATTATGTCGCTTTTTTCTTTTACGGTACGCTTGCGGAAATTGTCGAACTCCGCCATCAGAAAGAGATACTCCTTTTTCTCTTTCTCGACCTCGGCTTTTGCGCTATCAAGCTGCTCGTTGAGCTTGTTGAGCTCATCCATCTGGCGGTTTATGATATCTTTCTCTTCTTCGTTTTCCTCGCCCTCTACTGAAGCTTCGATATCGTCGAATGCCTCGGCGCCCTGATTTTCGCGCTCGATCTTCTCACCGAACTGCTCGGGGGTGGGTTGTGTGGTTTCTGACGACTTTTCGGTGTTCATATTGTTGAATGTTTTATTTTTCTTTTTCATAATGATGATGCTTCAAAAATTGTGCCAAACCGCAATCGGCAGGCCTCTGTTACATATATTATTTATATAAAGAGTAACGTTTCGAAGCCCCATACTGTTCAGAGCACCGCGCTGAAGATTTGAGTGTCGTCGAGGGTGGCGCGCAGGTGGTCGATCACCTCGGTTGGCGGATCCCCCCAAAGCCCGAATACTGCCGAACCGCTCCCCGACATGGCTGTATATATTGCGCCCGCATCCGCCATACTCTGCTTGACGGCGGCAATCTGCGGATACGCAGCGAAAACGGTCGTTTCAAAATCGTTGACGACCTCCCCGGCCCACCGGTGAGGAGGCTGTGTGAGAAGTTGATCTAATTGCACCGTAGGTATAGCCGGTGTCACTCCACGGTAGGCCGCAGCGGTTGGCACACTCACCCGGGGTTTCGCTATTACAATGGTGAGTCCGGACAGATCGACTCTCGTTTCGGTCAAGGTCGTTCCGGTTTCGGTGGCAAGCATCGGTCGGTTGTAAATGAAAAACGGGCAGTCGGCTCCTAAGCTTGCAGCAATCTCGGCGAGACGCTCTTTAGAGTAGCCGAGCGCAAACATATCGTTGAGCATCAAAAGTGTCGTCGAGGCGTCCGACGAGCCTCCACCCAGGCCGGCGCCGTCAGGTATTATCTTGCGGAGATAGATCTTAACCGGCGGAAACTCCGCTCCGTCGGCTCTGAGAGCGTTGCAGGCGCGCATCACTAAATTTTTCTCCGGTGGGCAATCCACATGCCTGCCGCTTACAGTGAGCGTATCGTCAGCTCCACTGTCGGAGGGTACGATCTCAAGTATGTCACACCAAGGTACAGGCACCATCACCGTTTCGATGTTGTGGTAGCCGTCGGCGCGACGCGACACAATGCGCAG
>CAZPKH010000025.1:0-26292 GCA_964587165.1 uncultured Muribaculaceae bacterium
TGACCGCGATGAGCGACGTGACTGTTCTTTTGCTTACTTTCTTCATGTTGACTTCTACCTTCCTCCAGAAGGAGCCCGTGACTGTGATGACACCGTCGTCAGTCTCCGAGATCAAGGTGCCCACCGCAAACCTGGCATCCGTCCTCGTAAGCCCCGAAGGAAAGGTATTTATCTCCGTGGCCGGTGAGGCCGACGTGACTAACAACCCCGAGGAGTGGGGTACAGAGCCCCTGCGCAAAGAGGTGCTCCGCAAAGCTGTTAGCCGCTACAACGAGCTTCACCCAAACAAAAAAGTAACACTCAGCGAGGGCCAGATGAACACCTTCTCCAAAATCAACACCTTTGGAGTTCCGTTCCAGGCACTCCCGCAGTTCCTGAACATGTCACAGACCGAGCAAGACAAATTTATCTCCGATATGAACAACCCCGCCGTGGGTATTCCAATCGACGATAACAAAGACCGCTCGAAGCCTAATGAATTCCAGATCTGGATGGAGGCTATCCGCGAAGCCGGCAACGACAACCTCACCGACGCCATGAAATCAGGCGAAGGTATTGCCGTAAAAGCCGACAAAGGCACCTCCTACGAGACCGTTCACCACGTGCTCGACAACCTCCAGACCATCAAAATGAACCGTTTCAGTCTCATGACTGCCCTTAAAACTGAGAACGACTAATTATGGCACAGATCGAACAATCAGACGGCGGCAAGAAAAAGAAAGGCGCCCAGAAAAAGATGCAGATCCATGTGGACTTCACCCCGATGGTCGACATGAACATGCTTCTGATCACGTTCTTCATGCTGTGTACTACCATGATCAAGTCACAGACCCTTCAGATCACGCTCCCCAGCAACGAGAAGGTTGAAGACACTCAGATGAACAAGGCTAAGGAATCGGAAGCCATCACACTCATCCTCGACACCGAGCGCGATGCCAACGGCAACGTAAAGCACGATGAGAACGGCCGCCCGATGAACATAGTGTACTACTACGAAGGTAAACCCGAAGTAGCCGACGACAACCACGACGGTCTGCTCGACGTAAGCAAGCTCCAGCGCGAAGAGTTCCTCGGCAACGAGGGCGGCGTGCAGCGCGGTATCCGCAAAATCCTGCACGAGCGCAACGAGAAAGTGCTCGAAAAGATCGAAGTTCAGAAAGAGAAATGGCGTAACCGCGGTTTCTCGCAGAACAAAGAGGAGAACGATGCTCTCTATCAGGAAGAAGCCAAGAAGATCCGTAACGACTCTACACTGACTCGCCCTGTCGTGATCATCAAAGCCGGCCCCAACGCTTCATGGGAAAGCCTTATCAGCGCACTCGACGAAATGCAGATCAACCAGATCGCACGTTATCAGATCGACAACATCAACCAGATCGACACCGTGCTCATCATGGACTATCTCGCAAAGCATCCTAAGAAATAACGTCAGATGACAGATATATATTAACCGTTAAAATTGCAAGAAAATGGCAAAAGATGTAGATCTTTCATCAAAACAATGGCGCGACATTATCTTCGAGGGTAAAAACAAAGACTACGGCGCATACGAAATGCGCAAAGAGTCTGACCGTCGACACAATAAGGCGATGATCGCCATCGTAATATTCCTCGCCGTAGTATTTATACTCGGATTCACCCTCAACACCGTATTCGGTGCAGCCGAAGCCCGTCCGGAGGACGAGACCGAGCAGACACTCGTCGACCTCGGTGGCGAAGCCGACGACCAGGAGGAAGAGGAAGAAGAGCCCCAGCGCGTCGAAGAGCAGCAGCCCGAACAGGCACTGCCCGAAGAAGTGCTCAACACAGTGAAAATGACCGAGATCAAGATTACCGCCGACAACGAAGTGACGGAGGAAATCAAGAGCCAGGATGAAATGAAAGAGACCCAGACCGCAGTCGGCAACACCGACTTCGACAAGGGTACCGACGACCTCAACGTTGTGCGCGAACACAAAGAAGAGATCATCGTCGAGGAGAAGAAACCCGAACCTCCGAAGGACGACAACAAGGTGTTTGACGTAGTAGAGCAGGCACCCCAGTTCCCCGGTGGTGAGGCCGCCCTCCTCAAATATGTAGCCGAGCACATCCGCTACCCGGCCGTTGCTCAGGAGAACAACATCCAGGGACGTGTCGTTGTGAAATTCGTCGTAACAAAGACCGGTGGCGTAGGCCAGGTTCAGGTAGTACGTTCGAAAGACCCCGACCTCGACAAAGAGGCTGTGCGCGTCGTCAAATCGCTGCCTAAATTCACACCCGGTAAGATGAACGGCCACGCTGTGAACGTGTGGTACACACTGCCCATCAACTTCAAGCTCCAGGGCGTATAACCCGACGGCTTCAACACCTATATCACGGCACCGCAGCCCCACCGCTGCGGTGCCGTTTGCTTTTGATCCTACCCGCACATTTAAATGATGCGCCCTTACCTCCCCAAATGACACCCCCTCGAAGGATTGCGCCCTCGGCCTCGGAGGTCGGGTGCTTTAGCGCCCGACGAAATCACCCTCGGCTGACGTTTTCGGCGCACCCTGAAGGATGCGCCCTCCAAGTTTGCTCTTGCCGCCCTCCGAGGATGCGCCCTCCGTGTTTGTACTTCACATTTTTCATCCACAAGCCCTAAAGGAATCGTGCTTCAAGGGTCGTGCAAGCCGCATGGGATGCGAGGTTTGACTTTTTGGCAAGGGGTTTTCCATTTGAGAAGATGTTACAAAACTCTTACAGAGGATTGAAATTCCCAACTAAAGGGCATATATTTGCAAAAAGCACATAAATCAACCAAATATTACTCAAACAATCGAAAGCATGAAGAAAGCATTACTTCGCAGCAGTTGCGTTGCTGCGGCATTGGCCGTATTGGCCGGTGTCGGCTACGTCACTGCATCTCCCGGCGCCTTCAAGGCTCCGAATCGGGCTGAAGATATTGAACCGGCTTACGATGCACCGACAGCCCTCAGTGCTCAAAAGACGGTATCGGGCATTCAGCTCAAGTGGAAATCTCCGCAGGAGCGTTTCAATCAGCTACGCGTTACAGAATCGTTCGAATCATACGAACGCGGCGAGTACCAGAATCTCTCGCCCTGGACTCTGATCGACGAGGACGGCCTCCCATCGGCCGCTACTCTTGACAAAATACCTTCCGGCACTATATATGCCTGGGGTGTGAGCGGCGACAAAAACTACGTACATTCGGGCGACCAGTCGCTTGCCACAATGTACCGCAAAAATGCCGGCCAGAGCCTCGACTGGCTCATATCACCGGTGCTCAATTTCGGTGGTCAGACCATCACTTTCTGGGCCACGAGCAATCATACTCAATATCTTGAGTCTTTAGAGGTGCGCTACTCTACGGGCGATGCGTGGCTTCCCGATCTTATGGCCAACGAGCCGCTGCTGACGGTCGACGCCGTACCTGTTGCGTGGACCCAGTATACTGTCGATATACCCGCCGAGGCTCGTCACTTTGCGATCCGATGCACATCGACCGACAAGTCTACCCTCTACATCGACGACATCATTTATTGGCCCGGCTCGCTCGATGCTTCAACCGACAATGAGCGCGAGCTCGGCATACCTTATGAGAAACTCCTGGGCTTCAACTTATACCGCAACGGCGATAAGATGAACGATGAGCCCGTCTTCGCCAACGAATATCTCGACCAGGTAGAGCCGGGTGCATACACATACATAGTAAAGGCTGTGTATGAAGATGCCGACGGACAGCCTGTCGAATCAGAGGCCTCAAATGCGGCTTCAGTCAATGTCGAGGTGGCTGACATGAAATACCCGGCACCGCTGAACCTTCAGGGCGTGTCGTCGGTAGATGGTGTAAGCCTGAGTTGGGAGCATCCGGTGTTTGATGGCTCCAACCTTGTGCCCTACACCCAGACTTTCGACGGCACAGAAAGCGGCGACGACCCGCTGCTGGATGTTGAAGGGAAAATTCAGGCTGAGACTTACAACGGGCTGCGCCTGGTGAACCGCAATGGCCAGAGCCACTATCAACAGGGAGAATGGCCATGGAAGCGTTCGGCGACTCGTGGAGTCAAGCAATCCGGCTGTCTTCTGACAGATTATGTCGATAACCAGTATGCTCACTCCGACAGTTGGATCATAACTCCGAAACTGAACGGACGCCCGCAGACTGTGACTTTCGAGTATAAGAATGCCGACGACAATGACCCGGAGACATTCGAGGTGCTTTACACCACCGATATTCAGGATCTGATACCCGATGGTATATCGATGGATGAATACGGAGTCTGGACTCTTGTAGAATCTGTAGTAGCCACCGGCGAAACATGGAAAACGATGAGTGTCGAGCTGCCCGAAGGCGCTACATATTTCGCAATTCGCTGCACCTCAGGATATTGCTATACATTCTTTGTCGACAATCTCACTTATACACCGTACGAGCTTCCGGCAGATGCCGCACCGACTTCAGCACCGGCTCGCGTGATGGTGCCAATGACCGGCTACAACGTATATCGCGACGGTGTGAAGATCAACACTACGCCGGTAGTCGATCCGGAGTATCTTGACGAAGATGTGACACCCGGCACTGAGCTCAGCTACACCGTAACAGCCGTGTACGGTAGCTCCGGCGAGTCTGCGCCCTCTGAGGAGACAAAAGTAGTCGTGCTCGCAGACCCCGCTCCGGAAAATATCTCAGCCGTACTTACCTCGACCGGTATCGCAGTGGAATGGAATGCTCCCGACCTCTCATACCGCAACACTACGCCGATCACGGAAGATTTCGAAAGCTTCAGCAAATTTGCGTTCGGTGGTGAGGATGCCATAAATGATTATGAAGTAGAATACCGATTAGGTGATTGGCGCCTGGTAAACCGCGCCGAAAAACAGCATAATGACAAGCAGAGATTCCTTCCCTGGTATGTGGACAACAGTGATAACAACATCTGCCTTTCTACCAACTATATAGTGTCAGGCGACAAGCAGCAGGATGAATGGATCATATCGCCTCTGCTGAGCGGTGCCCGCCAGAGTGTAAGCCTTGATGTAAAAGCCAAGGACGACTCTTATGGCCCCGAAGTGCTCCAGCTTCTTTACACCACCGCCGACGAATGTGATGTGCCCGAAGGTAAGGATCTTGAAGAGTACGGTGTATGGACCGTGGTCGACACCCGCGACATCACGAACACTTCGTGGGAGACAATTTCGTTTGACATCCCCGCCGGTTCGACACACTTTGCCCTCCGATGCCTCAGTAAGGATAAATTCACCCTGAGCATCGACAATATCAGCTATGCGGATCCTGAACCCCGTCTGCCGCAGCGCGCACTTCGTCAGCTCAAAGGGTACAATGTATATGTAGGCGGAGAGATGATCAACACATCTCCCATCACCGACACATCGTTCCATATCCCCGCTCCGGGCTTCGGAGATCACCAGATCACCGTGGCAGCCGTATATGCCAACTCTGAAGTAAAAGCCGATCCTCACAGCATCTCAGCTCACCCCTCCGACATCCATCTGCCGGCCGTCAAAGTAGTGGACGGAAGTGCGGCCAACGGCGCCGTATCGCTCACATGGATGGAACCGGAAGTGCCCGAGATCCACGAGTTTATCGAGGACTTCAGCTCTGCTACAGAGCAGGCCGATGTGGTCGACAGCTTCAATGGCTGGACTGCCATCAACGCCAACGGCGAAACTCATATCCACAATGGCCTTTCATTCTGGGAGCAGGGCGAGAACCCCTGGTACATAGAGCTCGACGAGGATTCTGACAGCGAGAATCCGAATTACTACCTCGCCAACGGTTATTCAAACGCCGGTATTGACGACTGGTTCATATCGCCGCGTGCTTCGGGTGTAAAATCCGTGCAGTTCGACGCTCGAATCACCATGCTTGGTTATCCCGATGTGATCCAGGTACTTGCAACACAGTCGCAGGATTGCACCGACCTGAGCAGCTACACCCTTGTGCAGACAGCTGCTCCCAAGTCGATCACCGACTGGACCAACTACTCCATCGATCTGCCCGAGGGTACGACCTACTTCGCTCTGCGCTCCTACAATGTGGCGAAGGACGGCATGCACATCGACAACATCGCTTGGCAGCGCGAGATCCTCGCAGCCGAAGGATTCATAGGCTACAACCTCTACCGCAAGTATACTCCTATCGAGGAGGATCCTGAAAATCAGCCGGCTGAAGCGATGGCACGCACTCGCGCACAGGCCGAAGATCAGGATTTCGTAAAAATCAACGATAAGCCTATCACAGATGCATCGTATAGCGAGGTGCTCGATCCGGGTGATTACCATTACCTCATCTCGGCACTCTACCCGTGGGGCGAATCTGAGATGTCGCCGGTATTTACCGTTCGCCAGAACACCGGCATCGAGAATCTGAAAACCGACAATGCCTCCGAGGCAGATGCAGTG
Source organism: uncultured Muribaculaceae bacterium (assembly GCA_964587165.1). Lineage (GTDB taxonomy): Bacteria > Bacteroidota > Bacteroidia > Bacteroidales > Muribaculaceae > CAZPKH01. The sequence continues at coordinate 6,406 of CAZPKH010000025.1, forward strand.
TACTACACCGTCGACGGTATCCGTGTCGACAATCCGCGTGCCGGAAGCGTATACATCGAGGTGCGCGGCGGCAAAGCCAAAAAAGTGTTTGTGAAATAATTCACATCACTTCCCCCGATATAGCGGCATCGCAGCCCCACGGCTGTGGTGCCGCTTTGATTTTTTGGTCTATACGCCAAAAAAATTGTATCTTTGAGCACTGAATCATGAACAAAGAGAAAACCAACGCGAAGATACCGGCCGACGATGCCGACCTGACAGCCCGGCTGCGCGATCCGGCGACATGCCGCGAAGCGTTCAACGAGGTGATACGCCGCTACAGCGAGCCGCTGTACTGGCAGATACGCCGTATGGTAAACTCACACGACGATACCAACGACCTGCTGCAGAACACCTTTCTGAAAGCCTGGAGCTCGATACAGCAGTTCCGCGGCGACGCCCGGCTGTCCACGTGGTTGTATAAAATCGCCATCAACGAATCGCTCACTTTCCTCGACCGCGAGAAACGCCGCCCCCGCGTGAGCCTCGATGCCGACCCCGACCCGGAAGGCGAGACATCGTCCGGAGCTGCAGTGCTTCGCTCGCTTCAGGCCGACGAATACTTCGACGGCGACGAGCTCCGCAGCGAGTTGCGCCGTGTCGTCGAGTCGCTACCACGGAAGCAGCAGCTGGTGTTCAACATGAAGTATTTCGACGAGATGAAATATGAAGATATGTCGGCCATACTCGGCACGACTGTTGGTGCGCTGAAGGCTTCATATCACCTTGCCGTAAAAAAGATCGAACAATATTTCAGCGAGCGTTAAACCTTATTGAGGCCGCTTAGTCAAAGATTTAAAAATATGACTAACTGACAAACATAATGGACAAAAAAGATATACTCACACAGTTAAACCACGACGACGGCCGGCGTGTGCCCGAAGGCTACTTCGCCGACTTCGAAGCCCGCATGGCCGCTGCCTTGCCGGAGCAGCCGTGGGAGAAAGAGGCCGGCTCTGCAGTCGTGTTGCAGGCTCCGCGCACCCTCTGGCAGAAAGTGAGACCGTATGTCTACCTTGCTGCCATGTTTGCAGGTGTGTGGTGTATGATGAATCTCTTTTCAATAGTCCGTCCCGACACTCCCGAGCAGATGATTGCCGAGAATCCGGTGCTTGCCGAAGCTATCACCGACAAGGAATTTGTCGACGACATAGATCTCTCCGATCAGGACTGGGACACGATGATCGACGATATGTACTCGTCGGGGATGAGCGTGGCCGATATGCGCGCTCAGTTTGAAGACGGCACCCTTTAATAATCTCTAAAAACAGCACATGAAACGATACATCAAGATATTTGCCGCACTGATACTTTTCGCCATAGCGGCAACCCTTCCGGCGGCAGCTCAGGGGAAAGGGCACAACAAGGAAGATCGCGAGGAGTGGTTCCGCCAGCTGCGGGAATTCAAACATGAATACCTGGCCAAGGAGTTAGGGCTCTCCGCCGAGCAGCAGAAACTGTTTTTCCCGATATACGACACTATGTCGACCGAGCGCCGCGACGCCCGCCGGAAGTTGCGCCACGCTGAGCATGAGTTAAAGAAGAAAGGGAAAGCCGCTACCGAAGCCGACTACGAAAACGTGGCGCGCATGCAGCTCGAACTCAAAGGGGTGGAAAACGACATCGAGACACGCTACTACCCGCAGTTCAAAAAGACCCTTACTGCAAAACAGCTCGTCGAGCTCAAAAACGTAGAGACAAAATTTGCCGAGCTCGTCAGAAAATATTACCACGAGAAGAAAGATAAAAAGCCGAAAGGTAAATAACCTGACTCTCCCCCCTACCGCACTTTTCACAAACCCAACACCGCAAAGCCGCATGAAAGCCTGACTGCTTTGCGGTTTTGTTTCAAAGTTCAAAAAGCTTAGACAATGAGAACTGTACGCATAGTCACACTGATCAGTTTCTTAATTATGACCCTATTCGGCTCTTCGGCACGGGCAGCATCCGCCGCTCCCGACTTCGCCTTCCCGACCAAAGTGGAGCGTACAGCCGTGCAGCAGTATGATAAGGCTATGAAGCGCGGACACGACATTGACGCCCTGCGCGCTCTGATCGATGCCGAGATAGCAGCCACGATGGTCAACCTCGACTCAGTGCTTCCGGCTATCACGCGCCTGAAAAGCTTCATAGCCCGGGCCCGTACCCCTCAGGGGCGCGCCCTCGGAGAAATACTGCTTGCCGAATTGTACTGCAAGATTTACGAAGCCAACCCTTATACATTCAACTCGCGGCAGATACCGGCCGATGCCCTCAGCACCGACCCCCGCGAGTGGAGCGGCGACCAGATGCGCGCGGTTGTGGCAACCCTCATCGACGCCGCCACTGCCGACCCTGCCATGCTTGCTTCGCACAAGCTTGACGAGTACTCGAAAATCGTCGCAATCGACCGTCAGGATGCGGTATACTACCCCACCCTGCTCGATTTTGCGGCAGCCAGGGCTTTCGACATTGTACGATCTATGTGGCAGGGACAGAGCTCGGAGTTTGTGCCCGCCGCCATGCTCGACAGCTGGCCCCAGTGCTATAAGAACATCAACTACACTTATCTGAGCTACCCTGTAGCGACGACGGTACGCCTCTACGACGAGCTCTTGAAAGCTCACTCCGAAGACGGACGGACGGCAGCATTTACCCACGCAGCCGTCGATCGTCTGGAGTGGGTCTACCCCCAGGCCGCCCAATACGCCGACTCGCGTGGCGAGGTGTCGATGAAATATTTCGACGCACTTCAGGATCTGTTCTTCCACACCGGCAAGTCGGAATACTCCGGGCTCGTGCTTGAAGCTATCTATACACTCGTCGGCCCGACAGGGTTCTATCCGCCGGAATTCGGCATCGACCCCTCGCAGCGCATATGGGTGTACGACCATTGCCGCGACAATATCAAGAAATTTCCGTCCTACGGGCGCATAGACGCTCTGCGGGCCATCGTGCAGCGGTTTGAGGAGAAGAGCCTTGATGTGGAATCCCCGCAGCTTGTATGGCCCGGAGGGTCGCTCGAAGCAGGCGTGCATAGTATCAATGTAGATAACGTACGGCTGCGGCTGGTCCGCGTGCCTGACAATGCCGCTAAAGCCGACGCACGGACCGTGCGCTATTCGTATATCAGCTCCGTGCCGGCAGCATCGGAGACGACGCTGACGTTTGACAATGCGCTCGTACCTTTTGCACGCGAAGAGAAATGCAAAGTTTCGGTTCCGGCCGCCGGGCGCTATGTCCTGTTAGCCGACTACGACGGCATGGATCCTGTCGCGGCTACCGACGAGCTGCCGATCATCCACGCCACCAATCTCTATGTCGGCACTCAGCGATATGCCGACACTCAGGCTTTGGTGCTTGATCCACTCTCGGGCATACCTGTGGCGGAAGCTCAGATAGACAGCTACTACCCGCGGGCGCTCACCATGAATCTCGGTAAGACCGACGCCCTCGGTATGCTCAAGCTTCCTGCCGACGCCGGAAGCCTGACGCTTGTAGCCCGAAATCCATCAGACGGCACCCTGTCGGCACCGGCGCAAGTATATTTGTGGAGCAATCGTGAGCCTCAGAGCAGCAACGGCTTCACCGACATAGCCATCGACATGCTCACATCGCTGGCACTCTATCGTCCGGGCGACACCGTCGACTGGGCACTTGTGGCATTTACCGCTTCGCCGGCTACGCACCCTCTGCAGGGAGCAAAGATAGAGGTGGAGCTTTACGATGCCAACCGCCAGAGTCTCGACACTTTGGTTGTGACTACCGACAGCTACGGACGCGCCGAGGGTCGGTTCACACTCCCCAAAGGGTTGCTCACCGGGCGCTACTCGCTGCGCGCACGCCCGCTTGCCGAGAAGATGCGCGGCCAGGGGTGGCAGTCGTTTGATGTGTCCGACTACAAGCTCCCGACATTTGAAGTAAAACTCGAAGAACCATTGGTAGGGTATCCAGCCGAGGGCGACGTGACAGTGCGCGGATCGGTGATGACCTATTCCGGTTTCGCCCTCCCCGACGCACGCGTGCAGGCATCGCTGAGCGTCACCTCATGGTGGCGCCGAGGGTTCGGAGGCAATGCCGCCACTTTCTATACACCGGCTCCCATATCCACCGACACCGACGGCCGCTTTGAGCTGAGATTTGAGCGCTCCCTCTTCGAGCAATCGCCTGTGCCGCGCGGATGGTATAACGTTGCCGTCACGGCTATGTCGCCTGCAGGCGAGACGCAGCAAGCCTCCACCGGCTTCACCACCACACCCCGCTCCTCGCTTTCGGTGGACCGGATAGAAGCACTCAATGTGGCTGCGCCCGTGCAACTTCCGGTCAAAGTGTACGACTCTCAGCGCAACGAGCTCGCCGACGCCGAAGTGTGCTATCGGCTGACGCGTGCCGGCTCGGAGATATTCCGCGGACACTTCCTCTCGGGCGATCCTACAGTCGACTGGAGCGACATACCCTCCGGCACCTATACCGTGCAGATAGCCCTCCGGGCGCAGCCGGCCGACTCCGTGACATTCGACAAGGTGGCTCTCTACCGTCCCACAGACCGTACATCACCCTCCCCCGCACTGCTTTGGACTCCCGACAGGGCAATGACAGTCGACTCTCGTAAAGCGGAGATACTCCTGGGCACCTCCGCGCGCGAGACATCGCTGCTTGCCACATACTACGACGGGCTGGGCTACTTCCGGCAGGAGCGCATCACACTCGCTCCGCGGCTGCATCATCTCACTGTCGAAGTGCCCGACACGGTGCAGAGACTCATGGTAAACTTCTCTACCGTCAACGACTTCAAGGCCGAGAACCTCAGCGTATGGATCACTCCTCGCGAGTCGATACGCGGGCTGCGGCTTGAAGCCACGTCGTTCCGCGACAAAATCACCCCCGGCCAACCCGAGCAGTGGACCCTCCGTGTGGTCGACGCTCAGGGCCGTCCGACGAAATCGGCCGTCATGATCGACATGTACAACAAAGCTCTCGACCGTCTGTCGGCTCAGAGCTGGCAGCTGCCGGTGCCGTCAAGGCAGATGCGTGGATATTTCCTCGACCAGGCGTCGATTGCTTCGATCTGCTCAAACTCGTTCAGAGCTCTGCCCGAGCGTTCCAACTTCAACACCTCAGAGATAGCCGCTCCTACGTTCCTCACATGGGGCTACCCCCTATACTCCATGCCCATAGTGATGATGAAACGCAGCTATATGGCCAACGGTATGATGACAATGGCCGCCGGTGCTACGGCCGACTTTGGGGCGGTCAAGGAAGCTGTCACCGAATCGGCAGCCGACGACGACGCCGATTATGAAGGGGCTATCAGCGAAGAAGGAGTAGTGGCAGCGGCGCCGCAGGATGCTTACCGCCCGTCGGAGATAGCGCTTGCACTCTTCCGCCCGATGCTCACCACCGACGCCGACGGCAACCTGTCGTTCAGCTTCACGGCACCCGATGCCAACACCACATGGCAGTTCTACGCCCTCGCCTTCGATCAGGATATGGAGGTAGCACAGATGGCACGGCAGGTGCTGTCGTCGAAACCGCTGATGGTGAGCGCCAACCTGCCGCGCTTCGTGCGCACCGGCGACAATGCCGTGCTTCAGGCTCTGGTGATGAACAACAGCGACGCCCCCGCCGTGGCAGCCGTGACCATCGAATTGTTTGATCCCGCTACAGCCGAGGTGCTCACTTCGCGCGCCCTCACGCTCACCCTTGCACCGGGCGCATCGCAGACTGTTTCGATCGAAACAGGCACTGTAGGCACAGCACTCTCGATGGGGTACCGCGTGCGTGCCTCATCGGGCAGTTTCGCCGACGGTGAGCAAAGCATCATCCCCATACTCTCGACGGTGCAGCCGGTGGTCGAGAGCACCACATTCTACACCGCACCCGATCAGAGCGTGGCCGATGTAAAACTGCCCCGCGTCGACGCACCCGATGCCCGCATGACCCTGCAATATACCGCCAACCCGCTATGGAGCGTCGTGACCGCCCTCCCCGGACTGCGCCATGCCGACATAAGCACATCGAACGCAGCCGCCGAAGCCGTATATGCTGCCGCCGTATCGCAATCCATACTGCGCCGCAACCCGGAGATTGCCGCCGCGCTGCGCGCATGGACCACCTCCGACCGCTCCGACTCGACCCTCGTGTCGATGCTCGAGCGCAACTCCGACCTCAAGATACTTCTGCTTCAGGCTACACCGTGGGTGGTGAACGCAATGACCGATACTGAGCGTATGACACGTCTGGCCCTGCTGCTCGACCGCGACCGCATCGAGAGCTCCATCAAGGCCGGAGTCGATTTCCTGTCAAAGACATTTGACAGCAACGGCGGCTGGCGATGGTCGAATTTCAACAAGAACGCCGACCCCTCAGAGTGGGTGACAATGCGCGTGCTCAACCTTATGGGCGACCTCAACGAGGCCGATATACTGCCTGACAACGCCGCTCTGCGACGCATGATCGACAGCTCCGTCGAATGGCTCGACCGAAAAGTGGCCGCCGACTATGCCCGCAACCCCTCGGGCAGCTACATAAACTACGTATCGATGCGACTGCGTTTCCCCAATGTGCGCCAAAGCACTGCAGCATCGCGTGTCAATGCCGCCTGCATACAGCAGATCATAGCCGACTGGCGCCGCTACGACACCGACACCAAGGCTATGGCAGCCGTGATACTCGACCGCTCCTCTTACCACTCCACGGCCCTGCAACTGCTCGGCTCAATAGAAGATTTCGGAATCTATACCCCCGAGCGAGGCATGACATGGCGCACACCGTCGGCTCCGTACGGCTCTGTATACTCTACCGCGACAGTGCTCAGCAGCTTCCGCATCATCGACCCGACTTCGCCGGTGATCGATCGTGCCCGGCAGTGGCTCATACTGCAGAAAGAGGCTACCGACTGGGGCGACTGCACTGCCACCACGGCAGCTGTGAGCGCTATTCTGCAGTCGTCGCCGCGCTGGGTCAAGCCTGCACGCCCCACACAGTTCTACATCGATGGTTCAGAGTTTATCCCCGCTACCACAGCCGAGCTTTTCTCAGGCTATCTCCGTGCTCCCCTCCCTGTGGCCGAAGCCTCGGGAGCCACACTCAAAGTCGTGAAAACCGGTGATGCGCCGGCATACGGTGCCGTATATACTCAGTATCAGGCCGACATGGCTCATATTGCCCCGGCCGGCACCGCCGATCTATCTATCGAAAAGAATATGTACGTGCTCCGCGACGGCGCCTGGTGCGCTCCCGACACCTTAAGAGTGGGCGAGCGTGTGCGCGTCGAGCTGCTGATACGCACTCAGCGCGATATGGACTATGTGGCTGTCACCGACGCGCGTGCGGCATGTATGGAGCCTGCCGAGCAGCTTCCGGCACCGCTCTACTCGGAGGGGTTATGCTTCTATCGCGAGAATCTCGACGCTCAGACCCGCATCTTTGTCGACCGGATGCCGCGCGGCGCCTACCGTCTGAGCTACGAGCTGTTTGTCAACAACGCAGGCACCTTCACCTCCGGACTTGCCGAGATCCAGAGCCAGTACGCCCCGCAGATGTCGGCCCACTCCTCCGGCTCGATTCTCACAGTAGTGCAATAGAACCGCCAGATGATACGTTATAATAAGTAAACTAAGAGCCTGTCTCACAAGAAATGTTAAATTCTGAGCGGTCTATCTTTTAGGCTATTGTGGTGAGTGATAAGGGAGTGTACCGGATGTACACGACCGCAGAACTCGGCAGCAATAGACCAAAGAGAGACCGAGGCAGAGGTAATTTTCCAAGTGGAATAGGCAAAAACATAAAATGTATTAACTATTAACCTCACCTGAACAGCAAGAAATAAACATTTCTTGTGAGACAGGCTCTAAATACCCCTAAAGATAGTAATGAAGAAAAATCTTATATTCCGGCTCATGCTCCTGCCGCTGCTCGCCCTGGGTGTGGCGGCATGTTCCGACGACTCTTCCGACAGCGACTATATCGCTCCGACCAAGACCGGCACGGGCTACTTCTCTATGATCACCGATGCCACAGGTGCAATCACGACCGTTGAGACCAACTCATCGATCTCCATGACCTGCAACTACACATCGATGACAGCCACCGTCACCCTCACAAATGTAGCCACCGGTCACGGCACTACAGGCACATATACATTCTCCGGACTCCCCCTCACTATTTCGGGGCATACATCGTCGTTGGTGGATGTGACGAATGTGAAACCCGACGGTGCCCCGGGGGTACTCTTCTCGTCGCTTTATGTAGACCTGATCGACCGCGAGACCGCCACCGACTATATCCCGGTGATCGACGCACGGTATACCATCGACGGCTCCACCGTACGCCTCGTGCCGACACGCTACTACTACGAAGGTACCACCGACGTCACCACCACTACAGGCGCCACCTACCGCACCTCGGGCCCCACATACCGGCTCACGCTCCGGCCCGCTTCGCGCAAAGCACTCCTTGAGATATTCAACGCACAGTTCGACCCGTCGATGACCAAAGCCGACATACGCATGGATGGTCTTTCGCTCAACATGACTACAAGCTCGTTCACCGTTACATCCGACGGTTTGAACCCCTATATCGGCAACACCGAATACCCCGACTTTCGTGTCACCGATCTGTCGGGCAGCGCGACATATCTCGGCGCGATGAATCTGGCGTTCGCCGTGCAAGGCCGCGGCATCGTACGTGCTGACCTCGACTATACCTACACGCAGGCTCCCGTGACTCCAGACGACGGAAACAAACTCCTGACACGATCTGTCGACGGACTCTATACCTTGACCGCCAACGCTGACGGCTCGCACACGCTGACACCCGGCGCATCCATCGACCTGATAGTCAACAACGAGACAAACAAAGCCACCGCACGCCTCAACGATGTATCAAAAGGCGGCGGCGAGATCGGATCGTACACGATCTCCGGCTTGGGAGTGTCGCGTCTCAACTCGACATACCGCATTTCGGGTGTCGACAAGTACCCCGACGGGATGCCTACCATAAAATTCAATTCGGTGAATATCGATTTCACCGACCGTCTCATCAACAACGAAGCTACCCCGCTACTCAATGCAAACTATGTGATAAACGGAACGCCGGTGACGTTTGTAGCGCCGAAATACTACGCATCCGGCTCGCTCAGCGTGGCTTCATCGACCGGTAGCACCGACAGTTCCGACAGCTCGCTGGCCACATTATCCATACTCGCCAACTCGACCGCTTCGATAGCTATCACGCGGCTCCCGATAGGTACGCAGACAGTCACGCTCTCGATATCGGATATGACTGTCGACTTCATAACCGGCGGCTTCGACCTCAACGGATCGGGTATGCCCACTTCGCTACCCGATTGGATGGTCGACGACATCCACGTAATGTCCACATATACCAGCCAAATCACTGTGGAGATCAAACTGATCAACCGCACTACCGCCGAAACGCTTACCGTGAGCGGCACGCTCAATCCATGATCACGCTACGACCGATTTATCGTCTTGACGACTCGCTGCAGGGTATCTACAGCGAGTCGTTTCCTGTCGATGAGCGCCGACCTGTAGAGTCGATCCACGCGCTGCTCGGCCGGGATGATTCGCCTTTCCGCGCCTATGCCATTGAAGCGGGAGGCGAAGTGGCCGGATTTGTCACGGTATGGATCTTCGAGGAGGCCCGGTATGTGGAGCATCTTGTCACGGCCCCGGCATTGCGCGGCTCGGGTATCGGCGGAAACGCCGTCGACACCCTGCGCGCCCTCGCCCCGACACCTCTGCTGCTTGAGGTAGAGCCGCCGTCGGACGCCGACCCTATGGCCGCGCGGCGCATCGATTTCTACCGGCGCCACGGCTTTAGGCTGCACACCGGCTTCAGCTACATACAGCCACCGTACACCGACAGCTCGCAGCCGGTACGCCTGATGATCATGACATCCGGTGAGCTGCCGTGCACGCTTGCCGAATTTGTCGACCGGCGGCTGCTCGGGTGCGTATATGATCGAAAATCGTCGATTTGCTAATTAGCGCCGTTTTGGCTACCTTTGCACTCATCAAAACCAATAATAAGAGATAACGAAATGATTACTCAGGAACAATTAAAAGAGACTTTTGAGCGCAAGCTGGCGCTGAGGAGGTATCTTTGACATCGACAGCAAGAAAATAGAAGTCGAAGAAGAAGAGCTGCGCACACATGTGCCTGACTTCTGGGAGCATCCCGAAGCTGCGCAGCGACAGATGAAAAAAATCAAGGATATTCAGGCCTGGATCGAGGGGTACGAGGAGATCGAAAAAGCCGTCGACGAGCTTCAGCTCGCATACGATTTCATCAAGGAAGGGCTTGTAGAGGAAGAAGAGCTCGACGCGATGTATGCCTCGGTGATCGAGAAAATCGAAGCCCTCGAGCTCCGCAACATGCTCCGCCGCGAGGAGGACAAGCTCGGCGTCGTGCTCAAGATCAACTCGGGCGCCGGAGGTACCGAGAGTCAGGACTGGGCTCAGATGCTTATGCGCATGTACCTGCGCTACTGCGAGAAGCACGGCTACAAGACATCGATAGCCAACTTGCTCGAAGGCGACGAAGCCGGTATAAAATCGTGCACCATAAATGTGGAGGGCGATTTCGCATACGGCTATCTCAAGAGCGAGAACGGTGTGCACCGTCTGGTGCGCGTGTCGCCCTACAACGCTCAGGGCAAGCGCATGACATCGTTTGCCTCCGTATTCGTCACCCCTCTGGTCGACGACACAATCGAGGTGAAGGTCGAGCCGGCGCTGCTGTCGTGGGACACCTTCCGCTCCGGAGGTGCCGGCGGTCAGAACGTCAACAAGGTAGAGTCTGGCGTACGCCTGCGCTACCAGTTCACCGACCCCCATACCGGCGAGAAGGAGGAGATACTGATCGAGAATACCGAGACCCGCGACCAGCCCAAAAACAAAGAGAATGCTCTGAGACAGCTGCGGTCGATACTCTACGATAAGGAGCTGAAATACCGTATGGCCGAACAGGCCAAGGTGGAGGCCGGCAAGATGAAGATCGAATGGGGCTCGCAGATCCGCTCGTATGTGTTCGACGACCGTCGTGTGAAAGACCACCGCACCGGCTATCAGACCTCAGATGTAGGCGGGGTGATGGACGGCGACATCGACGCTTTCATCAAAGCATTCCTCATGGAATTCGCCAAGGACTCTGAATAACCCGACATTTCAAACAATCATGGAATTTAAAAAACTTGACATACCCGGAGTGTGGACCATCACTCCGCGCCGTTTCGGCGATGCCCGCGGCTACTTCATGGAGTCGTTTAAACTTCAGGAATTTATCGACCACATCGGAGCTGTGGAATTTGTGCAGGACAACGAGTCGATGTCGACACGCGGTGTGCTGCGGGGTCTCCACTTCCAGAAAGGGGAATGGAGCCAGGCCAAGCTCGTCAGAGTGTCGCAGGGTGCGGTGCTCGATGTGGCTGTCGATCTGCGCAAGGACTCGCCCACGTTCGGCCATCATGTAGCCGTCGAGCTTACCGCTGAAAACGGCCGTCAGCTCTTCATACCGCGCGGTTTCGCTCACGGATTCCTCGTGCTGAGCGACACTGCCCAGTTTCAGTACAAGGTAGACAACGTATATGCACCTCAGGCCGAGGCCACTCTGCGCTTCGATGATCCGGCTCTCGGCATCGAATGGCCCTCGCTCGAAGGCGTAGAGCTCAACCTCTCGCCCAAAGATCTCAAAGGCATATCTCTTGCCGAGGTAGAGCCCTTCGAGCTCTGATAATACACCCTTTTTTCAAGCATCATGCCTTCGCGCTCCACACTGCAGCTGTCCGGCGAGCTTCGCCAGCAGCAGAGCCTCTCTCCGCTGCAGGTGCGCTATGGCCGGATGCTTGAGATGTCGGGGCCTGAGATCGAGGAGGCCGTGCGTACAGAGCTCGACGACAACCCCGCTCTCGAACTGGCCGACGGCACCGAGCGTTGGGAGGCCAACGAGCGGACGCCTCGCTACAGCACGCAATCGGTAGATGTCGACGAAGCCCGGGTAGTAGCTTCCGAGTCGTCGCTTGCCGAACACCTTGAGCGACAGCTTGGCGAGACGTCGCTTGGCGCCGACCCGCACATGCAGCTTGTGGCTGAGTATGTGATCGGCAGCCTCGACACCAACGGCTACCTCACCCGCACGCCGCAAGCCATAGCCGGCGACATAGCGCTGGCCGAGGGGGTCGACACCGACGCTGCCGAGGTGCAGCGCGCCATCGACATAATCCGTTCGCTCGATCCTGCCGGCGTAGGCGCTACGTCGCTGCGCGACTGCCTGATGCTTCAGCTCGACCGTATCGCAGATACCGACAGCTCCGTGGTCGTGGCCCGCAAGATAGTAGGTCAACACTTCGAGCTGCTCTCCAAGATGCACTGGGACCGTCTGCGCCAGGCTTTGGGCGTGGACCGCGAGACCCTCTCCGCCGCTCTCGACCGCATACGCTCGCTCAACCCAAAGCCCGGGAGTGCCTTCGGAGCGACAAAAGAGCAGGGCGTGGCTGCTGATTTCCACGTCGAGGCCGACCCTGACGGCACTGTTCATCTGACGGTGCTCAACAGTGTGCCCGAGCTTCGTCTGTCCGAATCTTTTGCTCCCGACGCTTCGTTGCCGAAAGAGCCGCAGAGCAGGCGGGACGCAAAGGCCGGCATAGATTTCATCCGCAACAAACGCGGCGAGGCCGAAGCATTCATGCGTATACTTCGGATGCGCCAATCCACGCTTTTTGCGGTGATGTCGGCGATAGTGTCGCTTCAGAAACAGTTTTTCGTGACTGAAGATCCAGCCGATCTCCGGCCGATGGTGATACGCGATATAGCAGCCCTCACAGGCTACGATGCGTCGGTGATCTCCCGCTCTACTGCAGGCAAATACGTATCAACCCCCACAGCCATATACCCGCTGCGGTATCTCTTCAACGAGGCTCCGGTGTCCGACCGTACCGAGGTGAGCCGCCACGCGGTGCACGATGCGCTGCGGTCGATTATCGAGGCCGAAGATCCGTCGCACCCCCTCCCCGACGACGCTCTGGCCGAAGCTCTGGCAGCCCGTGGATTTGCAATAGCACGGCGCACGGTGGCAAAATATCGCGAGCAAATGGGTTATCCCGTAGCACGTCTTCGTAAAAAAATATGACTAAGAGCCTGTCATATAATAAATGTTAAATTCTGAGTCTCAGTAACATTTTCTTGCTGTTCAGGCTTGATTAAAAATTAATTATTTTAATGATTTTTTGTCATTTTCCTTTAGATAGTTTCTTCAGCCTCGGTCCCTCTTTGGTCTATTCTGCTGATCTCTGCGGTCGTGTACATCAAGTACACTCCCTTATCGCTAAACAGAATAGCCTCAAAGATAGACCGCTCAGAATTTAATATTTATTATATGACAGGCTATAAGATTTCACGCATACTCAGTATAATTTTCAGCCCGCTGATAGTGCCGACATACGCTCTGGCACTGGTGATGTTCACCTCTTTCATGGCCGTTCTCCCTCACGGGGTGCTCTGGGTGATAGTGGCCGTCATCGCCCTTACCACGGCTGCTCTCCCTTTGGGGGCGCTTCTGGTGCTCAGACGGCTCGGCATGATCACCGACCTCGACGTGAGCGACCGCTCGCAGCGCCTGCTACCGATCCTCATCATCCTGATATGCTACGCATCGTCGTGGCTGTTTCTGTCCAATCTGCAGACTCCCCCGCCGGTGCTGAGGATGTGGACAGGCGCTATCGTCGCCACACTTCTCATACTGCTGATCTCGCCGGCATGGAAGATCTCGGCCCACTGCGCCGCAATGGGCGCGATGGCGTGTATGATCGGGCTGGAGATGTCGCGCATGTTGACCGTTTGCAATCTTTTCCCTATCTTTGTGGTATCGCTGCTGCTCACCGGCGCTGTCGCCTCGGCACGCGTGTGGCTCGGATGCCACACCGTGATGCAGACCATAGCCGGCGCTGTTCTGGGAGCGGCAGCCATAGCAGTTTCGTTTTTTATCTGATAAATAATTTACAAGACTCCATTTACATGACACCGAAAGTAAGCATTATAATGGGATCGACGTCCGATCTCGCAGTGATGGAACGCGCAGCCAAATTCCTCGATCAGATGCAAGTGCCGTTCGAGATCAACGCCCTCTCGGCACACCGTACTCCTGCCGCTGTCGAACAGTTTGCCCGTACGGCTGCTTCGCGCGGAGTTGAGGTCATAATCGCCGGTGCCGGTATGGCGGCCGCTCTCCCCGGTGTGATCGCCGCACTGACACCGCTGCCGGTGATAGGGGTGCCTATCAGCTCCACCCTGCAGGGTATGGATGCCCTGCTTGCCATCGTACAGATGCCTCCCGGCATCCCGGTAGCGACAGTAGCTGTCGACGGTGCCATGAATGCGGCCGTGCTTGCCGTGCGCATCCTTGCTCTTGCCGACAAAGCACTCGCCGGGCGCTACAACGCTTATTGCGACGAGCTGCCGCGCAAGATCGAGAAAGCTAACGCTGATCTTGCCAAGGTGCAGTACCAATACAAGACCAACTGATACTCCCCCCTCTGTCGACTCACTCCATAACCCATCCTACCACTACCATGAGTGTATTTGACTACAAACGGCGCCCGACAGTGAGCGTCAACGTCGGTGGCATACCGCTGGGCTCAGACCACCCGATACGCATACAGTCGATGACCTCGACATCGACCATGGATACCGATGCCTCCGTGGCGCAGTGCATGCGCATTGCCGCCGCCGGTGCCGACTATATCCGCCTGACGGCGCAAGGCGTACGCGAGGCTGAGAATCTTGGCGTTATCTCCGAGCAGATGCGCCGCCAGTGTGTCGACGTGCCTCTGATAGCCGACATTCATTTCAACCCCAAGGCAGCTTTCACCGCAGCAAGGATGATCGAGAAGGTGCGTATCAATCCCGGCAACTTCGTCGACCCGGGGCGCACTTTTGTGAAACTCGACTTCACCGACGAGGAGTATGCCGAGGAGATAAAGAAGATAGAGCGCACTCTGGTACCGTTTCTTGAACTCTGCCGCCAGCACAACACGGCTATCCGCATAGGTGTGAACCACGGCTCGCTCTCCGATCGCATCATGAGCCGCTACGGCGACACACCCGCCGGCATGGTCGAGAGCGCCATGGAGTTTCTGCGCGTATGCGTGGCTCACGATTTCATGGATGTGGTGATCTCGATCAAAGCGTCGAATGTTGCGGTAATGGTAGAGACCGTGCGTCGGCTCGTGGCCGAGATGGATCGCGAGGACATGCACTTCCCGCTGCATCTGGGCGTTACGGAAGCGGGCGACGGCGACGACGGGCGCATAAAAAGCGCCGTGGGTATAGGGACACTCCTCGCCGAGGGTATAGGCGATACAATCCGGGTGTCGCTCAGCGAAGATCCCGAGCGCGAAGTGCCTGTGGCGGCTGCTCTTGTAGAGTACATCGGGCGGATGGCCGATGCTGAGGCCATAGAAGGCGAATATGCGCCCGGCTACGATCCGATCCGCCCCGAGCGGCGTCGCTCCACAGCGGCTGCTTCAGCCCCCATTGGGGGAGGATCGACACCGGCGGTCGGTGGCCTCGATATTGATGCCGACACAGTAGGCTCCTGGCCGAGGATTGACGCCCCGGCCTCGCCTGAGCAGATACTTCAGCTCACCGAAGGTGTAGCGGAGCGGCCTATCGTTATTACTACAGCGTCGGCAAACTTCTCAGGCACCGTAGCCGCCACCCTCCATGCCATGATGGCAGCAGAGATCACCAACCCGGTGATGCTCTACAAAGATTACGGCGACACGCCCGCCGATATGGTGCGCCTTCAGGCTGCCGTCGATTTCGGCGCGCTGCTGATGAATGGATTTGCCGACGGACTGATGATCGACTCTGCGACAATGACCCGCGACGAGCTCGACGAGCTGGCTCTCAGCATCCTCCAAGCCGCCCGACTGCGCATCAGCCATACCGAGTTCATATCATGCCCCGGCTGCGGACGCACCATGTTCGACCTTCAGACCACACTCGCACAGGTGCGTGAAGCTACCCGGCATCTCACCGGTCTGAAAATCGGTGTGATGGGGTGCATCGTCAACGGTCCCGGCGAGATGGCCGATGCCGACTACGGCTATGTCGGCGCCGCCGCCGGCAAGGTGACACTCTACAAGGGGCGCACACCTATCGAAAAAAATATTCCCGCCTCAGAAGCCATACCTCGGTTGATAGCGCTTATCAAGGAGGGGGGCGACTGGGTAGACCCTGTGGCCGAGTAATCAGGATGATAGCCGAAAGCGACATAATATACATGCGGCGCGCCATTCAGCTGGCCCGCCTCGCCGAAGGCAACGCCCGTCCGAACCCTATGGTCGGTGCGGTCGTTGCGGGCCCCGACGGATCTATCGCCGGCGAGGGGTATCACCGGCTGTGCGGTCAGGGGCACGCCGAAGTGAATGCCCTGGCACAGATCCCCGAAAGCACCGATCTTTCGTCCTACACCATATACGTCACCCTTGAGCCCTGTGCCCATTACGGCCAGACACCGCCATGCTCGCGGCTCATACTCGAGCGCGGCGTGGGTCGCGTCGTGGTAGGCACGGTCGATCCGTTCTCGAAAGTAGGCGGCCGGGGCATCAAGATGCTGCGCGACGGCGGCGTGACAGTCGACATATTCGACCCCGAAAGCCCGATAGCATCGGAGTGTCGGGAGCTGAACCGCCGTTTTTTCACAGCCCACACCTTGCAGCGGCCTTATGTCACACTCAAATGGGCACAGAGCGCCGACGGGTATATCGACAGCCGCGACAACGGCCCGTATCGGTTTTCCACTGAGCTCTCGGGGCTTATGGTGCACCGTCTGCGCTCACATCACGACGCAATCTTAGTGGGAAGCGGAACAATGCTTGCCGACCATCCGCGCCTGACGGTACGCTCGTGGCCGCACGCCCCCGGTCGGCAGCCGCTGCGCGTGGTGCTCGACCGCAGCCGCCGAGTGCCCGAGCCTGAGGACGAGGGGTGGCTGATAGAACGCGACTACGACGGACTCCCCGACATGCTTCATCAGCTCTACCACCACGGAATCACATCGCTGCTTGTCGAAGGGGGCGCCACGGTGCTACGCTCGTTTGTGGCATCCGGCCTATGGGACGAAGCCCGCGTGGAGGTAGCCCCTGTGACTCTCGGCGCGCACGGCTCGGCGCGCGCACCCCATATCTGCGCCCTCCCGGTCGCCACAACCCACATCGACTCCCGCCGCATATTCACCTTCCGCAACATCTGACCGCCGAACCTTTATCTTTATTACATCCTCGGCAAGTCTGCATTTTAATTAATAATATTTTGCAAAATATAATAAATTATATATATTTGCAAAATATCGATCATTCGTACGTATTCTACCGTCTCATCTGATATCATCCGATTGTTTCACCAAACTTAGCTATATGAAATATCTAATACTCACATTTCTTGCAGCTCTGATGCTGTGCACTCCTACGGCGAATGCCCGGCAGCTATTCGTTTACAATACCTACGGAAATCGATCCAACTCGATCATCTACGAAACAGCTACCGGGAGTAATATCCTGCAACAGGCGAATGTTTATGCGTCGGGCTCCAACAAGTTTTGGCTTTCAGAACAAAACTTCGCAACTCCGGAGGATTTTTTCAAAGGACTTGCCGACGGCAAAGTGCTGACTTTGGATAACCCTGAAGTCATACTCAAAGATGAATGGGGCTGCAACGTGCTGGTGCGTGGAAATCTCGTCGCAGCTACTCCATCATCTTCTCCTATTCGGGATATCAGGTCGCTATATTATAGCATGGAGGTTCATATCAATATGACCACCGGTGTGATGACATACGGACCCTCCTATTCTTTTTATTATATTAAAAAAGATATTCTGCCGGGCATATCGCTTGATAGCCCCGCCGAAGTACTCTCGCAGCTTTTTTGCGGCTATCGCCTCCCTGATGTGAGCGGCGACTATGCCATATCTTTCGGTTTGCTCCCCGACGCTCAGACATACGAGCCTGTAGATGGCACGACATTCGTGCTCGACTCAAGTGGCCAAGCCACGCTTAAAACCAACACCGTGAAACTCGCCGCTGCAACCCGCACTTTCACGGTCACACCGGAAACAGCCGGGAGCTATATGCAACGAGTACCGTGTTCCAATGGCATATGGACTATATGGGTATATGACCCTGAAAAGATGGAGTATATCTATGCTGATGCTTCCGAAAATTGCGCAGATGGTAATTACAAAATCCCTACTGCCTCTGAGAGCGAAAACCGGGTCCAGAAACTTTATGCCGTTCCCGGAGTCAAAGGACTCTTCAGGGGCACGATTAAAGCACATAAACTTAACGATGATACCGGCGTATTCCGCATTTTCTCACGCTTATCATCTGATAATAGCGCGAGCGGAAACGAAAGTATCCTCTTCAGCCCTTACACCTACGGTTACGACAGCCCGGTGAAAACTACAGGGTTTGATAGTTACACCCTCGAATTATCCTCCGGGGATGAGGGTTGGTCAGAATCATTTAAAGTTCACCAACCCGGATCTGAGTCAAATTACGATCCCGAATATACTTTCGAAGTACAGGTTAGGCTAAGCCCCGATTTCACCATGGAGGGCTCGGTGATGCATACAGGCTTGTATGAAGGTCCGTATCAACCCGAGGCAGATGTACTCTACTATATCGGCACCTCACAAGGAGACAAAGACACCCGTACCGACGACCAATGGTGGCTCGCCAATATCGGCGACAATATCAGCGACCGTGTATATGAACGAATATTATATATCCCGGAGGGAGACGAATCTTTTCACTTCTTTTTGGATAAAAACGAAGCGATGATGCCAAGAGGTTGGTACGGCCCGGGATATTTTGATAAAAAAGAGATATCAGCCGCTGATCTGATCGACGGACAAACAGTTACGCTGAGTTGCATTCCGACAGGGGAGGATGACAAGTGGATACTGACCGGTTGGCCCGGTGGCTACCTCAAAATATACATGAATTGTATTGAGGATAGAATGAAGCTAACAAAAGTCGATTCTCCCGAAGATGCAACTCCTGAATTATATGTCCGCGACCCCGACTACGAAGCTCTCTATGCTGATATTGAGGGAAACAGCGACTATACTAACATTCCAAAGATAGCCCCTCTGAGCTATGAGGGGTTGGTAAATGTACCAAAGGGCAACCGTAAAGTCGAGCTATTCTTCAGCACCTCGACAGATCCTGATAATCCGGTAATGACCCAACGATTAAATGCAGGCTTCAGCAAACCTATATTGACCGATGCTGATTTGACCGACTCGGGCAGTTGCTATTCGCACTCTTCTGTATATCACACTCACAAAGTGTTTAAAGGTGTTTTCCTGACCCCCGACACATGGCCCGGTGGCGATGTAAAAGTAAGCGTGGATGCTGAAAACCACATGGTGACGTTTGATGCCGACTGTTCAGGCATCGAGAGTGTGCGTACTCAGGAAAATGTCATATCTCCCGCGTTGCAAGGCATTTACACCCTCACCGGCATAAAACTCAACTGCCGGGTCGACGAACTGCCCGCCGGAATCTATATCATAGATGGCAAGAAGCGCATGGTGCGCTGATACGGCAAGAGCCTGCCCCATAATACAATATCGGCATCCCGCTACAGAGCAGGATGCCGATATTGTATATAGAGGTGTGAGTGATTATGCCTCGGGGCGTTTGGTCTTTTTGCCGTAGCCATACTGAGCGGCAGCGCCGAGTTCCTCCTCGATGCGGAGCAGCTGGTTGTACTTGGCCATACGGTCGGAGCGGCTTGCAGAACCGGTCTTGATCTGGCCGGCGTTGGTAGCCACGGCGATGT
>CAZPKH010000026.1:0-26221 GCA_964587165.1 uncultured Muribaculaceae bacterium
ACCTCACCCCCCTGTCGGTAGACGTTAAGAAGAAAAAATACTGCCGTTTCAAACGCAGCGGCATCAAATACATCGACTACAAGGATCCCGAGTTCCTCAAAAAATTCCTCAACGAGCAGGGCAAGATCCTTCCCCGTCGTATCACCGGCACCTCGCTGAAATTCCAGCGCCGTGTGGCTCAGGCCGTTAAGCGTGCTCGTCACCTCGCCCTGCTGCCCTACGTCACCGACCTTATGAAATAACCCCTTAAGCCGTACAACTCACTATGAAGATTATACTTAAAGAAGACATCAACGGCCTTGGCTACAAGGACGACGTTGTTGAGGTAAAAAGCGGCTATGGTCGTAACTACCTTATCCCTTACGGCAAAGCTGTGATCGCCACCGAGTCGGCTCTTAAAGTACTCGCCGAGAACCAGCGCCAGCGTGCCCACAAGATCGCCAAAATCAAAGCTGATGCCGAGGCTGCCGCACAGGCTCTCGAGGGCGTAGCTCTCACTATCGGTGCCAAGACCAGCTCTACAGGCACTATCTTCGGCTCTGTTTCCGCTATCCAGATCGCCGAAGCTCTCGAGAAACTCGGTCACAACATCGACCGCAAGATCATCGAGATCAAAAACCCCGTCAAAGAGGTGGGCAACTACACCGCCATTATCAAACTTCACAAAGAGGTGGCTGTAGAGATTCCCTTCGAAGTCGTTTCGGAATAATACCGCGACAGATAAATCAAATAGTTCGGGCGCGCCGGCAATAGCTGATGCGCCCGAATTTCATATATACCGGCGCGAGCTCCTCATCACTGCTGCGAGGATGCAGGGAGCGATGGCCCGTTGGCACATGGCGCTGTGACAGAGGTGAGGGTGAGCACAAGGCGCCCTAAATGATCGAGCGAGAAGGGGTGTACGCTCTGCTGCTGCAGATACCGCACATGCTCGGGGTGACGCTCGATAAATGCATCTGACATCCATACGAAGAACGGCACGCTGAACTGGCGCTCTACCCACTGAGGGTCGTCGGGCATACGGCGGTTGCGCGCCTCCATCGGCGCGAGATCCCAGCAGTCCTCACCGTGGTCGGAGAAGTAGAACAGCACGGTAGCCGACGGTCGGAAGCGCGAGATGATAAGTGACACCACCGAGTCGTTGTAGAGTGTGGCGTTGTCGTATTGTGCCACTTGGGCGCGGCGTTCGGGTGTGAGCCACGGCCGGTCGACAGTGATGTCGGCAGCGGTGAACTGTCCCGGCGCGGGGTACCGATCGGCGGCGGGGAAGTGCTGCCCCATCAGATGATATATCACAAGCTTCGGGCCCGTGATTTCGCGGGGTGCATATCTGCGGCTGATGTAGTCGACGAAATGGCCGTCGAAGCTGAATAGCGAATCGGAATACACGCTGTAAACATCCCGGCATATCTCAGGGGCGTATAGCATACGGGAGATGCCGACATCAGATGTTGTGCTGACGGTCTGATTGTCGTACAGATACACGGCATATCCGGCTTTTTTCATCACCAAAGGGAAATACACGCCGTCGCTCCACTGCTCGCCACGCGATGTGTCGTTCAGGTTAAGGAGGTTGCGCAGCGAGGGGGTTGTAAAATTGGATGTCGTCACGACGTCGGAAAATGCAATCAGACGGCCACTGTCGCTTTCGGCCTTAAGCCGCGGATTGGTGGGAAGGTAATATCCGTAAAGCTCAGAATGTGCCTTGATGAACGATTCGCCTATCACCACTACGATATTGAAATCAGCCGAGTCGGCTACCTGAACGGGCGTCTGAAGTGCTTGCCGCTGCAGGTCGATCCATCGGTCGTACCGGCCGTTAACAAGCCGGTAACCATGCACGAGCAGAGGCACCTTGACAACACCGGGCGCACTCCCGTACTCACGGCCATTTGTCAGCTCCGGATTCCCGTCGGTATACGCCTCCCACGCCAAAAATTCGGTGAGATCGCCAACAAACAGCCCTCGCAGGAGCTTGGCTGAGCGATAAATACCTGTCAGCGTAAGCACAAGAAGCACGCAGGCAATAGCGCCCCGGCCTATTCGGCAGGAATAGAGCCGGGCGAAAACGATTCTTAAAAGCAACGTCAGCAGAATCACCGCGGCTACGATGCATATCAGCCCTATAAGAGAGGAGGCAGTGAAGTATTGCGCAAAAAAACCTGATGCTTCTGCCGAGTCGGTCTCCATCATCAGGGCGAGCGTGTCGGACGATATCAGGCATCCGGTGGTGAGCACGCTCCCGGTCTCGAGCATCGCCCACCCCGACAGCGGCACAAGGCAGAGAGCTTTATAAACCCTCCGCGGTGCAGTTGCCCTGAAGGCCATAGCTACAACCGACAGAATATATGCAATGGCCACGCCGTCGCACACCGAGTAGGCTATGAAGTGGAGAATCTTCGCCGACTCCAGGATCGCGTAGGCAATCGTCGGGACAGATCCCAGCAGAGCCACGGCAAAGAAGAAGAGCGGACTTGCCGCCACCGGCGCCGTAACGGCTCTGACACCGTGCCTGAGATATTCGGATTTCATCGTCCGGAGAGGATCAGAACGGATAGCCGATGGCGAGGTGGAAAGCTAAGGAGCGGCCGAAGGAGCGCATGTTGTAGTAGCCGGAGCGACCGGTGTCGTAGGGTGCATGGATGCCGATACCGAGGTCGCCGCGCACCACGAGCATGCTTATGTCGACACGCAGCCCGACACCGGTGCCGAGTGCCAGATCTTTGAGGAATGTCGCCGCGCGCAGCTCGCCGCCCGGACGCTGCGGGTCGCGACGCAGCAGCCATACGTTGCCGGCATCGACAAACAATGCGCCGTGGAGCGGGCCGAAGATCGGGAAGCGGTACTCGACGTTTGCCTCAAACTTGAATGTACCGGTCTGGTCGAAATAGCCGCCGCGCTCGCCGGCCGGAGCCCGATACGATCCGGGGCCGATGGAGCGCACCGTGAATGCACGCACCGAGTTGGCGCCTCCGCAGTAGAACTGCTCGGAGTACGGCACCTCCGATGAGTTGGCATAGGCGTGGGCTGCACCGACAAGGCCGCGGGTCACTATCCAGTTGTCGCCAAACATACGGTAGCCGTACACCACCTGCAGCTGCCCTTTGATAAACTGCGACAACGGTGTGCCGAAAAGAGTCTTTTCGTCCTTCTTGCCGCACGCCTCCCAGATGCACCAGAAGAGGTTGCCGGCCTCCTGGAGGTTGAACTGTATATCGAGGTTGTTGGTGCCTCCGAAGGTACGGTTGTAGTTGTACGAATAGGTAAGCTGAGGTATGAACTGCGAGCGGAAGCTCTCGGCTATGGCAGTGTTGGTGGCCATTATCGAATCAAACTCGGCCGTGGTGTTGATCAGCTTCGTGTACGAGATCTTGAACGGTGTGAAGCTGTTTGTGACGTGCCGGCTCACGCGCCAGTCGTAGGCAAACGATGTATTGAACTCGGCCATACGGAAATAGTGGGGGCGGTTGAGCAGGTCGGCCGACAGGTTGATGCGAGTCCAGTTGACCTGACGGCGCCGGCGCGGTATGAAGCGCGGAGCAAGGAGCCTGGGGAAAGCGAGCGACGACGACAGCGACACCTCGTAGGAGTTGAAGATCGAGCCGCTGCTGCGATGGTCGCCCCCGGTCTGCCACTCGTAAGCACCGGTGAGCGATACGTTGAACTGCTCGCCGCCGCCGAAGAGGTTGCGGTTGGTCACGCCGAAAGTCACGCCGGGGCCGAGATAAGAGTTCGACTTCGACGACACGTTCACCTCAAGATTAGCTTCGAGCGGAGTGTCGAACGTGCAGTCGACCATCACATTGAGCGTGGGCGTCGCGGCGGTTGTGTCGGGTATGGCATTGATCTCGATGCCGTTGAATATGCCCAGTCGCGACAGGTATGTCTGGGTGCGGTCCATGTCGCGCACCGAGAAGTATTTTCCCTGACGGAAAGCTATACATTCAGGTATCAGCGAGTCGCGCAGGCGGGCGGGTTGCATCACGATAACGCGGCCGCGCGAAGTCATCATCGTGTCGGGAGTGCCTCCACCCTGATTGCGGTATACGGTAGTGGTGATCTGCCCGGTGCGGTAGCGCTTCAGGGCAAACGAGGGGATATTGTCGGCCAGGGTAAGGCGCATGGCGATGCGCCCGCGGGTGATGGTCGAGTCGGCAAGAAACTCGATATAGTTGGGGTTGAAGAAGTAGTATCCGCGGTTGCGCATGGCGTTTGCGATATTAACGCGTAGAGCCGAGAGCGAGTCGGTGGAGTAGCGGCTGCCGGGGCGGAAATATTTCGACCGACGGGCCACCGAGTCGATCGAATGATTCAGGTGCGACTTGTCGGGGAGCAGCTCGATAGAGTCGATCAGATAAGCCGGACCGGTGTGTATGGTATACTCAATCGAGGCTTTCTTCTTGTTGCGGCCGCTCACGAGCGAGTAGTCGACGCTATTGTCGAAATATCCGTCGGCGGCAAGCATATCGGAGAGCATGTGGGTGCGCAGCTGAGGGCGCACATCGCTCACCAGGATAGGGTCTTTGGCAAAGCGGCGATATATCCACCCTTTGATGCCGCCGCAAGTGTCGCACCCATGGTTGTAGACCCACAGCCCCAGCGGAAACGGTATGCGCACCGACGCCGTAAGGGCGTTGTTGGGCTTCACGGCCACGGCCGATGTGAGCTTTGAGCGCACTCCTTCGGGCACACGGACGCTGTCGGGATGCTGAATGTCGACCTTCTTGAGGCCTGTGTACAGTATCTCGTCGGGAGCCAGACGGCTTGTGGTGGAGCAGCCTACTGCCACAATGAGGATGGCGCATACAGCAGCCGCCAAAGCCGGCAGACGCAAGGCCGGGAGTCTATTGCTGTGAGGTCGGGTCATAGGTCTGTGCTGATTTTTTCTTGAATCTGAACATGTCGCGCAGCGACTGCAGCCGACGGCGATACACGAAGCCGACGCCGGTCTGTGTGATCTCGCCCTCGAGTATGCTCTCATACCCGGTGTGGCGGAATATCTTGATGTACATCGAGCCGGAGCGGTTGAGCATATACTCGGCCGAGATATCGTTGAAGAGACTTTCGGCCACATCTTCGTCGGCGCCGGCGGCTGTCGAGTAGCTACCGCCGACGATTATCTTGAAGCGGTCATTGAAGAGAGTCTTCGACACGTGGTAGCTATAGTTGGTGGCTGTCGATGTCGAGCCGTTGTAGGTCTGGTTGTACTGGTCGATGCCGAACGATATGTCGACGCCTTTTATATTGTTTGCCATCCAGTTGTTGAGGGTCGACTCGACAAACGAATAGAGGATATTTCCGCCGATGTTGGCGTTGCCGTTTGTGCCGTTTGAGTTGTACACGCCGTAGAGCAGCAGGTTCATGGCCTGATTGGCCCGCTGGTCGGGGCTCATGGACTGGAGCTCGTTCTGCACGGTGATGTCGTCGGTGGTGGAGAGGTCGAAGGCCACGTTCATTCGGTCGAGAGAGCCGGTGACGGATACCGACACGTCGAAGTTCACCAGACGGGAGTTTTCGCCCGAGCGTGTCACGTTGGCCTTAATCTCGTCGGTAGCGTAAACGCTGAGCGAGGGGTTGAGGATATCGCCGGTGAATGCCACATAGCTGCCTTGACGGAAATTGAATAGCTTCTCGGACATCAGCGGCGGGGTGTATCTGACGAAGCCGTCGTCGATGGTGATACGGCCCGTAAGGCGTCCGTCGGGCATCACGGGGCTCATGGTGTAGTTGAGCTGTCCCTGGCTCTGGATCTGCACTTTGTTCTTGCCGTCGGTCGACAGATCGACGTTGACGGTGCTCCCTTGCGATATTATCACCTCGGCGTCGAGCAGCATGGCCATACCGCCGGTGCGCAGCGAGTCGGCCGCGGCCACGGCTGTGGTGTCGGAGAACTGCACGAAGTGCACCATATCGTTGCTGCTGCCCTGCGAGAGCTGTGCCGACTGCGATGCCGAGAGAACGTAGGTGACATTTGAGCCCGAGAGGAGGTCGACCATGGCGTTGACGCGCATGAAGTCCATGTTGCCCTCGACATTTGCGTTGAAGTCGAGATATCCGCGGCCGTACACATCGGCTCCGCGGGGCTTGTCGGAGTCGACAAGCAGCATATCGTGGCCGTATAGATTGAGCTTCACGGCCGGGTTTGCGAAGTTGGATATATCGACGGTTCCGTTGATGTACAGCGGATTCTCGTTGAGAGCCGTAAGGCCGAAGTCGTCGAACGATACGACGCTGTTTGTCACCGGGATATTCTCCGAGGGGAGGTGTATCAATGTGCCGGCCATCGGGATTCTGACGGCTGCCGAGTCAAACATCAGATCGCCGTTGAGCAGCATGTCGGTGCCGTGGCCGGTGACGTTCATTCGCCCCTTGAGTGCTCCCTGCAGTTGCGCCACATCCTTGCCGATGAACGGATTGGCCACGGCGAGCGGAAGATTAATCACCCGGAGGTCGAGCTGCACCGGATCGGTGGCCGTGGAGTCGTTGAGCAGGCCGGAGAGGGTCATCGACGGGCGTCCGTCGATCTTCAGGGCGGCATCGGCACGCATGAACCCTGTGCGGGGGTCGGTGAGCACGTCGACGTTGGCATCAATGTCGCCTACGCGCTGGCGGTCGTACATCAGGTTGGCCAGAGAGATATCGCCTTTGCCGGTGAGCCCCTGCCCGTCATAGTTCACATCAATGTTGGCAGAGAGCGAGCCGGAGATCGGCGGCGCGAACGGATTGACCACCAGATAGTCAGAGAGCTGTAGATTGCGTATAGCGGCCGAAAGGCTTGAGGGGTTGCCGGCGGAGTCGAGGGGGGTGTACAGGCGCACCGATGTGAGCGAATCGGTGAGCTCAAGGTCGGCTTTCACCTTGCGGGTCATCAGGTTGTAGCTCACGAAATTGTCGTCGTTTATGCGGTAGCGGCGATAAGCGATTGTGGGCTTGCGCGGCACAAATTTCACTGTGGCCACCGAGTCGAGCATCGTGGCGATAAGGCCGATATTGAACCCCTCGCGTCCCTGCAGGTTGCTCTGCCGGGCGAAAGCGCTCAGGCGGTTGCCGGACACGAAGCCGTTGAGACGCACGTGAGCGAAGTCGTCCATCGTGCCGGGTGCGTTGCTCATCATTATGTCGTATACGAGGTTGGGGCCTCGCTGATATGCCGACATGTCGATCGAATCTATAGCTGTGGAGCCGAAGTGCAGGGTACGGGCGTTGCCGGTGAGGCGTATCAGCGAGTCGTTGCTCAGCGTTAAGAATGCCGAGCCTACATCGACCCCGTTCTGCGCCAGAGTGCGGCTCACCAGATTGTCGGAGCCGAGATCTATGTATGCGCGCAGCGGAGGCAGGGCGTGCTGCAGGGCGACGACATCGAGACTGCGTCGCGCAATCACCGAGTCGGCAAAGGCCGGGAGAGCCGATATGCGTGCCATAAGCGAGTCGAGGGGAGTGTCGGAGCGGAATCTGAGCGAGAAGTCGCCTGTCGAGGCGTCGGCAGCCACGGCTTTGGCCGATGTCGACACTGTGGCGTCGACATCATCAGCGATGAGGTGCATCCCAGGCAGGAGCCAGTCGAGGCGATCGATGCTCGCTGTGGCGTCGACATAGCCGCCTCGCATTTTATATGTGCCTGTGCTTGAGATATTGACTGAGCCGCTGCAGGTGTCGGTCATAAGCTTAAGAGCCTGCAGGTCGAGGTGGCGTATTGAGCCGTCGAGGTCCCATGTGCAGCTGTCGCGGAGCACACGTGCCGCAAGGTTGAGATCGAGATCGGCCAGCGGGTACGACGAGCGCACGGCGGCCGTAGCGTCGGGTCCCTGTTTTGTGGCCGTGACTGTGATGTCGTGTATCTGCTCGCCTTTGTATTCTATAGAGGCCACATCGAGGTCGGCCGAGATGCGAGTGGAGGGGTCGAGCGGATTGTACCCCCGGCCGCGTGCGGTGAGCGAGGCCGTGACACTCCCTATACCGTATTCAGGCATAAAGGCGTCGACGGGGAAGTTGTGCAGCCGCAGATCGGCGTCGTAGCTTTCAGCCCGAGCCACCCAGCTGCCGTCGAGAGCCACGCGTCCGGAACGTGTGGTGGCCGTCAACGACCCTGTCACGGCAGGTCCGGGGCGATAATCCACATCGCCTTTCAGTGCCATGGCCGGTATATGCAGCCCGGCGGGGAGCGATCCGGCGGGAAGTATCTTGGCTATCAGCGAGCCGTCGGATATGGAGCCGTCGAGGTTCATTCGGCCGCCCAGACGGTCGGGATCCATCGGATAGTCGACAGCGCCGGTAGCAAGCAGCTTGACCACACCGGCGGCGTTGAGCTGCAGGCGGCGTATGTCGATATGCGAGGGTGTGCCGGAAGCATCGGCAGCGAGTGTAAGAGCCCCGCGTCGGTCCAGAGGCATGAGCATGGCGCGCATCGATGGGAAAGCCAAAGCCACATCGGCCGGACGGATGCGGGCTGTCGCTTCGATAGCCAGCGGCAAGTCGGGATCGGCGGTCATATCGCCCATACCCATCAAAGCGTGGCTCACGGCGAGCTCCGATGAGTTTGCGCGGATCAGGAAATCGTCGGCACGCATGGCCACGGAATCCATCTCGAATGTACCTGATGCCGAAAGAGCGAGGCCGCACCGCTCGGTGGCGCGTATCATCTCGACGGGCACCCGTATGGAGGTGCCGCGGTTCATGAACTGACGGATGCGGATGTCGATGTCGGACACCTCGATACGGTTCATGTCGAATCCCGGCTGCGGGCGCGCTCCGCTCTTGCCGTAGACGGCGCGACGGCCTGTGAGCGACAGCGTGTCGGCCTCAATAAGCCACGGCACCGACGCGGTGAGTGTAGTGTCGGCCGGCGCAGCGACATTCAGCTCGGGGTGTGCTGCCAAATATGCGGGCGAGGGGTAGAAATAAGCAGCCGAGACGGAGTCGACGGCCAGCGAGCGCACATGGATGTACGAGCGGCCGAGGTCGACAAGGCCGTCGGTGAGCGTGGCGCGGTCGATGTCGGCCGAGAGCGAGTCGATTGTGGGGAGCATCCGCATGGTGTAGCTCACGCGGGTCATATTTATGCGGCGGGCGCGTATCCGCATCGTGTTGGCCGACGGCGGTGTGGTGTCGGCCGGCACTGTGTCGGGGCGCATCACAAGGCGCACCTTCACACCGTCGACGTTCATGCAGTCGACATCCACATCGCCCGATTTGAGGCCGAAAGAGCCGTCGTTGACGTCAGCGCGCTCTATCTGAGCCACCAGATACATCAGCGAATCGGCGGTGCCCATCTGATAGCGCACCTGCTGCAGGTCGAGCCCGCAGGCCTCGATGTTGCCACGCAGCAGCGGCATCACCTTCACGTCGACAGCCGCCGAAGCAGCCTGCACCATCGGGTAGGTGGCGTCGGGCTCGGTGACACTCAGCCCTTCGAGGCTGACACGCAGCGGCCAGCGCAGGCGCACACGCTCAAGGTCGATGCGCATGCCTGTGGAGCGGTACACCTGCTCGATGGCCACATCCTTGGCAAAATCCTGCACAAAGGGGATATATAGCAAAAACGGCACGATGATGACAATCAGCAAGATTATCATCAGCGTGCGGGCTATCACGCGGGCGGTGGTACGGAGCGCAGCGGCAAGTTTCACGATGCAGTATAGTTGAGACGTTGCAGATACCGCCGGGCATTCGGCCCGGCCTCTCCATTTACAACGCAAATATAATTGTTTTTGTTGACACTTTCATCAACAAAGAGGGTGCATCTTTGAAGACACACCCTCGCTTGGTTCGATCTATCCCGGTCTCAGCGTTTTAGCAGGATAAGTTTAGCTGTGGAGTTGTCCATTCCGGTGGCTGTGCACCCTACCGGAGCGCCGTAGATGAAGGTAGGATCGCAGATGGTGAAACGCTTGCCGTCGACCACCACATAATCGCCGGTTACCTCGGTGGGAAAATTCACAGCCGATGCCAGGTGTCCGGGATAATATACGAGCAGTACGTCAAGCCCTACGAGATCTCTCACAAGACGCGAGAAAAGGATGGCGCGGTCCTCGCAGTCGGCATACGGATAGTAGATAGTTTCATCGGGGAAGAAAGCTCTGTCCTCGCCCCACACCGTATCGTCGTACTCGTATACGAACCCGGTCTGCACCCAGTTGAGTATGCGCGACACGGCCTCCAGCTTCGACTTTCCGGCTAAAGCTTCGCGAAACACGGGATAAATCTTATCGCGTGCTTCGGCCGAGAGCGGAGTGTTGGCATACGTAGCCCAGCGTGTCATCAGATTGTTGGGAGACTGCGAGTTGGGGTAAAGGTTGAAGAAGTCTATCAGATTGGGGTTTGACACCACTTCGCAGTTCATCTCCGGGTAGAGCGACGATTCGCGACGGCGAGGCGAAGAGGTCTTGGAGGGGAGCTTGGGGAGCTGCGTCAGGTTGAGATTCATCTGCTGCTCCTTGGGGAACGATGCACTCGAGAGTGTGACGCCACCGCTCACTTTGCCATATGGGAAGTAGTTGCGCCCGTTGCGTGCCGGATAGTATGTGCCGTAGATTATATTGTCGGACGAGAACATCAGCACGAGCTTGCGCGAGGCGTCGCGGGCCAGACGCATATCGTAGCCGCTCTGGCAGTATAGCCACGCCGCCAGCAGGGTAGCTTCGTCGCTGTTGCCGCAGAATGTTTCGGCTATCTGATTGAGCATCTGCAGGTATGCCCAGTCGCAGAGGGCGTATTTGGAGCGGAGAGCGAGGCAGTCGCTCAGCGTGGCATCGAGCCCTGACGAGGATAGCTTGCGCCAGGCATCGGCCACATCGCTGTCGGAGGTGCCGCGTATGCGGTACTTCTGCCGATCGCCCAGGCGCACTTTCTCGTTCAGGCCGAGATAGTTGAAGTTGAGCCACTGATCCGACTCCTGAGGCTTGACCACCCGCGGGTTGACGGGCTCAGGCTGCGGGCGGGGTGCGGGCGGGGCTACGATCTCATCGTAGTCTATGGCGCGGTTGTCGCGCTCTTGCTCTCTGTACTCCTCAAAGATGGGCTGCGGTGGCCGGGGCTGCACGGGGCGTTTGCGGAACTCGGGCTTGACTTCTTCCCACGGAAGTGCAAGAAAATCAGCATACTCTTTGTTTATCTGATCGACAAACGAGGAGTACTCGTCCAGCGCGCTCTTGAGAAAGTCGTCGTAATCCGACGTCAGACCCGATTGAGCCATCGCCCGGGAGCCGAAGCAGGCCAGAAGCAGTATGAAAGGTGCTATTCTCTTCATATGCGTTTAGAAGGCTATGGCCAGACCGATGGAGCGTTTGTTCATCACCGATTTGGGTTTCTCGCCGAAGTCGGGGTAGCACCCTAAATCGTTCATACCGTAGGATAGCGAGCCATGTATCGATATCGGGCCGAAGCGTGCGAAGAGTCCGAAATCCCAATTCCAGCTGAGGCGCTTAGGCCATGGTGCATTGCCCCAGAAGTCGTCAAAGAATTTATCTTCGCCGTACGATTCAGTATCGTCGCTGAATAAGCTGTCGATATCGTAATATGTGCCGTAGATAGCGTAGTTGATGCTGGGCCCGGTGTGGAACCCGACAGCGATCTTATTGCTGAACGCAAACTGATACATCACATGGAGCGGTATGCTGAGATCCCACTCGAAATATTTGTCGTAGTCGCCCACCGGCTCGGAGCCTGAGGAGAAGTAGATCTCCATCGACAGGCCGGTGTAGAGACCCAAGCCGAATTTGAAGGCGGGCTTGAAGTGGAAACCTGTGCTGAACCCTTTGAGCCAGCATCCGAAGCCGTCGTCCCACACACCGTTTGTGCTGATGGTCTGCTCTTCGCCTGTCTCAACTTCGGTAGACACCTTGATCTGCTTTACCACGAAGTCGAAATCCCAGCCCCACTTGTCGTTGTCGTAATCCACAAGTTGTGCTTTGCGGCGACCTCCGATTTTCACCTTATAGTCGGTGTCCATGCCCGGCTTGAAGCGTATGCTCTTGCGCGCCTTGCTGCCGCCGTACCAGAGTGTGAAGTTGTACTCCGTGCCGTCGGTAGGGAGAGTATACTTGTGCACGGCTTTTGCTCCGCCTCTACCCGCTTCAGATACACTCTTGTCGCTGTATATGGTTGTCTCGACGAGCTGCCCGTTGTACATGCCGACGATCTCGATCGTCTTCATGGCCTGGGGCGAGAGGTATATCATATCGTCGGAGTCGTCGCTCACGGTGATACTTTTTTCAGCTGTGAGGTCGCCCAGTTTGGCTGCCACGGTGTACGAACCGTAGGGGAGCTCGACTTCGGTGCCCGAGCCTGAACCGACGGCGCGGTCGTCGACATAGAAGGTCACGTTATTATTGTTGGGCGACAGCAGCGATACTTTCTTACGGCTGCGCAGATCGAGCTTGGCCGTATTGTCGGAGTTGAAGTTGGTGTTGAAATTGTCGACCATCACGTCGACGGCATAGGCGCGGCCGTTGTTTCGCACAACGATCTCATACTGTCCGTTGGGCACATTCTCGAATGTGGCGGGCACCGCGCGTGCGTCCCACTGCTCGGATTGATCGGCTTTTGCATCCTGGTCGGCTCTGCTGAGAGACACTGTGACGGATGTGCCGGGGTTGGTACGCGGCGATACGATGACGGTGTGCAGCTGCTGCATCTCCACATCGATGCTGTAGACGGTGTGGTCGGCAAGTTTTTCGGGAATGACGAATGTCGCTTCATTATACTTGCCGGAGCTGCTTCGCAGAGTGATCTCGGTGGTGTTGAGCGGCACAAACACGTCAGTCGAGACACCTGTCGGATTTGTCACCACCTTGACGGGAGTATCGGGCGATGTCATAACGACCATCTTTGCCACCTCGTCGGCAGGGAATCCTTTATAGTGTATCTGTATCAGAGCTTCTTTGACAGGTTTCCCTTTGGCGTCAACGGGCCAGTCGACATGCATAGCCGCCACGTTGATCTGATTGAGGCTACCGCTCTCGTTTACAATCTTGCCGCGCACGTCGGTGGTTGATACTATCTCCCAGGTGCGGGGCTTGAAGTCGATCTGAGCCTGCGCGCCGAAGATGCCGGCGGCAAGCATTATGAGGTATATGATGAATCTTTTCATTGGAATTTAAAATTAGTGTCCGCTGAACACATACGACAGAGTGAAAGCCTGGCGGAAGGCTTTGGTGGTGAACTTTTCTCCATCAAGCTCGAAAGTATGCTTTTTCAAGGGCATCGACAGCTCCGCCCCTATCACGATGGGGCCTAAGCGCATCTGGAGTGCCACATCCCACGACATGCCGAAGCGGTCGGGAAACTCGACGCACACTTCCTGCTTGTCTTTGAGCATATTGTATAGCATCTCATAGTCGTTTCCCTCGTACTCGAAGTGATAGCCGGAGAGCTTTCGCGACAGGCAATAGTCAAAGCTGACACCGCCATGCACGGCGAGCGCTACCTTGCGGCTGAAAGGTGCTTCCCAGAACAGGTGTACCGGCAGCACGAGGTTGTGCTCCTGGAATTTCGAATACCACGAGGTGTAGTGATCCTCCAAGTCGTAGGTATCGGTCTTGCGCACGTAGCACTCCCAGTACAGGCCGGTATGTATTCCGAAGCCTTTCCAGAAAGTGGGGTCGAAAGATGCACCGACGCGCAGGCCGTTCATCCAGGCGCCGTCGCCGCCCTCCTCATCATCAAATACCAGGGGGCCGCGGTATAGCTCCTCGCCTTCGCGCGACTCTACGGTGTATCTTTTGCGGACCCAACCCACGGCAAACCCTATCGGGGCTGCGTCATACTCGCGATCCCAGGGCCACAGGAACTGGCGCCGGCGCTTGATGTTGAGCACCACATCGGGATTCATGTGCTCCGACACCGACACGATCTGCGACCCTTCACGACCCTGATATGTGCCTTTAAAGGAGTATTTCTCACCTACCGGCAGATTGAACCGGAAGCTCATCTGGTCGCCCCCTTTGTGGTCGGCTGTATACTCATAGCTACTTTTACCATTCACATAGAGTGTGAACGGCTCACGGCGACCGTCGACCACGGCCGATACGGTGAACTCCTTGTTGCGGCACGGTGTGAACCGCTCGGTAGCAGCTCGCTGCTTCAGGACGACTTTGACGGTACGCTCATCGGAGGAGGCGGGATCGTTGTTATCCACCACCTTTATAGTATGGCCGCCGGCAGGGAGCTTGGCGATATACGGAGTGGACTGCGCCACCTTCTTGCCGTTGATGTATACCGACGAGTTCGACTTGGAGCTCTCGATAGTGACCGAGTGGAGGGTGCGCATGTCGAGAGCGGGGACGCTGACGGGGTTGAACTCGGTGAGCTGCTCGGTCACATCAATGACGTGATCTATAACCAGAGCGCCGGGCATCAGGAATGAGAGCTTGTGGGGTCCGAGCGACACATTATTAAATATAGCCGGCGTAGCTTGCTTCCGGTTATCGTCAAGAATTACTGTGACCGACTCAACATCGAGCTGCGGCTCTACGCTGATGCGCACCTTCTTGTCGAGGAGCGCTTCGAGGCTGTAGACAGTCTTGTCGGTGAGCTTGGGCAATGTGGCCTGCACGGAGTTGTAGCCCGTGGACGACGGCGGCGTTATGGAGAGCACAGTGGTCTTGACCGGAAGAAAGACAAGTGTCCGCACCGAGCCGTCGGGAAGCTTGACGGTCTGAATTTTGTTCGGTATCACGTCGCCGGCCGAGATCTGCATCTGCTCGGCCACGGAGGCGTTGAGGCCTGAATACTCGACGACTACGAGAGCCTGCTTGTCCACATCGTTGCCGTCGGCATCGATCTCGGGCCATGTATAGTCGATGCCGAATACGGCTCCGGGATTCACTCTGGCCTGAGGATACACCAGCTTCAACTGTGCCGAGGCTGCGAAGGCGACCCAGATCAGAGCTGCCAAAAAGAAGATTTTTTTCATAGTTCTATTGCAATCAAAATGGAATGGTGGTGGTTAACTATTCCCGGGGGTGTGTCGACATTTCACTCCGAAGCAGATTTCTGGAAGATATATTGCTTCTTGAGATAGTCGAGGTCCATCGGGTTGGGTGTCCATGTGCGCACATATATCTGCGCACCGTCGGGCTTTATACCGATCAGCAGCGACAGGTACCCTTTGTCGTTGTACGACGATGAGTTGTAGTCCTGTTTCAGACGGATCCAGTATGCCTCGTTCATATCCGGGAGTGTGGCGGCGCGCGATATCACGGCGTCGTGATACACAAGGTAGATATAAGCGTTGCGGCGGAAACGGTCGGCCAGATGATCCATGTAGGCGTCTTTGGTGAAATCGGTATATATCACGCCGTCGACGTTATGCGAGCCGAGATTCATGTCTGTTTCGAGCATGAATTTGCCTTTCTTTGAGGCCGGTTTCTTAGAGTTGACCTTACCGGTCACGATAATGGCATTGCCGTTGAACACCTTATCGAGATAATCGAGATCTTTTGTGGTATAAGCCGTCTGATAGTCCTCCATGAATTTGAGCATGGCGTAGCGCGATTCGAGCTCCCAGAGGGCGTCGCGGAAAATGTCGTTTTCGGCATTTTCGGTGAGGGCGTAGCCGATGCTCGACACTTTCCCGGTCTGAGGGTTGAAGCGCAGCACGATGTTTTCGTTGCGCGAATGTTTGCCGTTGGCCACCGACACGGGGATACGGCCTCCGCGGATATATTGCGCTGATCTTTCGAGCTTGTAGTCGGGAGTCTTGCTCACGCTGATACGTCCGGTATTGGTCATCATCTGGAATTTTTCGAGCGCGTCGGGCTCGAAAACTGCGTAAACCGACTCATAGTCGCCCGAACGTAGGGCAGCCTCTATATCTTTCATGGTCCTGATATACGGGGCTCCATCGGCGGTGTTGTCGAGAAATGTGCGCTCTACCTCTTTGCGGAGCTTCTTGACCTGCGGTGGTATGCCGGCCGACTCTTCGGCTACGGCGTAATCTATCATTGCGCCGTTATTTTTTTTGTCGGCAGCCACCTGGTCCATCTTTTTGTTTACCTTCACTCCGATTTTCTTGGTGTTGATCGAGCTGTAGTCGGTAGGCTTCATCTGGGCATATGCCTTGATGAGATCCTCCTCCAGATCGTCGTCGCCGCTGTAAGCGTAGAGTATGCGCGCCGTCACATCTTTGCGCCCGGCCAGATCGGGATATTTGAGGGCGGCCTCGCCGTTTTTCACAGCCACAACGCGGTTTTCGGTATTATTGAAGTAGCTTATGTCGAGGCTCGACACCGGGCGGTCGGCGTAGGTGACATACAGATTGACCGTATAGTGGTTGACATCGCGGTCGTCGTACCCTACCTCTTCGGTGGCAAGAGTAATATCAATGTTCTTCAAGATACTTTTTATCTTGTCGTCGAGCCACGACTGCACCTGGCGATTGTCGGTGAGCGCGTTGCGGTCGTTTATCTTGTTGTACTTGGCCAGATGAAGCGCCCAGTTGAGATATTTCAGCGTCTCGGCTATATTGAGCTTGCTCTCCTGAAGCTGAGCCTCCTCGATCAGGCTGAATATGCGCTCGCGCACACGCTCGGCGGCGGCAGCCATCTCTTTGCGATACTCAGCTTTGCTTATATAAACAAAAGCTACATGACGGCGCTCACCGTCTTTTTCGATCACATACTCGATCTTGCCGATATTGTTGAGAGCGGCAGCTGCTTTGACCACCATTTGACTATCGTAGCGGTCGTTCTGCTCCACTATATCCACGGTGATGAGCGAGTGTATCGAGCGGGCAAGCTCCTCCAGTGCGCTGTCCATAGCCTTTCGGGAGGTATATTCCGGCGACGACTGAGCGTAGTAATAAGCATCTGCGCGGCTTTGGATTTCTTCAATCTTGGAAATCTGCTCGGGGCTCTGGGCGTGTACCGCACCGAAATATCCGATCATTGCCACACATGCAAGAAGTAAAAAACGTTTCATTTACTTATATGAATATCACAAACATAATCCGAAGCCATATAGACATCGGATTATGCAGATGATTAAAAACTAAAAGGGAAGATCACTCGCCGAGCATCTCTTTTACCATCTTTGCAAAGTCGGCATTATTCTGTACGCTTTGCTTGAAGGCTGCGCTTGATGCCACATTAGGTATCGAATAGTAGCATTTGACGGTATATTTTCCGTTAGCCTCCTTACGATATACGGTGAAATATTTCTTGACATCGCCGTTGAGCTCGCGGGCCACTTTGCGCACATAGGTATCTACCTGAGTGTCCTGATACATTCCGCCGGCATCGCCTGTCATAGAGGTGATCTCGCCCTTGATGGCTGTCTGAATCTCGCGGATCAGGTCGTTCTCGGCAGCCGAGCGGGCTTTCGACTCTCCGCGGGTTATACTTTCGGCATCGGTGATGATCGGGGTGGACTCGCGATACTTATCGTTGCTGAACTCTGTAGCTAAGAGAAAACGCTCAGCTGCTATCTCAAGAGGTGCAGCTCCGGCATATGTCCATTTTTCTTTTTTGAGCTGCTTTGCAAGCTGTTTGCCCTGCTTCTGGGCATCTTTTTTATTCTGTTTGATCTCTTTCTCGGTCTGAGCGTAGACAGAGGGTGTGATAGCGGGTGTGACCAACACGCTTGCCATGACAAGCATCACGATTTTGATGAGGTTTTTCATACGATTTATGATGAATTATTGTTTAGGTGATAAATGATTCAGGGTTCAACGATTTGCGCAAAACGCAATCACCGCAAATTTAGGCATTTTTCTTCTACTTCAAACGTTTTTTAACAAAAATCTCGTCGCTCATGATGCCGCACACCCTCAAAACCGCCCCGCCAGAGCCCGTCTGAAGCCAAAAACCGTGCAAATTCGGAGCGCGGGTGCTTCAGCTCCTGCCGTTGCCGGCAGGCGTGAGTGGCACCGTCGGGCCCTGAAGGACCCGACCTCCGAGTTCGAGAGCGCATTCTTTGAGGGGGAAAGATCAGACTCGAAGGAGGCTGTGTCAAAACAGACTCTTATATCAGACCCCGAGCACAATTGCCGGGTCAATATTCAACTCTTTCGAGATGCGTCTGCCGACCTGCATCGTCGGTTCACTCTTTCCTGACAGGAAATCACAGATGCGAGAAGGGCTAACCCCGATTTTCTTAGCGAGGGCAGCCTGCGAGAGACCCATTTCATACATGCGAAGTTTCAGAATATCTATCAACGAGGGCGTACCGATAGGATAATGAACATCTTCATACTCCTCAACAAGTGCGGACAGCAGATACAGCTCAATGCTGTTGGGATCATCGTCCGGAGTCTCATCATTTACCTTCGGTAGCAGTTCATCAATACGCCCCATCGCCCAGTCATACTGAGCTTCGTTTTCGATTTTTGTCTTAATTGTTTCCATAACAATCTTATTATAACAGTGAGACATCTTTTATTTTATCATATTCTGCGTGAGTTCCGACCCACCTTATAAAAACGTGTTGGTGCTTAAATTGAACTACGACAATCAATCGGAAATCATTCCCCTTAATATTGAACACATAGTGCTGATTGCCTACGCTGTCAGCAAAATTAAAGGTGGCTCGCACATCCGCAAAGCAAGTCCAACTGCTCTTCTTGGTCTTGGAGTACCAGTCCTCCAGAGCTTCTTTTGCCTGGGGATGATTCTGATAGTAAACGGTCAATGTCTTCCGTGAGATGATGTGCATGATAAGGGGTATACGTTTAATTACGTTACAAAATTACGAATAAAATTTTGAATTACAAAACCCTCACAACATTATTATAAAATAATCCGGGTGGATATCGCCGAGCTCGGAAGGATTCGACCTCGCGAGAGCGAGCAAAATTATGGTTGTGGATATGAAATTTTTGGTGTAAATTTGCCGATTGATAATATCCAGCTATCAATTAATGCAAAATATAGCAATAATCGGATCGACAGGCTCTATCGGCACGCAGACGCTCGACACGGTGCGCCGCTTTGCGGAGCTTTTCCGCCCAACAGTGCTGGCCGCAGGGCGCAATGTGGATCTGCTCATCGAGCAGGCTCGCGAGTTTCGCCCAAATCTGGCTGTGATAGCCGACGAGACGCTATACCCGCAGCTGAAGGAGGCTCTGGCGGGCACCGGCATCGAGACGGCGGCCGGAGCATCGGCTTTGGCCGAGGCTATGGAGCGCCCTGACTTCGACACGGTGGTGACGGCTACCGTAGGGTACAGCGGCCTTGAGCCGACGATTCACGCCATACGCGCCGGCAAGCGGATAGCGCTCGCCAATAAGGAGACTCTCGTGGTGGCCGGCGAGCTGATCGAGAGGCTTCTCAAAGAGTCGGCCTCGACAATCGTGCCGGTCGACTCCGAACATTCCGCCATACACCAGTGCCTACGCGGCGAGGACCCGTCGACGGTGCGCCGGCTGATAATCACTGCCTCGGGTGGCCCGTTCCGCACATTCACGGCCGAGCAGCTGCGCGATGTCACGGTGGCTGACGCTCTGCGCCACCCCAACTGGAGCATGGGCGAGAAGATCACTATCGACTCGGCCACGATGATCAACAAGGCTTTTGAGATAATCGAGGCACGGTGGCTCTTCGGTATCGCCGGCGACCGCATAGAGGCTATCGTGCACCCGCAGTCGATCGTGCACTCGATGGTAGAGTTTGCCGACGGCGCTATCAAGGCTCAGCTCGGCAATCCCGACATGCACCTGCCGATACGCTACGCCCTGGCCGACGCCCGGCGCCTGCCTATGCCAGCGGAGCATCTTGAGCCGGCAGCCTATGCACAGCTGACGTTCGAAGCTCCCGACCCGGAGCGGTTTCCGTGTCTTACTCTTGCGCAGACAGCTCTGCAGCGCGGTGGCACTGCAGCGTGCGTGATAAACGCTGCCAACGAGGTGGCCAATCTCGCTTTCCGCCGCGGCCGCATACGCTTCACCGACATTTACCCTGTGATAGCCTCAACGCTCGAGAGCAGCACGCACATCGCCGCCCCGGGTTACGACGACTATGTGGCATCGAACGCCGAGGCACGAGCCCGCGCCGAGCAGGCTGTGGCCGCTATTGAAAATCTGAAATAAAACAACTACCCTACCCCACGCTACCGAATGGAAACGTTCCTGATCAAAGCAGCCCAACTTATCGCGGCACTCGCCTTTCTGGTGATAGTGCACGAGTTCGGGCACTACATATTCGCAAGGATTTTCGGCATAAAGGTCGATAAATTCTATCTGTTTTTCAACCCATGGTTCTCGCTTGTGAAGTGGAAACCGAAAGCCAAGCCACTCAAGCCGGGCGAAACCGAGGAGACACGCGCAACGTCGTGGCGCGACACCGAGTACGGCATCGGCTGGCTTCCGCTCGGCGGCTACTGCAAGATAGCGGGCATGATCGACGAGTCGATGGACCGCGAGCAGATGGCTCAGCCGGCCAAGCCGTGGGAGTTCCGCTCCAAGGCGGCCTACAAGCGTCTGCTTGTGATGGCCGGCGGTGTGCTCTTCAACTTCATTCTGGCGATACTGATCTATGCCGGCATGGCATGGTACTGGGGCACGAAATATATACCTCTGGACCGTATGGAGGAGGGTATGGACTTTGTGCCGGCGGCTCAGGAGGCGGGATTCCGCAACGGCGACCGCCCCTACATGGCCGACGGCAAGCTGCTCGACGCCGCCGACTCCGACATGATGCTGCGTATGCTTGAGGCCAAGACCGTCACGGTGATACGCAACGGCGGGGCCGACACGGTCGACATCGAGATACCCGACGGATTCCTCTTCCGCATCAACGAGGCCAAGGCATTCATGGCGATGCGTGTGCCGGTGGTGGTCGACAAGACCGTGGGCGGCGAGGCTGCCGAGAAAGCCGGCATACGCCCCGGCGACCGCCTCATAGCCGTCGACACAATCCGCACTCCCAGCTACACCGAGCTTACGCCGGCCCTTCAGCAGTATGCCGGCAAGCCGGTCGACATCACCGTGCTGCGCGACGGCTCGGAGCTCCGCCTCAAAGCCACGCCCAACAAATACGGCAAGCTCGGATTCCAACTCCGACAGCCCACCGATATTTACGAGCCGGTGATCGTGCAGTACAACCTGCTCGAAGCATTCCCGCAAGGTGTGAGCGACGGCACTACGATGCTCACCAACTATGCCGGCTCGCTCAAGCATATTTTCTCAAAAGAGGGTGCCGAGAGCCTCGGCGGCTTCGGAGCGATAGGCGATATGTTCCCGGAGAAGTGGAACTGGATGTCGTTCTGGAGCGTTACGGCTTTCCTGTCGGTGGCTCTGGCGATCATGAACATACTCCCCATACCGGGTCTCGACGGCGGCCATATCATGTTCCTGCTCTGGGAGGTAGTGACACGCCGCAAGGTGCCCGAGAAGGTGATGGAGTGGGCTCAGATGATAGGTATGGCATTCCTGCTGCTACTGCTGCTGTATGCCAACATGAACGATATTTTCAGAACTTTCCTCAAATAAGCCGCTATGGGATATAAACGGATCATACTCAAGCGAGGCAAAGAGGAGTCGCTCGACAGATTCCACCCCTGGGTATTCTCGGGCGCGATAAAGGAGCTGCCCGACGGTATCGACGAGGGCGATGTGGTCGAGGTAGTGACCGCCGAAGGGCGCTCGATGGGTGTAGGGCACTTCCAGATCGGCTCGATAGCCGTGCGGATGCTCTCTACCGAGACCGAGCCGATCGACAAATCGTACTTCGCCCGCCGCATCGAGGCGGCATGGCAGCTGCGCAAGGCATTAGGGCTGGTGGACGACAGCGCCACCACAGCCTACCGGCTGGTGCACGGCGAGGGGGATTTCCTCCCCGGCCTGGTGGTCGACATCTACGACTCTACCGCCGTGCTCCAGGCTCACTCGCCCGGCATGCACTATGCGCGCCACACACTGGCCGAGGTGATAGCGGGGCTCGACGGCGCCGGGGTGCGCAACGTATATTATAAATCGGAGACCACCCTGCCCTACAAAGCGCGACTCGATCCGGTGAACCAATATATAATCGGCGGCTTCGAGACCGATGTGGCCACCGAGAACGGTCTGCGCTTCCGCATCGACTGGCTGCGCGGCCAAAAGACAGGATTCTTCATAGATCAGCGCGACAACCGCGCCCTGCTCGAACGCTATGCCGCCGGGCGCAAGGTGCTCAACATGTTCTGCTACACCGGCGGATTCTCGGTGTACGCCCTGCGCGGAGGAGCTGTGAAAGTCGATTCGGTCGACTCGTCGGCCAAGGCCATAGACATCACCGACGCTAACGTGGAGCTCAATTTCGGCTCGCGCGACGCCGACGGCCGCCACACATCATACGCCGAGGATGCCTTCCGGTTTCTCAGCGAGATGGAGCCCGGAGCCTACGACCTGATAGTGCTCGACCCTCCCGCCTTCGCCAAACACCGCGGCGCTCTCAAAAACGCACTGATGGGGTACCGCCGCATCAATACCAAGGCATTCGAGAAGATAGCCCCCGGAGGTATCCTCTTCACTTTCTCATGCTCGCAGGCGGTGAGCCGCGAGCAGTTCCGGCTCGCCGTATTCTCGGCAGCTGCACGCTCCGGCCGCAAGGTGCGCATACTCCACCAGCTCACACAGCCGGCCGACCATCCTGTGAATATTTACCACCCCGAGGGCGAGTACCTCAAGGGGCTTATACTATATGTAGAATGAAAATACGTCATTTCATGGGCGCGGCACTCCTCGCCCTCACTGCTTCATCAGCCATGGCTACAGAATCAGACAAAACACCGTTCAACTATCATGCCGACCGGTTTGCCGACATCGAAGTGCTCCGCTATCAGGTGCCCGGCTTCGAGTCGCTCACACCGCAGCAGCGCATCTTCATATATTACCTCACCGAGGCTGCCCTCTCGGGCCGCGACATACTCTGGGACCAGAACTGCGCTTACAACCTGCCGCTGCGCCGCCTTATCGAGGCTATCTATACTAACTACTCGGGCGATCGCGAGAGCGCTGACTTCAAGGCGTTTGAGAAGTATCTCAAGCAGGTGGAGTTCGGCAACGGTGTGCACCACCACTACTCGATGGATAAATTCACTCCCGAGTTTTCGGAAGCATTCTTCGATGCCGAGGTGGCCAAGCTCCCTGCCGGTGTGGCCGGCGACGACATCGCCACGCTGCGCCGCGTGATATTCGACCCCGCGTTCATGGCCAAGCGCGTCAATCAGGCTGCCGGCCAGGATCTTATCGTCACGTCAGCGAACAATCTCTACGGTCCCGGGGTGACACAGGCCGAGGTCGAGGAGTATTTCGCCCGGCTCAAAGACCCTAACGATCAGA
Organism: uncultured Muribaculaceae bacterium; assembly: GCA_964587165.1. Taxonomy (GTDB): domain Bacteria; phylum Bacteroidota; class Bacteroidia; order Bacteroidales; family Muribaculaceae; genus CAZPKH01. The sequence goes on from CAZPKH010000026.1 coordinate 23,255, forward strand.
CACCGGTGTCGTACGGCCTCAACACCCGCGTGGTGCGCGATGCCGACGGTAATATCGCCGAGGAGACATACCGCGTGGGCGGCCTCTACTCACCGGCCATAGAGCGTATCGTCGACAATCTGGCCAAAGCACGCCAATACGCCGAGACCGAGCAGCAGGGTGCCGTGATCGACAAACTGATCGAATATTACACCACGGGCTCGCTCAAGGCGTTCGACGAATACTCCATACTCTGGACCGAAGACACGGCTCCGCAGGTCGACTTCATCAACGGATTCATCGAGAGCTACGGCGACCCGCTGGGTATGACCGGCTCGTGGGAGTCGATCGTAAACTTCAAGAACAACGAAGCCTCCGAACGCACAGAGACAATATCGCGCAACGCGCAGTGGTTTGAGGACAACTCGCCCGTAGATCCCCGCTTCCGCAAACCTGTGGTGAAAGGCGTATCGGCCAAGGTGATCAACGCCGCCATACTCGCCGGCGACGCTTACCCCGCCACCCCGATAGGCATCAACCTGCCGAACGCCAACTGGATACGCGCCGCCCACGGATCTAAATCGGTGACTATCGAAAATATCACATCGGCCTACGACGAGGCTTCGCACGGCGACGGCTTCAACGAAGAGTTTGTGATCGACGCCCCTACGCGCGACCTGCTCGACAAATATCTCTTCATCACCGACAATCTGCACACCGACCTGCACGAATGTCTCGGACACGGCTCCGGACAGCTTCTGCCGGGTGTCGACCCCGATGCCCTCAAAGCCCACGGATCGACCCTCGAGGAGGCACGCGCCGACCTTTTCGCCCTCTACTATCTGGCCGACCCGAAGTTGGTGGAGCTCGGTCTGCTCGACAATCCGGATGCCTACAAAGCTGAGTACTACAAATATATGCTCAACGGCCTTATGACACAGCTGATGCGCATCGAGCCCGGCAAAGATGTCGAGGAGGCTCACATGCGCAACCGCAAGCTCATAGCCGAATGGGCTCTGGAGCACGGCGCGGCTGACAAGGTGGTCGAGCTGGTGGATATCGACGGCAAGACATTCGTCAAAATCAACGACTACTCCAAGCTCCGCGACCTGTTCGGACAGCTGCTGGGCGAGATTCAGCGCATCAAGAGCGAGGGCGACTATGCCGCCGGCGAAGCTCTGGTCGAGAAATATGCCGTGGCCGTCGACCCCAAGCTGCACAAAGAGGTGCTCGACCGCTACGCTACGCTCAGTATCGCCCCCTACAAAGGGTTCGTCAACCCGGTATACACTCCGGTGACCGATGCCAACGGGCAGATCAAGGATGTGAAAGTGAGCTACGGCGAGGGGTACATACCCCAGATGCTCCGCTACTCGCAGGACTACACCACCCTTCTCAATAAGTAACCCCCACCCCTACCGACGCACATCATGAAAAAGATTTTTGCAATACTGCTTCTGGCTATTGCCGTAGCGATGCCCCACAGTGCCTCGGCACAGCTGCGCTGGGGCCCGACGGCGGGTGTCGACTTCACCAATCTGCATTTCAAGCAGGATCTCTTCACCATCGACCAGACCGTCGGAGCCACCGGCGGTGTGGCGTGCGAGATGATGTTTCACGGCATCGGCTTCGGCCTCGACTTCGGGCTGCTCTATCAGATGCGCGGAGCGCGTCTGCACTTAGGCGAGCGCGAGATGTGGTCGTGGCAGGGGTACGGCGACGAGCGTCTGATGCTCCACTATGTCGACATACCGTTTCACCTGCGGTTCAAGTACACCCGCCTGGAGGGGCTTGAGGAGATAGTGGCGCCGCTGGTGTATGGCGGTGTGGACTTCGGATTTCTCGTAGGCCACAGCCGGTGCAAAGCCATCGACTACACCGGCGGCCAGATAGGCCTGACAGCCGGCGCCGGAGTCGAGCTTTTCAAAAACTGGCAGGTCACGGCAAGCTACACCTGGGGGGTGACATACGCCCTGAAGATGGCCATCCTGACCAACGACTCAGCCCAGAACCGCACCTGGAACCTCCGCGTGGCATACTTATTCTGATAATATAAACCATAAATCACAATCCATAAAATAGCAATTATGGCAACCAAACCGTTTCAATACCAGGAAATGTTTCCGCTCGGCCCCGACACAACCGAGTACCGCCTGCTCACATCCGACTATGTGAAAGTAGAAAACTGGAACGGCCACGAGATGCTCGTGGTCGACCCCGAAGCTCTGACCGTGCTCGCACGCCAGGCCACTCACGACAACGCCTTCATGCTCCGCCGCGAGCATAACGAAATGGTGGCTAAGATACTGCACGACCCGCAGGCCAGCGAGAACGACAAATTTGTGGCTCTCACCATGCTTCGCAACGCCGAGGTGGCCGCCAAGGGAATACTCCCCTTCTGTCAGGACACCGGCACAGCCATAGTGCACGGCGAAAAAGGCCAGAACGTATACACCGGCGGCGGCGACGAAGAGCGCATATCAGAAGGTGTGTACAAAACATACACCGAGGACAACCTGCGCTACTCGCAGAACGCTCCCCTCAACATGTACGACGAGGTGAACACCGGCTGCAACCTTCCCGCCCAGATCGACATACACGCCTGCGACGGCGATGAGTATCACTTCCTCTTCGTGGCAAAAGGCGGCGGCTCGGCTAACAAAACATACCTCTATCAGGAGACAAAAGCTCTGCTCAACCCCGAAAAGCTCGTGCCGTTCCTGATCTCGAAGATGAAGACTCTCGGCACCGCTGCTTGCCCGCCCTACCACATCGCTTTCGTGATCGGCGGCACATCGGCTGAGGCAAACCTCGCCGCCGTGAAAAAAGCTTCGGTGAAATATTACGACAACCTCCCCACCAAGGGCAACGAGCTCGGCCACGCTTTCCGCGACATTGAGCTGGAGAAAACTCTCAAGAAAGCGGCCGAAGATCTGGGCCTGGGCGCACAGTTCGGCGGCAAATACTTCGCCCACGACATCCGCGTGA
>CAZPKH010000027.1:0-24842 GCA_964587165.1 uncultured Muribaculaceae bacterium
CTACGCCTATATCGCCTGCGGGCACGTCGCGGTCGGGACCGAGGTTGCGCCACAACTCGAGGATGAAAGCCTGGCAGAAACGCATCACTTCGGCATCGCTCTTGCCGCGGGGCGAGAAGTCGGAGCCGCCTTTGCCGCCGCCCATGGGGAGGGTGGTGAGGGCGTTTTTGAAAGTCTGCTCGAAGCCGAGGAATTTGAGGATCGAGAGGTTGACGGATGCGTGGAAGCGGATACCGCCTTTGTACGGGCCGATAGCGTTGTTGAACTGCACGCGGTAGCCTATGTTGTTCTGGACTTCGCCGTTGTCGTCTACCCAGGTGACGCGGAAGGTGAAGATGCGGTCGGGCTCTACCATGCGCTCGATGATTTTTGCTTTCTCAAATTCGGGGTGCTGGTTGTACACCTCTTCTACGCTGAGAAGCACTTCGTGAACTGCCTGGAGAAACTCTTTCTCACCGGGGTGTTTGGCCTCAAGGTCGGCCATGATTTTTTTAATGTCCATGGTTAGGTTTATTAAGGTATTAGTGAGTGTAGTTGGTATTCAGTGGTAGCGAGCTGCGGCCGGGCGATGATTGTTGACAGAGGCCGCTTGCTCAATGCAAATGTAGGATTTAATTTTTGATTTGCAAACCTCCGGCGGGGAAATTTTAGTTAAAATTATGTTAAGTATGAAGCGTGTCCTTATATATTGTTGCGTATGGTTATGGTCGGGGGCTCCGAGTCAACAAAGGATTAGGGCGAATTGCGCATAAAATGGTGAAAATGTTAGGATAATTCAAAGTTTTTGCTTAGTTTTGCAATAGAAAACAAATACACTCGTTTTTCCTTAAGTCTTCCATGTAGTTTATACTGGAGAGCTTAATTGTTGATTACCAAATCGTTAAAATTTCTCAATGCTGCGGCTGTCAGGAAAAAATGGCCCTTCGCCCACGGCTGCAGTTGCTATGACGCAAGGGCCGAACGTTAAGTATTTTCATGAAGAAGTGTCTACTATCTATGGCTGCGGTGCTGGCGATTGCCGGTGCTGCGGTGGCTTCGCAGCCCACGGTCAAGACGCTCAATGTCGGCGACGGCTGGGGCAACCCGCAGTCGGATGACTGTCGAGTAGGGGTCGACCTCAGCGGCTCGTTCAAGCCGTTTATGTCGCTCAACCCGCATGTGCCTCTGTCGGGCAAGTATATTAAATCGCAACCCTCCACGCTGCCGTCGATGGTGGCCTCGCCCGCGAAGGTTCAGGCTGCCCAGTCGCTCATCGGTGTGCTCGGATGGAGTGATCTGTGGAAGTTTGAGGGCGTCGCCAGTCCCGGTGTATATAATGTGCCCAAGCAGCTTGGTCCGATGGGATTCATCGGCGAGCTTGGAGCTACACCTAATGGCGGTGTGTGCGTCAAGGACGGTATCCTCTATGCCACATATTTCTCAAGCAGCGGCTACGGCACATCTGCGGTGCAGATGCGCTTCAACCTTGCTACCGGCGAGTATCTCGGCCACCGCAGCAGCAACCTCGGCAGCATAGGCTCCGACCTTGCCACCGATCCCACCACGGGCGAGGTGTACGGCTGTTTCTATACCGATCAGGCCACATCAATGTGCTTCGGTAAGTACGATCCCGTGACGATGGTACGCACCCCGATCAAGACTTTTGACAACACCGATATGTATCTCAACGCCGTGGGTATCAACGGCTCGGGTACAGTGTACGGTATCACGATGTCCGGCAAGCTCTACCGCATCGACAAGGCCACAGGCTCTATGCGTCTGGTGGGCGATGTGAAAAATTCTGCCGGCGAGGTGATCAAGCCTCATTACGTCACAGGCGGTGTGATCGACCCCGTCACCGGTATATTCTACTGGGCTGTCGACACCGACGAGGGCGCATGGCTCTATGCCGTCGATACATCCAATGCCAAGGCCGAGCTGCTCTACACCTGCCCCAACAAGGAGGAGATCATAGGCCTCAACCTGCCTTATACCGCAGCCGCAGCCACCGCTCCCGACATGCCTTCCAACTTCTCGGCCACCTTCAGCCGCGGATCGCTCAGCGGATCGCTCAGCTTCAAGCTCCCCGCCACGCTCTATAACGACGAGCCCGCTCCGGCCGGTGCCGACTGCAAATATGTCGTGAAAGCCAACGGCGAAGTGATAGCCGAAGGCGAGAGCAAATACAACACTCAGGTGCGTGTGCAGTATGCTGTAGACACTCCTCAGCTGATCACCTTCACGGCTGCCGCCATCAACGATGCCGGCCAGGGCCCCGATGCCACAGTGACACTCTGGGTGGGCTCCGACGCTCCCGCTCCGATCGACAATCTCCATTTCACAGTCGACGGCCTGACGGCTACCGTAAGCTGGGATCCCGTGACCACCGGCCTCAACTCCGGATATTTCCGCCCCGCCGACGTGACCTACAGCGTGGTGCGCTTCCCCGAGAATGTAGAGGTGTATAACGGCAGCGAGACTACCTTCACCGAGACTCTCGAGCCCACCGACCTCACCATATACTACTACACCGTCACTCCTATGTATAAAGGTGTGGCAGGCTACACTCAGACTACCGAGGACTATATGCTCGGCGCGATCAATCCTCCGTACATCAACAATTCGTTTGACACCGAGGAAGGTCTGCGCGGCTATACCATTATCAATGCCAACAACGACGTCTTCGGCGCAGTGAGCCTCTTCGGCGTGTCGATGGAAGGTAAGGAGATCACCTGGCAGCGGTTCTCTGCCGGTGGCGCTGACGTATTCTTCAGCCCCTACTACTTCAGCACAGCCGGCGAGATGGACGACTGGCTCGTGCTCCCCGCAGCCAAGCTCAAAGGCGGCATGACCTATGAGTTCAGCTTCCGCTACTACCCCAACGGCAAGCCCGAGGAGATCGAGATATATCTCGGCACATCGCCCACCGTCGAGGGTATGACTCAGGTTGTGCTCCCCCGCACAGCTCTCGATGCTACAGCCGAAAACTATGTGAAAAAGACCGTCTCAGCCGAAGTGGCAGCCGACGGCGAATACTACTTCGCGATACACCACGTCACCAAAGCCTTCGCTCAGGACGGCGGCATGCTCTATCTGGGCGAGGTAGCCATATCCAACCCCTTCACCAAGGATATGCCCCGTGAGATGACATCCCTCACCCTCACTCCCGACTGGAACGGCGCCCTCAGCTGCGAAGTGAAAGCCACAATGCCCGCCAAGACAATGGGCGATGTCGCAATCACCGAGCCTATGACCATGAACGTGTATCGCGACGGCGAGCTCGTCGGCACAAGCGAGGCTGCCGCCCCCGGCCAGGTAGCTACATTCGTCGACAACACTATGACCGAAGCCGGCATGTATAAATATACCGTAGCGGCTGTCAACGCCGACGGCGAGGGCCGCACCTCCGAGGCTTCGATCTTCGTGGGTGTCAACCTCCCGGGCAATGTCACTCAGTCGACTCTCGTCGAGACCGACACCGAAGGCACCGTCACGCTCGAATGGACAGCTCCCGCTGCCGACGTCAACGGTCAGCCCATCAACCCCGCACTGCTCACATATACCATCTACGGTATCGACGACGACAATAAGACATACGTGATAGCCGACGACCTCACCGACCTCACTTATACCCACAAGGTATGCGAGCCCGGCGACGAGCAGCAATTCGTATACTTCGGCCTCCGCGCCAAGACCGCAGCCGGCGTTTCGCCGAGCATCACCGCCACCCCGATGATACCCGTCGGCAAGCCTTACGACGACTACAACGAGACATTCTCCGTCAACGGAGCTCCCGGCACAAACTATCTGCTCGGCACACGCGCCCTCACCTCCGGCACATCCTGGGGTCTGGCCAACGACGAGTCGTTTGCAAAACTTGAAGCTCCCTTCGGCTCGCGCAACGGCGACAACGGATTCATCTACATGAACGGTTCGTCAGTAGGTGCTACAGCCGAGATCTTCACCGGCAAGATCGCTATCCCCGGCGGATATCCCGCTCTCGAGTTCTATATCCATCCTCTGGGCGACGACTCGCAGGACGAGATGCAGGTATACGTGCTGGCCGACGGCAAGTACACCCTGGTGCAGACATTCAACATGGTGCCCGCCGCCGACATGGACAACGGTTGGCGTCGTTGCCGCGTGAACCTCAAGAACTATGCCGGCAAGACCGTACAGCTCGCATTCCGCGGTGTGGTAAACTCTTACATCTATCTGCCCCTGGACGACATCTCGCTGTGCCAGAACAAGGGCTACGACCTGGAGATCACATCCATCGAGGCACCGGCCGAAGTGTCGGGCGGCAAGTCGTTTGACGTGAAGTTCAACGTGCACAACAACGGTATGGAAGTAGCCCAGAAAGACGGCTACGAGGTGAAATTCTATGTCGACGGCGAAGAGTATCCCGAGGCTATCCCGGCCCGCCGTGTAAGCTCTACCGCAACGATCACCTACACTGTGCCCTACACCTTCGCTCTCGATGCGGCAGAAGGCGAGCACACATTCTCGGCACGTGTGATACTTCCCGGCGACGAAGATCCGTCGAACGACGCTTCTCAGACTATCGCCGTCAACCTCACTCACCCCACACTCTACCCCGTGACCGACCTCACTGCTTCGATTGACGATAACAACCTCGTCACCCTCTCATGGTCGGAGCCCGAAGAGCCCGAAATCGTATATGCTCCCTCTACAGAGAGCTTCGAGGCCTACACTACCGGCTCGGATAACGGTTGGGGCGAATGGACCGTGCGCGACGGCGACGGCCTGACCCGCGGCGGCATCGACGGCCTGACCACCGGTGTCGACGGTACTGCCGGCAGCTTCTTCATCTGCGATACATCGGCCGCCACAAACTCTCAGACAGCATCGCTTCTCAAGCCTCATTCAGGCAGCAAGTTTGTAGCATGCCTCTATCCCAACGACGCTTCGAAGGTGACTCAGCTCGACGACTGGATGATCTCGCCGCGCCTCCCGGGCAACGCGCAGACCGTATCCCTCTGGGCTCGCAGCCTCACTTCGCAGTATCCCGAGACATTCGAGGTGCTCTACTCGACCTCCGACACCGAGATCAGCAACTTCACCCTCCTCGACACCAAGGCCGGCATCCCCGCAGCCTGGACCGAGTACAGCTTCGCGCTCCCCGAGGGTACACGCTACTTCGCTATCCGCTGCACTTCCGACGACTGCCTTATGCTGATGATCGACGACGTGACATTCGCTTCGATGGCCGGCGGCGCAGCTGAGGTAAGCCTCCTCGGATTCAACGTATACCACAACGGCGAGCTCATCAACGAAGAGCCCACCGGCGAGTTCGGCTACACTCATCAGCTTGAGGCCGACGGCACAACCCACTCGTACATCGTCAAGGCTGTATACGACCGCGGCGAGGCGCCCGCTTCCAACGAGCAGATCGTCGTAACCTCAGGCGTAGAGCAGATCGTGGCTCCCGCCGGCGGCGAAGCACGCTACTTCAACGTGCAGGGTATCGCCGTAGAGCGTCCCGCCAAGGGCAACGTCTACATCCAGGTGATGCCCGACGGCTCAGCCCGCAAGGTCTACATCAAATAAACTGTAGCGATCCTACTTGTATTCACCCGCCCGCGAGCTATCGGCCCGCGGGCGGGTTATATTTTGTGGATATGCAAAATAATTGTAAATTTGCCTTCACTATGAAACTGGCTTCATTCGATATCTTCGATACTACACTCATACGGCGTTGCGGTCGTCCCGAGGGCGTTTTCGAGCTTCTCGCGCTTCGGCTCTATCCCGACGATCAGGGAGCCCGCGAGGCTTTCGTGCAGTGGCGTAAATCACGTGTAGGAGGCCATACCATCAAGGAGATTTACGAGGATGCCGAGGCCGATTTCCCCGAGTACACATCCGCACAGCTTGTCGAGGCCGAGCTCGGGATGGAGGCCGAAATGCTCGCCGCTAACCCCAAAGTAGTGGACGAGATCGACGCGCGGCGTGCCGGAGGGTGGCAGATACTTTTCCTTTCGGACATGTATCTGCCGTCGCAATTTCTGGAGAGCGTGCTCCGGCGCGAAGGGGCTATGCGCTCCGGCGATATGATCACCGTGAGCTGCGAGGCCGCAGCCACTAAAGCTGCCGGCGACCTGTACGAAGTGATCCGCAAGCAGCTGCACCCGGCAGCGTGGGAGCATTGGGGCGACCACCCACATAGCGATGTGCGTGTGGCCCGGCGCCACGGCATCAGGGCACACCGCGTGGATCAGGCTTACACCCCCGTAGAGCGCCGACTCATGCATACCGCTCTCAATCAGCAGGACGCATGGCAACTGTCGGTATTGGCCGGATTCAGCCGCTATGCACGCATCTCGTCGGGCGACGACCCGTTCGTGCGCCTTGGAGCCGACTATGTGGCGCCGGCGTATGTGCCTTTCGTCAAATTCATCATCGAGCAGTGCCGCCTCCATGATGTGCGGCAGCTCTACTTCCTGTCGCGCGACGGATATATACTACAGCAGATAGCCTCCGAGCTGCCTCATGAAGGGATCTCGCTCCACTATCTGTTTGTGTCGCGTAAATCGCTCAAGACGGGCAATCCGCTGCTGCGCAAATATCTCACTGACGAGGGGTTTGCCGCAGGCCATTGCGCATTTGTCGACGTCGGGTGGTACGGCTCGTCGCGCCTGATGCTCAACGAACTGCTCCGCGATATGGGTTATCCCGAAGCGCTCACTTTCTACATGGGTGTGCGCGCCGATGTGTTGCCTCGGCGTCACGGAGGCTTCATACCGTATTTCCGCGCCCGGCAGCTCGACACCGGCCGCGACACTTGCCTGATCGAACATTACTATTCCGCATCCCCCTGGCCGTCGACTCTCGATTATCGTCTTGCCGGCGATAAGGTACACCCCGTATTTGCCGAGGGAAAGGAGTATAAAGATACCTCCGTCACTCTGGCAAATACGCGCACATCGCGTATAGTGGCTTCGCTGATAGCTGAATACGATTGTTTTACACCCGCGATACTGCGCAAATGGTGCACCACCACTCTCGAATCGCTCGGCACTCTCGACGAGGATGCCGATGTCAAGCCGATGATGACCCTCGAGGGGCTTGACGGCTCGCCCCTTGTGCACCGGCTCGGAGTCTTCGAATTGATTCAGATGGCTTTAGGCAAAAAGCGCTGGGGCATATTCGAGCCCGGTTGCTATCGCGTCACCTTGGGCCGTACGATCGGGCGCGCCGCCTGCCGTATGCACGATGCCATGGTGAGCTTCATGTTTGTATGGGCTCCGCGTTTGCGCCGGCTGTTGTCACGCATTAGAAAATAAATTTTAAACAAGATATGAAAATCTCTACCGGAACCTTTGCCGTAGCGCTGCTCGGCATCCTGACACTGTTTCTATCATCGTGTTCCAACGACAGCGCCGTGCTGCAATCGGTCATTCCCGCCGATTCAAAGATGGTGATGGCTGCCGACGGCCTTAAGCTCTTTGAAGCTATGGGGTGGCAGATAGCCGACGATCAGGTGGTACTCCCCGACAGCCAGAAGAACCTCTTCGGGTCGGCCGACGCTCTCAAGGATGTAGCCTCGCTCGCTACGGCTATCGACTATGCTCATATATATCTGGTGAGCCCTGCTTCGGCCGAGCCCTCCTACCTGCTCTTCGAGAGCACCGATGTGCAGCGCCTTGAGGCTATCCTGAAAAACAAGAAATACAGCTCCGTGAAGGTCGAATCACCGTTCACCTCGGCATTCGATCTGGGCGGTCGGGCCACCCTGCTCGTGCGCGAATCGACATGCTGGGTTTTAGCCAAAAAGCCGCAGGATGCAGCCGTTTTTGTCATCTCAGAGCTTGATTCCGCCAAGAAATCCAACTTCTGCGACGTCAAAGGTGTGGCCGACGATCTCGCCGACGGCAACGATATGCTCCGTATCGTGCTGACCCGCAAAGCGTTCGAGGCTTCCGGCTCGGCCGCTCCGGCAGCCATGTCGATAGCCACGGTATATGCCACGGTCGATGTAGGAGCCGACAACACCCTGGTGCTCAAATCGAAGGCTTATGACCGCGACGGCAACCTCGTGGTGGTCGACGGCCTTCAGCCTGTCGACACATCAATGCTGCGCTATGTGCCGGCTGATTGCAATTTCGGTTTTGCGGCCGGTGTGACCCCTGCTTTCGACTGGAAGTCGATTTTTGCCGCCATACAGGGCTCGGGTGATTTCCGGGTGATACTCCTCTCCGAGACCCTGAAGCCTTACCTCACCGCCGTCGACGGCACTTTCGGTTTCTTCGGCAAGATCCCTTCGGCCGATGAGCTTCAGAAATTCACCACGCTCTACGACACCACCGGCATCACTATGATGCTCTTTGCCCGGCTCGATGCCGATCATATCAATAAAGCCGTCGAGGCTATCTCCGAGAGCCTCACCTCTATGGGTATGACCCCTAAGGACGACGGTGCCCTGAAATCGGTCGACACACAGCAGTTCCGCCTCTACTACGGTCCGCTCGACGGTTATCTCGTCATCTCGACACAGCCGATGGCCGCCAACAGCACCAACTTCCCCGCACAGCTCTTCGGTAGCGGCGATTCGGGCGCATTCCTCCATATCGCCGATCCGGCTGCCTTAGGCGTGCCGTTTGCCCACGGTTTCGATATCGACATCACCGGTACATCCAAGGCATGTGAGGCCACATTGAAGTTCACCGGCACCACCGAGCCCATCCTCCCCACCATCGTCTCTACGGTGATGAACCTCTGACCGTCCGCTCAATACGCTACCGAAATGATTCAGAAGATCACACTCTCCCGGCTGCTGCCGCGCGTCTTCGCCGGCATGGAGCACGACGAGCCCGTGTGCAGCTCGCAGGTGTGGCTTAAGCCGTGCGTCGAATTCGACCGCGCCGGAGGCAACTGGCTCATCGCCGCCGAGAGCGGCACCGGCAAGTCGTCGCTCTGCTCGTTTATCACCGGCAGCCGCACCGACTATCTCGGCACCATCGAGTTTGACGGCACCGATATACGCACCTTCACCCCGCGCCGATGGGCCGACATACGCTGCCGGGCCTTAGCGCTCCTGCCGCAGGAGATGCGCCTCTTCCCGGAGCTCACGGCCATGGAGAATGTGCAGATCAAAAACCGTCTGACCGGCTTCAAGTCGACCCCCGAGATCCTCGAGTTGTTCGAGCGTCTGGGCATCAGCGATAAGGTCGATTCCCCCGCCGCACGCCTCTCGGTGGGGCAGCAGCAGCGTGTGGCGATAATACGTGCCGTCTGTCAGCCGTTCGACTTCCTGATCATCGACGAGCCCGTGAGCCATCTCGACGCCCGCAACAACAACATCGTCGCCGCCCTGCTGCAGCAGGAGGCCTCGGCGCAGGGAGCTTCCATAATTGCAACCTCTGTGGGCAACCATATCAACCTGACCTTCAACCATCGCCTCGACCTATGAGCAGCTCAAACACCGTGTGGCGCCTGCTGCGCCGCAACATCTCGGCCGGACAGCTTGTCGGCTACGCGCTTGCCAATTTTGTCGGGCTCGCCATAGTCCTGACAGCCCTGCAGCTGTATCGCGACGTCAGCTCGGCGCGCAGCGGTGAGGATTCGTTCATCACCCGCGACTATCTGGTGCTATCCAAGCAAGTGCAGGGGCTCAACCTCTCAGCCGGTGCCGACTATACATTCTCTGCCGCCGAGCGCGAGGCCCTCGGGGCGCAGCCGTGGGTCGAGAGGGTAGGGGAGTTTACCGCCGCCGACTATAACGTGGCCGCTTCCGTCGATTTCGGCGGTCGCCATCTCTCTACCTATCTGTTTCTTGAGTCGATACCCGATGAGTTTTTCGACGTAACCCCCGCCGGGTGGTCGGAGTATGATCCCGCCAATCCCGCAGCGGTAGTTCCGGTGGTGCTCTCGAAAGATTACCTCGCCCTCTACAACTTCGGCTTCGCCGCCTCGCGCGGTATGCCTCAGGTGTCGGAAGCCGTCATCAGCTCCGTGCCGCTGCGCCTCTCGCTCAGCGGCAACGGTGTGCAGCGCTACGTGCCGGCTCGCATCGTGGGGTTCTCCTCGCGGCTTAACACGATCGCCGTGCCGCAGCGGTTTCTCGACGCCACCAACGCCGAGTTCGGCGAGTCGGCTGTCGCCCCCGATCCGTCGCGCCTCATCGTCGAGGTCAATGCCCCCGGCGACCCCGCCATCAAGCAGTATCTCGACGAGCACGGCTACGAGACAGCCGGCGACAAGATCGACAACTCGCGCGCCACACGATTCCTCACCATCCTGACAGCCGTCGTCATTGCCGTAGGGGCGCTGATCTCGGCCCTGGCATTCTTCGTGCTCCTGCTCAGCATCTATCTGCTGCTGCAGAAGAACAAGGAGAAGATACACGACCTCATTCTGCTCGGCTACACCCCGCGTTCCGTAGCTACACATTATTATATAATAGTGGGGGCCGTCAACGTCGTCGTGCTCCTGCTCGCACTCGGCGCTATGCTCGCCGGCTCGGCCGCATGGCGCGGACAGCTCGAAGCGCTCGGCATCGGGGGAGCGTCTCCGTGGCTCACGATAGCTGTCGGGGTAGCGGTGATGGCTGTTGTGACGATGCTCAATTTCGTGGCGATCTACCGCCGTGTGTCCCGCTCCTGAATTTACATATCGAAGTGTTAATTTGTATATGTTAAAATTTGGCGCGGATGTCACTTTTTTTAAACCCGCTCTCGATTTTTACAAAATAAATGATTTAATTTGTAACCGAATTGTGCCCCGACGCTTGCTTTTGCACCGTTTTTAGGGCGCAAGTCATGAAGGTAATAAGCAGTTCTGAAGTTTTCGGATCTCACCCAATCGACTGTGCTATAGGAGATTGGCTGACTCATTAACGCACGATACTGCACATCTTGCGCCGGCCGGCTGCCATCTCCTCGCGGGGGTGTCGTTTTGCCGTGATACCTGCCTCGCTGATACCTTCGCCCTACAGCCGCCTGTGCGGGATGAAAGCTGCCCCCGCCATGAAAACTGATACTTTTGCCAATCGCCTTAACTCTAAGCCGCAGGCAATATCTTTTCGACTCTCCGCTCCTCCCTTCCGGGGCTTGAAGCCGCTTGTCTTTGACGGTCAGGGACATAGCGCCGACGCTTCCGGATTGATCATCACTGAATCCGAACAAATATTTATTTAATTTTCTAAAACCTGTAAAACTCCAATTCTTGCATGAAGAGCATTTGTTTTCAAATGAGTCGGAAAGCATGGCTGGTTCTTGTTATGGTCCTCAGCCTCTCTTTCCCCGCTTTAGCGCAGAAGATCACAGTACACGGTACAGTGGTCGATCCTTCCGATGAGCCTCTCATCGGCGCTAGCGTGCTTGTGAAGGGTACTACGAGCGGTGTTTCAACCGACATCGACGGTAACTTTACCTTAGATGTGGATCCCAACGCCACTCTCGTAATATCCTACGTAGGTTACAACACTAAAGACGTCGCCGTAAACGGTCAGACCCAGCTCAACGTCACCCTCGACGAGAACTCGGTCGTGCTCGGCGAAGTTGTGGCTATCGGTTACGGTGTCGTTAAGAAAAGCGATGCCACCGGTTCGGTAGCTATGGTGAAACCCGACGACATCGAAGCCGGTATGGCAACATCGGCTCAGGACCTCCTGGTAGGCGCAAGCCCCGGTGTGGTTGTTACAACCAACGGTGGTCAGCCTGAAGGCGGCGCCTCGATCCGTATCCGCGGTGGTTCGTCGCTCAACGCTTCCAACGATCCTCTTATCGTGGTCGACGGTGTGCCCCTGTCGAACGAGAGCGTTCAGGGTATGTCCAACCCCCTGGCCATGATCTCGCCTGACAACATCGAGTCGATGACCATCCTCAAGGACGCTTCCGCAACCGCCATCTACGGTAGCCGCGCATCCAACGGTGTGATCATCATCACCACCAAAAAAGGTAAATCAGGTCGTCCGCAGGTCAACTTCTCGGCCAACATGTACGTCAACACCGCCCGCAAAACTCAGAAGGTGCTTGATGCCAACGCTTACCGCGCTCTGATCACCAGCCACTTCGGTGCCGACTCAAACGAGGCTAAACTCCTCGGCACAGCCAACACCAACTGGCAGGACGAAGTGCTCCGCACATCTATCTCTCACGACTACAACCTCTCGGTTGGCGGTTCTGTAGGCTTCCTGCCTTACCGCGTATCGGCTTCTTATACCAAAAACAACGGTATCGTCAAGCAGTCGTCGATGGAGCGTGTCACCGTGGGCTTCAACCTCACTCCCAAGTTCTTCAACGGCAAGCTCTCCGTCAACGCCAACGCCAACGGCTACTACATCCGCAACAACTTCACCGGCCACGCCGGTATGGTGTCGAGCGCTATCGGTATGAACCCCACTCTCCCCATCTCTTCCAATGAGCTCCGTCAGCCCAACGGAATGCCCCTCTATCAGGGCGGCTACACACCCTCAAATATGGGTTCAAACCAGCTCTACAACAACAATGCCACAATGAACCCCGTAGCAGAGATTGAGGGTCACGAGAACATCGCAAACGTGTTCCGCTCGCTCGGCAACCTCCAGGTTGACTACGCTCTGCACTTCCTCCCCGACCTGCACCTCAACCTCAACCTCGGTTACGACGTATCGAAAACCAACGAGAACAACCGCATCTTCCAGGGTAGCGTGAACTCTTGGAACAACGCCCGCTCAAACGGCGCCGCCACCAACTACTACACCTACCAGCTCCGTCGCAACACAATGCTGACTTTCTACCTCAACTACCGCAAGGAGTTTGAGTCGATTGCCTCCAACCTCGACGTGACAGCCGGTTACGACTGGCAGCGCTTCTACGGCCGCGGCAAGTCGAACGGCGGTATCTTCGAGACCGTGGGCTACTATCCTCCCACAATCAACGAAGACGGTACCTACAACCTCACCGTCGACGAGTCTACCAAAAACCTCATCGGTACTGCCAACGGCTCATCGTCATGGTGGATGAACCACGTACAGCTCGTGTCGTTCTTCGGTCGTTTGAATTACACATTCAAAGACACCTACCTCCTTACCTTCACTCTCCGCGACGACGCTACCTCGCGCTTCTCCAAGGACAACCGCTGGGGTCTCTTCCCCGCTGTAGCTCTCGGTTGGAAGATCAACAACATGCCCTTCATGGAGCAGGCTTCCTCGATCATGAACGAGTGCAAGCTCCGTCTCGGCTGGGGTGTCACCGGTCAGCAGGATATAGGTTCGTTCTTCCCCTACATGCCTATCTATCTCGCTTCGACATCTACCGGCGGTACAGGTAACGGTTCGCAGTACCCCAACATGTTCACCGGTACTTACCGCGACGCCAACGGTAATATCATCTCCAACACCTGGTATCCCCAGGCTTACGATCCCAACCTGAAATGGGAGGAGACAACTACCTGGAACGTCGGTCTGGATCTCGGTTTCCTCAACAACCGTATCACTGCCGCTCTCGACTGGTACCTCCGCAACACCAAAGACCTCCTGTCGTATGTTGCAGTGCCCGCCGGCTCCGCTACCTCAAACATGATGGACCAGAACATCGGTTCGCTCCGCAACATCGGTGTCGAGGCTACCATCACAGCCCGTCCCATCGTGACCGACGACTTCACATGGACCGTAAGCTACAACGTGGCTTGGAACAAAAACGAGATCACCAAACTCAACGGCGAGGCTGGTGCTGTTAACGTTGGTGGTATCGCCGGCCCGACAGGTGCTACCGTACAGCGCCACATGGAAGGCTACGCAGCCAACACTTACTGGCTCTACGAGCAGGTATACAACGCTGAAGGTTTCCCCATCGAAGGCTGCTTCGTGGATCAGAACGCCGACGGCCAGATCAACGACGACGACCGCGTGATGCGTCACTCTCCCGATCCTAAAGTCACCATGACCCTGAACAACAACTTCAGCTACAAGAACTGGGACTTCAGCTTCTCGCTCCGTTCGAATATCGGCAACTACGTATACAACAACGTGCTCTACAGCCGTTCGAACCTCGTCAACGCTTCCGGCTACGGTATCTCAAACCTCATCGATACCGACTACTACTTCACATCTGCCGTACAGAACGGTTACCTCTCGGATTACTATCTGAAGAACGGTTCGTTCCTGCGCTGCGACAACATCACCCTCGGCTACACATTCCCCGAACTGCTCAACAACAACCTCCGCCTGCGCCTCTTCGGTGCCGTGCAGAACCCCTTCGTCATCACCAAGTACAAAGGTCTTGATCCTGAGGTTCAGGGTGGTATCGACAACTCGGTATATCCGCGTCCCGTCACCTTCACACTCGGTCTGGTGGCCACATTCTAATTATTTCTCATAAATCAATCTGACACAACAATTCAATATATGAAATCTTTCATGAATAAAATGTTGGCCGGTGTGGCTGTTGTGGCTTCGCTCTCGCTCGGTTCGTGTGTCAATGACCTCGACCTTAAGCCGATCGATCCCGCCTCGCAGACCGAGGTCAGCAATATGAACGATGTGGCAGCCATGATGGCTAAATGCTACTCATCGCTCGCCGTATCAGGCCAGAGCGGTGCCGGCTCGTCCGACATCTCCGGTCTCGACAACGGTACATCGCAGTATGTCCGCGCTATCTTCATGATGAACGAGTTCACCACCGACGAGGTGGCTTGGATCTGGCAGGATGAAGGTGTCGTTGACCTTATCACAGGTACCTGGGGCCCCTCCAACGCCAATATCTACGGTACATACTCCCGCCTGATGGTGCATATCTCCGTCTGCAACGAGTTCCTCCGTCAGATGAACGGCGGCAACCTCCCCGCTGATGCCGACATGGCCGTCATCGAGCAGTTCAAGCTCGAGGCCCGTGCCCTCCGCGCCCTCTCATATTACTATATGATCGACATATTCGGCCAGTGCTCCATGGCATGGGACGATATGGACTACGGCGTTTCGCCCGAGCAGTGGACCCGTAAAGCCACTTTCGACCGCGTGCTTGCCGACCTCGAAGCCGTACGCGACGCATGGCCCAAACAGCTCAACGGTGCAAACGTAGTATACGGCCGCATCGGTTACGACGCCGTTCAGGCTCTCCTTTGCAAATTCTACCTCAACGCCGAGACTTGGACCGGCGAGAACAAATGGGCTGAACTCTGGGCTACCGCTCAGGATATCATCGGCCGCCACCAGACCGGCCCCCTCGGCAACGGTCTCGTGCCCGACTATCAGGCTCTGTTCTGCGGCAACAACGATATGTTTGCCCCCGGCGGCTCGCTCGCAGGCTCTCTCAACGAGATCCTCTGGACCGTGCCTCAGCAGTACCAGCTCACCGAAAGCTACGGTGCAACTACCTTCATGATCGCCGCTGCCGTGACCGGCTACACCGACGACCCCAAGAACGGTTACACCAACTCACTCAACTACGGCCTCAACGCTCAGTGGGCATGTATGCACGCCCGCGAGCAGTTCTCGCAGAAGTTCGGTTTCTCCGGCGGTGTGAGCGAGGATAAGCGTACCACAATGTGGGCTACCGAGATGATGGGTCACAAGATGGCCAACACCGACTTCTCGGCCTTCACCGACGGCTACCTGCCTCTGAAGTACACCAACCTGCTGGCCAATGCCGACGGTTCGTTCCCCCACAATACTTTCGAAGTGGCTCCCGGCGTGACTATGGAGCGTTTCGGCGATCCCGATCTCAACAAAGACCGCTATACCACAACAGCCGGCTTTGCCGACACCGACTACCCGATGATCCGTCTGGCCGACGTTTACCTCATGGCCGCAGAGGCTTCGCTCCACGGCGTGGGTAATGCTGCCGACGCTCTGAGCTATGCCAACGCAGTGCGCGAGCGTGCCGGCCTGCCCGGCGTGCCCGGTGGCGTGATCACCCAGGACTTCATCCTCGACGAGCGCGCTCGCGAGCTCTACTGGGAGAACTGCCGTCGTACCGACCTCATCCGTCTCGGCAACAAGTTCTGCTTCGGCTACAACTGGTCGTGGAAATCGAACGTGCCCGGCGGTGCCGCTTACAGCGCTCACCAGGTGCTCATGCCGATCCCCACACAGGTGCTTTCGGTTCAGGCTTCGTTCAAACAGAACCCCGGCTATTAATCCTCCTCACTTAAGTTTAACAACAGTCAACGATACAAATCGATATGAAAAAAATATCATTTTTCCTGGCGTGCGCCGCTCTGCTGTCGTTTGCTTCGTGCAGCGAGGATACCGAGCCGCGCCTCGACAAGGATCCGTCGACTCTCAGCTTCTCACTCAACCAGCCCGAGCTGCAGAACCAGTATATCGTGCTGACCGAGGACGGCACCGTCGATCTCCCTTGCGCTTCCCAGCCTGACTACGGCTTCTCGGTAGTCACCAACTACGCTGTGCAGGTGTCGCTCTCCGATAAGTTCGAGCGCAATGTCACAGCCGAAGGTGCCGGCGCTTTCGTTCCCGAAGCAGGCGACTTCGTTCAGCTCCGCAACCCCGGCACTCAGGCCCTCATCAAGGTCAACGGCCTTGACCTGACCCGTGCCATCTGCAAGCTCCTCGCTTACACCGATGAGACTACCGGCGAGAAGATGGGTATGACAATGGATACTCCCTTCCTCGCTCAGGCTATGGAAGAGACCTACGGCTCGGCCGACGCTTACATCCCCGTTTACTTCCGCGTTGTGGCTTACGTGCCCCAGCTCGAGGAGTCGACCAAAGTTATGTCGTCGAACATCGTGAGCTACAAGCACATCAAACCGTTCTTCTCACTCGCCGTGCCCAACTCTATTTTCATGACTTCTGTTTGGAATATCACAGGCAGCAGTGACTGGGTTGTACCTAAACCGGATAATATCCCTGCCGAGGATGCTCCCGGCTATCCTCAGGTAGAAGGCATGCTGTGGCCGCTCTCCGAGCTCTCAAGCGAGATCGACTCGAAGATCTATCGCGCTTCCTTCTGGCTCTACGATCAGGATGGCGATGAGACCTTCCGATTCTATCAGATTCCGCCCGCTGAAGGTTGGGGTGCTACCGGCTCGATCGGTGGTGATCTCGCCGACTTCGGTGCCAAAGATCTTTCCATTGTCGACGGTACTGCAGTAGGCTCAGTCGTAATGGATGGTCAGGGTAACTGGAATCTCATGCTTGGTGAAAGTGGTGCTATCGCCGAGGGTTGGTATGACTTCGTTGTCGACCTCAACCTCGCCACTATCACCGTGAAAAAGGTTGATACTCCGACCTACGAAACAACATTCGTACCCGCTCAGTAAACTAAACTTAACTCACCACCTGCCCCCGGCCGCCATGGTCGCGGCCGGGCCGGCAGACCGGGTGACAATAATAACTAATCACTCCCACATATCAGAAATATGAAAAAATACAGCATATTTATGATGGCCGCACTCGCCATGGGCTTCGCCGCTTGCTCCGACGACGACTACGCTCCCGCGCAGTCCAATCCTCAGGAGGCTGTGATGGATGCCGACGGTATCGCCGTTGCCTACTCGAGTGTTGCCGGCGAGGATGCGAATATCAGCTTCGTCGATTTCAACTCCGACATCGACCCCTCCAAAAACCGCATCCCCGTGCTTGATATCACCAAGCTCGAAAACCTCCCCTCAAACTTCACCGTCGAGAACTGTATCATGGAGTACTCCACCGACGGACAGTTTGCTGAGGCTACCACACAGCAGATCGTGCTCACCACCGACGGCATGACTCTCTATGCTCCCGTTGATGCGTGGAACAACGCCCACATCGCTCTCTACACCAAGAATCCCCGCCCCACCACAGGCGCTTGGATCCGCTTCATAGTAAATGCCGTGAACGGCTCTTCGGTAGTACGTCTCGGTGCTCCCTATTATGCAGCTCACGAGCTCGGCACCATCACTCCGCTCCCCGCTGAGCGCCCCGTGGCCGACTCCTACGAGGTGATCTTCGCCGACGGTACCGTCAAGGAGATGAACCCCGCAAACCCCGCCAACGTATACGATCCTCCGACATTCTCGCTCATGGTTGAGGTTGATCCCGCCGAGGCTCCCCTCAAGGTGAAAGTGCGCGGCGGTGGCAAGACCTATGGCGCAGCCAACTATGATGAGGAGAATACTACCGGCTCGCTCGAAGAGGACGGCGCCGAATATATCCTTATCCCCGCCGGCCCGCAGCTGCTCGAGATCAACGCCGAGGAGCTCACCTTCAAGACCGGCATCGCTCTTGAGCAGATCTACGGTTGGGTACGCAACAATAAGGGTTCGGCATTCCCGCTCTACAACGAAAACTACATCAAGTATCGCGGCTTTGTAGGCTTCCGTCAGCTTACCCTCTCGTTTGTCAACGATCCTTCGTCCGTCAAGTACGAATGGGGTATGGGCGACGAGGAAGGCACACTGGCTGCCGTGACCGGCACCGATGCTCCCGTAGCTATCTCAATACCCGCCAAGGGTCTCTACTGGGTAGACGTGAACCTCCCCTCGCTCACCTACAAGATCGTGCCCGTTGAGTCGCTCGAGATCTGCGGTGAGATGAACGGCTGGTCTTCGGATCCCGCTTATCAGTTCACCGGCAGCGGTACATACTCGGAGAAATGGACAGTGACCTGCGCTATGCAGAACGGCCAGCAGTTCAAGATCCGCGCTAACGGCGACTGGGATGCTGCCGGCAACGTAGGCGGTAGCTTCGACGCTGTACGTCCTTACGGCGACAACATGGTATGGGACGGCGGCGACGGTGTCTTCGAGATCACCTACAACGTCAAGAACGCCACTATCACCTGGGTTCAGAAATAATCCACCTATCGTAAACCACAGTGCCGGCTCCGGCGAGCCGTCGGAGCCGGCCATAAGATAAATTATCATAAGCATGAAAAAATTTCTCTTTCCTGTGGCAATTTGCGCCATGGCCCTGGCTATGACCTCCTGCGACGGGTATAACGACAAACAATACGACGATCTGTTCCCCTACGGACCCAACCAGCACGCTGAGTTCACCCAGGGACAGACCAAAAACCTCAACGAGGCTTTCGGCTGCAACACCACATGGACATCGCCCGACCCCTTCGTGGCTTCGGTCGACGCTAACGGTGTGATGACAGCCCGCCACGTGGGCCAGACCTGGATTCAGGGTCAGGCTCAGGACAACCAGTACTTCGGTGTGACCGTAAACTCCACCGTCAACCTCTTCGACAACCCCGCTTTCGATACCAACGCTGTCATCACTTTCGATGATCTTAAGAAGATAGGTGAGAAATACGGCCAGGCAATTACTCCGATCGACGATGTAACCGGTATCGCTGTTTTTGCATGGGATCTCGAGCAGAAGCGTGAAGTTGCCGATGATGTAGAGGTCAGCTTCGCCAAGTATCTTGTGAATACATACAAGATGATGATCAATCCCGTCTTAGATGAGGAGACCGGCGAGCCTAAAATCGACGAAAACGGCAATATCCTGGCAGAGATCACATTCAAACTCCTTGAGAGCAATGTCGTACTCGATCTCAATGCAAACTCAAGTGCCGCTGCTGCTGCTGATGATCTCGCTTCACAGCTCACACAGTGGTATGAGAACATCAACTCTGTAGGCACAATCCCCGGTCTGGTGGTTTACAACAACTACACTGTTGAAACCGCTTCGATGCGTGTATCCGTAATCGGATTCAACTATGCAGACTATGTGATGGTTAACTACGCTCTGGCATCCTCAACCGGCACACTTACATCAGTTGCCGACGCACAGGCTGCTATCGCAGGCATACCCGAGTAATCCCTTTAGCAGATAAACTTATGAAGCGACCCGGACTCCTTCAGAGCCCGGGTCGCCTCGCTTTGGTCAAGAACAAACTCGGAGGGCGCATCCTTGGAGCCCGGGTCCTTTAGGGGCCGAGGGTAGCGGCCGCCGATCGCCCCAAAAAGACTGCCGGCCTGAAAGCTGCTGTAGAGCTTCAGACCGGCAGGTGTTTTATCAATTCCCCGTTGTGAGTTGCGGGGTGCGCGTGCCCATGGGTAGGCATCAGCGCTTCAGAAACATAAAACTCAACGGTAGTCGGCGAAACGTACCTGGAGGCGCTTGCGGGCGAAGAAGATGCGCGACTTTACGGTGCCGAGGGGGAGGTTCATCTGCTCGGCGATCTCGTTGTATTTGTAGCCGGCCACGTGCATCGAGAAGGGGATGCGGTACTCGTCGGGGAAGGAGTTGATGGCTTTCGTGATCTCTGAAGCGGCGTACGACTCCTCGGGGGTTGCGAGACCCGAGTCCTGCGACACGTTGAGGTGATAGAGATCCTCGGTCTGGTCGATGACCGTAGCCGAGCGAACCACGCGGCGGTAGTTGTTGATGAAGATGTTGCGCATGATGGTGAACACCCAGCCTTTGAAGTTAGTGTTCTCGGTGTACTTGTCGGCGTTGTCGAGTGCCTTGAGGGTGGTGTCCTGAAGCAGATCGTATGCGTCGTCGCGGTTGGAGGTGAGCATCATTGCGAAGTTGAGCAGGTTGCTCTGAAGGTTCATCAGACGTGATTCGAAGTTAGCGGCAGTTGAAGTTGTTCCCATGATTTTGAGTTTTATGTTGGTTGTTTCTGAGTTTGTTCGATGTTGTTACGATTATGTTTCTGTAACAATTACACTGCAAAGGTACGAACAAATTTTACAAACAAAAAATTTTAGAGTTAAAAGAAGTTAAAACACTGAGAAAAATATTTCAGAAAAATATAAAACATTTATAAACAGGGGATTATAAAATTGCTTTTCGGCTTGTTTGGTGACAAAAATGCTACAAATGGATAATTTTTGTGTAACAGGGGTGATTTGTAACAAAAAAGACACCGTTTGCGCATTGTTTTTGTAACAGTGCGGCAAGTTTGTTGTAACATCTCGGTGTGCGGATTGTAACAATCGTCGGGCGGCTTGGCTTCATTCTCCGGGCACGATCACAATCTGCCGTATGATGAGATAACCCGATATTTTTGTATATTTGCACATTATATAATATAAGATGAATATCACCCCCGAATTTATCCCGGCCGAGCAACCGGTGGCCACTATGACGGCCCGGCAGTCGATGTCGATCGGCCTGCCGCGATGTGTATCGGCAGCAGAGCGCCGTTTTCCACTCACTCCGGAGGCGGTGCGAATACTCACCGACAGCGGTTTCACGGTGCGCATGGAGGCTGATGCCGCCTCGACGATACATTACAACGATAATCAGTACACGCGCTGCGGTGCGCAGATTGTATCGCATGCCGAGGCGCTGCAGGCTGATATTGTGATTCAGCTTGCGCCGATGGCTCCGGTGGATGCACGCCAGTTGCGTCGCGGAGTGCTCCTGTTGAGTTTCTACCAGGCACTGATGTCGGAGGCTGCCACGCTGCGCGAGCTGCTGCGCCGCGGAGTGACGGCCGTAGCGCTCGATATGGTGGAGGACGACCGCGGCAACACACCGTTTGCCGACATCCTGGCCGAGATCGACGGCCGCGCTGCGATGGCGCTCGCCTCGTCGCTTCTTGCCGACGCTGTGCACGGCAAAGGTATTCTGCTCGGTGGTATAGCCGGGATCGTGCCGTGCGAGGTGCTGATAATCGGTTCGGGCGACACTGCCTGCTCGGCGGCGCGCACCGCCGTGGGCTTGGGGGCTACGGTGAGGATGATGGACAACGATGTATACCGGCTGCGCGCGGCCACGCGCTCGCTTGTGCCGGGGGTGATAGCGTCGGCATTTCAGCCGCGAGGATTTGACTCGGCGCTCCAGACGGCCGATGTGGTGCTCTATACCGATGTCGATACGTCGATGCACGTCGACCTCGACCGTATAGACACTATGAAGCGCGGCGTTCTCACGTTCGACCTCAGCCGCACCCCGGGCCGGTTCTTCCGCTCGATGCCTACGGTCAATCTTGCCGATTCGACCGCTCTCGACAATTCGTACACCGCCGGGCGGCGCGTATGCTATATCAATGCCGGCTCTGCTGTGCCGCGCACGGCCGCGATGGCGCTGAGCAATACATTCCTCACCATGTTTGAGGACGTGATGCGCGCAGGCTCGCCGCTTGCCGCCCTGAAGCTGCAGGGAGGCCTGCAGCGCGGCACCCTTACGTATATGGGCCGTGCCGTGAGCCGCGCCGTGGCCGAAGCAGCCGGCGTACGGTTTGCCAACATCACCCTTTTCCTGACGCTGAGCTGATGGGTAAGAAGTATTATGTAGTGTGGGAGGGCGCCGCCACAGGAGTGTTCGACTCGTGGGAGGAGTGTCAGCTCCAGATCAAGGGGTATCCCAACGCGCGGTTCAAGGGGTTCCCCTCGCGCGAGGCTGCCGTGGCCGCTTACCGCGGGCGCCCCGAGGATCATATCGGCATACTCAAGTCGATAGCGGAGCACCGCACACAGCATATCAACTACGAGTCGATCCCTGAGATACGGCTCGATGCGCTGGCTGTGGATGCTGCCTGTTCGCGCAACCCCGGCCCGGTGGAGTATCGCGGCGTGTGGGTGTCGTCGGGTGTCGAGCTCTTCCGTGTGGGGCCGCTGCAGGGAGGCACCAATAATATAGGAGAGTTTCTGGCGCTGATACATGCCCTGGCGCTCTTTGCCTCACGAGGATATCCGCAGATACCGATCTACACAGACTCGCGCACGGCTCGCTCGTGGCTGCGCAACCGTCAGGTCAAAACCACCCTTACGCCGACACCCGACAATGCCCGGATTCGCACCATACTCGCCCGTGCCGTCACGTGGATGAATACTCACTCTGTCACAAACCCCATACTCACCTGGAACACTCCCGAGTGGGGGGAGATTCCGGCCGACTTCGGCAGAAAGTAATGTCAACCGTCATACATATCAAAAACATGGTGTGCCCGCGGTGCATACGGGCCGTCGACGCTGTGCTGCGCCGCTGCGGCCTTGAGCCTGTGCGCGTGGAGCTTGGCGAGGCTGAAGTGGCCGACGCTCCCACAGCTGCCCGGTTGCAGGATTTGGATCGGGAGCTTGCTGCCGAGGGGTTCGAGCTTCTGCAGTCGGCGCCTGATGTGTTTGTCGAGAAGATACGCAGCAGTGTGCGCCGCCACGCCCGCGAGGAGTTCGGTTGCCGCTACAAGCTCTCGGCATGTCTGGAACGCGACCTGGGTGTCGACTACGGACGAATAAGCCGCGCATTTGCTGCCGCCGAGGGGCGCTCGGTCGAGACATACCTGATGCTGCAGCGCGTGGAGTATGTCAAGGAGCTGATAGACGACGGCGAGCTGACGCTTGCCGAGATAGCCGACAAAGCCGGATTCTCGAGTGCCGCCCACCTCTCGCGCATATTCAAGAAATACACTTCGATCACCCCGACGCAGTATCGCAACGGTGGCAAGCGCACGCCCATCGACACACTCTGATACAAGTTGCCGAATTATGCAAGCCGCTGCCGTAATTGTGTAATGCGCGTGCCGGCGGCGTGTCGTATCTTTGCATAAAAAGAGATATGCAACATTTATTCTATACCTTCGTGCAGATGCTCAACGAGATGTCGCCCTACCTGCTGCTGGGCTTTCTCGTGGCAGGGCTGCTGTATGCGTTTGTGCCGGCATCATTCTATGGCCGTCACCTCTCGCACCCCGGAGCGCTGGCGGTCGTCAAGGCAGCCCTGATAGGGGTGCCTCTGCCGCTATGCTCATGCGGCGTGCTCCCCACTGCTGTGTCGCTACGGCGCAACGGCGCGTCGAAAGCCGCCACAACATCGTTTCTTATAGCTACGCCGCAGACCGGTGTCGACTCGATAGCCGCCACATACTCGCTGCTCGGCCCCGCCTTCGCCGTCCTGCGCCCGGTGGCGGCCCTGCTCACGGCATTTGCAGGCGGCATGATAGCGGGCAAAGTAGAGCGCAAAAGCGACGATGCCGATGCGCAGGAGCTCGTCGACGCGATCGACCTGCCGCCGCGTACAGGATTCGCACGCCGATGCGTCGACGCCCTGCGCTACGGGTTTGTCGACATGGTTCAGAACATCGGGGCGTGGCTTATCGTCGGTCTTGTAGTGGCTACCCTCATCACCGTGTTCGTGCCCGACGACTTCTTCACATTCTTCGCCGGCTACCCTCTGCTCGCCATGGTAGCCGTAGTGATAGTGGCCGTGCCGATGTATATATGCTCCACAGGGTCGATACCTATCGCGCTGTCGCTTATGCTCAAAGGGCTGTCGCCCGGCGCAGCCTTCGTGCTGCTTATGGCCGGTCCGGCGGCTAATGTAGCTTCGCTCATGATAGTGCGCCGGTCGCTTGGCAAGCGCATCGCCATGGTCTATGTGAGTACGATCGTCGTCGGAGCCATCCTGATGGGGCTTGCCATC
This sequence comes from uncultured Muribaculaceae bacterium, assembly GCA_964587165.1. Classification (GTDB taxonomy): domain Bacteria; phylum Bacteroidota; class Bacteroidia; order Bacteroidales; family Muribaculaceae; genus CAZPKH01. Next base: position 24,248 of record CAZPKH010000027.1, read on the forward strand.
GACATGCTGATGCCCGCCGGCTGGTTTCCGGCAGCCCAATCCGCAGCGGCAGCAGACAGCCACTGTTGCTCGCCCGAGTGGCCGCTCTTCCCCACTATCTGCTCGTCGCTGCTTGTCGTACTTCTCGTTTACGCAATGATGCGACGCTACGGCCGCCCCCGGCATCAATGCAACTGTCATTGCACCGATCATCAAGCTAAAACTAAAGAAAATATGACTGAAACAAAACAGATTAAGATCAAAGGAATGAGCTGCGCCCATTGCGCGGCCATGGTAGAGAAAAACCTCGGCAAGCTCCCCGGTGTCGACAGCGTGCAGGTAGACCTCGCCGGCGGCAGTGCCACCATCACCGGCACTCCCGATATGGCGCAGGTGCGCGAGGTTGTGACCGAGCTCGGTTTCGAGCCCCTCGACTGAGCCGAAGATTAGTCGGTAAAATGCAAAATGAAAATTAATTTTGCAGATTAAGAAAAAAGCAGTAACTTTGCCGACGCAAATCACACCAAGGATTGCCCTCCTACCGGAGAGGCGATCCGCATTCGGAGAGATGGCAGAGTGGTCGATTGCGGCGGTCTTGAAAACCGTTGAGGGTCAC
>CAZPKH010000028.1:0-23716 GCA_964587165.1 uncultured Muribaculaceae bacterium
CGCCGCATATCAGGCGGTCCATCGGGCGGTCGCTCTCCATGTCGGCTTTGACGGCCTGTGTGGCTGTGAGCTGATCGGGGGTATCCTCGTAGATGAACGATGCTTCGAGCTCGTGCTGCAGGTATGAGTCGGGGGCGAAAGCGTGTCCACGCTCCTGCAGGCGCGCGGCGTAGAGCTTTATCAGGTCGCGGGCTATATCCTTGAGCTTGTCCTTGGTGCGCTCCTTCATACGCGCCCACGCGCCGGTGCCGAGCTTGTTGATCTTCGGCGGTACGCCCTCCTTGCCGCGGTATTTGGCGAGTTTGTGCAGGGCGTGTATCGACACGAATATGGTGTCGTTGTTGGCATACACGAGCTTTATCATCTCCTGCGGGTGGCCGTTGACGGCCGTGCGTAGCAGTCCGGCAAATTTGCCCACGCCATGGTCCACATGCACGATATAGTCGCCGGGCTCGATAGCGCCGAGCTCTTTGAGCGAGAGAGCCACGCGGCCCGAGCGTGCGCGGTCGCTGCGGAGGTTGTACTTATGGAAGCGGTCGAATATCTGGTGGTCGGTAAACACGCACCGATGCCCGGCGTGGTCGACAAACCCCTCGTGCACGGTGGGCATCGCGGGGGTGAATAGTATGTCGTCGTGGCGGTCGTCGAATATCGCCTTGAGGCGCTCGAACTGGCGGTCGGAGTCGGAGAGTATATATATTGTGTAGCCGTCGGCCAGAAATTGCTTGAACGAGTCGCTTATCAGGTCAAAATTCTTGTGGTAGAGAGCCTGTGGGGTGCAGTCGAAGTCGATCGATGCTTCCGCCGAGCTCTCGCGTGCTGCCGTGAAATGGAGCTTGCGGAAGGTGGCGAACGATCGGGCAAAGGCGTCGGCGTCGACCACACGGTCGAGAGCCGAGAGGTCGCCCTCGCCGGCTATCACAGCCGAGTCCGACATCGTCTCGGTGCCGATGCGGCGTATGGTGTCGAGAGCCATGTCGGCGGCCCGCACGGCAATGAGGGTGTCGGGGTCGATATATTCAAGGAGCGACACGCCGGCGGCTCCGGCACCGTCGATGCCGGCGGTGATGCTTACAGAGTCAAGGCGCGATTCGGAGAGCTGTGTCTCGACATTGAACAGGCGTATCGAATCGATCTCGTCGCCGAAGAAGTCGATGCGTAGCGGCTGCTCGTTGGAGTAGCCGAATATATCGAGTATCGAGCCGCGGAGGGCGAACTGTCCGGGCTCGTATACATAGTCGTGCTCCACAAATCCGTTTTCGCGCAGCCGGTGCACAAGCTCGGTCATGTCGTACTCGCGGCCTCGCTCCAGGCGTATGGTGTGGCTGTCGAGCTCCTCGCGGCGCGCCACCTGCTCGGCGAGCGCTTCAGGGTAGGTCACTACGGCGAGCGGTGCGGAGCGACCTTCGGAGTGCCATGCGTTAAGAGCCTCGGTGCGGAGTATCTGCGAAGGGGCGTCGGGCTGCCCGTAGCGTATGTGTCGCTTGTAGCCGGAGGGGAAGTAGAGCACCGGCTCAGTGGCCGATCCGTCGGACAGAGCCACGTTCATGTCGTGATATATGTAGCCGGCATCGTCGGCATCGGCCGCTATGACAAGGAGCGGATGGTGTCCGGAGAGCGTTTTGTCGGCGGCTATCTCGGCCAGCATCAGAGCCGCCGACGAGCCGGCGAGCGATGTCAGGGTGGTATCGCGGGCGGTCTTCGACGACAGGGCTTTCTTAAGCGCACGCCGTCGCTGATCCGTCATCAGCGAGGCGGCTATTTCGACGGTTTTCAGCATCATTTGTCGGCAGGACTCTTGAGTATGGCGCGGTATTTCTGCGGAGATGCCGTCAGGGCGAACACAGTGTCGAGGGCGTTGTCGTAGCGCAGTGCGTGCTCGGCCTCGCCGCGGGCGAAGTAGTAGCGGCTCACGATCTCGCCGGCCAGATACGGCTCGATAATCTTGCGGTTCACATCTAGGTCGTGGTCGAGGTCGTGGTGCAGCTGGCGCTCAAGCAGGTCGAGGGTGGCTTGCACGGAGTCGTTCATATACCCCTCGGAGCGGGCCGATTCGCGCAGCTGCTTGAGGATGGTCTCGCACACCTTGTCGTAGTTGAGGCGCGAGGGGTCGATCGTTGATTTGAAGTCGGCGTATATCGAGTCGGTCACCACAAACTCGCCCGGAGCCGGCAGCGAGGGGTGGGTGGCTGCGTAGCGGGTAGCGTAGTCGAACACCCAGTTGTCGCGCACCAGATTGTATGTCAGGCGGGTGATGTCGGGATAGTCGATGGTGATGTCGGGGGTTATTCCGCCTCCGTCGCGCACTTCGCGCCCGGCGCGAGTATGGAATACCGATGTGAGCGAGTCCGGGATACGGCTCACCGATCCGTCGGGATTGCGGTGCGAGTAGTCGATAGCCTGTATGAGGCGTCCGGAGGGGATGTAATATTTGGCGATGGTGACCTTCAGCATGCCGTCGTAGGGGAGGGGTCGGGTGGTCTGCACGAGGCCTTTGCCGAACGAGCGTGTGCCTATGATCACGGCGCGATCCATATCCTGAAGCGATCCGGCCACGATCTCCGACGCCGAGGCGGTGCCTCCGTCGATCAGCACTATCAGCGGCAGGTCGGTGGTGAGGGGCTTGGATGAAGTCTTGTAGATCTTCTCCGACATCACATCCTTGCCGCGGGTGCGGAGCACCTCGGTGCCTTTGGGCGTGAAGAGGCCTACGATCTTGACGGCGCTCTCGACGAGGCCGCCGCCGTTGCCGCGCAAGTCGAGCACCAGAGCTTCAAATCCGGGGCGTGCCATGAGGTCGACAAGTGCCGAGCGCACTTCGTCGGCCGACTTTTCGGTGAACGATGTGAGCTGAATATATCCGGTGTGACCGTCGGCAAGCATACCGTAGTACGGTACCGACGGCATCTGAATCTTGCGGCGGGTGATGTCGAATGTCAGGATCGAATCCTCGATCCACGGGCGGTTGACGGTGACGCGCACGTCAGTGCCCGGAGTGCCCTTGAGTGTTTCGGATACTTTCGACGATTTCCAGCCGGCCACCGAGTCGCCGTTGATCATCAGGATCATATCGCCGGCGCGTATTCCGGCAAGCTGCGAGGGGCTCCCTTCGGCGGGCTCCGAGAAATATACGTTGCCGTTGCGCTCCATGATAAACGAGCCCACGCCGCCATACTCGCCGGTGGTCATCGAGCGGAAGTCGGCCTGCTCTTCGTAGGGTATGTATACGGTATAGGGGTCAATATCGTCGAGCATGGCAGCAATGGCCGTCTCTACCGATTTTTTGGCGTCGATAGAGTCTACATAGTATGTCTGGAGCTCTTTGAAGAGGCGGTTGAAGATTGTCAGATTGTTGCCGATATCGCGCTTGGCGCTGCGTGTTGTGGCCGAAGCGGCAATTAGAGTGGCCGCGATAAGGGCGAGGATGATGTATGCCGATTTTCTCATTTTATATGCTGAAACTGTGGTGTGGGTTGGGAGTGCAAATTTACTAAATAGCACGGATATGCGATGCATATCGCGGTAATTTTCAAACACCGCGCGCAGTATTATGGTTGAAATATGCAGCCACAATTTTGATGCTGACGGCATAAGGGGAGCCTTTGGCGCGTTTGGGACGCGGGGCGCCTACGTAGTAGAACTGACGCTGTGTATCCCAGCTCGGTATCGTGATATTGCGCCGCTCGCCGGGAGGGACGGTGCACTCCACATCTTTCCGGCGCTTGTGAAGCTGCTCGCCGGCCGGGGTGGTATATGTGAGCTCAAGGCTCACTCCCACAAGCGTATCGGGGGTGAGATTGTCGACAAACATCGACTCGCGGTAGGCGCGGAGCACTTTCTGATACCCGTCGATTCTGACGGCAGATGCTGCGGGCGAGGTTAAAGTGTCGATCCGTGCGGTAGATGGCACGGTCTGCGCGGCCGGCTTGAGGCCTTTGGCGATGGTCGACTGCCGCCGTGGCGCCGCTGCAGCGGTGCAGAGAGCCGCTGCAATGATTATAAGGATAATGCGGAGGTGATTCATAAATATCGCGGACGCCCTTTTACAGGCACTTCGGGGTATACTTTTATGGCGCCGTCGAGCCCCTTGTCGCGGTCGGAACCGAAGTGTATGCCGCGGCGCAGCATAGGGGGCAGAAGTATGACGGGTGAGATGCGCACTCCGTGGTGTACGGGCTTGAACGACAGGTGTGCGTCGTCGACCACCTCGACAGTGTACCGCATGCTTTTTGTCGGATTGCCCTTTTTGTCAAAACGGGTGTTTATCGTGCAGTCGAAGCAGTCGGGGCGCGCTGTGGGGCGCATCTGTCCGAGCAATTCGCCGGGCATCCGCGAGCGGTCGGGAGCTTTAAGCAGGAGAACGTCGTATACCGGCACGGCGGAGGAAGATTCGCGCGAATCGGCGGCACGCCACACCACGATAGTCACTGCCGAGGCGTCGGTCATCTGCCATATGCCCTCAATCCGGTGGAGAGGCATCGAGTCAAGCCGTCGATACACAGAGTCGGGCGTCAGCGGCTCGGCAGCTGCCATCGAGACTACCGCTAAAAGGGAAAGAAGGATAAGAAAGCGACGCATCAGTCCACAAACTTATATGTAAAACCGAGCGACAGTATCTCCTTGAACTGCCAGCAGTGCCAGCGCGAATCGGGAAGGCGCGCCGTAGAGTCGTCGTAGCGCAGGTGGGCGAAAACGCGCGTCGACAGAAACCGCGTGATGGCAAAGTCGATCGTGCTCTCCAGGTCGCCCTGCAGCGAGGAGTAGTCGGTGAAGAGGTACAGGCGGCTTGTCAGTGAGATGTTGGGCAGGATCTTCCACGTCAGTTTCGTTTCGGATGTGAAACCGAGCTGACTGTCGTAGCGGCGGCCGTCGGCTATGCCCACCGAGGCCGGGTCGAGCTGCGAGCTGACGCATGTCTTGATGTTCCAGGCGATAGGCGAAATCGACGAGTCGAGAGTGAAGCGTCCTGACTGTGAGGTGTAGGCATACGTCATACCGACACCGAGGTTCAGCTCTCCGGGCGAGAGGAAGGAGGCGGTCATCTGGTCGGTGTTGGGCTTGTAGTTGTTGAGCAGCTGGGTCTTGAACTGCATGTTCAGCGAGTAGAACCACCGCTTGAACGCCTTGTAACCCACGCGCCCGGTGATTCGGAAATTATCCTCCGAGATGTTGTAGCGGTGTATGGTGTCGGTAGGGGCGTTGTTGGCTCCCAGTTTGTAGAATACATCAAGCTCGCACAGCAGCTTGGGGTGAAACTTCTGGTTGAGCTTGACGTTGAAGTCTACATTGGCTATCACGTTGAGGTTGCCGTTGCCGCCCTGATACCAGTTCGGAGATATATAGCTTTGTGAGAACTGCACCGAGGCATCGAAGGCGTGGATCCAGTCGCGGCGGTCCACGTCGAGCGACACGTTGGCACGCTTCATCGCATCAGCCCTCACCACGTGGTCGATATGCAGCTTATATTTGTTAGGATTGATCTCGGGGCGAAATTTCGGCGGCGCTTCAGGAAGCAAAGCATAGTTGTAGCGCACATGCTCCGGGTTGGCAATCATATACCCTTGGTTTATAGCGTCGAACAGCTGCTGGCGGAATATCTCGTCGTCGAGCCACTGCGTGGTCGAGCCGAATACCGGATCGCGCTGAGGGGCGCCCCCCGACACCGCAAGGGGAGTAAGAAACTTGTACGTATTGAATACGGCCGGCATCGCGTAGTAAAGCTCGGGCGTCGGCTTGAAATCGCGGTGCTCGATTCTGTCGATACCGAAAGTGTCGATAGGTGCGACGATCGTCTCTATCGAGTCGAAGGTGATTTTCAATTCGCTGTCGGCAAGCTGCCGGAGCATAGCGGGGGTGATGGCCGGACGCTTTGCCGAAGCACCGGCGGCAATGAGCATTGCCAAGGCGGCGACAATGCCGGTCAGTCGTGCGATAATCCGTTGGTGTGTCATTCTGCGGCAAATTTAGCACTTTTTATTCATTTATGAATCTTCTGGGTAATATCCGAATGCCGAAGGGAGCAAATATTTGCAACAGAGCGGCATTTTTCGTACATTTGTGAGCTGTTTGCCCTCGCTCTACAGGAGGGAGCGGCGTATTGACTGACAAATCACAATATATCACTCATACCCTGAAATGTCAAAAGTATTGATTATCGGAGCCGGCGGCGTAGGCACGGTCGTGGCTCACAAATGCGCGCAGAATCCGGAAGTGTTTTCGGAGATCGTAATTGCTTCGCGCACCCGCTCGAAATGCGACGCCATCGCGGCCGCTCTTCCGCAAAAAGGCGCTAAGGTGTCGACCGACACTGTCGATGCCGACTCTGTGGAGCAGCTCGTTGAGCTCTTCGAGCGTCATCGTCCTGAGATTGTGATCAATGTGGCCCTGCCGTATCAGGATCTCACCATCATGGAGGCGTGTCTCAAATGCGGTGTAAACTATCTCGATACCGCCAATTACGAACCCCGCGACGAGGCCCACTTCGAGTACTCATGGCAGTGGGCATACCGCGAGCGTTTTGAGAAAGCCGGCCTCACCGCCATATTGGGTTGCGGCTTCGACCCCGGAGTGTCGGGTGTCTTCACCGCCTACGCGGCCAAACATTACTTCTCGGCAATGGAAACCCTCGATATCGTGGACTGCAACGCCGGAAACCATGGCAAAGCTTTTGCCACCAACTTTAATCCCGAAATCAATATCCGCGAAATCACCCAGCCCGGGCGGTATTATCAGGACGGCGAGTGGATCAAGACCGGCCCGCTCGAACAGCACCGCCCGCTCACATACCCCCGCATCGGCGACCGCGAGAGTTATCTGCTCTACCACGAGGAGCTTGAGAGTCTGGTGATCAACTTCCCCACCATACGCCGCGCCCGCTTCTGGATGACTTTCGGACAGGAGTACCTCACACACCTGCGCGTGATACAGAATATCGGCATGGCGCGTATCGACGAGGTGGACTACAACGGCGTGAAGATCGTGCCTCTACAGTTCCTCAAAGCTGTGTTGCCCAATCCGCAGGATCTGGGCGAGAACTATGTGGGCGAAACATCCATCGGATGCCGCATATCGGGCAAAGATAAGGAGGGTAAACCGCTCGCCTACTACATATTCAACAACTGCTCACACCACGAGGCATATCTTGAGACAGGTATGCAGGCCGTGAGCTATACTACCGGTGTGCCGGCCATGATCGGAGCGATGATGTTCCTGCAGGGCAAATGGGCCAAGCCGGGTGTACACAACGTAGAGGAGTTTGATCCCGATCCGTTCATGGAGCAGCTCGCAGTGCAGGGTCTGCCCTGGGAGGAGATCGTGGGTGGCGACCTTCAGATGGATTAAGAGCCTGTCTAACACAACATTATCATAACATCATGAAAAAAACGATAATTGCAATGGCTATTGCACTGACAGCTGCCGCGGGAGCTCAGGCCGAGCACCTGTACAGCCTCAACAAGGATTATATAGACCAGACCACACCCGCCGGAACCGACTTCTATAAGCATGTGAACAAAGGGTGGATGGATGCGCATCCGCTCACCCCGGAGTATTCGCGCTACGGCGTGTTCAATGTGCTGGGCGACACATCCGAGATGCGCGTCAAGAATCTGGTGATCGGTCTTAAAGATACAAATCCGGCTCAGGGTACCACCGCTTTCAACGTTATGACCATATACGAGCAGGCTATGGATTCTACCCGCCGCAATGCCGAGGGCGCAGCTCCGATACAGGCTGACCTGAAGCGTATCATGACAACTCCGCTCGACGCCAAATCGATGGAAGACCTCTTCCTGTGGATACACGGCAACTTCTCAAGCCCCCTCTTCGCAGCCGGTCCGATGGAAGATATGATGGATTCCAACAACTACGCCATGTATGTGGGATCGGGCTCGCTCGGTCTGGGCGACCGCGACTACTACCTGCTCAACGATGCCCGCAACACCGAGGTGCGCAACGCTTACAAGAAGCTGATAACCCGCCAGATGGAGAATGCCGGACTCTCTAAAAAAGAGGCAAAGCGCGTCATGGAGTCGGTGATGGCTATCGAGACAGCTATGGCCGAGAAGGCATGGACCCGCGAGCAGAGCCGTGATGTCCAGGCTCAGTATAACCCCACAAAATTTGCCGACCTCAAGGCTCAGTACCCCAACCTGCCGTGGGATCGCTTCTTCGTGGAGACCATGGGTATTGAGTCGCCCGAAGTGGTGATCATCGACCAGAAAGAGCCGCTGGCTCGTGCCAACGAGCTCTATGCCAAAGCCAAGCCCGCTCAGCTGCGCGACTACTATCTTTGGAAATATGTAGCTCAGGCAGCTCCGTATCTGAGCGACAAGTTCTCTGACACTTCGTTTGAGTTTGCCAAGGTGATGAGCGGCGTGACCGAGCAGCGTCCCCGCTGGAAGCGTGCACTCGGTGCCACCGAAGGTGCTATGGGCGAAGCTATCGGCGAGCTTTATGTCAAGGAGTACTTCCCCGAGAGCTCCAAGGAGTATATGCTCAACCTTGTCGAGAATCTCCGCGTGGCCCTCGGCAAGCATATCATCAACCTGCCTTGGATGACCGACGATACCAAATATCAGGCTCTCAAGAAGCTGAACGCCTTTAAGGTGAAGATCGGCTACCCCGACAAGTTTGAGACATACGAAGGTCTCGTGATCGACCCCTCGCTGAGCTACTACCAGAATATGCACAACGTGAGCATGTGGCATCAGAAAGAGACTCTCAGCCGCTGGGGCAAGCCCGTCGACAAGACTCGCTGGGAGATGACTCCCCAGACCGTGAACGCTTACTACAATCCGGTGGCCAACGAGATCGTGTTCCCTGCCGGTATCCTTCAGGCTCCCTTCTTTGATCCTAACGCCTCCGACGCTGAAAACTATGGCGGCATCGGCGTGGTGATAGGTCACGAGATGACCCACGGATTCGACGATCAGGGGCGCCACTTCGACGGCGACGGTAATATGAACGGCTGGTGGACAGAAGAGGATGCCGCCGCCTTCGAGAATCTTGCCAAAGGCCTCGGCGCTCAGTTCGACGCCGTAGAGGTGCTACCCGGCCTTTATGCCAACGGTACTTACACAATGGGCGAGAATATCGCCGATCAGGGCGGTCTGCGCGTGGCTATGACTGCATTCCTCGATTCGCAGAAGAAAAAAGGTGTGGATGTGAACTCCGAAGAAGCCAAAATCGACGGCTTCACTCCCGCGCAGGTATTCTACATGAACTACGCCAACCTTTGGGCACAGAACATGCGCGATGCCGAGAAGCGCAACCGCGTGGTGAGCGACGTGCACTCCTTGGGCGAACACCGCGTAAACGTCAGCCTCCGCAACCTCGCACCCTTCTTCGAGGCATTCTCGATCACCGAAGGAGAGCCGATGTGGCGCCCCGAAGCTGAGCGCGTCATCATCTGGTAATCGCACCTTAAACCCCACAGAAAAAATCCCGGTCGGCCTTTCCGTCGATCGGGATTGTTAGTTCTCTTATACTTGTTTTCTTATATAAGAATGCCTGTTTTTAATATATCGGCATACAAAGGGTTGTTGTGATCTTCAATGAGCAATACCGGCTCGATAAGATTGCTGATTTTGCGTTTCAACTTCCATAGCAGTGGAGTGTCAGCAAAATAGTCGCTGTTGAGATGATCTACAACCACTGCGATGTCAATATCACTGTCGTCCGTGTATGTCCCTTTGCTGAAAGATCCATATAGGTAAAGAGCTTTCAGCGGCAAACACTCTGCGACCGCCGATTTATATCGTTTGGCTAATTTTACAGCTTGCTCTTTATCCATATCCTTAGTTCATCAGTTTGTTTCAGAAGATTCTCGCAACGCGATGCGTTAAGACTTTGTATCAAACGCTCCTTGTATGAAGGATAACGCGCTTCGATATTCAGAGGTTCAAGAGTGTCGATGGTGTCCAATTGTTCTAAAGACATCTCCTTATCGAGTCCAACCTTTTCCGCCAGACGGGAGAGGCTATGGATTTTTAGAGGAGGTTCGTCGAATACCTTACTCCAGTATGCCTTTAGTATTTTCTCTATTGCTTGGTGGCACATGAAACCTACATACAGGAAACGCTTGGTTTCGAGCATGGCTTGTGCTGTGTCGAAATCATAGTCCGACATCTCAGTCCAGTATGTCACCTTGTCTGTCACTGAATAATTCTTTTATATTCATTTGCAAATATAATAATTATCGTCGAAAAAATACTCGTAGCCTGCTAATAAAACGAGAACCGAATGTGAGTCGGGCGTTATTTTTGAGGGTGGGGAGGTGGCGGTGTCGCAATTTGTTGTAACTTTGTCGGTATGATTGCGGCACTTATCATTTTGACGGCTATGATAGTGGTGGGAGGCCTCCTTTGGCTTCTCGACCGCCGACATTCTGCCGACGATACCGACACCCCCGCGGCAGAAGTCACGGAGCAGGAGCCGGCGCAGGGCGAATGTTGCGGCATGCACCTCACATGCGAGCGCGACTCGCTGCTGACGGCTATAGACGAGCCGGTGGTGTATTTCGACGACGAGGAGCTTGACGGCTACGCCGGCCGTGCAGCCGGCGAATATGACGAGGCTGAGATAGAACAGTTTCGCGATGTGCTGCTGACATTGCTCCCCTCCGATATTGCTCCTTGGGCGCGCTCGCTGCAGCGGCGCGGCATTGAGCTGCCTGCTGCTGTGCGCGACGAGCTGCTGATGATAGTCGCCGAAGCCCGCGCTGCCAAAACATCATGACAATCTGCACTGACAAACACGATGCTCGAATATCTCGAATATACATTTTTCCGCAACGCTCTGGCCGGGGTGCTTCTGCTTAGCGTGGTGAGCGGTATAGTGGGCACATATATCGTGACGCGCCGCATGGTGGCTATCTCCGGCGGTATCACCCATGCATGCTTCGGAGGCCTCGGATTAGGGTATTTTCTCGGTATCAACCCCTTGCTTATGGCTGCAGCCGTGGCCGTGGGTTCGTCGGTTGGTGTCGAGTGGATGTCGGAGCGGCGGCAGATGCGTGAGGATACGGCCATAGCTGTGGTATGGGCCCTCGGCATGGCGGCCGGTGTGCTCTTTGTGTTTCTTACACCCGGATATGTGCCGGAGCTGAACGCTTTTCTATTCGGCAATGTGCTTACCATTAGTTCTGTTGATATATGGTGCACGGCCGGTTTTGTCGTTATCCTGCTGATTCTCTTTGCTGCTTACGGCCGTAAGATCGTGATATGTGCATTCGATAGAGATTTTGCTGCTGTGGCCGGATTGCCGGTGCGCGCAGTCAACTATATGATGACCGTCGTGGTGGCTATAGGTATAGTGCTGGCTATCCGCATGGTGGGAATCATGCTGCTGATGTCGATGATGTCGCTGCCGCAGATCACTGCCGAGCGTTTCTGCTGCCGTTTCAATACCATCATGTGGGTATCGACGGCTATTTCAGCCGCATGTTGTGTGGGGGGCCTTGCTGCCGCCACCGTGATCAATGTGCCTTGCTCGGCCATCATCGTGCTTACCCTTGCCGCAGTTTATATCTGTACGGCGGTGATATTCCGCATCAAGCGGCGGCAGTGAGACATTTTCAAATTTTTATATTAATTTTGCGGCGTCAAAACACCCGCTCATTATGTCGACAAATACTACTGACAATAAGCGCAAGGTCACTACCTTGCGTCTCACCGAGATGAAAGCTCGCGGCGAGAAGATCGCCATGCTCACTGCCTATGACTATTCGATGGCCCGTCTGATCGACGCTGCCGGGATGGATGTGATCCTTGTGGGCGACTCGGCCTCAAACGTGATGGCCGGTAATATTACGACTCTGCCGATGACTCTCGACCAGATGATATACCACGCCAAGAGTGTGGTGAAAGGTACCGAGAGGGCACTTGTGGTAGTAGATATGCCTTTCGGCACTTATCAGGGCAACTCGAAGGAGGCGCTTGCTTCGGCCATACGCATCATGAAGGAGTCGCACGCCGAGGCCGTGAAGATGGAAGGAGGAGCCGAGATCCGCGAATCGATAGAACGCATACTGTGTGCGGGAATACCGGTGATGGGTCATTTGGGTCTTACGCCGCAGTCTATCAATAAGTTCGGTACCTATGCGGTGCGTGCCCGCGAGGAGGCCGAGGCTGAGAAGCTGATGGCCGACGCGCTGCTTCTGCAAGAGATAGGGTGCTTCGGTATAGTGCTTGAGAAGATCCCTGCCAAGCTGGCAGCCGAGGTGTCGGCACAGCTCACAATCCCCACTATCGGGATAGGCGCCGGCGCAGGTACCGACGGACAGGTGCTTGTGATGCACGATATGCTCGGTATCAACAAAGGGTTCTCACCCAAATTTTTGCGCCGCTACGCTGATCTGTCCGACGTGATCGACCGCGCCGTGGGGCAGTATATTGCAGATGTGAAGTCGGCCGACTTCCCCTCCGAGCAGGAGCAGTACTGAGCCCCTTATTTGCGTCGCAGCAACTGCTGCAGGCGTAGCCACAGTCGTGAGGGTGTGGAGATGATGTCGGGGGTCATTGTGTCGGCCATCGTCGGTATGTCGGTGTGCTCGCCTGTCTGCTCGGGGTATATCACCAGCAGGTTTGTGGAAGAGAAATAGTGCGACATAAAGCTCGTCATCTCGTCGAGCTCGGAGGTGTATGACACGGATGTGGGACGTGCAGTGACGAATATCACCAGATCGTCCTCGGCGGCATCCTTTGCCATAAGTACGTAGTCGGTGGTCGAATTGATGATACGGAATTCGTAGCGTATGCCGTAGTTGCCCTGCGACAGCAGAGCCAGAATAGCGGGCCGGGTCGACTCGAAGCATGTGAAGGTGATACGGCACCCTATCTGCCCGGTGAGGGTGCATACTGCATCGAGCCATCGGGAGAACCCCGTCTCGTACTCGGCGCGCCGGGGCACGAAGATATGCGCGCGGCGCACGGTGTTGAGTGGCGAGAGCGTGCGCGATATCACAACCATACGGTGGGTAGCGCCCACCAGTTTGGAGATAATGCTGCCGTAGAAGGTGTCGGTGATGCCTCCGCGCCGGTGCAGCCCGAGCAATATCATGGAAATGTCGCGCTCGGCTACAGTGTTGAGCACTCCCGTCACAATGTTTAGATCAAAACGTTCGATAGCCACAATAGGCGTGTCGATCGAAGCGGCCACTTCGCGGGCCACGTCGAGCGAGTTGCGCCCTATGGCTCGCGACGATGCCGAATTGTCCGACCGCACATGCAGCGCATATAGCTTGGAGTCGACGTTGGTCTGGCGGCGCATCATCGTGGCAAGGGCGACGAGCTGCGGTGCCGACAGCGGTGTGGCGAGCGATATGAGGGTGTGCGATGTGGGGGCGGGGAGAGTCGAAGGGTCGGTGTCGTTGTCGCAGCGTGCCAGTCGCGAAGCGGCGCGGGCTGTGCCGAACGAGGCGACAGTACATGTCACGAGGATCATCAGCACCGTGCCGTTGAGCATGGCGTGGTCGAAGAGCCCCAGCGAGTAGCCGGTCATCACCACTGCAAGCGCCACGGCGGTGTGTGCGTTGGTGAGCTGATACATCACCGAGCGGTCGACGGCCGTCATGCCGAACGACTTCTGCGCCACCCACGCCGCAAGCCACTTGGCGCTCATCGCTACTCCGGAGAGTACAGTTGCGACATACAGTGTGCTCCACCCTGCAAACACTACGCGCACATCGATTAGCATACCTACGCCTATCAGAAAATAAGGTATGAAGATGGCGTTGCCCACAAACTCTATGCGCCCCATAAGCGCAGAGCGCCGGGGGATGTAGCGGTTGAGAGTAAGGCCGGCGTAGAATGCACCGAACACACCCTCGATGCCGAAGAGTGTCGCGCTCCACGCTGCGAGAAATACCATCGTGAGTATGTAGACAAACTGCAGGATTCCGTCGATATGGGTCTTGAGAAACCATCGGGTGAGGCGCGGGTATATATATCCTACGGCCACGCAGAATACCACCAGCCACCCGCCCAGCCGAAGTGTGGACCACGGAGTGAAGTGTCCTGAGTGCGCAGTGTCGACCACGGCGGCGAGCACTACCAAGGCCCCGAGCACGGTGATGATCGTGGCCGCCACGGCGATAATCACGGCCGGGCGGCGTGTCAGGCCGAATCGCGACACCAAGGGGTACCCTATCAGCGTATGGGCAGCCATTATCGCGGCAACAAGCCATGAGCCCTCCCAGCCAAGACCGATGAGCCAGTGGCCGGCAGCCACGCCGGCAGCAAGCGGTATGACAAACGTGTAGAGGCCGAGCAACAGCCCGCGGTTCACGTTCTTGCGCAGGTGGTACATGTCGATCTCCAGACCGGCAAGAAACATAAGGTAGAATATGCCCACCTGCCCGAATATCTCAAACGACATGTCGCGGGCCAGCAGGTTGAAGCCGTACGGTCCGACGGCCACACCCGCTATGATCAGGCCTATGATGTTGGGTATCTTGAGCCTCGACAGCAGCAGCGGTGCCAGCAGGATGATTGCGAGCACCACCATAAAAATGGCTACCGGTTGGGTGATGAGAGGAGGCTGCAAGAGGGTATGGGTTACTTCTTGGCTATCATGTAGAGAGCTATCTGGACGGCATTGAGGGCGGCGCCTTTGCGTATCTGGTCGCTCACACACCAGAATGTCAGGCCGCAGTCGTCGGCCAGATCAGCGCGGAGACGTCCTACATACACGGGGTTGCACCCCTGCAGGTCGAGAGGCATAGGGTATTCGTTGGCTTCCGGGTCGTCCATCATCACAACCCCTTCGGCTTGCGACATGGCGCGTCGCACCTGGGCGATATCGACCGGACGCTTTGTCTGCACCCACACCGCTTCTGAATGTGCGCGGAGCACGGGCACACGCACACATGTGGCCGAAACGCGTATGTCGGGGGCGTGCATGATCTTGCGTGTCTCATTGAACATCTTCATCTCCTCCTTCGTGTAGCCGTTGGGCATGAACACGTCGACGTGAGGTATGATGTTGTAAGCTAACTGATGGGCGAACTTCTCGACTTTCGGCTCGCGGCCGGCTGCTATATCGGCATACTGGTCGATGAGCTCCTGCATGGCCTGAGCGCCGGCACCGCTTGCAGCCTGATATGTGGCTACGTGCACGCGCTCTATGCCCGCAAGGTCCATGATCGGCTTGAGAGCCACCACCATCTGAATTGTGGTGCAGTTGGGGTTGGCTATGATGCGTCGCGGAGCATTGAAAGCATCGTCGCCGTTCACCTCAGGCACTACCAGGGGCACATCCTCGTTCATGCGGAATGCCGATGAATTGTCGATCATCAGCGCGCCGTGGCGCGTTATGGTATCGGCATATTTCTTTGAAGTCGATGCCCCGGCCGACACAAAAGCGATGTCAATATCCTTGAAGTCGTCGTTGTCCTGCAGTTCGATAACGGTATACTCGCTTCCGCGCCAGGTGTATTTCGTGCCTGCGCTGCGCGATGAGCCGAAGAGCTTCAGATTGTCTACCGGGAAATTTGTCTGGTCGAGCACCTTGAGCAGTTCCTGACCGACGGCGCCGCTGGCGCCCACAATAGCTACATTCATTGTCTGTCTGTTATTTCGCGTACAAAGGTACGAAAAATATCAGAAGCAGACGTTATATTTTCGCAAAAGAGCCGCCGGCGCATACGATTGTTTAGCCCGGCGCAGCCCGGGGTCGCCGGCGTCGTCCTGACGGTTGATCCACTGCACTTCGGGATGCTCGGCGCAAACAGAGGCGGCGAAGAGGTGGCATATCGTCTCGCCGGAGCCGTCGACAGTGTGATTCATCTTCTCGATGTGCACGTGGAGTGTATCGCCGCACACTTCGCCTACGGTGAAGGCCACGATACCGCAGTCGGGGGTGATGAGGGCGGCTCCGATAAACGGGTAGCTTCCGAAGTTGTCGAGCAGTCGGCTCACCATGGCGGCCTCGTAGCGTGCCGAAGGGGAGTCGTCTTTGTGGGTCATGCGGGCATAGAATCGACGCACCTCGTCGATATTGGCGGGAGTGATCGGCTCAAGGGTATATCCGGGGTGCATGGCAGTGAAGCGGTTCACATGGTTGCGCTTCTTCCCTAATTTCTTGCCTGAGAAAGTAGCCAAGGCTTCGGCGCGATAGATGTAGTCGGCAAAGTCGGGCATCTCGCTTACGCGAGCTCCGGGTATTGAGGCGTATCGGTCGACGAGTTCTTCGGGCACGGCAGTAAGCACCGGGTGCGGAGTGAGAGTGCGGAGCATATCTGCATACTCCTGTGAAGTCGCCTCGCCGAGCGGTATCCAGAACGCGTCGGTCACCGCCCCGTCGGTGGAGTCGCCTCTTATTATTAATGTGTCGGTTGCCGGGTCTTCCTGAATCCAGTAGTTGAAGAAGTCGACCCACAGCATAAGGCCTCCGACGGTGAAGTCGCACGCGCGACTGCCGGAGAGCGCCATATGTCGCTGAATCATTGGTATATCGGCCGGGGTGGGGCGGCGGAATCCCGAGAGTGTGATCCGCGGCGAGGGTATAGTGAGGGTCTTTATCTGAGTGTTCATAATAAATATCAATTCCGTGTATAAACTATTGTTGTATTTATTATTTTAACAATTCCGGTGTTCGCATGGTTTTTTTAACACAAATTATTTTGTGTGATCCTGCACTAATTCCTACCTTTGCAGTTGGAAAAGAAAATTGTGGACAAATTTGGCTGCTTGCAACCACTCTAAAAAATGCTAAAACTGCACTGAGGGGCGTCGCTCTGATTCGCCGCTCACAGCCGGTCGGTCGCTTTCGGGCGTCGATCAGCCGGTTTTATCAGACTATGTATTTTAGAAGAAGCTGCCGCGTTACCACAACGACGGCAGTTTAATTTTATGCAAACTATATAAAGCAATATATTATGAAGACCTATCTTTTTACATCAGAATCGGTAAGCGAGGGGCACCCCGATAAGGTTGCCGATCAGATTTCCGACGCCATACTCGATGAATTTCTGGCTCACGACCCTCAGAGCCATGTTGGGTGCGAGACACTCGTCACCACGGGTCAGGTAGTGCTCGCCGGCGAGGTCAACTCTAAGGCTTACATTGATTTGCAGGATGTGACTCGCAAAGTGATACGCCGCGTGGGTTACAACGACTCGTCGCTGCAGTTTGACGCCGACTCGTGCGGAGTGCTGTCGGCACTCCACGAGCAGAGCGCCGACATCGACCGCGGTGTGAGCCGCGAGGAGCTCTCTGATCAGGGAGCAGGCGACCAAGGCATGATGTTCGGCTACGCCACCGACGAGACCGACAATTTTATGCCTCTCCCTATCGAGCTGGCTCATACTCTCTTGCGCGAGCTCTCCGCTATACGCCACGAAGGTAAGCTCATGCCCTATCTGCGGCCCGATGCCAAGAGCCAGGTCACTGTGGAGTATGATGCCGACACCAACGAGCCGCTGCGGGTGCATACTATCGTGATCTCCACTCAGCACTCCGACTTCGTGGCACCCGACGGCATCTCTCAGCAGGAAGCCGACAGCCGAATGGCCGAGCAGATACGTCGCGATGTTGCCTCGATACTGCTGCCGCGCGTCAAGGCCAAGCTGCCTGAGCGTATGTCCCGGCTACTCGATCTCGACCGGCTCGTGCTCCATGTCAATCCTACCGGCAAATTCGTGATCGGCGGCCCCCACGGCGACGCCGGCCTGACAGGCCGCAAAATCATAGTCGACACCTATGGTGGCCGCGGTGCTCACGGCGGAGGTGCCTTCTCGGGCAAAGATCCGTCGAAAGTCGACCGCTCGGCAGCCTATGCCGCACGCCATATAGCCAAAAATCTGGTGGCTGCCGGAGTGTGCCGTCAGGCGCTCGTGCAAGTGGCGTACGCCATCGGTGTAGCCGACCCCGTGAGCCTCTATGTCGATACCCGCGGCACGGCAAAAGTGCCTCTGACCGACGCCGAGATCTCCGAACGTGTAGCCGCTATATTCCCCATGCGTCCGGCGCAAATTGAGGAGCGCCTCGGGCTGCGCAAACCGATATACCTTGAGACCGCTACCTACGGCCACGTAGGTCGCGAGCCGCAGAAGGTGGTGAAGCATTTCACCTCGCGCTACGAGCCCGAAAAGGAGATCGAAGTGGAGCTCTTCACATGGGAGAAGCTGGATATGGTAGATGAAGTGCGAAAAGCTTTCGCACTCTGAAATTAACTTTTTAGCCAAAAATAGCAGATTTACGGCAAATTTGGGCGTAATTCAAAGAAAAATTCATATCTTTGCACGCTAAGTATTGCGGCACGAGTGCTTCTGCCGCCGATACGCAGTAATCAAGCTATTAACAACTTCACATAAAGAATGGCAACATTAGAAAAAATCCGCAGCAAATCAGTATTTCTGCTGGTAATTATCGGTCTGGCTCTCTTGGCCTTCATATTGACCGACTTCCTCACTTCCGGTCGCACCCTCTTTGGCAACGGCACTACCGTGGCCAAGGTAGCAGGCAAGAGCATCGATGTCACCGAGCTTCAGAATCGTGTGCAGCAGATGTCGCAGAACCCCCAGTATCAGGGTGCCGACCAGGCTGATCTCCAGAATATGGTGCTCCAGCAGATGGTCAACGAAGTGCTTTTCAATGAAGAGGCTTCAAAGCTCGGCCTTACCGTGACCGACAAGGAGCTCACCAAATTTATGCTCGATCCCGCCAATCAGGGCCTCAATCAGGCTGTGCAGATGTATGGCATAGGCTCGGTAGCCGATCTCTACGATATGGTGGCCAACCCCTCGAAGTATGGCTTCGACCAGACTGTAGTGCCTCAGCTCAACGAACTTGCCACCAATCTTGAGAAGTATGCCGAGCAGCAGCTTCTTCAGGCGAAGTTCAACAACCTCTTTGCCGGCGCAATCGTGGCCAACGAGCTCGATGCCAAGAATCTCTTCGACGAGAGCAATACTACCACCACTATTGCTTTCGCACGTCAGGACTATACCACACTACCCGACGATCAATTCGCAGTGAGCGACGATGAGATCAACAACGAGTACGCCCGCGTGAAGAATACCTATAAAATCAACGAGGAGAACCGCACTATCAACTATATCGCTGTCAACATCACACCCTCCGAAGCCGACAAGCAGGCTGCCACCAAGAAAGTGGAAGAGGCTGTAGCCGATCTTCGCACTGCCGACGGCGAGAACAAAGTGCGCAATGATGCATCATTCCTGATCGACACCAAGAAAGAAGCTCTCTCGAAGGTGACCAACCCCGCCGCAAAACAGTTCCTTGACTCTGCAGCTGTCGGCTCGGTACAGTTCCTCGGTCAGAACGGCAATCTCTATACCATAGCAAAGATCATGGGCCGCTCGACAGGTATCGAGGAGGTCACTGTAAATCAGGTGGCATTCGCCGACCCCGCAATGCAGGATTCTATCATGAATGCCCTCAACAGCGGTGCCCTTACACTGGAGGCACTCAAGGCCGATGCCAACGTACAGGTGCAGGAGGCTCAGAAATTACCCCTCAACTCAGTGCCCACCGACTCGCTCCGCAACGTGCTCCTCACAGCCGCTATCGGTCAGTACTTCGTGAACCCCGACGCTCAGGCACCCGTCATCACCGCCGTGGCCGAGCGTGGTGCAGCAGAGCCGATGGTTGAGTATCTCTCTGTAGAGTATACACTCGATCCCAGTGCAACAACCCTGCGCACTCTGCAGGCCGACCTCGAGAAATTTGTGGCTGAAAACAACACAGCCGCCAAATTTGCCGAAAATGCCGTCAGAGCCGGTTACGTTGCCGTTCCTTCTGTCGTGACCCCCTCGTCGGCTCACATAGGCAACCTCAAAGACTCGCGCAACGCAGTGCGTTGGGTCATGAAAGATGCCAAGAAAGGTCAGGTGTCGGATGTATTCGGAGGTGAGCAGAGCGGTCAGTACTTTGTAGTGGCTGTCAACAACATCTACGACGGCGACTTCGTACCCGCCACAGAGCCTATGGTCAAAGATCAGCTCACGGCACGTGTCCGCAACGACAAGAAAGCCAAGTCGCTCATCGATAAATATGCAGGCAAAGCCAACGACATAGCCGGCTAC
The DNA here is from genome assembly GCA_964587165.1 of uncultured Muribaculaceae bacterium. Taxonomy (GTDB): domain Bacteria; phylum Bacteroidota; class Bacteroidia; order Bacteroidales; family Muribaculaceae; genus CAZPKH01. The sequence continues at coordinate 20,048 of CAZPKH010000028.1, forward strand.
GCTCAGCTGATGGGTGCTCAGGTCGACACAACACAGGTCACCATGGGTCGCTCGCAGGTAGGCAAGATCGGTCCGCAGGAGAGCAAGCTCGTAGCCAAAGTCGCTTCAGCTACTCCCGGCAAAGTGGTAGCTCCCGTGCAGGGTAGCAACTCTGTGGTAGCTTTCGTAGTGACCGACGTGCAGAAGAGCGCCGAGCCCTTCGTGTTCGAAACAGCAGCTGCTCGCTACAACCAGCAGCGCGGCGGTCAGGCCATGCTCAACATGCTTCCCGAAATTCTTCTCGGACGCAACAAGGTGGACAACCGCACTCTGATATTCTTCGGAGGCGAATAAGCGCCCCCGACCATAATACTGACGCCGCCGAAACCTGCATGCAAGGTTTCGGCGGCGTTGCTTTCGTATGAGTCGAGCTCTGAAGAGCTCGGCCCCGGATTTAAATCACAGATCATCACGATTAGCCCAAAAACATAGTGTACATAGTGATAATGCGTGATTTATTAATTTACCCTTGGCGGATGTGATCGGCGCACCCTGAAGGATGCGCCCTCCGAGTTTATGCTTGATACTCAAAGGATTTACCAGCCGCCGGAAGCGCCGCCTCCACCGAACGAGCCGCCTCCGAAGGATCCTCCTCCGAATCCGCCCCCTCCACCGAAGCCTCCGCTACGTCCACCGGGGATGATCAGCGGAGTGGATGCTGCGAGGCGTGCTATGCGGTAGCGGCGATCATGGCGGTGTCCGCAATGCTGACAACGGTATGTGCGTACGCCCTCACCCTCGTGTCTCTGTGATGGTTGACGAAGTATGCGGTCGCTCACCATCAGGCATGTTCGCCCGTGGCACTTCGGGCACTCCGAGTAGTTTTTCTCTTTGTTGGGGTAGGGGATAATGTCGGTCTCGTGGCAGTTTGGGCACAGCCATACGTCATAGTCCACGGAGTCAAGCCGCTCCTCGGCATCCTGAGCCGGTGTAAGGTACAGGTTGTCGGTCTGCTCGTCGAGCTTCTGCATCTTCTCGCCGCAGTTGGGGCATTTGCGCTCATGCTCGCGCACGTTGCGCATTTTGCTCTTGAGGAGCCACAGTGCCAGGACCGGTATCCCCACACCAAGCACGGTCAGGGCAAGGTATATGGGGCGTAGCTTGTCGAGGCGCTGATACTGTTCGAAGTCGTCGTAACGGCGACTATTGCGGGAAGCTGCCCAGAGAACGAAAACAATCATCGCAAGAGCAAGAGCTACCGACATGCAGAGATAGCTCCATACGAAGCTCATTAAGCTTATCTCGTCGTCGTTGCCGTGCGACTCGGCACGCAGCGACTCGGCAAAGCGGGGATTGGTGAGAGCTTCGGCTATAACTTCGACGCCATCCTCCACTCCCTTGTCGTAGTCGCCCTCGCGGAAAGCCGGTGTGATATTGTGGCGTATGATCTGTGAAGCGAGGATGTCGGGTAGCGCTTCCTCGACGCCGTAGCCTGTCTGTATCGAGACGCGGCGGTCGTCGCGCGACACAAGAAGCACCACGCCGTTGTCCATCTTTTTGTCGCCTACACCCCACGATTCGCCTAAGGTGCGGGCGAATTTATCTATTTCCCACCCCGGTGCCATCTTTTCGATCACTACTACAGCGACCTCGCAAGTGCTCTGCGAGCGGAGACGCCGCAACTGATCGTTGATGCGCTGCTCGGCTGCGGGCGAGATGATGTCGTCGGGGTCCATCAGCAATCGTGTGGAGTCGCTGAGCTGATAGTTGGGCACTTGGTCGGGAGTATATGTTGCAGCAGATACGGCCGTGGCGACAGCGAGCATCAAGACTGTGCAGAGATGTTTTAATGACATGGCGGGAGGGGTGAGAAGCGATTGGTTAATTGTTGATTTTAAGGCTCATGCCGTTTAGACGGCGGTACATGTCGAGTGCGTAGACGTCCGTCATGCCCGATACGTGGTCGACCACGGCCTGTATGCGCTCAAACTCCGAGGGTGAGTGTATGTCGTACTGCTGTGGCACTTGCGACAGCAGCAGCCGCGAGTAGTTGAGGTCGGGGTGTCTGACGGCGTTGATCAGGCGCGACATAAGCTCGGTGATGATATGATTGCCGGCAAGCTCGATGTTCACCACATCGGCAGCCTGATATATTTTGTCCCACGACAGTGCTACCGAGCGGCGGTATCCGTCGGCAGCCGGCGAGGGTATATGGCTTATCAGCGTGCCCTCGAAACTGCCGGCGAGGATCTCCTGCTCATGCTCTACGAAGGCATCGGCACATGCGCCCACGAGTATGCCGATGATGCTCGACCGCAGGTAGGCGATGCGTTCGTTGGGGTCGTCGAGGGTGTTCATTATCTCGATGCGTCGCTCCCGGCGGTCGTCGTCGAAATAGCTCAGCAGTATATCTACCACCTCCGGAGTCTGAATTATGCCGAGCTTGTGGGCATCTTCGATATCCATGATCTCGTAGCAGATGTCGTCGGCCGCTTCGACTATATATACAAGGGGGTGGCGGACATATTCCAGCGGCCGGCCCGGCGCCGACTTGCGTATGATTCCTAAAGTGTCGGCCACACGCATGAAGTAGTCGCGCTCGGTGGTGAAGAATCCGAACTTGTTGGCATTCTTTGCCAGAACCGATTCAAAAGGATATTTCACTATCGAAGCGAGCGTGGAGTATGTCATGGCGAAGCCTCCCTTGCGCCGGCCACGGAATTGGTGGGTGAGCAGGCGGAAGGTGTTTGCATTCCCCTCGAAGTTGGTCAGGTCGGCCCATTGCTGCGGAGTGAGGTGCGAGCTCAGCTCGGCGCCTTCGCCCTCGCTGAAGAATGTCGATATGGCTTTCTCGCCGGAATGACCGAATGGGGGGTTGCCCAGATCGTGTGCCAGGCAGCCGGCGGCCACAATATCGCCGAAAGCGTCGAGAGCCCTGAGAGCATCGGGGTCGCCGGCATAACGGGGTCGCAGTGCGGCGGCTATCTCGTTGGCCATCGAGCGCCCTACGCAAGCTACCTCGACGCTGTGTGTCAGGCGGTTGTGTACGAAGATGCTCCCCGGCAACGGGAAAACCTGAGTTTTGTTCTGCAGGCGGCGGAACGGCGACGAAAATACCAGCCTGTCGTAGTCGCGCTGGAAGTCGTTGCGCGATCCTCGCTTGACCTCGCGGTAGTCCTCGAGCCCTAAGCGTGTATCGTTGATCAGCTTGTCCCACCGCATCGGGGCGGCAGCGGCGATGTTATTGTTCGGATTGGTCGAGATCGTCATATTTCTGGAAGAGGAAGTCGTTGTACGGAAACCGCCGGACGTGTATCTCCTTGGCCATCTCATATAGCTTCTGCTTGAGCTCGTCGATGCCTGCGCCGGTGCGGCACGATATGAACACACAGTTGTCGGCCATACGCGCCATCCATGTGCGTTTGATCTCGTCGAGCGACACGTTCTCGCGGGTGGCGGGCGTCAGATCGTCGTCATCCTTAGGTTTATATGTGAAGGCATCGATTTTGTTGAACACCATCAGCATCGGCTTCTCCGCGCCGTCGAGCAGTTCGCTGAGGGTACGGTTCACCACATCGATCTGCTCCTCGAAGTTGGGGTGCGAGATGTCGACCACGTGGACCAGCAGGTCTGCTTCGCGCACCTCGTCGAGGGTCGATTTGAACGAGTCGACCAGGTGGTGGGGCAGCT
>CAZPKH010000029.1:0-21152 GCA_964587165.1 uncultured Muribaculaceae bacterium
GAATATTGCGGTAATAACCGATTATGCAAATGTAAGAAATAATTTGAATAAATACACGATTTTGATATCAATGCAATTCCGACATCATAGGTTACCGGCAAATGTACCGTTATAAATATGCTCTCTGCAAACAACACTTTTCGAAGAAAGTGCTCTTTGCAAAGAGCATTTTTCTCAAAAAGTGTTGTTTGCAAAGAGCATTTTCAGTATCTTTGCACAAATATTTACCCAAATGGACACGCTAATCAGAACTTCTCAACGTCTTGTAAATTCGATACAGACTGATACTTTCCGGTATCTCTATCACCTTATAAATTGGTCGGACAGGCTGATTATGATCAAGGGTGCACGAGGGGTTGGAAAAACCACACTCATTTTACAACATATCAAGGAGAAATTCGGACCTCTTGGTACTGCTCTTTACGCGTCTTGCGACAATCTATGGTTTGCGGAGAATAATATTATCGATTTAGTTGAGTATCATTTTACTCATGGCGGCACACACCTTTTTTTGGATGAGATCCACCGCTATTCGCGCAATTGGCAGCAAGAACTGAAGAATATCTATGACTCATATCCCGGCTACCACGTTGTTTTTACCGGTTCGTCAATCACACACCTTGATACTGCATTAGTTGACCTAAGCCGCAGATGTCTGCCATACAAACTTTTTGGACTCTCATTCAGAGAGTATTTAAAATTTGAGGGTATCGCCGATTGCCCCGAGCTTTCAATCAATGATATATTAAACTCCTCACATAGTGCGGAATGGGAACTTGTAAATCGAATACCGGAGAGAATACTTCCTATATTCCAACGCTATATAGGCAAAGGGTATTACCCTTTCTACAAGTCAATAAGCACCGGTGAATACAGAGGACGGATAGAACGTGTGGTCAACACATCCATAATGCAAGACATCCCTTCGGTAGAAAAAATAGAATTGGAAACTCTGCACAAGATCAACAGGCTGCTCTACGTTTTGGCCACCGATGTACCGTTTACACTAAACGTACAGTCACTCAGCCAAAAGATGGGGATTTCCAGAAACATGATCATTAAGATGTTTGATTTACTGGATGGGGCAGGAATTATCAGAAGCATCACCAGCGGATGGCGGTCGCCTAAATCTGTCGCTAAACCAAAGAAAATCCTCTTTGACAACACTGACATAATGGCCTCGCTCAGCGACTTGACTCAAGTAGGGACAATGCGAGAGACATTCCTCGCATCAATGTTGGCTCCAAAGCATAAGATCTACGAACCGCCCACGGGCGATTTCTCCGTTGATGAAAAATACACAATAGAAGTGGGAGGAAAATCAAAAACTTATCGTCAAGTTGCTGATATCCCTGATAGCTACATCGTGCAGGCTGACATAGAGACAGGTGTGGGGAATAAAATCCCTCTGTGGCTTTTCGGATTCCTTTATTAAAAAAATCGCACGGTGTAAATCGTATTTCCAACTAATTGTCGTACATTTGCAAAGGAGGAAAACATTACCCTTTTTGATTCAAAAATAAATAAATATTCAGCATATGTCGAAAATCAAGTGCATCGGTATCCTGACCTCCGGAGGCGACGCCCCGGGCATGAATGCCGCAATACGTGCCGTCACGCGATCGGCCATCTTCGCCGGCTTCACCGTCAAAGGAATATATCGCGGATACAAAGGCCTAATCACCGACGAGATCGTAGAGTTCAAGACCCAGAATGTATCCAACATCATACAGGCCGGCGGCACAATCCTCAAGACTGCACGCTGCAAGGAGTTTGAGACATCCGAAGGACGCCAGCTCGCCTACGACAACATGATGCGCCACGGCATCGACGCCCTGGTGGTGATAGGCGGCGACGGCTCGCTCACGGGCGCACGCATATTCGCCAACGAGTTCAACTTCCCCATCATCGGCCTGCCCGGCACCATCGACAACGACCTCTACGGCACCGACGCCACTATCGGCTACGACACAGCTCTCAACACCATCATGGAGTGTGTCGACAAGATCCGCGACACCGCCACATCACACGAGCGTCTATTCTTCATCGAAGTGATGGGCCGCGATGCCGGATTCCTGGCCCTCAACGGCGCAATAGCATCCGGTGCCGAAGCAGCCATCATACCCGAGATATCCACCGAGGTCGACCAGCTCGCCGAGCTGATACAGAACGGATTCCGCAAGTCGAAAAACTCATCTATCGTGCTTGTGGCCGAAAGCCCCGTGACCGGCGGCGCAATGGGTCTGGCTGAACGTGTGAAGAACGAATACCCCTCCTACGACGTGCGCGTGACCATCCTCGGCCACCTGCAGCGGGGCGGCTCGCCCACGGCCAAAGACCGCATCCTGGCATCGCGCATGGGAGCGGCCGCCATCGACGCCCTGCTCGACGAACAGCGCAACGTGATGATCGGCATACGCAACGACGAGATCGTATACGTGCCCATCACACGCGCCATACGCAACGAGAAGCCCGTAAACCGCGAGCTCGTCAACACCCTCCGGCGCCTCAGCATCTGATCGCTCGTGAGCCAACCTCAGAAACATAACCCACAGCAAGCCACCCCGATGCCCGCCAAGCGCAAGGGGTGGCTCACTGTGTTGCTGCGCTACGGCATACCTCTGATGGTGAGCGTCGGGCTCTGCTGGCTGCTCTTCGCCCGCGTCGATGTGGCCGAAAATGTAGAGATAATATCCCGATACTGCCACATCGAGTGGATTCTGCTGACCCTCGCCCTGAGCGTCGTCTCCCACCTGATACGCGCAGCCCGGTGGGGCATACAGCTGCAGGCACTCGACATCCGGACACCCTACCTCAACTTAGTATACAGCATCTTCGGCACCTACGCCGTGAATCTCGTGCTACCGCGCCTTGGCGAGCTGTGGCGCACCGGCTACATCGCCCGCCGACAGGACGCTTCGCTGGGGCGTGTGTTCGGATCGATGGTGGCCGACCGTATGGCCGACGCCGTGACCGTGCTGATCATCACCCTCTTTACCGCCGTCCTGGCGTGGCCCACGCTGATCGACTACATCGACAGCGAGCCCGGCCGCCTCGACTCGCTCAAAGCCTTGGCCGGCAACTCATGGGTGTGGACCACGGCGGGCGTCGTCATAATAGGCGCGTGGCTGCTGCTCACACGGCTGCCCAAGAACCTTGTGAGCGCACGCATCAAGGGGGTGTGGCAATCGTTGTGGGCAGGCTTCGTCGTGGTGCTCCGCATGCCCGGTCGCGGCCTCTGGCTGCTCTACACCGTGCTGCTGTGGGGGTGCTATTTCCTGCAGCTTTATGTAGCCTTCTACGCCTTCGACTTCACCGCACAGATAGCCTCCGGCTCCGACGGCACGACAGCCGTACTGGTGTGCTTCGTGCTCTCGACCATCGCAATGATACTCCCTTCCAACGGCGGCATAGGCCCATGGCAGATGGCCGTGGTCTACGGTCTGAGCTTCTATTCGGCCGGTGTAGTCCTGCCCCCGGGGCGCACATTTGAAGCAATGTCGATAGCGTTTGCCAACTGTGTGATGACATCGCAGACCATCCTGCTTATCATCCTCGGCCTCATCACATTCATCGGCATAGCCCTCGACCGCCGCCTCAAATAAGCGAAAAAAACAGACACGTGTGTCAACCTTTCGGCCGCCGCAGAGTGTTATGATATAAAACAGTATCAGAAATTCAGATTATGGAAACAACACGTCAAGCAAAAATATCGCGACTGCTCCAGAAAGAGCTCAGCGAAATATTCCGTCAGCAGACCGCCAAAATGCCCGGCACACTGGTGTCGGTGAGCGCAGTGCGCGTATCGCCCGACCTCTCGGTGGCCCGCGCCTACCTCTCGGTATTCCCCTCGGCCCGCGCCCAGGAGGTGATCGAGAGCGTAAACCGTCAGACCAAGACCATACGCTACGAGCTCGCTCAGAAAGTGCGCTATCAGCTGCGCAAGACCCCCGAGCTGTCGTTCTATCTCGACGACTCGCTCGACTATATCGACAACATCGACCATCTGTTGCAACAGTAACTACTCCCTCCACCCCGCCAATTGCTATCACTCCGCATCGCGCTGCGCTACCTCTTCTCACGCAAGAGCCATAGCGCCGTCAACATAATCTCGGCCATCTCCATGGCCGGCGTCGCCGTGGCCACAGTGGCTACGGTGTGCGTCATGTCGGTGTTCAACGGCTTCGCCGACCTTGCCTCGGCGCGGCTCAGCCGTGTCGACCCCGACCTGCGTGTGGAGCGAGCAGACGGCCGCATAATCAGCGGCGCCGACACCCTGGCCGCGCACCTCAGAAATGTGCCCGGCGTGCGCATAGCCGTGCCCACACTCTCGGGCAGGGCGCTCTGCACATTCTCTGGCTCGCAGCTGCCGATACGCATCAAAGGTGTCGACCAAGGGTACAGCGCCCTGACAAAGATCGACTCGCTGGTGATCGACGGCGAGTTTATCGACGCCGGCAGCTCGTTTGACAATATCTCCGGCCAATCCACCGCCTACGCCAACCTGAGCATCGGGGTGGCCGTACAGCTTCAGAATCAGGCCCCGCAGGGAGTGTACGACTATCTCAAGCTCTACGCTCCGCGGCGCACAGCCCGCATCAACCCCGCCAACCCACTCGGTGCATTCGCAGCCGATACAGCCGTGATAGCATCCGTCTTTGCCGTCGACCAGCCCGAATGGGATGCCGACCTGGTGATACTCCCCATCGCCACGGTGCGACACCTCTTTGAGTATACCGACTCCGATGCCTCCGCCATAGAGATAGGGGTTGCTGAGGGAGCCGATGTCGGACAGGTCAAAGCACAGATCATCAAGCAGCTCCCCGCAGGCGTGACCGTACTCGACCGCATGGAGCAGCAGCAGGCATCCCACCGCATGATAGCCGTTGAGAAATGGATCACATTCATGCTGCTGGCGTTCATACTCATCATCGCCTCGTTCAACCTCATCTCCACCCTCTCGATACTGATCATCGACAAGAGTGCCAATATCCGTACCCTCTCGGCCTTGGGAGCTACCCCTACCACCATCAGCCGCATCTTCATGCTGCAAGGGTGGCTTATATCGCTCGGCGGCGGCGTGATCGGCCTCGTGGCCGGGGCAGCCCTGTGCCTGGCGCAGCAGACGTGGGGATTCATACCCCTGGCCGGCGACGCAGCGCGCCTCACCATCACCGCCTACCCCGTACGCCTTCAGGCCGCCGACATGCTCATCGTACTACTGCTCGTAGCCGCCGTGGGGCTCCTCTCCACACTCATCACGCAGAGGTTCAGAGCCAATTCGATCAATGTACGATACGGCGATAAACCTTGATACTGCTACACCTTATTATGCATCCGCGCGCCAACTGCATCAAAAAATTTGACCTATAACACTTCAAAATCATATGGCAAAAATCATAGTACAAAGTACAGAGGTTAATGTGGTTCGCGTCAACGGCGAGGACTATATTTGCCTTACAGATATGCTCAAAGCCAAGGACGGTGATTTTTTTATCACCGATTGGTTGCGCAATCGCAACACCCTTGAATTTATCGGGATTTGGGAGAAAGTATATAATCCGGATTTTAATTATGGCGAATTCGCCATAATTAGAAATCAGGCCGGCTTGAATAGCTTCAAAATAAGCGTTAAAGAATTTGTAGCTCGAACCAATGCAATCTGTCTGCAGGCAAAAGCAGGTCGTTACGGAGGTACATACGCCCATAAAGATATTGCATTTGAATTTGCGATGTGGATAAGTCCTGAATTTAAGATTTACATAGTTAAGGAGTTTCAACGACTAAAAGCAGATGAACAGAATTTGCTCGGTTGGTCGGCAAAGCGCGAATTGTCGAAGATCAACTACCGTATTCATACTGATGCGATAAAGACACATCTTCTTCCGACAGAGATTACACGCGAACAAGCCTCACATGTCTATGCCGATGAAGCCGATGTGTTGAATGTTGCAATGTTCGGTAAGACGGCTCGCCAGTGGCGAGAAGAAAATCCGCACTTGAAAGGAAATATTCGTGACTATGCATCTATCAACGAACTTATATGCCTCTCCAACATGGAAAATCTCAATGCCGTGTTTATTGAACAACGCATACCGCAGAGTGAGAGACTAATGAAACTCAACAAAATAGCCATTCATCAAATGAGCATATTAGAGAGTGGAGACAATAATCGTAAACTCCTAAAATAATTCAGTAACAACATTACCCCGACACCGCAATACAACCTTTGTATAGTCACATTTAGTATTCTATTTAATAATTGAAAGAATTCCATCCGTTAAGTTTTTTGCAACTTTAACTTATTTGTTATCATACGTTTTTAGCACAGCCGAAGTATGCCGAGGTATGCGGCGGAAGAGATTTTGTCGGTACGCGATTTTTTGGTAAATTTGTAGTCGACATGGAGCAAGATTTCGATATACGCGCAGCTCGCAACGCTGCCGACAATCAGAGCGACCGCGACATCGAGCGGGCGCTCCGCCCCAACACATTCGATTCGTTCACCGGTCAGGACCAGGTGGTGGCCAACCTCAAGGTATTTGTCGCCGCCGCACGCCTGCGCCACGAAGCGCTCGACCACCTGCTGCTCTACGGCCCCCCGGGGCTGGGCAAGACAACCCTCTCGGCCATAATTGCCAACGAGCTCGGTGTCGGCATTAAAGTGACTTCGGGCCCGGTGCTCGACAAGCCCGGCGACCTGGCCGGCATACTCACATCGCTCGAAGAGAACGATGTGCTTTTCATCGACGAGATACACCGCCTCAGCCCCGTAGTCGAGGAGTACCTCTACTCGGCTATGGAGGATTACCGCATCGACATAATGATCGACAAAGGCCCCGGAGCGCGGTCGGTGCAGCTGAGTCTTGCTCCGTTCACACTCATCGGTGCCACCACCCGCGCCGGGCTGCTGACATCGCCCCTGCGCGCACGATTCGGCATAAAGAGCCATCTGGAGTACTACGACCATAAGGTGCTTGAGCGTATAATACGCCGCTCGGCATCGCTGCTCGGCGTCGATTGCACCCCCGAGGCAGCCACCGAGATAGCCCTGCGCAGCCGCGGCACGCCGCGTATAGCCAACGCCCTGCTGCGGCGCGTGCGCGACTTTGCCCAGATCAAAGGATCGGGAGCTATCGATCTGGCCATCACACGCTTCAGCCTCGAAGCCCTCAATATCGACCGCTACGGCCTCGACGAGATCGACAATAAGATCCTCACCACGATAATCACCAAATTCCGCGGCGGCCCCGTCGGGCTGTCGACCATCGCCACCGCCTTGGGCGAAGATTCCGGTACGATCGAGGAGGTGTACGAGCCGTACCTTATAAAAGAGGGATTCATCAAGCGCACACCCCGCGGGCGCGAAGTCACCGAGCTCGCCTACTCGCATCTCGGCTACCCCGGCCGCTATGAAGGCGACGCTTCCGACGAAGCTAACGTCATCGGGCCTTCGCTCTTCTGATCAAGTTCCTCGATCTTCACAAGACCGTTGACTATCGCATAGATAGTCAGCCCTGTAGGTGAATGTATCTCGAGCTTACGGGCTATGTTGCGGCGGTGGGTCGTGACGGTGTGGAGCGACAGAAACAGTTTGTCGGCAATCTCCTTGTTAGTCAATCCCTTTACTACGAGTCTTACCACATCTTTCTCGCGATTGCTGAGATCCTGCGGCACGTTCGAGCTATCGTAGGGAGCCTCGGCAGGACGTGTCGTGCGCACCTTATGCTCCAGCAGCCGGATGGCCGGCACAAGTATCTCGTCCTCCACGCGGCAGTGGTTCTCCAGATCGTTCTCGGTGCGATAGATGTCGTACAGCACATCGTTGAGCACATTTGCATCGCTCTGCGAGGGGCTGTATTTCAATATGATACGTTTCAACTCGTGAAGCTTGTCGGCCACCTGCTCGTGGTGGGCGCTGTAGGTGTCCACACCATAGTCGGCCGGCGTTTCGCCCCCGAGCAGCCGTGAAATATACGGGAAAACATTCTGCTCCTCATACTCCATGTGTGTGCGCACCTGCTGCACATACTCGTCGAAGAGCCGGATGATAAGAAACGACACTTCCGATCCGCTCATCTCTATCCCTCCGAGTACGCGGCGCCGTATCGACGGCAGGCAATACTCAAGGAAGTAAGCATGCGACTGCCGCAGATAGTGAAGCAGCGACTCCACCGCGATCTCAGCCGCATCGGTGGGGAGCGCACCGTACTTGACGAAGTTTACCACAACAAGAAATGTAGCCGGATCGACGTTCGCCCTCCGGCACACCTCCTCCACACTTTGGTCGCCGAAACCTACGGTGATACCGAATCTGCTCATCACGTGGATCAGCCGATAGTCGTCGGCTATAAGCCTGACCATCGGATCGTTGGGCTGATAAAGCTGCTTCTTCATACTCGCAAATTTAGCAAAATTTTCGCAGGCGCCCACCGGTGCTTTGCAAAATACCCATCGGTGAGTATCGTATACGTCCCGGGCGAGTGTGCAGCCAATGCCGCTTTTTACTCAAATTTGAGTATTGATGCGCGGAGAGTGTATCCCGAACTTTGCACCATCCAATCGACCGACACATGAAACATATCACACTGACGGCAGTGACGCTACTGTCAACCGTCTCACTTTCAGCTCAATCAACAGCTCTCACCGATGCCGAGCGCGCAGCTCTCAAGCAAGAGATCAAGCAGGAGATCCTCGCCGATCTCGACTCTGCCGCCCTCTCTGCCCCCAAACATCCGGTCAAGGCATCGCGCCTGCAGATAGGCGGCTACGGCGAGGCCGTGTACTCCTACAATTTCTACAGCGACCACTACCGTTGCTACAGTCGCGCCTCCGACCACGCTTCCGACCGCGGGCACGGACGCTTCGACCTGCCACACGTGGTGATATGGCTCGGCTACGACTTCGGCCGCGGGTGGTCGATGGGCACAGAGATCGAATTTGAACACGGTGGCACCGAGAGTGCCGTCGAGATCGAGGCCGAAGAAGCCGGCGAATACGAAGCTGAAGTGGAGCGCGGCGGCGAGGTAGCCCTTGAGCAGTTCTGGATTCAAAAAACATTCCGCCCCTGGGCCAACATCCGCGTGGGCCATATGGTGGTACCGGTAGGCGGAACTAACAACTCGCACATGCCGATAGAATTTTTCGGCGTGTACCGCCCCGTGGGCGACAACACCGTGCTCCCCTGCACCTGGCACGAGACAGGTATCAGCTTCTGGGGCCGTGCCGGCGATTGGCGCTACGAGGCGATGCTCGTGCCGGGGCTCGACTCCGACCGTTTCGGCACCGAGGGGTGGATACACGACGGCGCCGGCAGCCCCTACGAGTTCAAGATCGGCAACTCTGTGGCCGGAGCCGCCCGCGTCGACAACTACTCCATACCCGGGCTGCGCCTTAGCCTGAGCGGATATGTGGGCAACAGTTTCTCCAACTCCCTTGGCTCCAACAACCCGATATATGCTTCGGCATCAAACGCTTTCCGGGGCGTAAAAGGCACTGTAGCGATCGGCGCTTTCGACTTTCAGTATAAAACATCCGACAGCCGGTTCATAGCCCGAGGCGGCCTGACCTACGGGCATCTGAGCGACGCCGACAAGATCACGGCCTACAACAACGGAATGCGCCAGGACTCCCCCTCGCCCAAGCAGCCGGTGGCATCGTCGGCGCTTGTGGCAGGCATCGAGGCCGGCTACGACATGCTGTCGTTCGTACCGCGCGCCGAAGCCTCCGGACAGCGGCTGTATCTGTTCGGGCGGTATGATTACAGCAACTCGATGCTCACCGTGCCCGAAACGATCGTCCGACAGGATTGGACCGTGCGCAACCGCGTGGCCGTCGGCATCAACTATTTCCCGATGAAACAGATCGTCGTAAAGGCCGAATATGCATACACCCGGCTCAAACACCAATACAACAACGAGCCCTCCATATCTTTAGGCATCGCTTATACCGGCCTGTTCGTACATTGATAACTCCACATAAAACATACACCAGCAATGAAATCACTCAAACTCACCCTTATGGCCGCTGCCGTAGCCGGTGCCTTATGCTCATGCAGCGACGACACCGACAGCAGCATCGACTTTGTGGCCGACCGCAATGAGGCCCTCGCTCCGGCCGTGGCCTGCTATGTCAACAACACCGTCGTACCTACTTATCACAATCTCGCCACCGAAGCTATCGAGCTGGCCGATATATGCGCGCAGATGAAAGAAGCTGCGACGGCTGCCGAGCTGCAGTCGCTCATAGAGCGCGCCGGCATAAAGTGGAAAGAGGCACGCACCCACTGGGAGCTCAGCGAGGCCTTCCTCTTCGGCGCGGCGGCCGACTACAACATCGATCCCCACATTGACTCCTGGCCCCTGGACTACGACCAGCTCGACCGTACCCTACGCACACAGACCATGATGGACAAACTCGATCAGAACGACGACGATGCAATCGCCTCGCTCGGATATTCGCTCCTGGGCTTCCACGCCCTTGAGTATATGCTCTTTGCCGACGGAGCTCCGCGCAGCGCCGCCACACTCACCCCGCAGATGCTCATCTATACCGCTGCCGTGGCGCGCGACCTGCGCAACCAGACAATCCTCCTCGAAGCATCCTGGAGCCCCGCCGGTATCGATGCCGAAAGAACCGCGATACTCGACGAAGCAGAGCTCTCGCCCTCGGCCAACTACGGCAACTATATGCTTCAGGCCGGACAAGCCGGATCTATCTACCGCACAAATCTCGCAGCCGTGCAGCAGATCGTGCAGGGGTGCGTCGATATAGCCGACGAGGTGGCAAATACAAAGATATTCACCGCCTACTCCAGCTCCGACGTCGACTACATCGAGTCGCCCCACGCCAAAAACTCACAGAAAGATTTCGCCGACAATATACGCTCGATACGCAACGTGTATTGCGGCTCAAACGCCGCCGATGCTTCGGTGAGCGCTTACATCCGCAGCGTAAACCCCTCGCTCGATGCCGAGATACGCGCCGCTATCGAGGCTTCGATATCCGACATCGAGGGTGCGCAGGCTCCTTTCGTCGACAATATCAATCACCCCTCGTGGGGTGTGGCTCACAACACCGTAAACCGTCTTGCCGACCTGCTCCAGGAGGCGCTTAACGAATTATAACATGGACCGTTACACCTTATCCGCAATCATAGCTCTCGGCATCGCCGCCGCTGCCTGCTCCGACGACGAGGTTACACCCACCCTCGGCCCTGATGCCCCGGCTGCCCGGCTCGTCGACGACTATTACGCCGGCGGACGCCTCGGCACAGTGTTCAACGCCACCGCTCAAGCCTACGAGCAGCCCGCGCCGGCGGTCGAGGATGCCGGCATGTATCAGGCTTTCAAGGCCGGCGAAGCGCTGTTCGAAAAACCGTTTCAGAGCGGCACTTCGGGCGCACGTCGCGGTCTCGGTCCACTCTATATCCGCACCTCGTGCCTGCACTGCCACCCCGGCTACGGCCACGGCAAGCGTATCGACGGACAGTTCAACACCAACGACCCCGGCAACGGCTACCTGCTGGTGCTCACCGACCGAAACGACAATTACCTGACATCCTACACCGGCATGCCTCAGACTCACGCCGTGGCTCCCTTCAAAGCTCCTATCGACGAGTCGCAGATACGCATAGCCTGGAAAGATTATACCGACGAGTGGGGCAACCGCTTCGACGACGGCGAGAGCTACTCGCTGATCTACCCCGAAGTCACCATCCCCCGTTCGGCCTACTACGTGCCTCTGGTGGGCGCCGACGGCCCGCTCGACTACAGCGATGTGGTGGTGCGTCTCGAATCGACCATCGGTATCTACGGCACAGGCCTGCTCGATGCCATCACCGACGACGATCTCCGCGCGCAGTATGCACTTGAGGAGGCGGCCGGAGCGCGCATCAACCCCGCCGTGTTTGCCAGCGGAGACTGGACCAAGACCTACGCTAACTCCGGCCATCCGCTCCGCTATACGTACGCTCTGAGTCGCGGCCCGCTGCAGGATGCGGCCGGAGCCAACGCTATCTGGAATATCACCAACGTGACCCGCTCCGACCGTCGATACAACTATATCACCGCCGATTATGCCGCTGTCGCCTCGAAAGACCCCGACGTGCAGGCCGACTTCTACCGCTACTATCCCGAACGCCGCATATCGGGCGACGTGGAGAAGGATATCTACGACTTTCTGATGGCCCGCGACCTTCCCGCCGAGATGACCGATCAGGAGTACGTCGACTTCATGGTGTGGCATCGCGGACTCGCAGTCCCGGCAGCCCGCGATGTCGACACCCCCGAGTTTCAGCGAGGCAAAGCTCTCTTCACCGAGATAGGGTGCGCGCAGTGCCACCGCCCGAGCTGGACCACCGGCGACGACAATTTCACCGACCCCAACGGCTTCTTTGCCACAGCCGACTCTCGCCTGCCCCGATACCCCAACCAAAAGATCTGGCCTTACACCGATATGGTGCAGCACCGCCTGGAGATGGTCAACGATATACGCACAGGATGGTGTCGCACCACTCCGCTGTGGGGCCGCGGCCTCAGCCGAATATGCACCGGCTCCGACGACCGTATGCACGACTGCCGCGCCCGCACCGTCGTTGAGGCCATTATGTGGCACGGCGCCCCGGGCTCCGACGCACGCCGCTCGGTCGAGAATTTCCGCAAACTTAGCCGCTCCGACCGCGATGCTATGGTAAAATTCATCGAATCAATATGATGCTGAAATACTCGGCAATCTCGCTCACAACTATCCTGATTATAGCGATGGCCGCAGCCACAGTAGTGGAACGCTACTGCGGGGCGGCCGTAGCATCACATTATTTATACGGCTCCGTATGGTTCGCGCTGCTCTGGGTAGCTCTGGCCGCGGTAGGTATTGCGTCACTTTTTGCCACTCGCCTGTACCGTCGCCCTGCCACGCTGATGATCCATATCGCCCTTCTGCTGATACTCGCAGGAGCCGGTGTAACACGCCTCACGGCCACGCACGGATCTATTGAGCTTACGCCCGACACACCGTGCAGCGAGCTCCCCTTCGGTGTGGAGCTCGGCAGCTTCGAGGTGATCAACTATCCCGGCACCGACTCTCCGGCCGACTATGTGGCGCATCTTCTGATGACCCATTCTGACGGATCGGCTGTGCTATCGTCGCTGTCTATCAACCATCCCTGCACCCACTGCGGCTACCGCTTCTACATGGAGTCGTACACCCCCGAGGGGCATCTCTCGCTCAAGTATTCGGCCGATACCGCCGGTACAGCCATAAGCTACGGCGGCTACATACTGCTGATGGCTGCTTTCGGCGCCTTCTTCTTCGACAGGGGCAGCCGCTTCAGGGTGCTTCTGCGGGGCAGTTCGGTGGCCGTTCTGCTCCTTGCGGGAATGTGTGCCCAAGCTGCTCCGCGCACCGTCACCCCCGAGCAAGCCCGGGCACTGTCCGATCTGTATGTGAACTACAACGGACGCATCTGCCCCCTCTCGACAGCCGCCACCGAATTTACCGTCAAGCTCACCGGGTCCGACAGCTACTGCGGCCTCGACGCCATGCAGGTGTTTGCCGGGTGGATATTTTACCCCTCGGAGTGGTACGACGAGCCCATGATCAAGCTCAAAGGCACCGGGACAGTGTCGGCACGCGAGCTATATGAGCGATACCGCCACGAGCCCGCTCCGGCATCGCGCGCAGGCCGCGAGGCTGTCGAGCGGCTTGACATAATAAACCGTGTGGCCACCACCTCGATGCTCCGCCTCTTCCCCTATATCGACGGCTCGCAGATTGTGTGGGCATCGCCGGCCGACAGGCTCCCCGCGCAAGTCGACCCCGCGACACAGCTCTTCTTCGCCCAGGCGCTCAACTACCTCTCCGAGAAAGTAGTGTCGGGCGACACCGAGGGCTCTGTCGAACTGATCGGCAAGCTCCGCCGCTATCAGCGCGCGCATGGTGGCCACTCGCTGCCGTCCGACGCGCGCTTCCGCGCCGAGCGGATCTATACCGACATCAACCGTCCGCTCCGGCCCGCAGCAATCTGTCTGATATTAGGCCTTGTCGCTTTCATAGCAGCAGTGCGGGCCGAAGTGACCCACAAAAAAGTGCCGCCGATAGTCAGCCGGCTATCAGTGGCGGTCACAGCACTTACACTTATTTATATCATATTTCTGACAGCGTTGCGGTGGTTTGTGTCAGGCCACGTGCCGCTGTCGAACGGCTTCGAGACCATGCAATCCATAGCCCTCTGCTCGCTTATCGTAGCCACGGCAGCTTGCCGCCGATCGGTATGGAGCATACCTTTCGGGCTGATTGTGGCCGGATTGGCACTTATGGTGAGCCTCATGGCCGGGAGCAACCCCTCGATCACCCCGCTCATGCCGGTGCTGTCGTCTCCGCTGCTCACCATCCATGTCGTGCTTGTGATGGTGGCCTACTCACTGCTTGCATTTGCCATGATGGGAGGTGTGGCAGGATGGATACTCGAGTTGTCGCACCGCAGCTGTCGATCCGCATCACTTGCACGCCTTGAGCTGCTGATATGCTACCCGGCAGTATTTGCCCTCACAGCAGGGATATTTGTAGGCGCAGTGTGGGCCAACGAATCGTGGGGACGCTACTGGGGGTGGGATCCGAAAGAGACATGGGCTCTGATCACCATGCTCATCTATGCCGGCGCGCTGCACACCCGCTCGATAGCATGGCTACGCACCCCGCGCCACATCCATACCTTCGCCGTAGTGGCATTCGCAGCAGTAGTGATCACCTATTTCGGCGTAAACCATCTCCTGGGCGGCCTCCACAGCTACGCCTGATCCTTGCCGCGACCTCTGGCCGTAGTCCGCGCAAATCAATCCCCCAAGTTGATTCTCCGGCTCTTATAAACACTCTTACCCTTTTCAGTCAAACAGTATCGCTGATTGGGAGATTGCGGCTTTTCCGAATCCTCTAATTGAATGAATCCTCCATTTTGTGCCGGGCTTAAATAGTTCTTTATGAATGAACTCTTAGATTTAAACCCCATTTTCTCTCTTAATTCTTTTGCAGAGTAAAAGTTATCGCCAATTGTCCTTATCAGTTTCAGTATCCCGGGTGGTATCTCTGACAGGTTCATTACCGGTGTCTTACTGGTGTTCAGCTGGTGTTCAGCTGGTGTTATATCTTTATTCTCAGGCCGTGCAAATACCAATTTTACCATGAAGCCATTATCAAATATCTGTGGTTGAGGAAGACCGGCCTTCCTACATTCGTTACTCATCATTGATAGACCACGTCCCCAATGCTCAATCAATCCTCCTATAAACATGACATTGGCAATATCAGGATTCGGAGGAAGTGAAGCACTCCCACTACTAGATACTTCCTCATATGCTAAATGTTGAGGAGATAAAGCAGCCGGAAATCGACCCGCATTTTCTATCTCCACCCTATCATCATATATGGCTATTCCAATAGAACTTGACTCTTGTTGCCATGCTCTATGACATAATGCATTGACCACTGCTTCACGCAGCGCATCGTATGGAACTTCCAGTTCATCCTCCCGCTCCATACGTTTATGAGTGGATCCGGCTAAAGAAAGATGCTTGAAAAAGAAATCCATTGCACTGGAAGCTAATACAAAGATGTTCCCTACAATCTGTTTGTTATCAATAAAATCTTTTTTGTCATTTCCTTTAAATCGTGCAAGACGTAAGAGCATCTGGGGGTAATCATTCAAATCTTTACCAAACAGAATGGCTGCAGAATTTCTTACTGATCCATTTTTCAGTAATTTAAGACGACTAAGTAGTGTGGTTATATTATCGTTTTGAGCCTCATCACTTAACCTACCACGCCTAATTCCTCCGGCAACCACCTTACGAATTAGTTCCTCATCCAGAGAATCAATTGTAATATTAGAGTTTATCTTTCTCTCCCACTTATATGTTAACCCCACTTGTTCCTCATGCAAACGAAGAAATCGCTCACGAGGCATAATCGATGTCACGCTGTCGTACCGCTGGTATGGTTTACCCTCCCACATATACGGCTTGTCGCTATCCATACCGTTGGAGCAAAAGGCAATCAGATACTTATTGGGATCCTCTAATTTTATATACTGTGGCTGAATATCTATTGCTGGATCAAATCTTCGAAGTGCATCACCTATCAGGCGCGTAGTTTTATCTGAAATTTCCTGTCCTATAATCTTCCCTTTGTTATTGACTCCAAAAACCACAATGCCGCCACCGCCATTTATCATACCGCACAAAGTCTCCATTCCACGGTTTAACTGACCGGTTGTCTCCTTAAACTCAACATCCACGCACTCGTTATTAGTCGCAATGTATCTTATATAGTCAATATCAATATTCATTTTTTTATAATATTGCTATTTTAATCTTGAGACATATGCTCAAATCACTTGGAGAGGAGCTCGGCGAACAGATCGAGATAGCGGCGTGCTATGCGCGACGAGGCAAACCGCTCTTCGACAGTGTCGTGGAGTGTATTCCGGTCGATATCCGCCTTGAGAGCCCAGAGAATGCCGTCGGCCACCGAGCGCGGATCCTTGTACTCGGCGATATACCCGGTCTTGAGATGATCAACGATGTCGGCCTGTCCGCCGCGCCCGAAAGTCACCGGCAGCGCGCCTCCGGCCTGCCCCTCGATCAGGGTGGTGGGGAGTGTCTCGTACAGCGATGTCGACAGCACGACCTTTGCCGCCGAGTATAGCTCGCGTATCATTAGATGATCGGATATAGTGCCCAGAAGCTGGAAGGGGAAGTTAAGACGGTCGAACGCCGATTTATCGCGCACATTCCCGTAGAATACAGCAAAGCAATCCTTGGCCACGGCCGGGTGTTCGTCGAAAAGTATATTAAGGGCATCGATGGCATAATCGAGCCCCTTGATAGGATCGTCGAGACGCGAAGCCCCCATCACTATCAGTTTTTTAGAATAGTCGATCTGCGAGAAATTGAGAAGCTCCTGCTGCGTGGTGGCAAACGACGATGCCGGGAAAGCATTCGGTATCACCTCTATACGCTCATCGGCAAGCAGCGACGAGCGGCGGGCGCACTCGGCCAGCCAGCGGCTTACGGCCACAAAGGTGATATCGGTATTTTCGTAGAGCCTGTTTTTGCGGCGCCACGTGCGGAAGCTCAGATCGTGCTCCTTCGATGAGTGCAGCAGCGGGCAGCATCCGCACTGCTCGGTGTAGCGGGTGCACTCGTAGGCATGATGGCATATACCGGTCATGCACCACATGTCGTGCATCGTCCACACCACCGGCTTGCCTAAAGAGCAGAGCCGACGTATACCTTTGAGCGACAGCATACCCTGATTCACCCACGACAGCAATATAACATCAGCCTCGCGGATCCACGGATGTGTGCTCAGATCGATCCCTGTGTCGGCCGTCGATACGCGGAAGAGATCCTTGCGCGAGAAGCCGTTGCAGAGCATGATCCCGGCGCGCTCCTTCATGAAGTGCCATATACGTCCGTTCTGCGAGCTCACCATCTCCACATTAGGACTTTCGCTCAGCTTGGAGAACACGAGCATCCGTGCCTCCACACCTTCGCGGCGCAGAGCCTGCATCAAGCGTGTGGTCACTATGGCGGCTCCGCCATTGAGATCATTGTTGCATACCAGACAGACGTTCATAGCTTATATATATTTACGATAGTTTTGAGATTCATCTGCGCGACAGCCCCGGGATCGGTATCTTCTCGCGGTGCACTACATATATTATATAGGCAACTAAGATCGGTGTGCGCAGCAGCATGTCCACCCCTTCGCTGCCTGTATTGATGCAGAGGCCGGCTCCATAGAGAGCCATGGCGAGAATGAAGTAGAATATCAACCGGCCGGTCTGATAACCGATAGGGTGCTTTGCACGTCCCACAAAATAGCTTGTGAGCATCATCACTCCGTAGCATGCCAGAGCAGCCCAGGCACACCCCATATATCCCATGCGGGGCACAAGCACAACGTTCATCACCACCGTGACGACGAGCCCCAACAGCGAGAACCACATACCCCAGATGGTGCGGTCGGTCAGTTTATACCAGAGCGAGAGGTTGAAGAACACCCCGAAGAAAAACTCCGCTATCATGATGATAGGCACCACCCGCAGCCCGCTGAAATAATCGGACGCAATGAAGTGCTTGAGTATATCGAGATAGAACATTACCCCTAAAAAAATCACCATGGCGAATATCACGAAATATTTCATGGCATCGCGGTACGACTGCATCCTGTCCTCACCCCGCGCTTTGGTCTGGGCGAATATGAAAGGCTCGTAGGCAAATCGGAAAGCCTGGATAAACATCACCATCACTATCGCCACCTTATAGTTGGCACCGTAGATACCGAGCTGATAGTCGGCCGTAGCCTTGTCGGCCACAAGCTCAGGCAGCAGAATCTTGTCGAGAGTCTGATTCATGATACCGGCCACACCGAGTACCAGCAGCGGCCAGGAGTACACCAGCATCTTGTGCCACAGCTTCCGGTCGAAGCGCCAGCTGAACCCTCTGAGCTCCGGTATAAGCGTAAAGAGCGTCACCGCCGAACTGATGAAATTGGCCAGGAAGATATACCCCACGCTGTATGCCGGATCGTAGAACCAGTCGACACTATGCGGAGCCACCCGCAGCAGCCACGGGCAGAGGAGTATGAAAAATAGATTCAAGCCTATATTGAGGCCGATGTTGAGCAGCCGAAGCGTGGCGAAGCGCATCGGCTTGTGAGCAAAGCGCAGGTAGGAGAACGGTATGGCACAGAAAGCATCGATACCCACCGCCGCCGCCATCAGCATGACAAACGACGGATGCTCGCCACACCCCAAAGCATCGCTTATAGGGTTTAGAAACAGAGCTATAAGCAGAATGAACAGCGACGACGATGCCCCAAGCGAGATCAGCGACGTAGAGTATACACACATCGGGTCGCGGTAATCCTCGTGATTGGCGAAGCGGAAAAACCCCGTCTCCATGCCGTAGGTCAGTATAATCAAGGCCAGAGCCACGATAGCGTAGATGTAGGTCACCACACCGTACTCGCTCACCGGAAACACATTAGTATATATAGGCACCAGCAGCCAGTTGAGAAAGCGCCCCACAATGCTGCTCACCCCATAGATAGCGGTGTCCTTGGCCAAACTTTTGATGCCTGCCATTAAAATATCAGAATTTGAATTTGCGATGTGTCACAAAGTTAAATGATTTTTCCGTCACAGAAATAAATTAACTTAATTTTGTCACCGAAAATACAAAATCCCACCTTGAGTACTCCACTAACTGCGACCTCACTCTCAAATGCAAATATGCAAATAGTGCGCATTTATTGCGGAGTTGGCGGAAAATTGCTACTTTTGCATATTAATATCGCGCAGCTGCGGCCCTGTAGTTCAACGGATAGAATAAGAGTTTCCTAAACTCCAGATAGGGGTTCGATTCCCCTCGGGGCTACACTTTTTAACCTCACCCGCTGTTGGGTGAGGTTTTATTTTTCCCCTCAAAAGGAAAGAGCAAACTCGGAGGGCGCATCCTTCAGGGTGCGCCGTGCCCACTTAAAAGGATGATTTCGGCGAGACCTCCGAAGCAGGTCTATAATCAGAAGTGCGCCAGACGCAGTGTCAGACCGACCTCAAGATTCCATGCAAACCTGCAGTGATGTCCGTCCTTACCCACATCCTTTATGTCGCCGAATCCTAAACCGGCACCTGCAAAGGCACCTACTCTGCGCCAAGATCCGAACCAATATGTATATCCTAAATCGAATGTGAGGCTATAGTTTTGCCATGCGGCATTTTCGGCAAAAGTGAGTCCGAAAGCTATATCTTGATTCGGGTCGGTGTAGTCGCCGCCAAAGCCGACATAACCGCCAAAGCCGACATGCCAAAGGAGTTTATCCTTATTTTCACCGTTAAAAAACCAATCTTTTCCGACACCTCCATAAAGCTGGAAGCCACCCGCTGCCAATCTCAGGCGCGCGAACTCTCCAAAACCTTTAGACATACCGGCCTGAAGGTGCAATCCCGGATAAGCATTCCCATCCTGATACATTGCGCTGGTCGATGTCAAGGTTGCTAATCCCTGACCTATACGTGCTCCGGTGTCGCTCCACGATGAGTTTGAGTTTGAATTTGAATTTGAGCTGCCATAGCTGCCCGAACTGCTCCCGCCATAAGATGAACTGCCACTGCCATAACTCTTTATGGTGTGGAATGTGTAGGTCGAGATGCTGTACCGGCGCCCATTCTGTGTGCCGCTGCTGCTGCTGAATTCGTATTTGAGTTTATTGCCGTCGCAGTCGGTAGCCGAAACGTTGACCGAACTGCTTGTGCGCTCGACCTCCAGATAGCTGTTCACACGATATGTCGAACCTTGACAACGCACTGTGATAGGGGCGCAAACATCGTTGCCCACGACGAAGATGAGCTTGTCCTGCGCGGCTGCACTGAAGCAGCACAACAGGCACAGCAGGATAGAAAAGCTGAATTGTCTCATGATAGAAGAATTGAATTAGAGCCTGTATACGCACTAACTCGACACCTCTCCCATCTTGAGAGTCAGAGCAGCGCGTGCATACTGTGTGATAATGATGCCGATACGCTCTCTGATCAGCGTTAGGGTATGTAACAAAAAAAGCGTGAGAGCCATACCTGTTGCTCGTCCCTACGACTTGAGGCCTTCGCATTGCCCGGATTAGTTGGAACGAGCAACGGATGCAGAGGCCTCACGCAAATATGTAATTATGACTATTCGCAACACTCACGTGCTGAAAATAGTAAATATACATATCCACATAAGCCGCCTACCGTTGCCTCATTCTTGACTAATCCTAAAAGTTGCGAAGTTTCAAGTCGTCAAGAAAGAGCGTTAAGTAAACGCTTTTCATTATGTCCGGCACCCGCCCTCAAAGCCCGCAACGGGCCTCTGCTGAGGCGATATGCTGCCGCAAAGTTAATTCATCCTCTGTGTTATTCCAAATATCTGCAAAATAAGTTGCCGCCATATGCATCAACCTGCCACTAAAAAAGACACCGGCCCAAGTGGACCGATGCCTTTTTAATAATATGAAGTTACGAAGTTACTATCAATCGATCTCTTCGTCAGCCTCGTAGCCGCCCATCTCGCGGATAGCGTTCTTGAGCATGGTGTACTGCTGGAAGAGGTGGT
>CAZPKH010000030.1:0-18974 GCA_964587165.1 uncultured Muribaculaceae bacterium
TTAAGCGCTTTTTAATGAATGTTACCTAAATTTGCATTTGCTGTTGGACTCTACAGAGGCTGAGGGGAGATTACAAAATGATGAAATATAGGGGGATGAGTATGGATTTATTAATTAAAATGCTTACCTTTGTCGTGGCGAAAAGTATCAAGCCGTTCATTTACACATAAGAGTAAATATATCCAACTCTATATCACATACTTATGAGAAAATTTCTATTGCTATGGCTATGCCTGGTCAGTCTCGTTGTACCTGACATAGGCCATGCCGAATCGTATCTTATCGAGTTTGCCGGCTCTACGGCAACGAACGATCCGTCAACAGTGTTGACAAATGCGACGATGACAAACAATCTCACAGGGAATTCCAATAAAGATTGTATCTCATCGTTCTCCGGCATTGATAGAGTCTATGAAGCGAAACTTGAATTAGGCTTGAAATTCGGTACCGGAAGCTATACCGGATCTTTCATAGCCAATCTCTCCGAAAAAGGTCAAGTCAATGCTACAAGCATTGTGGTGAAAGCCGCTAAGTACAATACGGACACCGGCAACTTGGTTCTGACCGCCACACTCAAAGATGGCTCTACTAAGTCGTTTACTATCAATAGCTCAGAGTTAGTAAAAGAAACTTTGAAAGAGTATACGTGGTCAAACGTCGGCGAGATTAAATCCATCAAAGTTGCAACATCTGCCAAACGTGCATTCCTCAAATCCATAACCGTAAATTATGGCGGCGGCAGCGGCCCGGTCGATCCTGACCCTGAGGCTCCCGCCGCTCCGACATTCACTGTCGACGATACCGTTTACCCCGGGGGCTCTACCCTCAATAATGTAGCCGCAGGCACAGAGTTTGAAGTCAACTCCGAGGATGGCACGATGCTTAATATCTCCGTGTCGCCTGCCGGTGCTGCTCTATTTGAAGCCGAGGAAAACTACGCTATCGGCTCGATCGGCAGCTCTTGCGTGATCACCGCTACCGCTACCCGCGACGGCCTTACCTCTGCCGCCGCCACTCTTACTGTGAACGTCGCTTCATCAGTCGTGACTCCCACCGGACCATTTACTCTGCTGACACGGGATTACACACTTCAGGAGGGCGACGAAATTATTATTACCAACTCTTCTGCTACGCAGGCTCTTTCTACTACTCAGAACACTAATAACCGAGCACAGACCTCAGTAACTGTCAACGCTGACGGCACTATAGATCCGAACGACAAAGTACAGATTCTCACACTCAAAGCTGCTTCGACTGCCGGACAGTGGAATCTTTATACAGGTTCGGGCTATCTCTATGCCGCGAGCAGTTCCGCTAATTATCTTAAAACAGAAAATAACCCGGATGCTAACGGTAATGCTAACGCTTCGATAAGCATCCTAAGTACTGGCAAAGCTGAAGTAAAATTTAACGGTAATTATACCCGAAATTCTATCAGGTACAATAATCTTTTCAGCTGCTACTCCAGTGGGCAGCAAGACATCCTGATATACTATCGTTCGGCTACTCCCGCCACCCAGTGCGGCAAGCCGAAGGCGACTATCGACGGCGTGGCCGGCACATCGAAGACGGCCGACAATAAGGTTGAGATCGTCATCTCCGGCAAGGATGGCCAGACGATCACCGTCACCGATGCCGAAGGGACTGCGCTGGCCGAGATCGAGGGCGTGACGATCGACGGCGCGTCGACTGCCGCTGTGAAGAAATTTACAGTCGACGGTATCGACAACGCCACCAACACGCTCACGCTGAAATATCACGCCTCGGCCGACGGTCTTGACGACTCCGACGAGGGCATGCTCACAGTGTCGTTCCGCGCAGCCAAGCCTGCCGGAGCCGGTGCTTCCACCGAGCAGCTCCCCGTGGGCACGAATGAAGCTTACCGCGCGGTGACATCGGCCACCACCGATGCCACATTATATTATATGGCAGCCGCCGACTACACCACAGGCGCCGAGTCCGACCTCACTGCCTGGACAGCCGTCGGCGAGCAGGGTCTTCCGATCAAGGTGGGCACCAACGCCTTCAAGGTGGTAGCCGTAAAGGCCGGATACGCTCCCTCTGAGGTAGCCGACGTGACCTACACCGCTACCCGCGTGGTCGAGAAGCCTGTATTCTCGATGGGTGGCGAAACGATCACCGACGCGTCGATCACAGCCACTTCGGCCGACGTGATCACCGTCACAGCTCAGGAGGGCGCGACAATCCACGTGACTGCCAACCCCGCTGCCTCTGCCGACATCACCGTCAGCGAAGCCGGCAACGTGGCCACCATACTCTGCTCGGGAACCGTTGTGCTCACCGCCACCGCTTCGTATATGGATGGCGAAGTTGAGACCAATTCATCGAGCGCCACTATCAACGTCAAGGTGAAACGCGCCGACATCGTGCCCGGCACCGGTCCTTTCATTCTCCTGACCGACGCTTCCATCCTCGAGGAGGGCGACGAGATCATCATCACCAACTCCGCTGCCAATCGCGCTCTTTCTACTACTCAGAATACAAACAACCGGCAGGAGACAGAAGATTTTACACTCGCGACAGTCGACGGTGTGAAGCAGATCACTCCCGGAGATGCTGTTCAGATTCTCACACTCGAGGCATCCGCTACCGACAAGCAGTGGTATCTCTACGCCGACGAGGGCTACCTTGCAGCAGCCAGCAGCGGCTCAAACTATCTGCATACCGATGCTGATGCTTCTGCCGATGCAAGTGCTTCGATAAGCGTTACAACAGCAGGCGTTGCAACCGTGAAATTCAACGGTTCATTCACCCGCAATAACCTAATGTACAACAGCAGCAGCAAAATCTTCAGCTGCTATTCTACCAAACAGGGCGAAATCTCGGTATACTACCGCAAGGCTGTATCGGCTACTTTCGTGATGCCGCTCACCGTGACCGACAATGCCGACGAAGCCGGCTTCGAGACCGACGGCACCACCGGCGAGAAGCTCTACCACAACGCTCTGACACTTACCGCTACGACTGCCACCACCGGCGCCGAGATCAAATATACTGTTGACGGCGGCGAGACCCTCACCGCTACCGACGGCAAGATCACCGTCGACGCTCCCGCCACCATCGTGATGTGGGGCGAGCTCGAAGGTCGCGATCCGTCGGCCAAAGTCGAGATAAGCTACGACTTCCGCCCGGCTCAGCCCGAAGTCGCTCAAATACCGTCGGGCGACGGCTACAGCGTCGAGGCCACAACTGCCACCGAGGGCGCTACACTGCTCTACTCCGCCGACAACGGCGCTACATGGAGCGAGGTAGCACCCGTATTCACCGCCGAGGGCGTGCACAACGTGGTTGTGAAAGCCGTGAAAGATGAATACACCAACCACCCCGAGAGTGCCACACGCTCGTTCAATGTGCATATCTACGGCGCTATCGACATGCTCCCCTTCACCCTGCTCACCGACCTTGCCAACCTTGCCGTCGACGACCAGGTGATACTCGTGGCTGCCACAGCCGACAAAGCTGCCGCACCGTTTGAGGCAGGTGGAAATAACCTTGGAGCGGCCGACGTGACCCGCTCGGCCGACGGTCAGACCATCGAGCTCCACCCCGAGCAGACAGCAGTCGAGATCTTCACCATGTCGCGCAACCGCGACAACGACCTGTGGTCGTTCACTCCGATCAACACCGAGGTCGACGGACAGCTCTACGCCGCATCGTCGACATCCAACTGGATGCGCGTAGGCACCGACAAAGGCGCCGATGCCGAAGCACATATCATCACCGGCTCCGACGGCATCTCGCTCATCGAGTTCCAGGGTGCGAACGTCAACAACAAGCTGATGTACTTCACCGGCGGCAATAAAGGGTTCTCTGCCTACGCCGACGATACCCCCAACAACCTGCAGCATGTGATGATCTACCACCGCGGTCTGAGCAACGCCCGCGTGGCGCGCCCCACAGCCTCGATAGCCGAAGGCGTGCACACCGCAGCCGAGCTCGCCGAGGGTGTGACACTCACCTCTGCCACCGACGGTGCCACAATATACTATACCACCGACGGCTCCGACCCGCGCACCAACGGATCGGTTTACTCCGGCGATCCCATCAACGTGGGCACCGGCGCTACGATCCGCGCATTTGCCGTGAAAGAGGGTATGCTCGACAGCTACAACCTGATAGCATCCTACAAAGTGTTTGCTCCCAAGGCCTTCACCCGCGTGACACGCCAGGAGCTGCGCAACCTGCGTCCCGACGACGAGATCATCATCGTCGCATCGCCCTCCGGTGTCGATGAGCTCTACGCCATCAGCCGCACACAGATCAACAAGTCCGACTCGGAGATCTACCGTGAGGCCGTGAAGCTCGGAGTAATGCCCGACGCACGCGGCACCTTCACCCTCAGCGACCCCAACGTGCAGGTATTCACCCTGCTGGCCGGTGAGGACCGCTACTCCGACTACGACTGGCGCCTCTACGCTGCCGGCACTCGCGCCGACGGCAACCTCATCGACGGCTACCTCTACTCGGCCGGCGACGACCACACACTCTCCACTCAGCGCCTTGCCAACCCCTACGACGAGCGTATGGCTAATGCCGACGTGCAGTTCCTCGACCTGGCCACCGACAAGGTGGGCAACGAGTACGGCGGCGTGACCGTGCACTTCTACTCGCCCGACGGACACGAGGAGACATACCCCAACTACCTTGCCCTGCACAACTACGGCGAGGGTTACCGCTTCGACACCCATATCGTGAGCGACTTCTCGGCCGAGAACGAGCTTTACCACGTATCGCTCTTCAAAGCCTACGACCCCAACGCCGTGTCGGCCCCGACATTCAGCGTGCCCGACGGTATGCGTATCTCCTCCGAGACACCTATCACCCTGTCGACCGTGACACAGGGTGCCCGCATATGGTATTCGATCGACGATCCCAAGTTCACCACCCCGCAGCTCTACAACGGCAGCATCATGCTCGAGACCTCGGCCATCATCTACGCTTACGCCGAGAAAGGGAAGCTCCGCTCCGATGTAAGCTCGCAGCACTTCGAAGTGTCGGCCGACCGCATCTTCGAGCTCGTGACATCAGCCGACAAGCTGCGCGAGAACGACCGTATCATCATCGTCAATGCAATACCCTATACAGCTAAAGCTGACAAGTACGGTAATGATGGTCCCTACTATGCCGTGACCAGCGAAATTCTAAACAATTATCGTGTGGCACGCGCCGTAGAGGAAGTTAATGCCGGCGATCACACTCGCCTGATAGTTCCCGCCGAGACAAATATTATGGTGTTCAACCTCGAGATCGACGGCTCGGCTGCCGACAGTGAGCGTCCCTGGCTGATCAACTGCGACGGACAGTACGTCGAGGCATCAGGAAAGAAAGATCTCAGATTGCGCGATCTCCCCGAGAACCTCGCTGAGCGCGGTACGTTCAACGCCGCCGTGAGCGTTGTAGACCGCGAAGACCGCAACGATTATGCTGTGGTCAAATCGACCGGCGAAATGACCGACCTCGGTAAGATCATATTCTCGAAGACTGACACTGAAAGTGGTACTACACTTACAACCTTCCGCTTCAATCCTTCCGGCGCGGCTCTTCACTTCAACGTATACGAGAATATAGACGGCATTGGCTCAGAGAACACCTACCCGGTGCGCATCTACCGCGCAGCCGACGTAGTGCTCCCGCCCTCGATCACTATCTACCCCAACGAGGAGCAGAACCCCGAGAACAACGAGAACGCCTACGCCAACGACCAGGAGATATTCAACAACCCGATACGCATCGAGATAGAGCGCAACCCCTCGACTACTCCCCGCGCTCAGATGAAGTACGACTGGAACCTCAACGAGACATCGACCACCGTGGCTGCCGAGTTCGACATCTGCGGCCCGAACTCGCCGTTCATCGTATATCTCGACGGCCCCAAGGCTGAAGTCGACGCCGCCATGCTCGACCGCGACGAAACAGCCGCCGGCAAGCTCAAACGCAAATACGAGATCGACGCTTACGACAACTACTCGACCACGCTCCGCGCCATTGCCGTGATAGGCGACAACGACAACATCAGCCGCTCGCTGCCGCGCAACATCCGCTTCCGCACCGTCGCTCCGGTAGTACGTCCGGTCAACACCACGGAAGAGAGCAGCAACAAGGTGATGATCACTCTACCCGATTATCACACCTACGGCTGCACCCTGCACTACACCATCGACGGCACTGAGCCTACCGACGAGAGCCCCGCTATCGAGGCAGGCGCCGAGATCGACCTCGACGACAACGCCACCCTGACCGTCGGCGCCTTCAAGGACGGCTATGAGCCTGCTTTCACCGTGTACGACGACCAGACATTCTTCCCCGAGATGCGAGCCTTCCAGCTCCTTGAGCTCACGGACAAAGCAAACCTGACCGACGAGCAGAAGAAGTTCAAGTATATGACGGTGGCTTCGCCCGTCACAGGCTACCACTACCTGATCAATGTGAACGATAACGACGACCCCGTCCAGATCGAAAACATCGATACCGGAAAGGCTCAGGCAATACTCCTCGACCCCGAGCAGTATCTCTGGACTGCCGACTACTACATCCATACCCTCGACAGCGATGAGTTTGTCGATGCCCTCCCCGGCGCCACTATCACCGACGTGACAGCCGACGACGGCTTCGGATCGACAGCCCACGGCGTGCAGACCGAGTATGTGACCGACGACGACAACGCCAACGCCACAGCCTACGGCACAGTGCTCCGCCGCAAAGGCAACATCGGCCGCTTCACCGCTACCGTGACCCTCAACTACACCACCGCCTCGGGCGCCGAGAAGAGCACCACAGCCTCCGGCCAGGTGACACCCTCGATACCCCGCACATTCGGTGCAGACTTTGATTATGCTACTTCGCAGTCGGAGTCGACACTCAAAGCAGAGTACCCCGACAAAGAGTTCATCAAGATCAGCATACCTTCGAGCGTAGATACCGACGGCAACCCCGCAACTGATGATATGGTTGAGGCTATCGTCGACATCGACGAAGTGGCACCCCGCTACCTCGACGCCGTATTCTCGTTCCACCGCCCGAACGTATCGGCTGAGATACTCGACCGCTACCTGCTGCACTACAACGTGTTCTTCACCAACAACCTTGGCGAAACACTCAGCGGCTCGGGTCTCTACACCGACGAAGTGGCCGACCCGAAAGCCGGCGATGTGGTCTACGCATTCACCCTCGAGAAAGTGAGCCCCTACTCCTCGGTGTTCCCCACGCTGAAGCTCGCCGACACCGAGTATATCCAGAAGATGAGCGACGATGACGCCTACGACCGTATCCCCGCCAACTATGGCGCCGAGGCTACCGTAGAAGCTGAGCAGACGCCCAACCTCTCGACCCCCACAGTAAGCCACTTCAAGCTGAGCGTGCTTCTGCCGGGCGTAGCCGACGGCGAGCGCTACAACGACACCGATGGGTGCATGTGGCGCTACGACGGACACGAAGATCTCAAACACGACGGCGACCAGATACACGACGATCTCAACATCAGCACCTACTTCTTCCATATCGAGACACTCTCTGCCGACGGTGAGCAGTACATACCTTACGAGCACCTCGTCAAGCATGAGGAGGGCCACAACGAAGGTGTGGAGGATAGCGACAAGTTCATAGGCACCTACTTCGCCGTCGGTCTCAGCGAGGGCGAACCGCAGCTGCGCTTCTCGCCGGTATACCTCTTCCTGCGCGAGCCCGATGCATCCGAGCTCACCACCAAGCTCACCTTCGAGCAGCCCTACGCATCGATGGCGGCAGTGGCACAGGCAGCCAAGGCTCCGGCCAAAGCATCGTCCGACTACCCCGCACACTCCGATACCGAGACCTCAGCACCCGTCAAGGGCTCATACCTGCACCAGGGCACTGTCGACATGTCGGCCGACAACATCGCCGACCTTACCGACGATCCCCGCTTCGTAGTGATGAAAGGTCTGCCTATCGAATCTCAGAACGACAATGTGATAACCGGCATCGAGGATGTGCGCTACAACGCGCCCGTATCGGCCGACGCCGAGTACTTCAACCTGCAGGGCGTACGCCTTGAGCGTCCCGCACCGGGTCAGATCGTGATCGAGCGCCGCGGCACCACCGCCCGCAAGATCCTCGTCAAGTAAATCAACCTACCCTATACCCCCGAGGGGTGCGCCCGGCCATCCGGAGCGCACCCCTCGCGTATTGGAGGGCACAATCATTAGCGGGGTACAAGAGCAAACTCGGAGGGCGCATCCTTCAGGGTGCGCCGGAAGCGTCAGGCGAGGGTGATTCCGTCGGGCCCTGAAGGACCCGACCTCCAAGGTTGCACCCTCAAACTTGGAGCGGGGTACAAGAGCAAACTCGGAGGGCGAGTGCTTTAGCGCCCGCCGCTGTCGACAGGCGAGGGTGTTACCGTCGGGCCCTGAAGGACCCGACCTCCAAGTTTGAGGGCGCAACCTTGGAGCGGGGTACAAGAGCAAACTCGGAGGGCGGGTGCTTTAGCGCCCGCCGCTGTCGACAGGCGATGGTGATTCCGTCGGGCCCTGAAGGACCCGACCTCCAAGTTTGAGGGTGCAACCTTGGAGCGGGGTACAAGAGCAAACTCGGAGCGCGGGTGCTTTAGCGCCCGCCGCTGTCGACAGGCGATGGTGATTCCGTCGGGCCCTAAAGGACCCGACCTCCGAGGCCGACTCCCGGCCCTCACACGGGCCTATGTGTTAGTATTAAAGGAGTTTTTGAAGCAAAGGTTTGGATATTTACATTTTTTTACTTAGATTTGTATCGTAGTATCTACAAACGACTATAAACTTAACTTTTTTCAAATAAACCCTAAACATTTTCCACATGAAGAAATCTATTCTTGGCACTGTGGCGGCATCGGCGATACTACTCGCTGCCGGCGCTACGGTGTATGCTGTGTCAGGGCATTCCACACGCGGCATCCAGGCGCAGAAATTCGCCCCAGGCGAGTCTGACGCCATCACCGCAGTGGCTTCTCCGCAGCTGCAGCTCGCGGGTCAGCAGCGACTCAATGTTGCTGCCCGTGTAGACGACAGCGGCAAGATCCCGGCAGGAAGTGCTTCGCTCGTGGCTTACCAGAAGCCCGGTACAAACGGCACTGTCCACCTTAAGTGGGAGCCGGTGACCACCTACTCCGACGGTACTCCGCTCCCGGCCGACGCTGAGGTGTTCTACATCATCAACTCCGACATCTCCGGCTTCACAAAGCTTGAGACAACTGTTCCCAACATCAACGAGATCGACATCAAGTGCTTCGACTCGCTCGATGAGCAGACCATCAATGTGTTCGGCGTATGGTCGATCCTGAAAACTTCCGACCCCGAAAATGATGCTTTCAACTCCGAGCACCCCGAGGCATTGGCATTCCTCGGTCCGGCATACACACAGCCGTTCCTCCACGGATGGGATCCGGCTTACAACTGGCCTTCGGGACAGATGTTCAATGTAGCAGCATCGTCCAAAAATCATTCGTATGTATACAAGCTCATCGATCCGCTGCCCGGTAATTCCGGAGGCTCGACGCTGACCAACCTGTCGGCTTACGACGCCCGCGAAGGCGCAGCTTCGATCGGCTTCTACCCCTTCTATGCAGGCGACGAGACCGACTACTACTTCGCCCGCGTGAAGCTCGACGACGCTCCCGCGCAGCCTTTCCTCCGCTTCTACCACTCGATCAACAAAAACGGTGAGGGCGACGACCGTCCGACCGACAACTGGATCGACGTGTATGTATGGTGCGAGGGCGTTGGCACAAAGATCGACCGCGTGATCCCCAACACCGACCGCGGTTGGACCTCCTACACCGCATCGCTCGCCGACTGGGCAGGCAAGGAGATCCAGATGATGCTCCGCTTCTGCTGCCCCACAGATCCCGATTATATCTATGTGGATGAGTTGTCGATCGAAAATGCAGGCGGCTACGACCTGTCGATGACCAACATCACCGCTCCGCAGAGTGTGGCTCCCGGCGAGGAGTTTGAGCTCATCGTGGGTATCGAGAATATCGGCGGCAACAACGCCGACGGCTACAACGTGACCCTCTACCGCGACGGCGACATGCTCGAAGAGCAGAGCGGCCTCCCCGTGATCGGCGCAGGCGACTATATCGAGGTGAAATTCACCGATCGTCTGCCCCTCGACGGCAACGACAGCTACACCTACCGCGCCAAGCTGACATGGGAGCGTGACGAAGACACTTCAAACAATATGTCGCTCCCCACCACCGTGACACGCACCATGGGCGACTATCCCAACGTGACCGGCGTGACCGTAAGCAAAGAGTATCAGAAGGTCAACGTCAGCTGGACAGCTCCCGCCACCACAAAAGAGGTGGTAGGCTACATGATCTACCGCGACAAAGACCTGCTCACACCGACCCCGGTGACCGGCACGACATACACCGACGAAAACCCGATGATCGGTACATGGGTATACGCCGTAGCTCCCGTCTACTCTATCGGTCAGCTCGACGCTGTGGCTGCCGAGCCTATCGAGATAGTGCGCGCCGACATCGGCTACCCTGCACCCTCCGGCCTGACTGCTGAAAACGATGAAAAAGGCGTTGCTTTGGCATGGATCTCGCCTCAGGACCGCTTCAACACCCAGCCCACCACCGAGGGATTCGAAGATTACGAGCCCTGGCTCTATCAGCCGGCTGACCTTGCTCCCTGGACTATCGTCGACATCGACGAATCGCCCGCTGCCGAGAACTATCCCGGCACCACATTCGGCCGTGGCAACCTGATGTCGTTCTTCACAGTCGACGGTACCGACCTGGCCGGCGACTTCCAGGCTCACAAAGGCAAAATGTTCCTGAGTACACAGTACAACTCGGACGACTTCAACAAAGAGTGGCTCATCTCACCCGAGCTCGCTCCCGGCGGCCAGACCATCAACTTCTGGGCTTCGTGCGGACAGTATGGCTACAGCGAAGTTGTGGCTGTATACTACTCCACCACCGACACGTCGATCGAAGCATTCAAGGCCAACGCTGCTCTGCTCGACGAAGTAGTCGACAACGACGGTGTAAACATCTGGAAAAACTACCGCGTGACTCTCCCGGCCGATGCAAAATATTTCGCTATCGCCAACGAATCGGAGAACCCCTGGTATCTGAAGCTCGACGATATCACCTACATACCCGCAGCCAAGGCTAACCTGCGCCGCGCTCCGGCTGTCGACAACGACGTCGTGACCGGCTTCAACGTATACCGCAACGGCGAGAAGATCGCTGAAAATGTAGCTGCCGACACTTATCTCGACGAGACAGCATCTGCCGGCACATACACCTATACCGTCACCGCTATCTACAACGGCGACTACGAGACCGAGCAGTCGGCACCCGTAGAGATCACCCTCACGGCCGACGACGTAAACCTCATCGCTCCTAAAGGCCTCACCGCAACAACCGTCGATGCAACAATCGAGCTCGAATGGCTCCCCGCATCTGTTTGGGCTGCCAACTCTGTGGCCGTGACCGAGGACTTTGAGTCTTACCCGGCCACGAAAGTATCCGACGAAGAGCTCGGCGTATGGTACGTCAAGAACGCCAACGGCGCCGAACACTCCAGCGGCTCGCAGATGTTTGCTCCCTGGGTGATCGTCGACAACACCGGTACCGACGGCAGCAAAGCTCTCGTGACTACCTATGCCGCCCCGATCGACGACTGGTTGGTATCGCCCGAGATCTCCCCGCTGTGCAACACCATAAGCTTCATGGGCTACTCGAAAGATTCCAGCTGGCGTGAGAGCATGGAAGTGCTCGTATCTTACGACGACGACCGCACCGACCTCGACAAGTTTGTGAAAGTAGCCGAGTTTATCGATATGATCGATGAGCCGACAGTCTACACCGTCGATATACCCCAGGGTGCTAAATACTTCGCTCTGCGCGCCGTGTCAAACGACAAGCTCGAGCTCCGTATCGACGACATCACCTATGTGCCCGCCGTACTCCCCGCCGAGGCTGCAAATGCCGCTGCCCGCGTGGCTTCGCCGATGCAGAACATCAACATCTACCGCGACGGCGAGCTTATCGGCACTGCCGACAAGGATGCCACAAAGTATGTAGATGTCGACCCGCTGCCCGGCAAATCAAGCACATATCAGATCTCGGCAGTTTATGCCGCCGGCGAGTCAGCCCTCAGCAACGAGGCTTCGGCATACATGATCGCCGACCCCAAACCCACAAGCGTGACAGCTTCGAAGACAGCCGAAGGTATGATGATACAGTGGACAGCTGCCGACCTGGCGATGCGCAACCTCGTGCCCGTAGTCGAGGATTGGGAGAACTATCCCGAGTACAGCGCCAAGAATGGTATGACCGACCTTTCGCCCTGGACACTGGTGAACCGCAGCGGTCTGGATCACAACATGGGCTATCAGGCCTATGAGGCATGGACTCTGGTTGAGAATAAGGGCGTAGACGACTCGATGGTTCTCTTCTCGGCATACGTCTCGGGTCAGAATGACGACTGGCTGATCTCGCCGCTGCTCAACGGCGCGCCCCAGACCATCAGCTTCGATGTCAAGACTTACAATGCATCCTATGAAGAGCGCGTGCAGGTGCTCTACACCCTCAACCCCGACGCTACCGCTCCCGAAGGTACCGACATAGACGAGTATGGCGACTGGGTAGTGATAGGCGACTGGAATGAGATATATACCGATTGGGAGAATAAGTCGTTCAAGCTTCCCGAGGGCGCACAGCATTTCGCTATCCGCTACTTCTCGAACGATGTTTACGGTGTTTACATCGACAATATCAGCTACATCCCCGCAGCGTTCAACGGCCCCGCCCAGGTGCTCCGCGACCTTAAGGGTTACAATGTATACTGCAACGACACTCTGCTCAACGACTCGCCCGTGGCCGACTGCAGCTACCTGCACGATGCCCTCAACGGTGCCGGCGACTACACATTCCACGTGACTGCCGTATTCGCTTACTCTGAGAGCGACAAGTCAGAGTCAACCTCCGTCACCGTCAACGAAGAAGAGCTCTCGCTCCTCCCCGTCAGCGACCTCGAAGGCAACTCAAATGAAGGCGAGGATGGCGCAGTGCTCACTTGGAGCGCTCCCGCCGGCGAGCTCGAGATACTCACCAAGACCGTGACCGACGACTTTGAGTCGTACGCCGAAGGCGCCGCCGACGGCACTCTCGGCCCCTGGACTCTCGTCAATGCCAACGGCGCAAGCCACGGCAATACTACCGCCAACCAAGGTCAGGGCACAGCTCCCTGGTACATCGTCGACAACGCCGCTTATGCCAACTCCGGCACAAAGGCGCTCATGACAACCTACTCTGCTCCCAACATCGACGACTGGATCATCTCGCCGATGATCGACAACCTCTCTGAGGTATCGTTCGATGCTCGCCTGCTCAACGACTCGTATCCCGACAAGTTCCAGCTGATGGTAAGCTATACCAACAACCAGACATCGTCGTTCGAGCTCTTCAAGCAGTATGCTCCCACCGATGAGGAGTTTGCTACCTACAAAGAGACCATGCCCGCCGGCGTGAAGTACTTCGCTATCGTCGACCAGTCGGAAGACCTCTACGGTATCATCATCGACAACCTCTCCTACACTACCGTAGCCGAGATGCTCCGCGGTTCGCTCAAGGGCTTCAACATCTACCGCCGCTACGACGGTCCGGTCGATGATGCCTCGCGAGTAGCAGCTATGGCCGATGG
The DNA here is from genome assembly GCA_964587165.1 of uncultured Muribaculaceae bacterium. Lineage (GTDB taxonomy): Bacteria > Bacteroidota > Bacteroidia > Bacteroidales > Muribaculaceae > CAZPKH01. The sequence continues at coordinate 13,692 of CAZPKH010000030.1, forward strand.
CCTCGACATGGAGGGATTCGAGAAAGTGAACGATGCTCCCGTCACCGACACAACCTTTGCCGAAAAACATGATCTTAAAGGTATATATTCTTATGTTGTATCGGCAGTATATCCGTGGGGTGAGTCGCTGATGTCCGACCCCGTACAGGTAGTCAGCGTCAACAGCGGCATAGAGAATGTCAGCGCAGCTGCATCTGATGTGACCTACCGCTACTACACCGTACAGGGTGTTCAGGTATCCAACCCGACTCCCGGTCAGGTATACATCCAGGTAGGCTCCGACGGCTCGACCCGCAAGGTATACGTGAAATAAAGATTTGATAAAAATTAGATCCCCATATCAGCGGGGGCGGCATCCGATTCAGCGGACCCGCCCCCGCTTCTTTTATTGCCGAACTTTTTTATTGCCAAACATTTTGTACCTTTGCTCCCGCGTTATGAAAAAGGAATCGCTGCAAGGCAATGTAAAGATGCTCGCCACAGCCCCCGTCGGGAGGCTGCTGTGGTCGTACAGCCTGCCGGCCGTGATCGGCATGGTAGTCAACTCGCTATACAATGTGATCGACCGCATATTCATCGGCCAGGGCGTCGGCCCCGAAGCTATCGCCGGCCTTGCCATCACATTTCCGGTGATGAACCTCGCCACGGCTATCGGCACCCTGATAGGGGTCGGTGCATCGGCACGCACATCGATCATGCTCGGCGCCAAAGATTCCGAGGGCGCCCACCAGGTGCTCGGCAACGCCTTGGTGCTCACGCTGATAAATGCAGCCGTATATATCGCCGTCTTCGCCATATATATGGAGCCCATACTCCGTGCTTTCGGTGCGAGCGACACCACCCTCCCTTATGCCTACGACTTCATGATGCACCTGCTGCCGGGATTGCTGCTGATGAACCTCACGTTCGGGTTCAACAACATCATGCGTGCCTCCGGCTACCCGGTGCGTGCCATGGTGACACTCTTCATAGGCACAGGCGTAAACCTTGTGCTTGCCCCTACGTTCATATTCTACCTGCACCTGGGCATCAAGGGCGCAGCCATAGCCACCGACATCGCTATGGCCGTGACCACCGTATTTGTGATGGCCCACTTCTTCATGCCGAAAGTCACCCTGCGGTTCCGCCGGGGCATATATCGCCTGCGGTGGCATATCATACTCTCGATCATAGCCATCGGTGCCGCACCGTCGATAGTCAACCTCGCGGCATCGTTCATCAACGCCATCGTCAACAAAGCCCTGCTGCACCACGGTGGCGACATGGCAGTGGGCGCCGCAGGCATCTTCACCACCTACACCGCGCTGCTCTGCATGGTCGTGATAGGTATCTGCCAGGGTATGCAGCCTATCGTGGGCTATAACTACGGCGCAGGCCACACCGGACGCCTCAAGCGCACATTCTGGCTCACCACGGCGGCCGCATCGGTGGTCACACTGACAGGCAGCGTGGCCGGGCTGGTAGCCCCGGGGCTTATAGCGCGCGCATTCACCACCGACCGACACCTGATAGAGGTGACGGCAAGCGCTTTCGAGCACGCCCTGTGGGCATTCATGGTGGTAGGATTCCAGATCGTGGCCACATCCTTCTTCCAGAGTATCAGCAAAGCCGGCAAATCAATATTCCTCAGCCTGACCCGACAGGTGCTCTTCCTGATCCCGCTGCTTATCATCCTGCCGGCAAAGATGGGCCTCAACGGCGTATGGACGGCATTCCCGCTGAGCGACATGGCCGCAACAGCCGTCACGGCCGTGATGATATGGTGGCAGTTCCGCCACCTTGCCCCCGGACGCCCCAATCCGTTAGGCATCTGAGGGCAAAATCCCGGCGGCAAAACCGTCAAAAACGCAACTTTTGGCCAAAAAGTTTTTTTTAGTGCGGAAATCATACTAACTTTGCGGTTCGAAAACTGCAGAAAAAACAACACCACAATATTAAAATGGCAAAGGAAACTAACGAGACACCGAACACCGCTGTCGACAACATCAACAATACCCTCTCCGGTATAGAGCAGAAAGTGCAGAACAACACCCGCCCGGTGATGATCGGCATCGTCGTTGTAATAGCAATAGTATGCTTAGTGCTCTTCTACTTCTACGGCATCCGTCAGCCCGCCATTCAGGCCGCCAACGACGCTATCGGCGAAGCCGACGTCGAAATGGCTCTCGGCAACGACTCGACAGCTCTCGCCATATACAAAAACGTGGCCTCCGAGCATAGCTACGACGCCGGCAACCGCGCCAAGCTCAACGCAGCCATAATACTCTACCGCCAGGGCAAATACGACGAGGCTATCAAATACCTCAACGACTACGACGCTTCCGACAATGTGATCGGCGCCGCCGCAAAATCGCTCGAAGGCGACTGCTACGTCAACAAAAAACAGTATGACGAAGCCCTCAAATACTTCGAAGAGGCCGTAAAACTCTCCGACGACAACCCCTCGTACACCCCCACATTCCTGCTTAAGGAAGCAACCGTCTACACCGAACTCAAAAACTACACCAAAGCTGCCGAAATCTACCAGCAGATCAACGAGAAATATCCCCGCTACGGTGCCATGATGGGCATCGATATGGAGATGCGCCTCGAAGCTGCCAAAGAGAAAGCAGCAGCCAAATAATAACGGCCGCACATCACGCAAACACAATCCGGCTCCCGGGCTCGAAAAAAGCCCCCGGGGGTCTTGATTGTGAAAACAGATACCCCGCCGACCAATCACCGACAGCAATATCGCCACACAGCATATCGTAATGGGAAAGTTCACTGAATACAAAGTGCCGCTGAAGTCGCTCCACCCGGGCGTCAGCACATTCGAATATCATCTGGGCAAGGAGTTCTTCGCCAACATGGAGAACCCCGACATACACGATGCCGACATCAACGTGGCGCTCACTGTGACCCTCAAAGGCGACATCTACGAGCTGCACTTCGACATCACCGGCACATACACACTGCTGTGCGACCGCTGTCTGGATGCACTCGTGATGCCGGTAGAGACTACATTCGACATAGCCGTGGAGTATGGCGACGACTATAACGACGACTCCGACACGCTGCTTATCATACCCGCGTCGAACCCGGCCCTCAACGTAGCCTACATGCTCCACGACACCGTGGCCCTCACCATACCGATCAAGCATGTGCACCCCCTGGGCAAATGCAACCGCGCCATGAGCGCAGTGCTCAAGAAGCATCGCGCCACAGCCCGCCTCGAGCCGGGCGAAGAGTCCGACGAAGATATGATGGAGGAACTCATCGACCAGATCGACACAATGCCCGCAGCTTCGGCCGGGAAAGCAGACGACGCTCCCACCGACCCCCGCTGGGATGCCCTCAAAGGGCTGTCGAGCTCCGATGCCCCGGCAGAATCAGATCAATAAGCATATTCGACCCGCTCACACGCAAGAGTCGAAAACCAAATACTAAAAACTAAAAACTATATACAACAATGGCACATCCTAAACGAAAACAGTCAAAGACCCGCACCGCAAAACGCCGCACACACGACAAGGCACAGATGCCCACCATCGCTATCTGCCCTAACTGCGGCTCATGGCACATCTACCACTGCATCTGCCCCGAGTGCGGCTACTACCGCGGCCACATTGTGATCGAAAAAGACGCTGTTGTCTGATCTCGACCCAAGCGACCATTTTCAGCCTGCCGGCATGATGCCACTCGCCCTGCGGAGAGTGTGCTGACACTACTCATTACGCTGCAAGCAGGCCACACCACCATTTTGACGCCCGAGGATCGAGGCGGTCTAATACCAGGCTTACCACTACTCCGACCACCGGCTTGCCGGAACACGCGCCCACACTCGGCGCGCAGCATGGAGTACCGAAAGCCACAGGTATGGCCGCACGCCTCGGAGGCGCCAATTTTACACATGAATACACCGTACATCCCGCCTCGACGGGAGAGCGGACTGACATGTGACCGCACACATCTCATATAATCACAACAGCACAGACATGTTCAACGCCAGAATCACAGGACTGGCTTCGTGGGCTCCCGACGATATACTCGACAATGCCACACTATCGCAGATGGTCGACACCAACGATGAGTGGATCACCTCGCGCGTAGGCATCAAAGAGCGTCGTATACTCAAGCTCAACGAAGGCTCGTCGTATCTGGGTGTCAAGGCCGTAAACCGCCTTCTCGCCGAGACAGGGACAAAACCCGAGGAGATCGACCTCCTGATATGCCCCACATCAAACCCCGACTACCGCTTCCCGTCGACAGCATCGGTGATAGCTCACAAATGCGGTCTCACTAACGCTTATGCCTATGATATACAGGCCGCTTGCGCCGGCTTCCTCGTGGGCCTCGAGGATGGTGCAAACTATATTCGCACCGGCCGCTACAAAAAAGTAATCGTAGTCTCGGCAGAGAAAATGTCGTCGATGACCGACTATACCGACCGCGCCACATGCCCCCTCTTCGGCGATGCCGCCGGGTGCATGCTGCTTGAGCCCACCGAAGAGCCTGTGGGTATCATCGACTCGGTGTTCCACATCGACGGAACCGGCCTCGAGCATCTGGTGATGAAAGCCGGAGGATCGGCCAAACCGGCCTCGCACGAGACAGTCGACGCCCACGAGCATTACGTATATCAGGAGGGGCGCGCCGTATACAAACACGCCGTGATGGATATGCTCACCGCATCGCTCGACGTGATGAAGCGCAACGGACTGTCGTCCGAAGATGTCGACTGGTTCATACCCCATCAGGCAAATCTGCGCATCATCGAGGCCGTGGCTTCGCGCTCGGGTATCGCCCGCGAGAAGGTGCTTGTCAACATAGAGCGCTACGGCAACACCTCAGCCGCCTCAATACCGCTCTGCCTCGACGAGTACCGCGACAGCCTCAAGAAAGGCGACCGCCTTATCCTCACCGCCTTCGGAGCCGGCTTCACCTGGGGCGCCATGTACGTCATCTGGGATCTCTGAACCTCTCCCGGCACTTCAACCTTTTAACGCGGGCCCTCCAAAGCCCGCGTTTTTTTGCAGCCTCTTCCGGAGCAGGCGTCCTTCCGAGATTTACGACTCCGAGCTTGCTCTTTCCCCCCCCCCTCAAAAGATTGCCCCCTCAACCTCGGAGGTCGGGTTCTTCAGGGCCCGACGTGATCACCATCGCCTGACGACAGCGGCGGCCCTTAAAAGACCCGCCCTCCAAGCACTCGTCCTACGAGTTTGCTCTTGCCCCCTCAAATGATTGCCCCCTCCAAGGACTCGGTCTCCGAGTTTGGCTTTTCGCGAATTATTGCTATATTTG
>CAZPKH010000030.1:19074-21027 GCA_964587165.1 uncultured Muribaculaceae bacterium
CCCTCCAAGGACTCGGTCTCCGAGTTTGGCTTTTCGCGAATTATTGCTATATTTGCCGTAGTTAAACCATTCAATCGACAAATCATGAAGAAACTTCTTTCCGTGGCACTCGCAGCCGCCGCTGCGCTGACTGCCGCTGCCGACGACGGTATCGAGAATCCCGACTCCACAGGGTTCACTTTTACCGACATAACTCTCGTTAAGACTACTCCCGTTAAGGATCAGAATAAATCGGGCACGTGCTGGTGCTTCGCAGGCACTTCGTTTATGGAGGATGAGATTCTGCGCAAGACCGGCCGCGAGCTTGACCTCTCGGAGATGTACACCGTGCGCCACTGCTACCTCGACAAGGCCGACCGGTTCATACGCAACTACGGCGAGACAAACTTTGCTCAGGGCGGCGGTCTGCACGATGTGCCGTATGTGTGGCGCACCTACGGTATGGTGCCCGAAGCGGCTTACGCGGGGCTGAACTACGGCGAGAAGAAGCACGACCACTATGAGATGGAGGCCGGCCTGAAGGGGTATCTGAAGGCGGTCAATTCCAAGCCTTCAAAGAGACTCTCTACAGCATGGCGCGACGCATACCGCGGCATAGTTGACGCTTACCTCGGCCCGGAGCCGGCGACTTTCACTTTCGAGGGTAAGACTTACACTCCGCAGAGCTTCGCGGCTTCGCTCGGCCTTGATATTGACGACTATGTGGCTGTGAGCTCGTTTACTCACCATCCGTTCTACCGCCCCTTCGCTCTTGAGGTGCCCGACAACTGGATGTCGTCGACATACCAGAATGTGCCGCTCGACGAGCTTGTGGCGATAACAGATAATGCTCTCGACAACGGCTACTCGGTGATGTGGGCAGCCGATGTGAGCGAGGGTGGCTTCAAATGGCGCAAAGGTTATGCCGTGATACCTAAGGAGATAGATGAGGCCGCTATGGACGGCACTGAGCTGGCCCGCTGGGTGCAGCTCTCGGATAAGGATCGCCAGGACAAGCGTTTCGACATCTCGGGACCTGTCGAGGAGATGGAGATCACTCAGGAGGTGCGCCAGGATATGTTCGACCGCCAGGACACCACCGACGACCACGGTATGGTGATCGTGGGTCGCGCCGTGGATCAGAACGGCAACCCCTACTACAAGGTGAAAAACTCGTGGGACACCAACCAGATATACGGCGGCTACTTCTACGTGAGCATACCCTACTTCAAGGCCAAGACCATGGGTATCATGCTCAACAAAGCCGGAATACCCTCACAGATCGCCAAAAAATTCAACCGCTGAACACCATGGGAGGTCGGGTCCTTCAGGGCCCGACGTTAACACCCTCTATAAACGTTTAGGGCGCATCCTTTCGGGTGCGCCCTAAACGTTTATAGAGGGTCGGTTATTTCTCGCGCATGTATACGTTGATAGGCGTTCCGGTGAAGTCCCAGTTGTCGCGGATCTTGTTTTCAAGATAGCGGCGATAGGGCTCTTTGACCCACTGGGGGAGGTTGCAGAAGAATATGAAGGTGGGCACCGGCGAGCCTTTGAGCATGGTGACGTACTTGATCTTGACGTACTTGCCTTTGTTGGCAGGTGGCGGATACGCCTCGATGGCCTCGTGCATCACGCGGTTGAGCACCGATGTGGGCACTTCGCGATGACGGTTCTTGTATACGTCGACGGCGGTCTCAAGCACTTTGAAGATGCGCTGCTTGGTGAGCGCCGAGGCAAAGATGATGGGGAAGTCGGTGAACGGCGCGAAGCGGTCGCGGATGGCGGCCTCGAAATGATCGATGGCGGCCTGCGACTTGTTTTCGACAAGGTCCCACTTGTTTACTACCACGACGAGTCCTTTCTTGTTGCGCTGTATCAGCGAGAAGATGTTGGAGTCCTGAGCCTCGATGCCACGCGTGGCGTCGATCATCAGGATGCAGACGTCGGAGGCCTCGATGGCGCGTATCGAGC
>CAZPKH010000031.1:0-20866 GCA_964587165.1 uncultured Muribaculaceae bacterium
CAGCTAAGAAGAGAAACGTCAAGGTTGATGCCGCCGGCCAGCTTCACGTTCACTCGTCTTTCAACAACATTATTGTGTGTCTGGCCAACAGCGAGGGTCAAGTCATCAGCTGGTCGAGCGCCGGCAAGATGGGCTTCCGCGGTTCGAAAAAGAACACCCCCTACGCAGCTCAGATGGCAGCACAGGATTGCGCAAAAGTGGCCTACGACCTTGGTCTGCGCAAAGTGAAAGCATACGTAAAAGGCCCGGGTAACGGTCGCGAAAGCGCCATCCGTACCATCCACGGTGCCGGTATCGAAGTGACCGAGATCATCGACGTCACTCCGCTGCCCCACAACGGATGCCGTCCGCCCAAACGTCGCCGCGTCTAATCGCACTGAGGCAACGCTATCGGACGTAACCCAAGCGCCAGAAAACTTTCCAAAAATCCAACCGCAATCTTTGGATTCCCATGCCGCGACAGTCGCAGCCCCGCAACCCGGGGAGTGCGGCTAAGCGACAGGGCAGGCGAGAGCCGGGGCAACTGCCAAACAGCGACGTAAGCGGAGCGACCCTCCGCGGGAGCTCAAGCCGCCGGGCAACGGATGCTCAAGTGATATAGACTGCTTTTATATCCACCTCTCAGCAGTCGCGGCTGCACCGACAGCATCACGGCCCTCCGGTAATAAAGCTCACCGACACGACGCATACCCCATGCACCGCCCGCTCTAAGGAATCAATCAAATTTTAACACAATAAGACAAAATGGCAAGATATACCGGTCCTAAGTCAAAAATCGCCCGTAAATTCGGCGAACCCATCTTCGGTGAAGACAAGGTGCTCGCACGCCGCAACTTCCCCCCGGGTCAGCACGGCCAAAACAAACGCCGTAAAACCTCTGAGTATGGCATCCAGCTGCGCGAAAAGCAGAAAGCCAAATACACCTACGGTGTGCTCGAGAAACAGTTCCACAACCTCTTCCTGAAGGCTTCGCGCCGTAAAGGTATCACCGGCGAGGTGCTCCTGCAGATGCTCGAAGGTCGCCTCGACAACATCGTGTACCGTCTGGGTATCGCACCCACCCGCGCAGCAGCACGCCAGCTGGTGCTCCACCGTCATATCACCGTCAACGGTAAGGTGGTCAACATCCCCAGCTATGCCGTAGAACCCGGCGATGTCGTTGGTGTACGCGAGAAATCAAAATCACTCGAAGTGATAGCCGACTGCCTGGCCGGCTTCAATCACTCGAAGTATCCCTGGATCGAATGGGACGAGTCGCTCAAGGCAGGCAAACTGCTTCATGTGCCCGAGCGCGATCAGATCCCCGAGAATATCCGTGAGCAGCTTATCGTCGAGCTTTATTCTAAGTAACGTTTTAATCCCCCTGTAAAATCCATGGCTATTTTAGCATTTCAGAAACCCGACAAAGTCTTGATGTTGGAAGCCAACAATACGTTTGGCAAGTTTGAGTTCAAGCCATTGGAGCCCGGGTATGGTATCACAATCGGCAACGCACTGCGCCGCATCCTGCTGTCAAGCCTCGAAGGCTTCGCCATCTGCTCGATACGCATCGACGGTGTAAACCATGAGTTCGACACCATCCCCGGTGTTAAGGAAGACGTTACAAACATTATCCTTAACCTCAAAAAGGTAGACCTCAAGCAGACAGTCGAGGGTACCGATACCGAGAAAGTGACCATCAATGTCAGCGGCACCGAAGTATTCACCGCAGGCGACATCTCGAAGGCTCTCTCCGGTTTCGAGGTTCTCAACCCTGATCTGGTGATCTGTCATCTCGATCCCGGAGCAAGCTTCACCATCGAGCTGGCCATCAACAAAGGCCGCGGGTGGACACCGGCCGCCGAGAATGCGAACCCCAACGATGCAATCGACGTGATCGCTATAGACTCGATCTATACCCCGATCAAAAACGTCAAATACAAAGTTGAGAACTTCCGCGTAGACCAGAAGACCGACTACGATAAGCTCACCATCGAGATCACTACCAACGGCTCCATCCTCCCCAAAGAGGCTCTCAAGGAGGCTGCCAAAATCCTGATACACCACTTCATGCTCTTCTCCGACGAGAAGATCACCATCGAGACCCCCGAACAGGAGGGCAACGAAGAGTTTGATGAAGAGGTGCTCAAGATGCGCCAGCTGCTCAAGAGCAAGCTCGTCGACATGGAACTCTCCGTGCGCGCGCTCAACTGCCTCAAGAGTGCAGATGTCGAGACTCTCGGCGAACTTGTGGTGTTCAACAAAAACGACCTGTTGAAATTCCGCAACTTCGGCAAGAAGTCGCTCACTGAGCTCGACGAACTCCTCCAGCACCTGGGCCTGTCGTTTGGCATGGACATCTCCAAGTACAAACTCGGAAATGATAAGTAACTCGTAAAATCACAACAACAATGCGCCATAATAAAAACTTCAATCACCTGGGCCGCAAAAAAGCCCACCGCGATGCGCTGCTGGCCAACATGACCATCTCGCTGATCAAGCACAAGCGCATCTTCACCACTCTGGCCAAGGCTAAAGCCCTCCGCCAGTATGCTGAGCCGCTGATCAATCGCGCCAAAGAAGACTCGACCGCAAACCGCCGTCTCGTCTTCAGCCACCTCCAGAACAAAGAGGCCGTCACCGAACTCTTCCGCGAGGTATCGCAGAAAATCGCCGAACGCAACGGCGGTTACACCCGCATCCTCAAGACCGGCAACCGTCTGGGCGACAACGCCAAGATGTGTCTGATCGAGCTCGTTGACTACAACGAGACTATGCTCAAAGCCGACGGTGGCAAGAAAACAGCCCGCACACGTCGCTCGCGCAAGAAATCTACAGCCAAAGCTGCCGAAGCACCCGCTGCCGAGGCTCCCGAAGCTAAAGCCGAATAATTTAAGAATCAACGCACCAAGTCCCGACCCGGCGCAAAGCCGGGCCGGGACTTGCCGCTTCGTGACGCTACACCCCGCCCCCGATCTATTTTAGCGATAATATCTCCACATCCTCCACAAATCGGCGGCAGCTGCCCCTGGGATTATCGCTTACGGAGTAATATTGCGGAAATTAACTCTAAAAAGTTTGGAAAGTAACAAAAAATTCCTAAATTTGTGATTGTACATGGTGAGATATAGACCAAAGTTTAATAAATGATTATATGATAAAAGGATTTTACACATTTCTTGCAGCAGCTTGCCTTGCGCTGACTGCCGGTGCAGCTCCCCGCATAGTGAATGCGGCCGACGGCGACATAATCGAGCCCGACGTAAAGGTCGAGATGCCGCGCACCATGCAGCGCGTAGACGCTCCCAACGGGCCCTCGCGCGCCAAACGTCTCAACCCTGCCGATCTCTCCGGTACATATATCGACAGCTACAGCGTGACCTACGGAGGCGAGCGCCTGTCGCATTCCGTGATAGTAAGACAGGAGGGTGAAACCATTTCGTTCGACGGTCTGGCCGGTTTCGGTCAGGAGTACTTGTCGCATCGCGATGATATCGAGTTCATCAGCCCCATCATGGGTACTATCGACATACAGACCGGTAAAATTATGGTGAAGGCCGGCCAGCGTCTTGCAAAGTATGAGGATACGACATTCAACAACCTTGTGCCCTATATCGGCAACTTCGTCTATACCGACAACGGAAGCCTCCGTTACGGTAACTATACCTGCCAGTGGGCCCACGTGGAGGGCGACCGCATCGTGTTCGACGTCAATCCCGTATTTCTCGCATTCTCCGGCTCCGTACCGGGCTCAATGTCCAACTCTCCGTTCGGAGGCGAGTTCGGGTCGGTTTTCGATCAGGCAAACGGTATTCTGACATATCTTGCTACAGATAAGGAGGGTAACACCGACGAGTATGCCACCGGCGTACACTACGAGTATACCCACGACGCCGACGGCAACCGCATGGTCAAGATGTCGAGCATCTTCGCAGAGAACGGTGCCGGCTACAACATCGTGTGGAATATCGATCCTGCAGATCCCAACACAATGATCGCCACACGCCAGCTCGTGTGGGGTAACGCTTCGTCGCCTTACTATCTCACCGCTATCTCAAACCGCGGCGGACGTTCGCAGACTGTGGCTGCCGATATCACCGAGCGCCACCTCATCACCTGGCCTATCAAATACAAGAATACACAGTATGTGAGCTGGGCTATCCTGAACTCCGTGACTGGCGACTATATCTCGAGCAACGAGCCCGCAACCGTGACAGGCGAGTGGTATCAGAACTACCCCGAGCTTTGCATCCTCAACGATCAGGACGGCTGGAATCCTGCCGCCCCCCGCACCGTAAGCACCACTACCGGTATCTACGAATTTGAGATACCTGCCGGTATCAACGAGTTTGCTATCTCCACAGAGCGTGGCGCCAACAACCTTGACATGGCTACCTTCGAATCAGCTATGCTCGTGACCGAGAAGCTCGGCGAAGTGATGCCCGGCGAGCGCTACTACATGATCTATGGCGCAAACATCGACGAAGATGTCATCGTACTCCCCGAGCACGAGAACCCCGTTAAAGTATATCTCGACATCGACTTCCTCGAGATGTGGGTGGAGATGCAGGAGCCGGAAGCGCCCAAGATCGGTGTGACTTTCGAAGGCTTTGCTTCGCCCAGCGTTGTAGAGGCTGATCCCACTAACGGCATATACTCGTTCGTTATGCCTGCCGGCACCACTACATTTGCTCTCGACGACACTGAAGGCCGCCGTCTCGTAGTGGCCGACGATGCCAAGATCGCCGACAATACCGGTGCTACCGAATACTCGCTCGTTGAGGGCGACGGCATCATCGCTGTGGCATATCCGCAGGGCGAATGGACAATATATGTAGATCTTGAAAATGCCAAGATCTGGGGTCTCAACAGCACTGATGCTCCCTCCGAGGAGACAATGAAGATCTATTGGGATAACTCCTCGTTGAACTACGAAGCTCCCTATCTGCACTATTCGCTTGACTACGGTGCAACGTTCGACTATGTTGAGATGGTGCGCGTATCGGGCGAGGAGGCAGAGAACGCACCCCGCAAAGTATCTTCCGATCTGTGGCATGCAGATATTCCGGCCAACAGCACTGACATCTACTTCTCCGACCGCGGCGATGAGAACGTCTCGACCGAAAACTTCACCCCGCAGGGCGACGGTACATATAACGAAAAAGGCCTTGACGGTATCGAGACAATTGCATCCGACCTCGGCTGTGGTACAGCCACCTACTACACCCTCCAGGGTGTGCGCATCGACCGCCCGGCCGCCGGCACGATCGTAGTGCGTGTAAGCACCGACGGCAAAGCAACGAAGATTATGATCAAATAACGTCATTATCACATATCTATCCCGACGACAGCCCGGAGCAAGCGATTGCCCCGGGCTGTCCGTCTACGGGGATTCCGGTCGGCGCACTGAGCGATGTTTCAGCTGTGAAACAGATTTTTTTGTTAGCAAAAAAAATGCTATCTTTGCAAACGCATAAACTATCGCTTGCCCCCGGCGGGGGAATTGAATCGAATGGATAATAAAAAAGTACTTTACATCTCGCAGGAGATTACACCCTATCTTGTAGACACTCCGATGTCGCTGCGCGGCAGGTATCTGCCTCAAGGTATTCAGGAGCGCGGCTTCGAGGTGCGCACGTTCATGCCTAAATACGGTTGTATCAACGAGCGTCGTAATCAGCTCCACGAAGTGATCCGTCTGTCGGGCATGAATATCATAATCGACGATACCGACCACCCCCTGATCATCAAAGTGGCCACACTCTCGCCGGCACGCATGCAGGTGTACTTCATCGACAACGACGATTATTTCCAGCACACCAACGCTAAGGAGCTCGAGATCGACACCCTGCCCGACGAAAACGACGAGCGCATCATATTCTTTGTGCGCGGCGTGGTCGAGACGGTCAAGAAGCTCCGTTGGGAGCCCGCCGTGGTGCACTGCTCGGGGTGGATCACCGCCCTTGCGCCGATATACCTCAAGCGTATATACAACGAGGATCCGTCGTTCCGCAACACAAAGATTGTCTATTCGCTTTACGACAACGCATTCGACGGCACTTTGAGCGAGCGATTCGTAGAGAAGCTGAAGATGGATTCGCTCACCGACGATGATCTTAACGTGCTCGGCAGCGATCCCGTCGATGCAATTACGCTCAACAAACTTGCCATCGACCTTGCCGATGCCGTGATAGTGGAGAACGACCGTGTGCCCGAGGCTCTGGTAGATTATGCCGCCAAATCCGGCAAACCTATGCTAAACTATGTAGAGGACGAAGCCGATGCTGATCGCTATGATCGCTATGCCGAGTTCTACAAATCTCTGTAAATGAAAAGAACGGTATATCTGCTCGGACTTGTCGCCCTCCTTGTCGTTGCGGTTTCGAGCTGCGACGATGTGACAACCACAGTGGGCAGTTCTCTTGTGGAAGATCGTGTCGAGGTAGTGATCGACTCGTCGTTCACGCTCACGGGTCGCTCTGTTGCAAACCGGCGTGTGCAGTCGCGCACCATCACGCAGCTGCTCGGCCGCATCGAAGCGCAAGGTTACGGCGATCTCAGCTCGACGGTCGTCACACAGTTTATGCCCGGCATAGCTCTCGATACCGACCGGTTCTCAGCCGACAATATCGATTCGGTGAAGCTGTTCATGCAGATGTCGAACGGCGCATACGTGGGCGACTCGGTCATGCCGATGGGCGTGAAAGTCTATCCTCTGACCCAAACGCTGCCGTCGCCGATATACTCTGATTTCGATCCTTCCGACTATTACGATGCCTCCGACTGCTGGGGGAGCGCCATTTATACAGCCACAGCTATAGGCGCCGGCGACTCGGTGCGCAATCTTGCCATGCGTTCTATCGAGGTGCGCCTGCCGCGTAAACTCGGAGTCGACATATACAACGAGTATAAGCGCGATCCTGCGACATTCCAGAATCCGCAGGCGTTCGCACGGTTTTTCCCCGGATTGTATATCACCAACTCGTTCGGCAACGGCCGTGTGACACGCATCGACAAGAGTTTCATCACGATGTACTATCATGTGGACGGCCGCAGCGAGACTACCGGGCGCGATACCACCTACCGCTACTCCAACAGCTATCTTGCCGTGACCCCCGAGGTGATCACAAACAATAATATCCGCTACACCATCTCGCCGATGCTCACCGAGCGCGTGGATCGTGGCGAAGCTCTGGTGGTGTCGCCCACAGGCTACGACGTAGAGCTTACACTCCCTGCCCGCGAGCTTGTGGCATACTATCATACCCACGCAGGAGCTATATCACTCATCAACAGCCTTTCGGTCAAAATCCCCGCAGAGCGTATCGCCAACGACTATTCGATACAGCCCCCGGCCACTCTGCTGATGGTGAAGAAGTCGAAAGCTGATGAATTCTTCGCCAAAAATATGATACCCGACGGCGTAGAGTCGTTCTACGCCACCTATTCCGGAACTACCGGCGTGTATCACTTCTCCGATATGCGCGGATATATGCAGGCTATGGTCGACAAGGGCGAAAGCAACATCACCGACGATGATTTAGAGTTTGTGCTGATACCGGTCAATGTCGTGACGGAGTATGTATCGTCGACCGCTGTAGTTACCGGCATAACCCCCTATATCACTACCCCCTCGATGTGCCGCCTGCTCATCGACAAGGCAAAAGTGACGCTCTCGTTCTCAAAGCAGGACGTCGACCTCTGATAGCCGATTATCCCGAAAATGTTAGGCCGTTCAGCCGAATAGGGCGCGGAAGGCTTCGTCGACGCGGCTCACTTCGCTGATTTCGATGGCGTGAGCCGATACGTCGATCCCTTTGAGGTTGTTGGCCGGTATAAGAATCTTCTCCATTCCGAGTTTTGCTGCTTCGGCTATGCGCTGCTCTATGCGCGTGACGGGGCGTATCTCGCCCGACAGCCCTACCTCGCCGGCCATGGCTACGGTGCGCGGTATCGCTATGTCGACGTTCGACGACAGGATAGCCGAGATTACCGCAAGATCGAGTGCCGGATCGTTGACTTTCAGTCCTCCCGCGATATTGAGGAACACATCTTTCTGAGCTAATTTGAAGCCGGCGCGTTTCTCGAGCACCGCCAGAAGCATATTGGTGCGCTTGGCATCGAAGCCTGTCACCGAGCGCTGGGCCGTGCCGTAAGCCGCGGTGCTCACAAGAGCCTGAGCCTCGATGAGGAAGGGTCGCATCCCCTCGACTGTCACACCTACTGCCACTCCGGTGAGATCCTCGTCCTGCTGCGACAGAAGCATCTCCGAAGGGTTTGTCACTTCGCGGAGTCCGCGGCGCACCATCTCGTATATGCCGATCTCGGAGGTCGATCCGAAACGGTTCTTTATGGAGCGGAGTATGCGATACATATAGTGGCGGTCGCCCTCAAACTGTATCACAGCGTCGACGATATGCTCCAGCACCTTGGGGCCTGCCAGCGTGCCCTCCTTGTTGATATGCCCGATCAGTATCACAGGCACTCCCGAGCTCTTGGCATAACGGAGCAGCCGGGCTGCACATTCGCGCACCTGACCGACTGATCCGGCTGCCGATTCTAGATCGTCGGCCGCTACGGTCTGTATGGAGTCGATGATCACCAGGCCGGGCTTTACGCTCTCGATATGGTCGAATATGGCGTCGATAGAGGTCTCGCTCACGATATAGCAAGTGTCGCTGAGGCGCCCGAGGCGGTCGGCGCGCATGCGGAGCTGCTGCGGGCTCTCCTCGCCGGATACATACAGCACGCGGCGAGTCTTGATCGAGAGGATATTCTGCAGCACGAGTGTCGACTTGCCGATACCCGGCTCGCCGCCTATCAGTATGATGGAGCCGGCCACGAGCCCTCCGCCGAGCACACGGTTGAGCTCGCCTGAAGGCATTTTGATGCGGGCTTCGTCGGCGGCTTCGATCTCCGACACTTTCACGGGCTTGCTCTTGGGTGTGCCCAGCAGCCCCTTGTGCCGTGATTTAGGGTCGGCCGTAACCTTCTCTTCCACCAGTGTGTTCCACTCGCCGCAGGCGGGGCATTTACCCTCCCAGCGCGAGAACTCGTTGCCGCAGTTGGTGCAGTACCACACAGTTTTAATCTTTGCCATATCGGTAGATCAGTTAGTCAGGGTTCGACGGCGGAATTCGGCTACCGTGACAGCTGTGGCTACGGCAGCGTTGAGCGATTCGGCGGCGTGCGGGCCGAATGATGGTATTGTGATGCGTCGCGACACCGCGGCGGCAGCGGCTTCGGAGATGCCTCGCCCCTCGTTGCCGGTCACGATTACGCCTGTGGGGGCAAGCTCGGCGTCGTACAGATTCTCCCCGTCGAGGAATGTGCCGAATATCTCAACGCCATGCAGCTCTGCCAAGGCAACGGGCAGGTCGCAGTAGTGCACTCTCACTCGTGCCAATGCCCCCATGGTGGCCTGCACGACTTTCGGGGCCCATACGTCGGCCGTACTCTCCGAGGCGATGATGTGGCATATTCCGAACCAGTCGGCCGTGCGGATTATCGTGCCGAGATTGCCGGGATCCTGGATTGTGTCGAGAGCGAGCACGAGGCCGGCCGACGCTTCTGTCTGCAGATCGAAACCGGCGTCGCTCTCCGGGATGCGGTACACGGCGATGATATCTGCAGGTGTGGTGAGCGAGCTGATACGCCCCATATCGCGCGAAGTAGCCTGTACCAGCATCGGGTGTCGGAAGTCGGTTTTGCCGATATATGCCGCCGTGGCATATACCGCCACGGGCTCGAAAGCTCCGAGCGTGTCGGCCACAGCTTTCGTGCCCTCTACTTTAAACAGACCCTCGCTGCGCCGTGTGCGCGCCTGGTCGAGGGAGTGTAGCAGTTTGATATTTGCGTTTGTGAGCTGCATGGTGCAATGGTGGGGGGAGAATGTCAGATCCAGCGGAATGTCGCCACCAGAGGGTAGTGGTCGGATGTCTGAAGATTGCCGCGCTCCACGTCGACGGCTTCGAGGTCGCCCCCGTAGAATATGTGGTCGATGCGGAAGTAGAAGAAGTTGGGGTAGTAGGTTATCGAGACGCCGTTGCCGGCACGTGTGAAAGCGTTGTGAAGTTCGCTCCCCTCGACGGTGCGTGTGGCGTAGCTTGAGGGCACATCGTTGAAGTCGCCGCACACTATGACATTGCCGCCTGCAGCCACCGAGTCGATCGCCGCGCGCAGTGCCCGCGCCTGCACAGCCCGCAGGGCGAATGCTTTGCTGAGCTTGCCTATCAGGTTATTCTTTATTACGGCGAACTTCGTCGGGTCGAGGTTGGCGCGCATCAGGGCTCGGTAGAGCTCTTTGTCGGCCGGAGTCAGGCCTATCGACTGCAGGTGCACGTTGAATATGTGCAGCGGGTGCCCCTCCACTTCCAGGCGGTAGCACACGAAATCAGCGGTCATGGATGTCCGGAACGAGCTTTTGTCGACCTCGACCGTCTCTACCGGATAGCGCGAAAGTATTGCGAGTCCGTTTTTCTCGGTTAGCAGCCGGTAGGGGTAGCGTTCTACAAATTTGGTGACCTGCTCACGGTCGAAACGCCAGCGCGACAGGCGGCTCAGTGCGTTGGCTTCCTGAAGCACAAGTATGTCGGGGTTCACCGAGTCGATGTATGATATGGATCGGTTGCGTTCGTCGGGCCTGTAGGGGGCGTCGTAATAGTTGAATTGGAATGTGTTGTAGGTCAATAGTGTGAATGTCTTCGCCGAGTCGGGTCCCTCCTTGAGGGAGGCATTGGAGCTGTTGAAGTTTATCGGAGCGTATGTGTATATCGGCCCGATGCAGCATAGCAGTGTGAGGATGTTGAGGGCGGCAAGCGGACGGAAAATGAAGATGTTTATCACAAGCACCACAACGTCGATCACCAGTATGATCGGCAGGCACATTACAGCGAGAGCCCCCAAAGGCCACTCGCCCGGCTCGATCATGCCGCCGTATGCACTCAGAAATGTTGCGGCAGTGAGCAGGATATTGAACGCTATAGCTGTGATGCGTGCGAATCGTCGGCGTGGGGCTTTTGTGAGGTTTATCATCGTGAGTGTACGGTTGGTTTGAAACGTGTTGGGCGCCGACAACATGTTGCCGGGCGGGGAGTGAGGCTCATTCTATCTTCCGGCTCACCTCTATAAGGCGTCGTTGCTCGGCTTTGGTAAGGCTTGCGTAGCCTGAAGTGCGTATTTTGTCGAGTAGCCGGTCGAGTTCCTTGCGTTCGTCGGGCGTGGAGTCTGACGTCGCTAAATTGACAACACTTCTACGGCGTCGGCGGTTCAAGCGCAGCCACCCTGTTTTTCGCCCCCAGCCGTAAAACGCCCCGGCTGCCGCACCGCCAAGATGTGCCGCCGTCGAGCCGGCTAAGGCGCTGCCAGGTATCATCAGGAGTACGATCGTGGCCAGGGCTATCCATTTCAGGCTCACTGTGCCGAGCAGGAAAAGACGCACCGGGTAGCCGGGAGCTATGATTGCTGTGGCTGCCACGATAGCGAGAATCGCAGCCGAGCTGCCGATGAGCCATGCCCCTGATTCCGTGCCCGATGCAGGGAAGAGGTGACATCCGGCTATAAAAAAGACGGCTCCGGTCAACCCTCCTGTCAGGTACAACCCCGAGAGGAGCCGGTCTTTATGAAATTCGAGGAATATACGCCCGAAGCAGTAAAGCCACAACATGTTGAATATCAGATGCAGCACGCTGTACTGAGCGAACATATAGGTGAAAGCGCCGTAAAAATGCAGCTTGAGCTCGCTCCAGGCCGACGGGAGCTCTACCCACCGGCACACGGCAGTCTCGGCGTCGGGCAGATCGCCGACGCTCCACAGCACGACCGCAGTGATGCGCAGCGCAAGCCATACGCCCACATTCGCCGCTATCAGGGCGTTGAGCGACGAGGCCCGTATCCAATCACATGTACGGCCCATCGATGCTCTTGCGGTGTCGCCACCATAATATTAGGATAAGCCCGGCTATCATACCGCCGAGGTGGCAGAAGTGGGCTACGGATCCTGACCCGAAAGCACCCATGCCAAGCTCTATCACAGCCCAGACAATCACCATATATTTGGCTTTGACCGGTATCGGGACAAACATGATGAACAGCTCGCGGTTTGGAAACATCATGCCGAAAGCGAGCAATATGCCGTAGATTGCTCCGGAAGCTCCCACCGTAGGAGCGAACATCAGTTGTGCCGCTTTCACCATGTACGGGTCGGCGGGGTTATACATGCCGCGGTTCAATATCTCCAGCGCACCGGGCTCGGCGAGCTCCAGATTGTGAGCTATCATGATGGCATACACCGCCTGCTGGATCAAGGCTGCCCCTACGCCGCAACTCAGATAGTAGAACAGAAAGCGTTTCGATCCGAAAAGCATCTCGATCGAGGTGCCGAACATCCAAAGCGTGAACATATTGAACAGCACGTGCTGGGCATTGCTCATGTCGTGGACGAACATATATGTGACAAGCTGCAGCGGATTGAAATCCGGACTCCGGAAGTAGTAGAGGGCTGCATACTGATTGAGCTTTGCGCCTATCTGGTGGGGGAAGATGATCATCGCTGCCCACACTATCAGGTTTATGATAATGAGGTTTTTGACCACCGGGGTCATCTGAAAAAATGATCTGCGGGAGTTCATTTATGCTGAAATTGGAGGTTGTTTGCTGCAAATTTACGAATTATATCGGATATTTCACATCCCTGAAACGTACTGTTTATGCGGGTTTTTGGAGAAAATCGCGATTTTTCAAAAATTTTTTATTAAATGTTGTTATTTATTAAGAAAATTGAATTATATTTGTCGTCACACATTTAATCAAATATAGTTTGTTATGAATAAAACTGAACTTGTAAATGCTATTGCCGAGAAAGCCGGCCTGACTCAGAAAGACGCTAAGGCGGCTCTCGATGCTACCCTCGATGCAGTTGCTGCTACGCTTGCTGCCGACGAAAAAGTAGTGCTCGTAGGCTTCGGTACATTCTCCGTGGCAGAAAAATCTGCCCGCACCGGTATCAATCCCCGTACAAAAGAGAAGATCGATATTCCCGCTCGCAAGGCTGTCAAATTTAAGGCAGGCGCCGAGCTCACCGATAAGGTACAATAACCGGTAATAGCTTCCGGCGGCGCCTGAGAGAGGCGTCCGGTTGAACGTACATCCTTGAAGCGCGGGTCTTTTATGACCCGCGTTTTGCTTTGGTGGAGGTGTGGTATCGGTGATCCGGAAATGCTTCAGGTGTGAAGCGATGGGATGGACACAAAAAAGGGTAAGCTGACTACATCGCACTGCTACGACCACGGTACCGCTGCTTCGGTCAAGATCTGACGGAGTTCCCGGGGAGCTGTCGTGTAGGACTTACCCGGCGCAAAGGTACGACAATTTTTTCATCCGCCAAATATTTTGGCATAAAATCACAAAAACGGCAGTATGATATTTGTGCAATCAGCTTGTTAGCAGCGCAATGGCGGCAGCGAGGGCTATCAGGCCGGCAAGCAAGCCTATCAGCACGACAGCTGTCGACGGCCGCTCGTCGGGCTGAGATTGACCGTACTCGGGCTGCGCGGGTTGAGCGGGGGTGTAATACTGCTGCTGATAGTATTGCTGCTGCGGTGGTTGAGGGGCACTTGGAGGCATTGATGGGATCGGCGGAGGCACAGGAGCCTGCGGCCGGGGCGGCTCCGGGGCGGGAGGAGCATCCTGCGGCTGCTCGGGGGAGGCGGGTTGTGCGGAGGCGGGTAGATCTCCGCCGCAGTACAGGCATGCCGGGCGGTCTTCGCGGGTGAGGTGGTTGCAGTGCGGACAGCGAGTTAAGGCCATGATCTTGTTTCGGTTTTGTGATTGATACTTTATTTGCTCTTATTCAAATACGACCTCCTCCGCTTCTTCGAAGTCTGAATCAGTGAATATCACAGAGTCGGGCACCGGGCCGCTGATCTGATCGGCATTCTGCTCGCTGCGTCCGAAGCGCACGATCAGGGCTGCTATGAGCACTACGAAGCAGAGCAGATCGAATATTATCACCGCAGTGTAAACAGTCTGTTTGGAAGTTGCCATTGAAACACGCTCTTGTTTTTGACAAAGTTACAAACTTTCTGCGTATCGGCAAATGTCGTGTCGACGAATTTTGCTAAATTTGCCCCAACTAATCCTCTGCATATCATGGAGTCAATAAAACGCTTGTATAAGATAGGATTTGGCCCGTCGTCGAGCCATACTATGGGGCCACGTTCGGCTGCCGAACGGTTTCGCGACACCCATCCGGATGCAGCCCGCTATGAAGTGACGCTCTACGGGTCGCTTGCTGCCACCGGCAAAGGGCATCTCACCGACCGTGCTATACTCGATGTGCTCTCGCCGACAGCTCCGACCGAGATCGTATGGAAGCCGGATATCTTCCTGCCATATCACCCTAACGGAATGCAGTTCAAGGCGTTCGCGGCCGACGGCACGGCGATTGCCGATGTGACGCTTTACTCCGTGGGCGGCGGCGATGTGGAGATGGAAGGCGAAACTACTGAGGTGGACCGCAGTGTATACGAGATGGAGAAGGTCTCCGAGATACTGAAGTGGTGCAACACTACCGGCCGCAGCTACTGGGAGTATGTGGACCAGTGTGAAAACTCTGATGTGTGGGATTACCTCAGCGAGGTGTGGCGCACTATGCGCGAGGCTGTGCAGCGGGGCATCGAGGCCGAGGGGGTGCTCCCCGGCGGTCTGGGGGTGCGCCGCAAGGCTGTGAGCTACCATGTGATGGCCGGCGGTATGAACGCCTCGCTCAAGTCGCGCGGCCTGGTGTATGCCTATGCTTTGGGTGTATCTGAAGAGAACGCTTCGGGAGGGCGTATCGTCACGGCTCCCACGTGCGGATCGTGCGGCGTGGTGCCGGCGGTGCTCTATCATCTCAGTACCTCCAAGGGGTTCTCCGACAAGCGTATACTCCGGGCTCTGGCCACAGCCGGACTGTTCGGCAATGTTGTTAAGACGAATGCCTCGATTTCGGGCGCCGATGTGGGTTGCCAGGGCGAAGTGGGCGTGGCGTGTGCCATGGCTGCCGCTGCGGCGAGCCAGCTCTTCGGCGGTACGCCCGCTCAGATAGAATACTCGGCCGAAATGGGCCTCGAGCATCACTTGGGGCTGACGTGCGACCCGGTGTGCGGGCTTGTGCAGATACCATGTATCGAGCGCAATGCGTACGCTGCAGCCCGCGCCCTCGACGCCAATCTGTATGCATCGTTTTCCGACGGACGCCACTCGGTGAGCTTCGACCGCATCGTCGAAGTGATGAAGCAGACCGGCCACGATCTGCCGTCGCTCTATAAGGAGACGGCCATGGGCGGCCTCGCCGTGATCAATTAAGATGCCCGCATCAACTTTCTCCCGCCGCCGCACGCTGCTGCCGCTGCTGCTTGCAATGATATTTGCGGCGCTGGCTTACATTCAGTATGTCACTCCCTATTATGGCGACGACCTGACCTATCTCACATTTGGGGGCGGGCAGAATTGGCGCGGAGCTATAGTGCAGCATTGGGAGTGGCTCAACGGACGGTTGCCCAATCTGCTGCTTGCCTTGTCGGTGAGATACTTACCCCATGCTTTGGTGTCGATGCTTGCGGCTGCCTCGGTCGTGGCGTGGATGTGGGTAGTGGTATGTATGAGCCTGTGCACGCGCCGTCCGTCGGCATCGTCGGCAGTCGTTATGATAGCCGTGATCCTTGTCGCCTTCCCGTGGTGGGACGACTTTCTGATGCTCGCCATCGAGTATAACTATGTCTTGTCGTCGCTGTTGGGGTTGCTCTTCCTGCGGTTGTTTCTTGGCCCGGTGTCGGATCGATGCCACATTGCGGGCGGAATGATCCTGTCGGCGGCCGCCGGTGCGATGCACGAGGCTCAGAGTGCGGCTATTCTTTTCGGCATAACCCTGTATGTTTTGGCTGGTCAGCCCGGCATACTGTCTCCGCGCTGTTGTGCGGGAGCTCTCGGGCGCCGGTTGCTCCTGGGCAGCTTCGGCCTGGGAGCGCTTGTGGCGGTATCGTCGCCGGCTGTTTCGAGGGCGGTATTCTGCGGCTCGGGGGTGGCTGACGGCCCGTGGTGGCTGCTTGTGGTATGCAGTTGTCCGGTAGCGGTGGCTCTCGCGCTGATAGTTGCCATGTTGTATATATATAATGTATGTCGCCGCAGAGCGTTCGGCCGGACACATCTCGGAGAGCTTATGCGAACGGATTGGAGCGTTTACTTTTTTGCAGCGATGCTCTCTGTTGTGGTGGTGGCTTTTGCAGGCGTGATAGGCCGCTCGGGGTGGTTTGGCAATACTTTTGCCCTGATAGCGCTCGTCAGGCTCGTTCGTCCACAGCTTCAAGGTGCGCGTATAGGGGAGGGGATACGCCGGCTTGCGGCAGCAGTGTTCGGAATTCTGATACTGGCACATCTTGCGGCGCTTGCAGCGGTGCAGACACGTCTGGGGCGGCAGACTGAGGAGGTGATAGCCGAATACCGCCGCTCGTCCGACGGCCTGGTGTACCACGACGGTGTGCTCGACCGCCCGCGTGAGTGGTATCTGTTAGGGCGGGCTGTCACGATGCCGCTTCCCGGCCAATTTTTCAAGACGAAGACATTCAGCAGGTATTATGGGTCGACCGACCGGCCGGTGCTTGTCATGCCTGTCGCCCTGGCTCCGGGGGCAACTGTAGAGGCACCCCGCGGCTGGGCTTTACTCCCCGGCCTCCCTCCGGGCGCCTCGCGGCAGATATATCCGCACTACTCACGCACCAGAGTGATGGTCGACCCGTGCGGACAACTGACGGCTATTGATTCGGCCTCTGCGCGCGGGTATCTTCTCTCTCCGTGGCCTTACGATTTGACTATCAACAATATAGCATACGAAGCCTTGCGGGGTGATTAAAAAATATTAAAAATGCAAAAAAAATACCACGCTATTAAATAAAAAATTTGTACCTTTGACGCCGTATAATGCGCTTACAATATTGCATAACGAATAATCAGAATCAAATCAATAACTTTTTTCAGTTTATGAAGAAAATTACGCTTCTCGGCGCCTTCTGCGCACTCATGCTGTCGCAGAGCGCTTTAGCCCAGACAAACGAGGGTGTGACCTATGTTGAGGATCCTTCGCAGGGCTATGTGATGAACAAGTTCTCCGACAACTGGTTTATCACAGGTGAGGGTGGTGTGACCCTCGAGGTAAACAAGAACGACGGCAAAGCCAAATTCAAAGATCGTATCGAGCCCGCAGCCGGTCTCTATGTAGGCAAATGGTTCTCTCCCGTCATCGGTCTGCGTCTCGGCGCAAACTGGATGCAGGTGCGCTCATATACTTACGATCCCTGGTTCTGGGAGATGGATAAACCGGAAGTTGCCGACGGTCTGCGTCAGAACAAAATGTCGTATGTAGGTCCTATGGGCGACGTTATGATCAACCTCACCAACTGGTGGTGCGGCTACCGTCCCGGTCGCGTTTATAACGCTATCGCTTACGCAGGTGCCGGCGCATACTTCGGATTTGCTAAAGAGTACAACGACAAAAACGAGAGCCTTGGCTGGAAATATGCTCACGAGCGCGTTCTTTCGGTGCGTGCCGGTCTGATCAACCAGTTCAACATCACCAAGCACTTTGCTCTCGCTCTCGACCTGCGCTACAGCGCTCTCGACTCGCACAGCCGCTATCCCGGCAACCATCTCAATGTCACCTCACACGTGCTCCAGGCATATGTGAATGCCACTTACTTCTTCAACAAGACCGACTGGACTCCCGTCATGGTTCCCGTTTGTCCTCCCGTACAGGACTGCGAGCCCATCCAGCAGCAGCTCAACGACGCCAACGCCCGCATAGCCGAGCTCGAGCGTCAGCTTGAGACTTGCCTCAAACGCCCCGCCGGCAAAGCTGTCACCATCGAGAAAGAGGCTCCTCTTGCCACTATCTACTTCCCGATCAATGTCTCAACTCTCACAGCTCAGGATAAGAACGTGCTCAACGCTGTAGCAGAAGTGATCAAGAACACTCCCTCACAGAAATACAACGTGACCGGTTGGGCCGACAACTATACCGGTAACGACGAGATCAACGTTCGTCTCCGTCACGCTCGTGCAAACTCTGCCGCTGCTCAGCTCGAGAGCCAGGGCGTGCCCGAGTCGCAGCTCAATGTAGGCATCAACAACGGTTCGCTCGCCGGACAGGGTGAGAAATTCGTTGCTCTCGACCGTGCCGTCACAATCGAGAAAGCTCAGTAATTCAAAGCTTACATAATTCAAACAGAAGCCGGTTTGGTGCCTCGCACCAAGCCGGCTTCCGCGTTTTATGAGCGTAGGCGTGCACCCTCACGGAATTATTTTTTAGCCACACTCAATCGTGTCTCTATTTGTCTATTCTACAAAAAACCATCTGTGTGTTAATTTTGTTAAAAGATTAAAGCTTTGTTAATGCAGGTTACGGAAATTCGTTGTATATTCGCGATATAATACTATGTGTTGCGAAGCAATGCGGCCGCGGCCTGCTGGCGGAGCAACTATCATCCGTTTGTCTAAATCGTTTATTTATCTACAATATTAGCGTTTACCAAAGTAATGAGTTACCTCAAGTTTGATAAAAACCTGATGATCAATCTGGAACAGTCGCTCCGCCGCGAGATGCTCCGGACCAATCAGGCCGGAGCGTATCACTGCACTACGGTGGTCGACTGCAATACGCGCAAGCAGCACGGACTGCTTGTGATCCCGATCCCCGAGATGGGCAACGAGCCCCACGTACTGCTGTCGAGTCTCGATGTCACGGTGGTGCAGCATGGAGCTCCGTTCAACCTCGCCTTGCATCGCTACAAGGGGGGTGTGTACAGCCCCAACGGGCATAAGTACATACGTGAGTTCGACTGCGAGAGCGTGCCCCGCACGACATATCGCGTAGGCGGTGTGATACTGACCAAGGAGAAAATCTTCATCTCGCAGGAAAACCGTATTCTGATACGCTACACCCTGGTCGAGGCTCATTCGCCCACGACATTGCGTATCCGGCCGATGCTCGCCTTCCGCAACGCCAACGCCCTTGTGCTGGCCAACGACAAGATAAACCGCGAGATACTCCCCGCCGCCAACGGTATCGGCGTTTGCCTCTACCCGGGATACCCCACGCTCTACATGCAGCTCAACCACAAGCCCCAGTGGATCGACAACCCCGACTGGTACCGCGACTTCGAGTATCTTAAGGATATGGAGCGCGGCGAGCCGTATACCGAGGACCTGTATACCCCCGGCTATTTCGAGATAAAGATCAAGAAAGGGGAGTCGCTGATATTCTCGGCTGGCGTAGATGAGGTTTCTCCGCGCCGTCTGGCCGATATGTATCAGGGCGAAATAGCTTCGCGCACACCCCGCACATCGTTCTACAACTGCCTGAAGAACGCCGCCAAGCAGTTCTACCTCAAGGAAGGGTCGGATATGTATCTGATCAGCTCCTACCCCTGGGGTAAAGTGCGTGCACGCGACACATTCATGGCGCTCCCGGGCTCTACGATCTATATCAGCCATCGCGCAGATTTCGAGGCAATCATGGCTACGGCATCGCGCGCGCTGCTGCGGTTTATGAATACCGGCGAGCTTGATGCGCGAATCCATCATATCGACCTGCCCGACGTGCCCCTGTGGGCGGCGTGGGCCATCCAGCAGTATGCCAAGGCCTACGGCGACGAAGAGTGCCGCACGGCGTATCTCGACTTGCTCAAAACGATAGTCGACTACGTGCTCGACGACAGCCATCCCAACCTGCGGCTGCGCCCGGACGGTCTGCTTGAGACGGCCGGCGAGGGTCAGCCCGTGTCGTGGATGAATTCGTCGTGGGACGGCCGCCCTGTGGTGCCCCGCACAGGTCTGCTCGTCGAGTTCAATGCACTGTGGTACAACGCTCTGATGTTTATCTCCCAGCTGATGGCCGATACCCCCGAGGCCCGGCGCTACACCGAGGCGGCCGAGCGGATGCGACAGCCGTTTGTCGAGACGTTCCTCAACGAGTACGGCTATCTATACGATTATGTGAACGGCTCGTATGTCGACCTGTCGGTGCGCCCCAATATGGCTATAGCTATCGGTCTGGACTATTCTCCTCTGGACCGTCGCCAGCGCAAGCATGTGCTCGACGTGGTGACCCGCGAGCTCCTTACCCCCAAAGGGCTGCGCACCCTCTCTCCCAAGTCGTACGGCTATAGGCCGCTATATGTCGGCTCGCCCTACGATCGCGAGATGGCTCTGCACAACGGCACCGTGCGACCGTGGCTTATCGGATTTTATGC
The DNA here is from genome assembly GCA_964587165.1 of uncultured Muribaculaceae bacterium. Classification (GTDB taxonomy): domain Bacteria; phylum Bacteroidota; class Bacteroidia; order Bacteroidales; family Muribaculaceae; genus CAZPKH01. Next base: position 20,262 of record CAZPKH010000031.1, read on the forward strand.
CGATGCCTACCTGCGCGTGTTCGGGCTGAGCGGCATAGGGTATGTCGACCGGATGCTCATAGGCTTCGAGGATGATATGAGCCTGCAGTGCATAGGGTCGCTATCGCAGCTCTATGACGGCAATCCCCCCTTCGAAGGCCGCGGCGCCATAAGCCACGTGGTCAATGTGGCCGAGGTGATACGCACCATCAAGACTCTCAAAAAACTGAATATGTAATATCCGGACTCCCGCTTCTAAATACAATCGACATGAAAGCTTTAATGTTTGGTTGGGAGTTTCCTCCCCATATCCTCGGCGGTCTCGGCACCGCCAGCTACGGTCTCACAAAAGGCATGTGGGAGTGTGGCGACATGGACATCACTTTCGTAATACCCGCCCCCCACGGCGACGAGGACCGCTCGTTCGCTCAGATAATCGGAGCTTCGCAAGTGCCCGTAGCGTGGCGCGATGTGAGCCGCGACTATGTGGAGCAGCGCATCGGGCGCCTGATGAGCCCGGACCTATACTTCAGGCTCCGCTCCAATATCTACGCTGACTTCAACTATATGCGCACCAACGGCACGACCATCACCTCGGGCAAGTGGAACACCGAGCGCATGCTCGA
>CAZPKH010000032.1:0-20684 GCA_964587165.1 uncultured Muribaculaceae bacterium
TATTCCTCTTCGTTGAAGAAGAAGTCTTCTTTGGAGGGGTAGTCGGGCCAGAGGTCTTCGATACATTCGTAGGTTTCGCCTTCGTCTTCGATCTCCTGGAGGTTTTCGATTACTTCGAGGGGGGCGCCTGAGCGCATGGCGTAGTCGATGAGCTCTTCTTTGGTGGCGGGCCAGGGTGCGTCCTCAAGTTTTGATGCCAGTTCAAGTGTCCAATACATGGGTTATCTTTTTTTATGTTTCGTTTCTATGTATGCAGATAAGGTGCGGTATATATTTAACTGCCGCAGGCTGCATTTATTGTTTGGTCCACGCTACTTCGGGCACTTCGGCGGTGATATTGAGGTAGCGGGCGTAGACGAACAGCATGTCGCTGAGGCGGTTGATGTAGCGGAGTATGTCGGGATGAACCGGCTCTGTGCGTGTGAGGGCAACTATCCGGCGTTCGCACCGGCGGCATACTGTGCGGGCTGTGTGGGCTACGGTGGCTGCGGTGCATCCTGCCGGCAGGATGAATGTGCGCAGCGGCGGAACGAGTGTGTCGAGTCGGTCGATCTCGGCTTCGATGGCTTCAATGGTGCCGGGAGCGAGGGGTGATTCCTCGGGCGAAGGGGAGGTGGCGAGATATGCTCCGATGTCGAACATCCGACTCTGTATCTGTGTGATGAGTGCCGCGGTGTCGGGATCGGGGTCGGACACTGATGCCAGAAGGCCTAACAGTGAGTTGAGCTCGTCGACGGTGCCGTAGGCTTCGAGACGCGCATCGTCTTTGCCGACACGGGCACCACCGACTAATGCGGTGGTGCCTGTGTCGCCTGTGCGGGTATAGAGTGGTGATTTTTTCATTTGGCGTTGTTGCCAGCGGCGGCTTGTTTCTGCAGCAGGTCGCGTATCTGAGTGAGGAGTACTTCTTCTTTTGTGGGTTCGGGAGCGGCTTCGGGTTCGGGAGCGGCTTCTTCTTTCTTCTTGAATTTCATGATGACGCGCAGTGCTACGAAGATTGAGAAGGCTACGATGAGGAAGTCGACGATGTTCTGTATGAACATACCGTAGTTGATGGTGGCGTCGTTCATGACATACGACATTTTCTTGAAGTCGACCCCGCCTGTGGCCATACCGACAACGGGCATGATTACGTCGTCGACGAGTGAGCTGACGATTTTACCGAAAGCTCCGCCGATGATTACGCCGACTGCCATGTCGATGATGTTGCCTTTCATGGCAAATTCCTTAAAGTCGCTGATGAATTTTCCCATAGTCTTGTTATTTTAGTTTTGTTGTTGATTTTTGATGATCGATTTTTGATGCGTCGTGGGGCGCGTGTGCGACGGCTGTCGTTCCGTCTATACTATAACGCTTAATGTTGTTCGATTGTTTGCAAATGAAAAAGAATCTTTTGCGTGAGTAGATAAATACGACCGGGGGAGCTGCGATGGGCAGCTCTCCCGGTCGGGAAGGGTTTATGAGGTGGTGCGGGGTTATTCGGCTTTGCCGTTTGAGCCGAGCACGTTCTCGATTTTGTGTTTGTAGAGTTTGGTCATTTCGTCGCGGGCGGGGCCGAGGTATTTGCGGGGGTCGAATTCGCCGGGTTTCTCGTTGAATACTTTGCGGATGGCGGCGGTCATGGCCAGACGGGAGTCGGAGTCGATGTTGATTTTGCAAACGGCGCTCTTGGCGGCTTTGCGGAGCTGCTCTTCGGGGATACCGATTGCATCGGGGAGCTTGCCACCGTTGGCGTTGATTATCTCAACATACTCCTGAGGTACGGATGATGAGCCGTGGAGCACGATGGGGAAGCCGGGGAGTTTCTCCATTACGGCGTCGAGCACGTCGAATGCCAGCGGCGGGGGCACGAGGCGGCCGTTCTCGTCGCGGGTGCACTGCTCGGGAGTGAATTTGTAAGCGCCGTGGCTTGTACCGATCGAGATGGCGAGCGAGTCGCAGCCGGTGCGGGTTGCGAAGTCGATAACTTCTTCGGGGTCGGTGTAGGTGTGGTGGTCGGAGGATACCTCGTCCTCTACGCCGGCGAGCACGCCGAGTTCGCCTTCTACGGTCACGTCATACTGATGTGCGTAGTCGACTACTTTTTTGGTAAGGGCTACGTTCTCTTCGTAGGGGAGGTGTGAGCCGTCGATCATCACGGATGAGAAGCCGTTGTCGATACAGTCTTTGCAGAGCTCGAAGCTGTCGCCGTGGTCGAGATGGAGCACGATCTGGGGATGCTCCCAGCCGAGCTCTTTAGCGTATGCTACGGCACCCTGAGCCATGTAACGCAGGAGGGTGGGGTTGGCATAGTTGCGGGCGCCTTTCGATACCTGAAGGATGACGGGCGAGCGATCTTCGGCAGCGGCCTTGATGATGGCCTGGAGCTGCTCCATGTTGTTGAAATTGAACGCGGGGATTGCATAGCCGCCTTTGATGGCTTTGGCAAACATCTCACGGGTGTTTACGAGGCCTAAGTCTTTGTAGCTTACCATATTGGAGTTATATTATATATAGTTAAGATTTTATTTTACGCTATTAGCACTGCAAATTTACGCATTTTTGCTGATATTCTGCGCCGTTTTTGAGTAATATTGTGTCAGTTGAATTTCTTACGACGGAATATGAAGTTGTGGCCGAGGTATTTGTCGCGCACCACGGGGTTCTCCGAGAGGTCTTCGCTTGTGCCCTGAAAGAGTATCTTGCCTTCGAAGAGGAGGTATGCGCGGTCGGTGATGGATAGTGTCTCGGGGGCGTTGTGGTCGGTGATGAGTATACCGATATCTTTCTCTCTGAGGCGGTAGACTACGGACTGGATCTCCTCGACGGCAATAGGGTCGACCCCGGCAAACGGCTCGTCGAGCATTATGAATTTCGGGCTGATGGCCAGACAGCGCGCTATCTCGGTGCGCCGGCGCTCGCCGCCGGAGAGGCGGTCGCCGAGGTTGCGGCGCACTTTCTGGAGGTTGAAGTCTTCGATCAGCTCTTCGAGTTTCTGTTTCTGATATTCGGGGGTGGTGTGGGTGAGCTCGAGTACGGAGCGGATGTTGTCCTCGACGGTCATTTTGCGGAATACGGATGCTTCCTGTGCGAGGTAGCCGATGCCGGCCTGAGCGCGCTTGTACACGGGGTATTTCGTTATGTCGAGGTCGTTGAGGAATATGCGTCCTTCGTTTGGCACGACCAGTCCGGTGGTCATATAGAACGTGGTGGTCTTGCCGGCTCCGTTAGGGCCGAGGAGCCCGACTATCTCGCCCTGACGGACGTTGATCGACACATGGTTGACGACGGTGCGCTGGCGATACCGCTTCACGAGGTTGTCGGTGCGGAGCACCATGCGGGGTGTGCCGTCGGCATTCAGCCCGTTGTCAGGGCTGCCGTCGGGTTGTTGGGGCTCGATGATTATCTCTTCCGGAAGTGGTTGCTGCGGCATGGGTGTCGGGGTCATTTGCTCGCGGGGGTGAGGCGCGATTTGATGTAGTCGGTGAGCAGGTTTATTGCCACGATGTTGTTGCCTCCCTGAGGCACGATAAGATCGGCGAAACGTTTTGAGGGGGCTATGTACATCTCGTGCATGGGCTTGAGCACCTCCTGATAGCGGTCGATCACCATCTGGGGCGTGCGTCCTCGCTCGATGCAGTCGCGGGAGATGACGCGGATGAGGCGGTCGTCGTCGTCAGCGTCGACAAATACCTTGACATCCATCATCGAGCGCATGACCGGATCGTTGAGCACCAATATGCCTTCTACTATCACTACTTCGCGCGGCTCGACATGTACTGTCTCGGGCTGCCGTGTGCATGTCAGGTAGGAGTAGGTGGGCATTTCTATGGCGTTGCCTTTGCGCAGCTCGCGGATCTGGTCGGCGAGGAGTGTCCACTCGATAGCGGCCGGCTCGTCGAAGTTGATTTTGGAGCGTAACTCTACAGGCACATGGCTTGAGTCTTTGTAGTAAGAGTCCTGTGGTATTACTGCAACTTCGCCGGGGGGGAGGGCGGATATTATTTTGTTGACAACAGTAGTTTTGCCAGAGCCGGTGCCACCGGCGATACCGATTACGAGCATAGTGCTGGGTTGATTATTTTTGCAAATATACAAATATTTGGCCAACCGTCGGCGTGGTGGTGAAATTTTTTGGGCCTATTCGTAGCGTATCGCTTCGATGGGATCGAGATTGGCGGCTTTGCGGGCGGGGAAGTAGCCGAACACTACTCCGATAAACGTACATACGGCAAATGACACTATGATCGACCACAGCGGTATAGAGGCGGGCATACCGAAGTTGCTCACCAGCAGTGTGCCGAGCCATCCGACGGTCACTCCGAGCACACCGCCCGAGAGGCTTATGATGATGGATTCGATCAGAAACTGATTGCTTATGTCGAATCCGCGGGCTCCGACGGCCATGCGCAGGCCTATCTCGCGGGTGCGTTCGGTCACCGAAACGAGCATGATGTTCATGATGCCTATACCGGCCACAAGCAGTGAGAATCCGGCGGCCACTACGAGTATTATGGTTATGGTGTCCATGGTCGACGACATGGTGTCCATCATCTCCTGCTGCGAGCGTATGGTGAAGTCGTCGGAATCGCCCGATGTGTCGTTGATCTTGTGGGTGTCGCGCAGTATCGATGTGAGCTCTTCGATGGCCTGGTCGCTCACCTCTTCGCTTTGTGCCGAGGCATTGATGGTCTGAAACCATGTCTGTGCCAGCAGTCGTTTCATCACTGTGGTGTAAGGGGCGAGGATGAGATTGTCCTGATCCATACCCCAGGAGTTGTACCCCTTGGATTTGAGTGTGCCTATGATCTGGAACGGGGTCGACTTGAAGCGTATCACCTTGCCTATGGGGTTGACGCCCTCGCCGAAAAGCTCGTCGGCTACGGTTTTGCCCACAAGACACACCTTGGCCGAGCGGCGCACATCTTCGTCGGTGAACATTGAGCCGTCCTCCACTTCCCACAGACGGATGTCGAGGTAGTCGGGGCTCTCGCCGTAGACGGTGGTATTGGTGTTTTTGGCACCGTTGATAGCCTGACCCGAGGCCGTGACTTCGGGCGATACGCGGTTTATGAAATGCATACCTTCGAGTATGGCTTCATAGTCGGCCTGCTTAAGGGTCTGCATGGCCGACGGGTCCTGACGCACACCTCCCATCATGTCGGCACCGGGGCGCACCATTATCACGTTGGTGCCCATCTTCTGTATGTCGGCCTTGATGCTCTGCTTCGATCCCTGGCCTATGGCCATCATAATGATGACGGCAGCTACACCGATGATGATGCCGAGCATCGACAGGAAAGAGCGGAATTTATTGTTGGCTATAGCCCGGAAGGCTATTTTCAGCAGTATAAGGAAATTCATGAATAATACTTTTTTTGGGACGGGCTCTAATTATCGCCCGCGGCCTCCTCCATGAGCGAGTCCTCGAACGCCTCCTCGGCCGGGAGGTTGTCGAGCGCCTCGCGGGCCGACAGGATGTTGTCGTTGTATTTGTCGTCGACGATGCGGCCGTCGCGCAGGAATATGTTGCGCGAGGAGTATCGTGCAATATCGGGGTTGTGTGTCACGAATATTATCGTACGCCCCTGTGCGTAGAGCTTCTGGAAGAGGACGAGCATCTCAAACGAGGTGTGGGTATCGAGATTGCCGGTAGCCTCATCGGCCAGTATCACCGCCGGATTGTTTACCAGAGCTCTGGCGATGGCCACACGCTGCATCTGTCCGCCCGACATCTGATTGCTCTTATGCTCCAGACGGTTGCCGAGCCCCACCTCCTTTAGCACGGTTATAGCCGCCTCACGCCGCTGCCGGGCGGAGTATTCGGAGTTGTACATCAGCGGCAGCTCTACGTTTTCGATCGCCGTGGTCTTGGGCAGAAGGTTGTAGTTTTGAAACACAAACCCTATCTTGCGGTTGCGCAGGCGTGCACGCTGGTTCTTCGACATCTTGCGCACGGCCACACCGTCGAGTATATATTCGCCCGACGAGGGGGTGTCAAGACACCCTAATTGGTTGAGAAGTGTGGATTTACCCGAACCGGAGGTACCCATGATGGTGACAAATTCGCCCTGACGCACCGCAAACGACACTCCGCGGAGTGCATATACCACTTCGTCGCCTACCTTGAACTTGCGCTTGACGTTGCGCAGCTCGATCACTATTTTGGCATTTTCGTCGATTGCCATGGCTTATTTTTTGTTTTTGCGTCCGGGAGGGCCTGGCATGAACGGGTTTTTATCACCCCCTTCGCCGCCATCGGCCGGACCGCCTTTCAGCTGAGCCCCTGTTATCACTTCGGTGCCGGCCGAGATGCCTGAGAGTATTTCGGTGAAGTTTGCTCCCGAGGTGCCTACAGTCACGCCGACCGGAGTGATTCGGTTGCCTTTGAGCACCCACACATGATGTCCTTTTGCGTCCGGTGCCGGATGCACGATGGAGTCGCCTTTCGGAATCATAGATTCTTCGGGCATATATTTGAGTGCTTTTGTGGGCACGCACAGCACATTGGGGCGCTCAGATGTATAGATCGTCACATTAGCCGTAAGGCCCGGTTTGAGCTTGAGGCTGGGATTTGGGGCGGAGATCACCACTTCGTAGGTCACCACATTTGAAGTCGTAGTGGCTTCCTGTCGTACCTGCGTGACGGTGCCCTCAAAAATATCGTCGGGATATGCATCTACCGTGAACGTGACATGCTGCCCCTGCGACACACCGCCTATATCGGCTTCGTCGACATCGGCTATCACGCGCATATCGGTGAGGTCTTGTGCGAGTACGAAGAGGGTAGGGGTGGTCATCGCCGAAGCCACTGTCTGTCCCTCTTCCACCTCCTTGCTCAGCACCACGCCATCGATAGGAGCGGTGATTGTGGCATACCCTAAGTTGGTCTGAGCTTTGGCTACGTTCTGACGCGCTATATCGACCTGCTGCACGGCCTGCTGATAGCTGAGTCGAGCCTGCTCGAAGTCGACGGCTGCTATCAGGCCTTTGTCGTAGAGGGTTTTGAGGCGTTCGTAATTAGCCTTCTGATAGTCGAGCGAGCTTTGCGCCGATGCGAGATTGCTCTGGGCGTTCGAGAGCTCCGAGAGCAGATTGGTCTTGTCGAGCTCGGCTATCACCTGGCCTTTCTTGACCACGGAATTGTAGTCTACATATATTTTGTCGATGATACCCGACACCTGAGTACCCACTTCTACCGATGTGACCGGTTCGATAGTGCCGGTGGCGGTGATGCTTGTCGATACATCCTGCATGGATGCCGGCTCGGTGATGAGCTCAAACTGAGGCTCTTTGCTGCAAGCAGTGGCCATGATTGCTATTAAGCCTACTGCTGCTGTGTGGTATGTGAAGTTCATATTCCGATGAATTGTATGCTTTGTGGTTTAGGGGCCGATCACTCGAGTGTGAGCGGGGCGCCGCTGTAGAAATTGAGCAGGGCGCGGTTGAGCACCGTCATGTATTTTGCCTGTAGTAGCTGCTGCTCTGCCTGAAGCAGATCTGTGCGTCCGGTATTGAGGTCGACGATGTTTTTCAGTCCTACCTCAAACTGTTCGCTCACCAGGCGGTAGCTTTCGCGCATACTCTCGACATTTGCCGTGGCGTAGCTGTATTCCACTTTCGAATTATTGGCATTCAGCCAGCAAGTCTCGATGTTGGAATAGAGCTCTTTCTGCTGCTGGGCTAAGGCGATCTCGGCAGCATCGAGATCGAGCCTGGCCGAGGCTACGTTTGTGCGGTTGGTACGGTTGTCGAATATAGGCACGCTGAGTGTCACCCCTACCGAATTGTTGAGGTTCCGCTTGATCTGCTCGCCGAAGCTGCTGTCAAGACCGGATGAGTGAGTGGTGTTTATGCCCGCCGACATGGAAAGGGTCGGGTAGTATCCGCGCCGGGCTATGTCGACGCTCATTTCAGCCGATTCGATGCCCAGACGGTTGTATCGTATCTCGGGGCGGAGCGACAGGGCCGAGTCGTACACCTGCTGAATCTCGGGGAGCGGTGAGGTGATGCGGGCTTCGTTGATCCCGGGGGCCACGACGTCGATCTCTTGCGGGCCGACTATCTCAAGGAGTTTCTTGAGCTGTAATTTGAACGATTCGAGCTGTGTCTGCGAGTTGGCTACATTATATTTCTGCTGACTCAGCTGTGCTTCCATCTGCTTTAGCTCGGCGCGCGAGATCTGCCCCACGTCGTACATCTGCTGTGCACGATCCATCTGCACCTCGGTGGTTTCAAGGATGCGTTTGTTCACCTCTACAGCCTCGCGCTGATAAAGTATCTGCACGTAAACCTGCACGATCTGTTCCTGAAGCTGCAGGCGGGAGGCGGCTTCGTCCTCGGCGCTCCGGCGCTTTTCGAGACGTGATTTTTGCAGCTGCTTGCGGTTGCGGCCGCCGTTCCACACAGTCCATTGTGCCGACAGGCCGTATGATCCGTTATAGTTCACCTCCGACGATGATGTAGTCATCGTACCATCGGTCAGGTTGACATATCGCTCCGACCAGGGGCGCCACGACAGATTGTGACCGGTGGCAAACGACAGCGAAGGCCAAAGCGCGCCCTCGCGGGCTTGTATGTCGATCTCGTTGCGATCTACGGCAAGCTGTTTCTGCTTTATGGTCAGATTGTTGGCCATAGCATAGTCGATGCACTGCTGTAGTGTCCACTCCTGCGGTGATGATGGTTCTTCGGTTTGAGCTGCCACGCACAGTGCAGACGCAAGTGCGAGTGTCGCAAATCTGAATCTCATAAATGAATGTTGATTTTTTTTCGACTACAAATTTATACATATTGTCGACCCTTGACAAAGCTCTTACTTTTAATTAACATAATATGAATCGTATATCAGCCAAATTAACACTTGCAGCTCTTATTGTTAAAAAAGCTCCGACACCCACGCAGGGAGCCGGAGCTGTATGCTTTAAGAAGGGGGGAGCTTATTGCATCCCTTCGACTTTCACATCCTTGTTGATCTTCGATACGAGACCCTGAAGCACTTTGCCCGGGCCGAGCTCTACGAACTCTGTCACACCGTCGGCTATCATGTTGCGCACGGTCTGTGTCCAGCGCACCGGAGCGGTGAGCTGTTTCACCAGGTTTGCTTTTATCTCGGCAGGGTCGGTGTGAGGCAGAGCGTCGACATTCTGATATACAGGGCAGATAGGAGTGTGGAACTCTGTTGCTTCGATGGCGGCAGCAAGCTCCTCGCGGGCAGGCTCCATCAGCGGGGAGTGGAAAGCACCGCCGACTTTGAGCTTCAGCGCACGCTTGGCACCGGCAGCTTTTGCAGCTTCACAAGCAGCATCGATAGCTTCCATTTCTCCCGAAATCACAATCTGGCCGGGGCAGTTGTAGTTGGCGCATACCACTACGCCGGGAGTTGCGGCGCATATTTCCTCAACTTTTTCGTCGGGGAGAGCGAGCACGGCAGCCATGGTCGAGGGCTTGATCTCGCATGCTTTCTGCATAGCCTGCGCGCGGGCCGACACCAGCTTCAGACCATCCTCAAAGCTCAGAGCGCCGGCAGCTACCAGAGCTGAGAACTCGCCAAGCGAATGGCCGGCTACTGCATCGGGCCGGAAATCATCGCCGAGGCTCTTTGCCAGAATAACCGAGTGGAGGAATACGGCGGGTTGAGTCACTTTAGTCTGCTTGAGGGCATCCTCATCACCATTGAACATAATGTCGGTGATGTCGAAACCGAGAATACTGTTAGCCTTCTCGAAAAGCGAGCGGCAAAGTTCTGAGGACTCGTACAGGTCGTGGCCCATGCCCGAGAACTGGGCACCCTGGCCGGGAAAAACGTAAGCTTTCATGCGTCTTGAAATTCGTTTTATCTTGATGTTTTGGTTTTCAGAGCGCAAAGGTACGGCAAATCTCCCGAAATAAAAAATCCACACTCTCCATAGGATTGGAATTTCAAAATATTTTGAGTATCTTTGCAATGCTTACTGAGAATAACACTCTTGTCTCTAATCTATTTTTAAGCCTCGATCGGGACATTATGAAATTAATAGAAGCAAATCTCTCAAAGATTATAACCGTATGCCGCCGTTTTCATGTTCGGCGGCTTTGGGTTTTCGGCTCAATCCTTACATCTCGGTTTAATGATTCAAGCGATGTGGATTTCTGTGTGGATTTTGACTGGGATAATATTCCACTTCTTGACTCTGCCAATAATTTTTTTGGTTTTCAAGATGCTTTGGAGGATCTTCTGAAAAGAAAAATTGATTTGACTGACGATAGTGCTGTAAGCAATCCCTACTTTCGGGCAGAATTGAATGATACTCGAAAATTGATATATGGATAGAAAAGTTCAAAAATCGCTATATGATATTATCGAACGTATAGAGGAGATTGAATCTTATTTTGAAACATTGCAAATGATCTGCCTAAACTGAAAGAGGAGGTCAGGTCCATATTACTTGGTGAGAATATGACGAATGAGTGAGCTTCATTACTGCTGCAGGGAGGCGAGTATGGATTGGAGCTCGCGGTCGGTGGTTGTGAGACGAGCTCTACATTCGGCCAGCAGCTCGGAGGCGCGGCGCGTATAGGCGGCCAGCGAGTCGATGTCGCATTTGTCGGATTGCATCATGCGGAGTATCTCGTCGAGCTCGCCGACGGCTTGTGTGTATGTCAGTTCTTTTACGTTCTTGAATTCCATTTGTATACAGTGTCAGATTGTTTTTGATGTGAATGATCCTTCGGCAAGTTCGGTCTGCACGACTGTGCCGGGTGCTACGGCGGCTGCCGAGCTTATGGCATGGCCATCGATGCGTGTTATCGAGTATCCGCGTGCCAATGTGGCTGCGGGCGAAAGAGCTTCGAGCATACGGCTCTGTGCCTGAAGATGCTGCTGCTGTCGCTGTATCACCGCTACTGCAGCGGCTTCCACATGGGCAGCTATGGCACTGAGGCGCGTCTGCTCGGGCGCTATGCGTGCCGGACTTATGCCTGAGAGGGCGGCGGCGGCTTCGGCAAGACGGCGGCGAGAGCGGTCGACAGCTGCTCCGGGAGCAACGGGAAGTATAGACTCGGCATATGCCAGTCGTCGCTGCTCGAGGCTGAGGCGCTCTGCCACGCTGCGGTGTATGGCTGTGGCGCGATCGAAGGCCATATCGAGGGCGCTTCCGACTTGTGCTACAAGCCACTCTGCGGCAGCTGTGGGTGTCTTGACGCGCATATTGGCTACAAAGTCGAGTACTGTCACATCGCGCTCGTGGCCAAGCCCGATGATCACCGGCAGGGGGAACTGTGCGATGTTGGCGGCCAGATCGTAATTGTCGAACGCCTCAAGGTCTGATGTCGCTCCCCCTCCGCGTATTATCACTACACAGTCCCACTGTTCGGATTCGGCAGCGATCTGATCGAGAGCCGAGATGATGGTTGTAGGGGCCTGAACTCCCTGCATCACGGCCGGGAATAGCCGGGGCGTGAACCGCAGCCGGCGAGAGTTGAGCATAAGCTGGTTGATGAAATCACCGTAGCCGGCTGCTCCGGGTGCTGATATTATGGCGATGCGGGTGGGTGTAAGGGACCACTGCAGGTTGCGGTTGTCGTCGAGTATACCTTCGGCTTTGAGGCGCATGAGTATCTCCATGCGGCGGCGTTCGATGTCGCCCATGGTGAACGACGGGTTTACCGCCGTGATATTGAAAGCCATGCCGTAGAGAGGGTGGTATGTGGCCGATCCCTGCACCATGACGTTGAGGCCGGAGGCGAAGTCGCGCCCGGTGTGAGCTTTGAAATACGGGGCAATCCGCTGAAAGGTGCTTTGCCAGATTGCGGCGCGCATCTTGGCAACTGTGCGCCCCTGCTCGTCTTTCTGCAGCAGCTCCATGTAGCAGTGACCGCGCACGCGCACATCCGACAGTTCGGCTGTGACCCACACATCCTGCACCGAAGGGTCGGACACAAGCCGTGTGAGCCGTCGCCCGAGTTCGGTAAGTGTGATAGCCTGAGGGGTGTCGAGAGCGATCATTGCGCTGCGACAAATTTTTTGCCGTTCCAGGTGTATTTCAGCGACGGTGCAAGATCGTCGGCTATCATGTCGTAAACATCCTCCGACAGGAATGTGCGCAGGTCGTTGGTGGCTGTAAGGGTCTGTGAGGCCGGATCGTAGGTGTATTCGGCCATGATAAACGGCACCATGGCCTCGACGGTATCACGGTCGGAAGCCCCTTTTTTGGTGAGCCACTGTGCCAGAGCCGGAGCGGTGAAATATTTATCTGACGGATACTCGGTCCAGTCGGCAGCGGAGTAAAATGTTATATTGCTGTCCTTGGCCGGAGTGTCGATTGTACGGATCAGAGCTATCACGTCGCCGGGGAGCATAGCGATGGTGTAAGTGGACGAAGGGGTCATGTTGATCACCATCATCTTGTCGTCGACCGAACGGATCGACGATTTGCCCTGCAGTCCGTTGGTGACAGGTGTAGTGAGCTGTGAGTCGTAGTAGTCGAGCATGTCGAGACGGTCGTTGCGCGTAAGCAGCAGCAGGAGTCCTTGCGGAGCGTTGATGAAAGCGTCGCGGGCAGTATTGTATGCCCACGACGGCATTGCGGTGGCAAGCAGGACGACTGCTACAACCAGATTTTTCAGAGTTTTGGTCATAATGCGGTAAATGGAGAATGTATGATAGGTGGTAGTGGACGGTGATTGTCTCATTTGCGGGATTTCTTGCGGCCCGGCTTCTTGGTGCCACCACGGTGTTTCTTCATGAAATACTCGGCGATGGTCTCTTCATTATCGTAGCCGCTGTCGGGGTTCTGCTGCTTTGAGCCGCGGTTTTTGCGGGATGCGCGGGCATAATCCTTATCGGGGTCGGCTATCTCGCAATACACGCGCTTGCCCATGAATTCCGAGCCGGTGAGACCGGTGACGGTGCGACGGGCGTCGGCTTTCTTGACGTCGAATAGCGAATATGTGCGCAGCAGATCGATGCGCCCCACGTCGATGCGGTTGCCGGGTATCGAGCGGTTGAGCAGCTCGATAAGGTTTCCGGCGAAGAAGCCGTCGGATTTTCCCAAGTTTATATACAGCCGCTCCATGCCGCGCTCGGCGGTACGGCGGTCTTTTTCAGCGTCGGTGAGCGGCTTGCGTGGCTCTTTCTTCTCTTTCTTGCCGGAGTCGGCGATATTGTCGATGGTGGGAGCGTCCTTGTAGTAGTCGAGCAGGCGGTTAAACTCTAATGAGAGCACGCGCTTGAGCAGGTCGCGGGCATCGAGCCATTCGAGTTTCCGCTCCACACCTGCCAGGTATGGAGCTATCTCTTCTTCGTCTACCTGCACACGCTCAAGCCTGTCGGCCAGGTTGTACAGCTGCTTTTCAATGATATGCTGCGGTGTGGGCACATCGCGGCGCTCGAATTTCTTGCCTATGATGCGCTCTATCTCGCGGAGTTTTCCTTTCTCGCGCGAATGGATTATGGCTACGGAGATACCGGTTTTGCCGGCACGGCCGGTACGGCCGGAGCGGTGGGTATATACTGCTGTGTCGTCGGGCAAGCCGAAGTTTATCACATGTGTCAGATCGTCGACGTCGAGACCTCGCGCCGCCACGTCGGTAGCCACAAGGATACGGAGCACACGGTCGCGGAATTTCTTCATCACGATGTCGCGCTGTGCCTGCGAGAGGTCGCCGTGCAGAGAGTCGGCATTGTAGCCGTCCTGTATCAGTTTGTCGGCTATCTCCTGGGTGTCGCGACGGGTGCGGCAGAACACTATGGCGTAGATATTCGGATTGTCGTCGCACACACGTTTGAGTGCCAGATATTTCTGTGATGCGGGCACCATGTAGTAGATATGGCGCACGTTCTCGGCGCCGCTGTTGCGTGTACCGACCACTACCTCGGAGGCATCGTGCATGTATTTCTTGGCAATTTTCGCAATCTCGGCAGGCATTGTGGCCGAGAACATAAGCATGCGCCGCTCGGCGGGCACGTGCTCGAGGATTTCGTTGATCGAGTCGGAAAACCCCATGTTGAGCATCTCGTCGGCCTCGTCGAGCACCACTGTATGCACGTTGTCGAGATTCACCTCTCCGCGGTTTATCAGGTCGATCAGACGCCCGGGGGTAGCCACAATGATCTGCACACCTTTGCGAAGGGCCCGTATCTGGCTTTCGATGCTTGAACCTCCGTAAACGGGTAGTACCTTAACATCGTCGATATATTTCGAGAAGTCGGCAAGATCCGACCCGATCTGCAAGCAGAGCTCGCGGGTAGGGGAGAGGATGAGAGCCTGTGTGGCGGTAGAGCGCGGATCGATACGCTGCAGCACGGGGAGTCCGAAGGCCGCCGTCTTGCCGGTGCCTGTCTGTGCGAGCGCCACTACGTCGCGGTTTTCGTTCAAAAGTTGCGGAATCACAGCCTCCTGCACAGGCATCGGCTGCTCGAAACCGAGCTCCTCGACTGCACGTCGCAGAGGCTCGTCTATGCCTAATTCTTCGAAAGTCTTCATAGTTCAATTTTTGTAAGTACAAAGATATAACAAAAACGGCGTAAACCATGTTTAACGGATGGTGAATTTGCCAGTGGGTATGAAAATCAGAACCCCCGGCATCACTGCCGAGGATTCCCGATCTTGCATGATTATTATGATTATTTTGTCCGTTTCGAGTGCTCCTCTTTCGATTGGCGATACACGCTGTTTACTTTATCGCGTCCGAAACGGTAGCTTATCCCAAAAAGTACGTATGCCGAATGGGCGTTGAATGTCTGGCGTATGGTGTAGTCGGAGTAATGCTCTTTCGACCGGGTTTTATTCCAGCCGAATATGTCGTTTGCCGTGAGTTGGAGGTTCAGGCGATTGCCGAGCAATGAGTATCTCAGTGAGAAGTTAAGCATCTGCAGAGCTTCGTATCTTATCAGATTCTGCTGCCATGGGAAGAGATGCGTGAAGCGTGCGCCGAAGATCAGATTCTTGCTTCGGGTGAGCATAAGGTTGGTCGACAGCTCTATTTTGCCTGACCAGTCGTCCATCTCCGCACGCCGGTAGCTCTCCATATCTGTATGTGCATAAGTATGGAATATCTCGCCGCCGGCATTCATTTCCCATCTGCCGAAAAACGATCGTTTATAGTTGGCGTAAAGACCGGTCTTGTTTGTCGACAGGCAGTTGTATGGCATCGTGCTTAAAATGCCCTCGGAATCGAGGCTTCGGATATACCCTATACCGTCGGAGGCGAACGATGTGTAGAGCACGGCATATAGGCCGCTCAAGCCATAATAGTTCAGCTCGGCGTTGTGGTATACGGTCGGTTTCAGGTCTGGGTTGCCGGCAGCGTATTCGTCGGTGGTAGAGTAGTATCTGAACGGATTCAGCTCCCACAGATTCGGGCGTCCCATCCCCATAGAGTAGCTGAGGTTGAAATTGCCGGAGTGCCCGTTGCTCCATGATACGTTGAGTGTAGGGAAAAGCCGTCCGTAGTTGCGCCTTGCTGCTTCAGGTAGTGAAGCCTCGCGGCTTTCTGTCCGGGTGTATTCGTATCGCAAACCGGCCTTACCCCAGAATCCGGCGCCGAGAGTGCGTGCGGCCGTGATATAGGCGGCGGCTATCCGCTCTTTGTAGTCGAACATTGTCGATTGCAGCGAGGCGGATCCTGCCGGAGTGGTCGACTGCATGAGATTATCGGATGTGTTAAGAATGTCGGTGTATCCGATTCCGGCTTCGAGCTGTGCCCATAGTTTCGGAAATTTGAAGTCGGCTTTTCCGCTGTGAAAACGATATCCGGTAGTTCCGGATTCATCTATCGCCCATGGGCCGGTGTTGTCGTTGTACGATGTAGTGATGAGCGAGCCGGCGCGGTGATGTCGGTTGAAGAAGTTGTAAGTGAGCTCCATTGTCTGCCCGTTATCACCTAAGGCACAATCAAAAAATCCGGTGAGAGTCAATGCATTGTTGGGGCGCGACTTGGTGTGCGATTGCGACGAAGAGGCGGCAGTGCCGTAGTCTGTGTGATTGATGCCGTCGGAAGTGGATGCCTCATAATTATAGTTTGCGATAGCACCGATCTTCATATCGGGAGTGATTCGGTATCTGAAAAGCGCGTTTACTCCCGAGTTAAAGAGGTGTGTATCGGTCGTTGTGATGGAGCGGCGCGTTCTGTCGTCAAAACGATACTCTATATCGTTGTCGTTGTTAGCGTAATAGTTTGACAGATTGACATCGAGTGCGAGCTCGATATGCCGTGTAGTGTGGTTGATGCTTCCGCTGAAATATTCACGCAGCTTCTTGCCGCAGTTGAGCGATCCGTAGATATTACCTCGGGTCCCCAGGCTCTCGTTGCGGGTGGTGATCGAGATATATGCAGCATTTGGCTCGACGGCATAGCGGGAGGGTGGGGTGGTGAGCAGTTCGATCTTCTCAATATTTTCAGCCCTCAGATTTTGCAGGCGCGACGCCATGGCCGAAGCATCCAGCTCCATCAACACGCCGTCGATGATATAGCGCACGGTTCCTTTTCCGGCTACGCTTACAGTACCGTTGTCGACCGACACGCGCGGTAGTCTGTTGAGTAGGCCGGTGCCGTCGAGCCCCTTGGCGTAAGGGTCGTTTTTTACGATATATACGAGCTTGCCTTCCTGCTGCTTTACGACAGTACGTTTCGCCACCACAACAATCTCGTTTAAATCGAGTTGGCGGCTCCATGATTCGGAAATTGAGTCACTGTTTTCCTGTGCGTAAAGGCACGCAGGGAGTGCGGCCGCTCCTAAGAGCAGCTTGCCAAGTATGTTCATATGTGTAAGGGTTAAGGGATTATTTGAAGGCGTTCAGGGGGCCGGTGATGAACAGGTAGCAGCCGTTGTTCTGCTCGCTGAGCCCGACGTTGATCTCTTCCTTATTGTTTACGACGACAAACGAGCGGTAACGCATACCGTTGGTTATGACATCCTGCGATCGCAATCCTTTGGGCATATCTTTCTCAAACAGCCCGGCGATTTTTTTTACGATTTTAGCGTTGTTCGTCACATTGATGCACCTGAAATATTTCTCCGGAGCTTTCGAGATATTCACCGTCACCCCGGGGGTGCTGTTATATGTTCCGTCGAACACTTTTTCGACATTGAGGTTCGGAGCTTTGGCAAAGGATGTCAGCGATACAAGCGAGAGTATGAGGATAAGAATGTATTTTTTCATGACGGATATTTAATTCAGTATTGTATTGTTCAGTATTTTTTCGGCGCGGAGCAAGTTTTCTTGCTCAATGCGGGCGGCGCTGTTCATCAGCGAGTCGGCTCGCTCCATAGCCCGCAAGGTAGACTCCGCAGCCTGGTCGTCGGGCAGCCGCCGGCCGTTGATATATGCAGCCACGAAAGGTTGCTGATCGGTGATTGGAGCGTCGGATCCTGGGTGAGAGAAGATGTAGATGGCGGCACAGATGATGATCGCTGCCCATCCGGCTGCTATCGAAAGAACGGTGCGCAGGGCGATTCTTTTGCGGTTGTGCTCACCGATGGTGCGGTTGACCCGCGAGCGGAGAGTGTCGGATGCCGCAAAGTCACGGCGGGGCTTCAGAAGCTCTTTTATATTTTTGTAATCATCCATGACTATTGGTTTTTGAAATATTGTTTTCTAAGTTTATCCATTCCCGATTTGAAGCGGGATTTTATTGTCGATTCAGGGACTGTCAGAATATGGCTTATCTCGACAAACGAAAGCTCGTCCATGACGTTCATTCTCACAACCTCGGCCTCTCTGTCGGGGAGGATTTCGAGGAGCCTGTTCAGTCGGTCGATCTCCTCGCGGTCGGCATCTGTATCAGCCGCCGTGTCGGCTATCTGATAATCTTTTTCTTCAAGCGGGCGGGATGACTTCGAGCGGGAGGATTGATCTTTGCACAAATTATATACGATGCGAAAAAGGTACATTCTGAAATTAGCCCGATTGATACGGCTGAGATCCTTGTCTAAAATTCGTCGTATTGATTCGTGCACAACATCTTCGGCGTCGGCTTTGCTACCTAACCGTATGGTGGCGAACCGCACAAGATAATCGAGGTTATCCTCAATCACCTTTTCAAGCAGTTGCCGGGTTGCTATGTCGAGCGATTTATTCACGAGTTTATTGGTCTTTATACAAAAGACGGAAAGTGGAATGAATCGACGAAATTTGTATGTTAATTATTGTAAAAATCTTTTTGCGTCTTTATCCAAGATCACAAAGATAAAAACTTATGGTTGATGCGACAACTATTTCGTGTCGGAATATGTTATATGGTTGATATGACAACAATGCAAACCATATACGATATACCTAATTTGGGGTGCCTGCTGGGCATAGCCTATCAGTCGGAAGAGACTCGGCTGAAGGAGCTACTCGCCGAAAGAAACTTCGATATCTCTCCCGCCGAATACCTTGTCCTTCGGATACTGATGACTCAGGAGCAAGTGCAGCAGTGCGAAATATCCCGGAGCCTTAAAAAGGATAAAGCCTCGGTGAATCGAAGTGTTAAAAGCCTGGATAAAAAGGGGTATGTGGTTGTCGACCAACGAAGTTATAAATGCTGTATGGTGTCGCTATCGGAGGCGGGACGCCGTCTTATCCCTGAAATATCCGGGATAGCCGAGACGATGCAGGGCCGGCTTGAAAGCCTGCTCACCCGGCAGCAAATTGCTGATCTAAAAGAAATATTGAAGTTAATAATTAAATAAAGAAAGGGAATTAATTATGATGACACTTACTATATGGAGCGACTTTGCTTGCCCCTATTGCTACATTGGCGAGACTCGCCTGCAGAAGGCTATCGACGAACTCGGATTGAACGGGCAGGTGAATATCGATTTTAAGGCTTTTGAGCTTGATCCCACAGCCTCGAAAGAGGTCACTTCGACAACTCTCGACCGTTTCGCCATGAAATACCGCCTTTCAAAAGAGGATGCCCGCAAGCAGATCGAGCAGATCTCCGAGCTCGGGCGCGAGCTTGGCATCAATTTCCGATATGCAGATACCCGATATTCGAACACCCGCGATGCTCACCGGCTGATGAAGCTTGCCGAGGCGAAGTACGACCGCGACGTGGTAGGCCGCCTTAATGAAGCACTGTTTGCTGCTTACTTCACCGAAAACCTCGTGCTTGCCGACCACGAAGTACTTCTCGCCATAGGTATCGAGGCCGGTATGAAAGAGCAGGATATCCGCCAAGTGCTCGAGTCGGATATGTACGACGACGAGGTACGCCTCGACGAGCGCGAGGCCGCTATGCGCGGCGTGCACGGCGTGCCTTACATTGTGTTCAACGGCAATTTCGCCGTGCCGGGCGCTATGACAGTCGACGGCTTCAAATCCGCTCTGCAACGTGAGCTCAAACGACAGGCTCAGGATGAAGTACCGACGGCCGAACGTCCGCACCGATGCGGTCCTGACGGCTGCGAATTGCTTTAAAAAGGAGGGTTGAAAAAAGGAGGTTTGAAATATGATTCAGGAACTCAGTGTGCAAGGCGTCTTTGTGGAAAATTGCTATTTCTACATTGACGATGCTACCCGGGCAGGCTTTTTAATAGATCCCGGAGCTCAGCCCGCTCTTATACTCGACACAATCGGGAGCCGGGGATGGCATATAGAGAAAATACTTCTCACTCACGGACACTTCGATCACTTCGGGGCTGCCGTACCGATTGCCGAAAAACTCGCTGCGCCTATCTATATATACACGGATGACGCACCTTATCTCGGTGATACGTACCTTAACCTAAGTGCTAATTTCAGAAGGCCCGTTGTGGTGCCGCACTACGAGGAGGTGTACGATGGAGAGGTAATTCGGCTCAAAGCCAACTCCGCGCTATACCTTAAGGTGATACACACTCCCGGCCACACACCGGGATCAGTGATATACTATGCACCCGAAGCTGATGCGGCCTTTGTGGGCGACACGCTCTATCAGCATGGCCCCGGTCTTACTAATTTTCCCGGTGGTGATCCGCGGTCGCTCAGGAGCTCGATCCTCGATAAGATTCTTACGCTGCCCGACAGTACGCTGCTCCTATCAGGGCACTCGTCGCCGATCACGGTAAGAGACGAGAAACGTCTCCTTCAATAATAAAAAATTGCCCTCTTTCCCATATCGGGAGGGAGGGCAATTTCTGTGATGCATTAGAATCTTATGGTGTGGTCGATAGCTTCGCCTTTTACCGACGGATCGAGGATTTCGCGGGCCACTGTCACTCCGGTGTCGAAAGCAGTCTGCAGATCTTTGGGGAACTGCTCTTCACGCTGCTTGCGCTTGAGCGGTTCGGAGAATGCACTTGATTCATACTTTGCGTAGTCGGTGAACTGATAGGTGTCGAAAGCTGTGACACGATGCGCCGGCATGAAGTAGAAAAGGCTCAGCAGGCGCTCTGTCAGTGCGCAGCGGTGTGCGATACCGTACTGCTCGAAATCTTGCACAGTAGCGTTCATTGAGTAAAGCATCGTAAACGACACTCGCTTCGGTGCAAGCGACACTGCCGGCGACGAATATTGAGCTACCGAGAATATCATTCGCTCGAGCAGACACTTGGTGTATGCGTTCAGATCCATGTAGTAAATCGGTGTTGCGATTGCCACAGCATCGGCCTGTCGCACCTCGGCAAGCAGATCGTGGATGCCGTCGGGTATGGGGCATGTGCCGAAAAACTTGCCTCCTTTCATCTTGCAGGAGAAGCAGCTGCGGCAGCCGGTGAACTTCAGATCATATAGATTAACTTTAGTGACCTCGGCATC
>CAZPKH010000033.1:0-18503 GCA_964587165.1 uncultured Muribaculaceae bacterium
TTGTTTCATGCCGGGCGAGAACCTTCAGGAACATCGTCTGGCTAATCACTCTCTTATTCTTGTCTGTGAAGGCGAGATAGACATTATCGACAATAACCGCAATCTTACTGTAAGTAAAGGAGAATATGTTTTTCTTCAGAGGGATTGCCGGATTAGAATACATAAACACTCCGCCGGTGAAACTCCTTATAGCGCGATGAGCATAAGGTTTAAGCGTCCGGCTCTTCGCAATTATTTCCGTCAGATCAACGGTGACACTCTACCGAAAGATGTAGCACGTTTTGATTTGGCGGCAATAAAGATTACTCCCAATCTCTATCTTGACAGTCTTTTTTCTTCCCTTCGTCCGTTTCTTGACAGCGGAACAGACCCATCGCAGGAATTCTTAGATATGAAGTGTGTGGAGGCTTTGGGATGCCTGTTGAAGATTGACGACTCATTTTACCCTACGCTGTTTGATTTCAATGAAGAATGGAAGATAGATTTGCTCAAATTCATGGAGGAACACTTCGCGGAGGATATGAGTATGGAAGAATTTGCCACTTACACAGGTCGTTCTTTGGCTACCTTCAAGCGTGATTTTGCTAAAATATCACCCCTATCTCCACAAAAATGGCTCATTGAACATCGCTTGGAGAAGGCGGCGGAACTGCTTGCCGAGGGCATGAGCGTAATTGACACATACATACAAGTAGGATTCCGCAACCGTTCACATTTCACAAAACTATTCACTGCCAAGTATAATTGCCCTCCCTCTCTTTGGAAACAGGCAAATAAATAGCACAATTTTTTAATAACTATATTCTTACCATTCAGTAACGTTGTTTCTTTAAGATCATACCCGAACCATCACTGATAAGCGTGAATTGCACGCTATTTTTTCACTATTTTAATCATTATTCGGGTGCCTATTGGATAAAAAACACACTATTTTAACCAGTACAGGAGATTTATTGGATAAAAATGGATATGGTTGCTGCCGTGACCAACTATACTACGGCATGATTGTTGGACTATTAGGGGAGATCTTCCTCCGCTAAGTAGACAATCAGACAGAAAAGCAGATTATTATGGCGAAGATATTGGAACGGCATAAGGTGGTGCCGCGATTAGGCAGTTTGCCGGGAAGCGGCACCGTGGAGCGCTGCTCGCTCAGCAGTGAGGTGCTTGGTGTAAATAAAGATTTCTCGGTATATCTGCCTGCGGGCTACGAGGAGTGCACCCGGCGCTATCCGGTGATGTATCTGCTCCATCCGGCCGGCGGCACGCATGATATATGGATAAACAAGGGTGATCTGCCGCAGATCGCCGACGACGCTATCCGCTCGGGTATGGCCGTTCCGATGATTATCGTGATGCCTGATGCGAGCGGCATCGGAGAGTTAAACCTCGGCAAGCATCTGGGCTACTTCTCTGTGCCCGATTGGGACTATGAGTCGTTCTTCCACAAGGAGTTCATATCGCTTATCGACTCAACTTTCCGTACTGTCGCCGATAGGGATCACCGGGCGATCACCGGGGCTTCGATGGCCGGCGAGGCTGCCGTGGCATACGCTCAGAAACATCCGGATATTTACGGTGCGGCATGCTCGCTGAGCGGTATTCTGGGCCGCCCGGAGCAAAGCCGGATGGCGCAGTCGGATAAGGATTATGCCGATTCGCTGATCGCAAACAATCCGACGGCGTTTCTGCAAAATGCCACTGCCGGGCAGGCAGAGGCTCTGAAGACCATCAGATGGTATGCCGATTGCGGCGACAACGATTATTTCTACGAAGGGAATATAGAGTTTTTTCTCGCAATGAAGAAGAGGGGTATACCGATCGACTACCGTATGCGAAGCGGTGTGCACTCCTGGTACTACTGGATCACAGGCCTGGCACCCATCTTACATTTCCTGTCGGTCGGCTTTGCACTGTCATCGCAGGCGGTTGCGCAGGAAGTAGCCGCGCGAGTGCATGAAGAAGAATAGCGCTCCGAGGCCGTTGATGGCGGTGCTCCACCAGAATGCTGTGTGGTAGCCGTAGCGTTGCACCAGCGAGCCGCCCACAAGCGTACCGATGCCGATACCGATATCCCACGATACAAGCAGTGTGGAGTTGGCAGTGCCTCGGCGGTCGTTGCCGGCAAGATTGATGAACATATTCTGGAATGCCGGGAACATATGTCCGTTGCCAAGGCCGATGATCAGAGCCGCCGCATAGTAGCTCCACTCGGTGTGGATGCCTGCAAAGAGGGTATAGCCCACAAGCGATACGACTATGCCGAGCGAGGCATTCTCGACTATACGGCCGCGCCGCAGCGAGCGCGTGCCCGTGAGGCGCGAGAGTATGAGGCCTAAGGCCAGGAGCATGAAGAAAAAGCCGGTGCCCGATGTTATGCCGAGCTCGTCCTGACCGTACAGGGCTATATATGTGGCGAGCACTCCGTAGCTTATGGCGAAACAGATCATGCACACGCTCTGGCTCCACCCTTTGAGCAGTATGAAGCGGTCGAACGACACAGGCAGTTTCTGTTTCACAGCCGGGCGCGTGCGGAGCTTGAGGGTGGCGTTGATCACCCATCCGCCCACACCGATCACCAGCGAGGCCCAGAAAAGCAGGTCGAACGACATCCCCGAGGCATAGAGCCACATGGCCACCGACGGCGCAATGGCAGTGGCGATATTGTTGCTCAGGCCGTAGAAGCCGATACCCTCGGTGCGCCGCTTAGGGTCGAGCACATCGATGGCCACGGTGCTGTTTGATACGGTGGCTGCCCCGAATGGCAGGCCGTGGAGCGTACGGACTACAGTGAATGCCACCAGAGTGCCGGCCAGCAGGTAGCCGCCGAAAAATGCGGCGAAAAGTCCGTAGCTGATCAGAAGCACGAGTTTGCGGGGGAAAGAGTCGACGAAAAATCCGCTGAACGGTCGTATCAACAGCGTAGTGACCGTATATCCGGCCAGCACGATACCGATCGTCTCGGGGTCGGCACCGAAGCGGTCCTTGAGGTACACCGGAAAGAGCGGCGTGAGCAGCATGAACGAGAAAAAGAGCATGAAGTTGGCCGACCAGACTTTCAGATAGTTGGTGTTCCACAGTTTGGGCAGCGGTTCTGCTTTTGCGTGTGTATCGTTGATGCTCTGCATAGTGAAGTTTGTTTGAGGTTGGGCGCAAAGGTGCTACTCGTCGGGAGTTTCGAGCACCAGGCCGTCGTATGCCAGATGTATGCCTGCCGGGAGGGTGCGGTCGATAGGGTCGTGCAGCCCCATGGAGTGAGCCATGTGTGTGAGGTAAGCGCGGCGTGGCGCGATGCGTCCTATCAGCTCGATAGCTTCGGTCAGGTTCATGTGCGAGGGGTGCTCGGTGTGTCGCAGAGCGTTGATCACCAATGTGTCGACGCCGCGTATCAGCTCAACGGTGGAGTCGGGCATCAGCTTGCAGTCGGTCACGTAAGCTATGTTGCCCACACGGTAGCCTAATATCGGCAGGCGCATGTGCATCACCGGGAGGGGGATCACCTCCTGTCCGTTGACTTCGAACGGCCGGCGAGGGTCGATCACGTGCATCTCGAATGTCGGTGCACCCGGATAGCGGTATTTTGAGAAACAGTACGGCACACGGGCGCGCAGGTCGGCCGCCACATCAGCCTTGCAGTATACCGGAAATCCGTCGGTGGCATAGCAGTATGGGCGCAGGTCGTCGATGCCGCCTACGTGGTCGTAGTGGCTGTGAGTGATCAGCAGCGCGTCGATGTCGGGCGACCCTTCGCGCAGCATCTGTGTGCGGAAGTCGGGGCCGCAGTCTATCAGCAGCTTGGCTCGCGGCGTTTCGATGATTGCTGATGCTCTCAGCCGCTTGTCGCGAGGGTCGGATGAAGTGCACACGGCGCAGTCGCATTGTATCTGCGGTACGCCTGTAGATGTGCCTGAGCCAAGTATAGTGAGCTTCATGATCTTTTCTCTCTCTGTGGGTGTGTCTGACAATTAGGTGGGCGGCCTCTCAGCGGCGGTGTTCGCGCAGCAAGCCGTCTTCGAAGATGAGGTAGGCACCGTTGTCGTACCCCCACACTTCGGTGATGTAGCCACCTCCGGTGGGGCCGCGGTCGATAGTCGCGGGCGCTCCCCATGCCAGGCGGCACTCCTCGCGGGTCATGCCGGGGAGCACGGAGTTTGACACTATCGCACTCCAGTTTGCATCGCTCACCGAGGGGTATTTGAGCCTGGGGTCGGAGAGTGAGAAGAGATTGGCAAAGCGCCGGTGGGCGGCCGTGGTGGGGCCGACCGACATATACACCATTGATTCGGCTGCGGTGTCGTCCTCGTCTATTATAACGGCCACGGGGTAGATAGTGTTTCCCGGCACAACATCTTTTACCGTCACGACGATATATTTGCGGCCGCGCAGGTGCGAGCCGTCGGTGTTGAATCTGTCGGGCACGAGCACCCACAGCTTGCGTCCGAGCAGGCGGCTGCGCACGGCCTCGACCGTCGACAGTTCGATGGTGAACGGTATCTCTATGGCCTGTGCCGCACGCATCGTTTCGATGTCGGAGCGCGAGGTGTAGGTCACGGGATGGCCCGAGCGGGTGGTGAATGTGAGGTCGGCCACACGAGCGCCAGTGGGCGAAGTGCGGTCGGTGGCTCCGGTGTAGGCCAGAGTATCGGCAAGAAGCGACGTGGACGGAGCGGTGTTGTTGAGCATCAGCCGCAGGCGGTCGTCGGTCACCACCAGCAGTTTGCCCGGCTGCCATAGCGCGAACGGCTCGGGGCCGATGTCGGCCAGCAGCCGCTCCTCGTCGGTCTGAGGCCCGACAGAGCGCTCCACCTCGTCGGCAGTGATGCGGCGGGTGGAGTCGATGCCTGTGCCGCAACTGCTAAGCAGCGCGACACAGGCCAGAGTCGTTATGAATAGTTTACTTGACGTCTTTACCGAGGTTTTTGAAGATGAAAGAGTAAATGTCGGCATATTCGTCGATCACCTTGCCCACGGGCTTGCCGCCGCCGTGTCCGGCTTTGGAGTCGATGCGTATCAGCTTGGGAGCGTCGCCGGTGTCAGCGGCCTGAAGTGTGGCCGCATATTTGAACGAGTGTGCGGGCACGACGCGGTCGTCGTGGTCGGCGGTCGTGACCATGATGGCGGGGTAGGGGGTACCGTCGTTGCGCACGTTGTGTATCGGCGAGTAGCCCAGCAGGTAGGCGGCCATCTCGGGCGAGTCGGCCGATGTGCCGTAGTCGGAAGCCCAGTTCCACCCGATGGTGAAGAGGTGGTAGCGCATCATGTCCATCACGCCCACGCGAGGTATTGCCACGGCAAACAGGTCAGGGCGCATATTAACCGTCGCACCCACGAGCAGACCGCCGTTGCTTCCGCCTTCGATCACGAGATTCTCGGGCGATGTCCACCCTTGCTGTATCATATATTCGGCAGCGGCGATGAAGTCGTTGAACACATTCAGCTTCTGCTGCTTGGTGCCGGCTATATGCCACTCCTCGCCCATCTCGGAGCCGCCGCGCAGGCCTGCCTGGGCATATATGCCGCCGTTTTCGAGCCAGAGCATGCGGTTGGGGGAGAATCCGGGAGGGAGCGATATGTTGAAGCCGCCGTAGCCGTAGAGGTACACCGGATTCTTACCGTCGCGTTTCAGATCCTTGCGGTAGGTGAGGAACATCGGTATCTGCGTGCCGTCGGCCGAGGGGTAGTACACCTGTTCGGTCACATAGTCGTCGAGGTTCACACCCTTGATCTGCGAGCGGTATATCTCGGTGCTCTCGCCCGTAGCGGGGTCGTACTCAAACTGTGCGCTGGGGTATGTGAACGATGCGAACGAGTAGCGAATGTCGGGATACTTATGGTTGGTCGATAGTCCGGCCACACCGAATGTGGGGAGCTTTATCTCGGCTTTGCGCTCGCCGGTGGCGGGGTCGTTGACAAACAGACGCGAGCAGGCGGCTTCCGAGTAGGAGGTGAGCATACGGTCGGATGTGAAGCTCAGCCCTTCGAGCACCATCGTCGGGTCTTCGGCTATCAGCTCAACCCAGTTGTCGCGCTGCGGGGCGTTGACATCGGCCACCATGATGCGTCCGCGCGGTGCACCCCAGGTGGTGTAGATATACATCTTGCCGTCGCGTATGGCGAGCACCGAGTGCGGGAAGTCCTGCGAGGCCTCGACAACGGTCCAGGGCGCATCGGCCGGCGCATCGGCCGGGCGCATCAGTATCGAGTTGCCGATACCTTCGCCTGAGCCGTACACGAGCAGCCATTTGCCGTCGTCGTCCACCCAGGCCGAGTGGAAGTGGAGCGGGTTGCTTTTGTCCTCGTATACCAGCCGGTCGTCCGACTGCGGAGTGCCGAGGCGGTGGTAGTAGATGCGGTGATTTTCGTTTTTCTCCGACACCTCGCGTCCGGCTTCGGGGCGGTCGTAGGCGCTGTAGTAGAAACCGTCGTTGCCACGCCAGGTGGCTCCCGAGAATTTGGCCCACTCGATATGGTCGGGCAGCAGTGCGCCGGTAGCGGTGTCGAGCAGGTATATTTCAGTCCAGTCCGACCCCGAGCGCGATATGGTGTAGGCCGTATACCGTCCGTCGGGCGACATCTCGATACCCGTCAGGGCTACCGTGCCGTCGTCTGAGAGATTGTTGGGGTCGATAAATACCTCGGCGGCATCGTCGGCCACAGCCGTCTTGCGGTAGAGCACCGACTGCGGCTGCAGGCCGTCGTTCTCGAAATAGTAGAACTTGCCGTCGTTGCCACGCCAGGGCAGCCCGCGCTTGCGGTAGTCGTTGAGCTCGGTCAGGCGTGCGTGTATCGCTGCGCGCTGAGGTATTGCGTCGAGGTAGGCGCGAGTCACGGCATTCTCGGCCTCGACCCACGCGGCGGTGGCGGGGCTCATGTCGTCCTCGAGCGGCCGGTACGGGTCGGCTACCTCGATGCCGAAGTAGCTGTCGACGACGGTCGAGTCGGTCGGCGCCTTCGGATACTCGATATTATTCACTTGCGGGGCAGCATGTGCCGCTGCAGTTCCGGCTATAACCATGGCAGTAAGAATTTTCCAATTCATAAACGTGTGGCATTAGATAATTTTATGCAAAGTTACTAAAAATCGTACGATGACGAAAAAATATAGATGTTTAAATTTTGGAAACTCCGCTCAAATTTATATCTTTGTGATTAAGTTGCATAAATGTATACTTAGTGATTCTGTCTTGGCCGGACTTCGGGTCTGTATCACGGCAACATATCTATATTTTCATAACTATTTTTATCACAGGATGAAAAAATCATTACTCACACTTGCAGCGGCTCTGACCGTCGGGGTGATGTCTGTGCATGGAGCCACGTTCGACGTGAACTTCTCGATCAGCGGCTCGGGATTCTCCGGCTCGTCGATGACAGCACGCACCCTCACCGCCATCGAGTTTACAGGGAGCTATTCCTTCAGCCCCAACAGCAGTTGTGCTGATCCGTTTACTATCGTACGCGACGGCGAGACTGTCCTGTCGACGCTTGCCTCCGAAGGTAAGATTGCCACCGAGGAGGACGATTGGGGCGACGAGACAACAGCTATCTATTTCAGCTCATCGCCGTTCAATCAGGCCGGCACATATACCATTTCGGCTCCGGCCGGATTCTTCCGCACCGGCAGCGGCAACACCAGCAATGCCAAAGAGGTGGTGCTCACCCTCACCTCGCCCGTGCCTTCGAGCGTGACGCTCGTGGTCGACGGCACTAATATAGCCATGACAGCTGCCGGCGACAATACTTTCACAGCCACCGGAGTTGCAGTGACAGGTGCCGGTTCTGTGAAAATCCAGGGCTCTACATATTACGGCGCCGTAAACGGCCAGTCGACCGCCATCACCGCCGGTGAGGCTACCCCGATAGGCTACAACGGTAAAAACTGGACCGTAGCAGCCGGCACTTACGACGTGACCGTCGACTGGAACGAGACAGCGCCTACCGTGACGTTTGTCAAGGCTGTACCTCCCGTCCAGACCTTCGACGTGACACCGGTGATACAGGGTGTGTCGAGCTCGACCAATACAGCATCGACTGTCCGCACCATCGACTTCAACGCCTACTATTCGTTCAAGGCCAACACCGAGTGCACCGAGCCGATGACCATCAGCCGCAACGGTCAGACCGTTTACTCCACTCTCGCCTCGGAAGGCGCAGTGAAATTTGAGGAGGATGATTGGGGCGACGAGACAGTGTCGCTCTACCTCAACCCGGCCCTCAACGGCGCAGGCGACTACACCTTCAGCATGCCCGAAGGGTTCTTCACCAAGACAGGCGGCGCAGTGAGCGCAGCCAAAGAGGTGACATTCAAGATCGCCTGGGCAGCTCCCGCGACCCTTTCGCTCCGCGGCTCGGGTCTTGCAGCCGACGTTGAGCTTACCAAGGCTGACGACTCCAACGTATATACCGCATCGGGTGTGAGCATCGACGGCCAGGTGCGCCTGCAGGGTAGCACCTACTTCGGCGTGGTCAACGGCCAGTCGGCCGCCATCACCGCCGGTACACCCGCCGAGATCGGTTACAACGGCTCGTTCTGGACTCTCGCTTCAGGCAAATATGACGTGACAGTCGACTGGGACGCCGCCACTGTCAACTTCGTTGCGAAGCCCACCGTCCAGACCTTCGACGTGACACCGGTGATACAGGGTGTGTCGAGCTCGACCAATACAGCATCGACTGTCCGCACCATCGACTTCAACGCCTACTATTCGTTCAAGGCCAACACCGAGTGCACCGAGCCGATGACCATCAGCCGCAACGGTCAGACCGTTTACTCCACTCTCGCCTCGGAAGGCGCAGTGAAATTTGAGGAGGATGATTGGGGCGACGAGACAGTGTCGCTCTACCTCAACCCGGCCCTCAACGGCGCAGGCGACTACACCTTCAGCATGCCCGAAGGGTTCTTCACCAAGACAGGCGGCGCAGTGAGCGCAGCCAAAGAGGTGACATTCAAGATCGCCTGGGCAGCTCCCGCGACCCTTTCGCTCCGCGGCTCGGGTCTTGCAGCCGACGTTGAGCTTACCAAGGCTGACGACTCCAACGTATATACCGCATCGGGTGTGAGCATCGACGGCCAGGTGCGCCTGCAGGGTAGCACCTACTTCGGCGTGGTCAACGGCCAGTCGGCCGCCATCACCGCCGGTACACCCGCCGAGATCGGTTACAACGGCTCGTTCTGGACTCTCGCTTCAGGCAAATATGACGTGACAGTCGACTGGGACGCCGCCACTGTCAACTTCGTTGCGAAGCCCACCGTCCAGACCTTCGAGCTCGGTATCAGCGTGCAGGGTGCCACCGACCAGAACACCGCTAAGGAGTTCCAGCGTATCGACCTCCCCGCAAAATGGACCGTATACTACCTCAACAGCTCGAACAACGAGCCTATCACCGTGACTTGGGGCGATGAGGAGATATACTCTATCGACCGCACCTCCTCAAAACTCCTCGCTATGGACAATGACGACGACTGGGAGGACGATGCATACATGATCAACCTGGGCGAGCGTGTGAACCGCGTTGGCGTATACACCATCACCGTGCCCGAAGGATTCTTCAAGTCGGGCAGCAAGGTGAATGCGGCTGTAAGCCAGAGCGTCACCGTGACCTCTCCGATCCCCTCGATGCTTTCGATACGCGGCAAAGTCGGCACCGGCTCGATGGATGCTGACGTTGATATGACCCTCGAGGGTTCGATCTTCACCGCCTCAAAGGTCGACATCAACGATGCCGACGGCAGCGGCTACGGTGAGATACAGCTCATCGGCGACTCCTGGTACGGATGCTGCAACAACGAGAATGCTTACATCTCGGTCGACGAGCCTACCCCCGTGGGCTACAACGGCGGCTTCTGGAAAGTGGCTGCCGCCACCTACAAAGTGACTGTCGACTGGACCGACGGCGATCCCTACGTCACCTTCGTGAAAGATACTCAATCAATCGACGGTATTTCGGCTGAATCGGCTTCCGATGCCGTATACTACACCCTTCAGGGTATCCGTGTGATCAATCCCGCAAAGGGCCAGACCCTCATCGAGGTGCGCGACGGCAAAGCCTCGAAGATTGCATATTAATTTGAATTCCGCCGGGACCGTTCTCCCCCCGCGGGGGGTGCCCCCGGCGGAATTAATATTTTTTGTGAGACAGACTCTAATTTCAAATACATGATTTAGATGAAAAAATTACTGTTAACCCTATCCGTGGTTCTCACGGCGGCCTTGTCGTACGGCTCGCCGCTGCGCCCCACTCCGAACGCCGCTTCGCCACAGCAGCGAAGCATGCCGTCGGCCTACAGCTCCATCAACGAGAGCTTGAAGAGTGCCCACGCGCCGAGCTGGTTCATCACCCTCGACGACCTCGGCAACAAGCGTGCGGCAGCCCGCCGGTCGACTCCCGTCGTGCCTCCGCTGAAAGCACCGGCACGCACCGTCACCGACGGCGTCCCCACAGTATACGGACTTCTGGAAAGCTCCAAAAACTCCTCGGCCACGATCGGTATGTACACCGTAGGTATCGACGGCTCCAGCCAGCTGCTCTGGGAGCGCCCTCAGACAGATAAATCGTATCTGAGCTACGAAGCCGAGACCCTCCGCACCGGATTCTACCGCAACGGCGATGTGTATATCTTCGAGCGCAGCGAAAACGGTGTGTACGCCCATGAGGCTTACTCGAGCGAGATGTTTGTCTACGACCTCGCCACCGGCCAGCTCAAGAGCAAGACCGACCTCTCGATAGCCGACGCCAAGCTGCAGATGTTCATGTCGATGGCCTACGACCCGGTCGAGGATATGGTGTATGCCTACACGATATCCTACGACATCGATACACCCTACTATCTGGTGAAATTCAAACCCGATACCCCCACCGAGATTACCCCCATCGCCACCAAAGGGCTTATGTCGACCGTCCTGGCGCTGACCTATCACGACGGTGCACTCTACGGCATCCAGTACCAGGGGTATACATTCGTCAAGATTGACCCCGCCACAGGTGCCCAGAATGCCATCAGCAAGCCTTTTGCGGCAGCTCCCCGCTTTGCATGGAGCGGCTTCGGCATGACATGGGTCGACTCGCTCGACGGCTTCGTGCTCAACCATGTGTACAACAACGGCACCACGACGTTCGACCTTTTGCGTCTCGACGGGTCGCTCGAGAAACTTGTCGATCTGCCCCGCTCGGAGCAGTTCGCATTCCTCTTCACTGCCGGCGAGGTGTCGGATAGCGACGAGACACCCTCCAAACCCGTAGTCACGGCCAACAGTTTCGAAGGCACGCCGGCGCTTGACGGTTCGTTCACTCTTACGATGCCCACCACCTATGCCGACGGCCGTACAATCTCTGCCGACACCCCCATCGAGCTTACCGCTTCTGCCGGATCAATAGCCGGCACGACCGACAAATCGACATATGCTCCAGGCGAGACTGCTACAGTGCAGTTCGCCCTCCCGGCCGACGGCCGCTACTCCTTTGAATTCCGCGTGGCTATCGCCGACGGATTCGCATCTTCGGCTCAAATGATCTATGTGGGATACGATGTGCCCGCGCGCCCCGCAGGCGTAATCCTCACCCCCGGCCGCCTGAGCTGGAATGCCGTTACCACCGGCGTCAATAACGGCTATTTCGCACCCGCCGACGTGCGCTACGACGTGGTGATCGACGGCAACACCGTCGCCACAGGCATCGAGGCTACCGAGTGGGCAGTCGACTTCACCGCCGGCGACCTGGTGCGACATACCGCCACCGTTGTGGCCAAACACCACGGCCATTCGTCGGAGACAGTGCCGTCAAACGATCTGGTCGACGGGCGTCCGCTTACACTCGACGTGGTGCTCACACCTACAGCAGAGCAGGCTGAACTCTTCACCGTGATCGACAGCAACTCCGACGGCTCGACATGGGAGTACGGCACCGACGACGATCCCGCCGACTCATACTTCAAGTATCGTCTGAACTCCTACCGAGCTGCCGACGACTGGCTCGTCACACCCCCGGTGGCTATACCCGACGCATCGAAACTCTACTCGTTTATGATCGAGGCCAATCGCGTGAACCTCTATCCCGAGCGATTCGAGGTGAGAATGGGCACCACCCCCGATCCTACCACCTGGACCACTGTCCTGATTCCCGAGACTGAAGTGCCCGTCAACGCTGTCGGCACCGTATATCAGCCTTATACCGCCGATTTCAATGTCCCCGAAGCCGGCACATACTACTTTGCCGTGCACTGCACCTCGGCAGCCGATATGCACACCCTGCGCGTCCGCTCGATCAAGGTGGTCGATACAGCCCGCTCGACCGAAGGCCCCGACGCTCCGACCGATATCGTTGTGACTCCCGCCGCCGACGGCTCGCTCAAAGCCGATGTGACCATGACAATGCCCGAACTTACCATTTCGGGCGAACGCATCAATCCGCTTGAGACCCTCGTCGCCACCGTGTCGACCGCTTCGGGCGAGGTATCGGCGCAGGCGCATCCGGGCGAGAGCGTGACCGTGAGCGACATACCCGCCGTGGCCGGTTTCAACGACTTTACGATCGTCGTCTCGCAAGGGCACCTTGCAGGCAAGTCGGTCACTGTGCAGCAGTACGTAGGTCCCGATGTGCCCGGTCGTCCCGAGAACATCAAATATGAGATCGATCAGACCAACTATCACGTCACCCTCCGCTGGGATCCCCCCACACGAGGTGCCCACGGCGGATATGTCGACCCCTCGACACTCACCTACACGCTCTGCTATCTGGTGCAGGACGACGGCCAGCTCTACTGGCAGGTGATCGAACATCTTGGCGCAGCCACCTCGGTGGGCGTAAGCTACGACGAGTCGGAGCCGTTCATCGACGATCTCGGCGTGGTGGCATCCAGCTCCGAAGGTATGGGCACAGAGGTTGCTCAGGCGCATTTCGCTGTAGGACGCCCCTGGACTCTGCCGATGCGCGAGAAGTTTGAGAACTCCTTCTCCCAGTACTATCCGTTTATGATAATGGGCGACACCGAGGAGTATCTCAACTCCAACTGGGGCTTCGTCGATCCCTCGAAAGCCGGCGACCGCTATGCCAACGCTACTGGCATGGCTCTCGTGGGCGAAGGGTACGAGGATGGCGCCAAAGGTATGTTCGGCTTCCCCAAATTCACCACTTCAGGGCTGCAGAGCGTGTCGATAGCTTTCGATATCTATCTGGGATCGATCACTCCCGAGGTGGATGTATACGCCGAAGGTCCGGCCGGCACTCAGCGCGAGAAGATCGGCACTCTTACAGCCGACCGTACCGCCGAAGCCTGGCAGCGCGTCGAGCTCCCCCTCCCCGCCAAATATTGCAACCTGGGGTGGGTACAGATAATCCTCGATGCTCATTTTGCCTCCGACGAGCAGAAGGTGCTTATCGACGCTTACTCGTTCAAGCCGGCCGTCGACTATGATCTCGGTGTCGTCGGCATAACCGGTCCGAACACTCCCGAAATATCGCGCGAGAACCACTACACGGCTACCGTCGACAATATCGGCACACGCCCCGACTTCATGCCTGCCGGCATCTGGCGCGTGATAGCCGACGGTCGTGAGATAGCCACCTCGATAGTACCGGCCACACACGATCTGCTTCAGCCCGATGCTCTGGGCGCTTACCGCTTCAGCTTCACGCCCACGGCCGACAATATCGGAGCCGCTACCGTGAGCTTCGAGATAGGCCTGACCGACGACAATACCGCCAACAACTCGGCCACCAAGGCTATCAATATCGCTCAGGGCTCCACCGTGGCCGTGACCGACCTTGTCGCTTCGAGCGCCGACGGCAGCGTGCGTCTGGAGTGGACCGAGCCCAAGCTCGACGACGGCGTTGAGAGCTTTGAGGATTGCGAGCCGTTCCTGATCAACGACGACGCAGCTTGGCTGGGCAACTTCCGCAACATCGACGTCGACGGACAGATCACTTACAGCACCTCCGGCTGGACCAATCCCAACGCCGGTGCCGCTGCGGCATTCTCAGTATGGGATCTCGATGAGATCGACCGTATGCTGGCTGAGGCAGGATTTGCCGAGCATACCTATTCGGCCGCCGACGGCCGTCGTCTGGCCATAGCGTTCTCGACCGGCGCAGGCTACTCCACCGACGACTGGCTTATCTCGCCCCCGGTAGTAGGCGGCTCTGACGTCTCCTTCAAGCTCCGTGCCATCTCTACGGCTTATCCCGAGACTGTCGAGGTGCTCTACTCCACCACCGGCGACTCGCCCGACGATTTCGAGGGCAACCGCCTGCTGCGGCACACCACCCGCGACGACTACGCTCAGGGAGATAACATCGAGTATGAGACAATCGAGCTCACCCTTCCGGCCGATGCCCGATACTTCGCTATCCGCTATGTGTCGCGCGACATGTTTGCCGTGATGATCGACGACATACACTACTCGCCGGCGCAGTCGGCCGCAGGTATCACTGCCTACGACGTGGTGCGCGACTCGCGCACGATAGCCTCCGGCATCCAGGCTACCGACTGCAGCTACATAGACCGCGATGTGACTACCGGACGCACCTACGGCTATCAGGTAGTGCCGGTGCTTGGTGAGCTGGGCCGCGGTGCTCTCTCAAATACCGCCTGGACAGGTGTCACCGGCATCGACGGCGTGACAGCCGCCGCTACCGGCAGTGTCGTTGTGAACGGACACCGTATCGTGGCAACCGGATTCGAAGGCCGAGCCCTCAGTCTGGCCACAGTCGACGGCCGCACAGTGGCTGTACGTCGTGCCGCTGCCCGCAGCGAGAGCTTTGCGGTGGCTCCCGGCGTCTACATCCTCAGTGCCGGCACCGCGTCATACAAACTTATCGTCAAGTAAGTCGGTTCATGCACCGACCCCTCCCAAAGGCGGAGGCTGCCCACACATTCCGCGGCAGCCTCCGCCTCTCTTTCATAATCAAATATCGATAAAATTCATTTTTTTTGTCAAGGAGAGATAAATCATTATATTTGCGAATATGAATCTGATTGAGCTTAATTTACAACGCATCATAGACCTTTGCCGGAAGCACAAGGTAAAAACACTTGCTGTCTTTGGATCGATACTTACCGATAGATTTAATGACAAGAGCGATGTGGATATGCTCGTTGATTTTGAACATATAGACCATGAAACATTTGATTACGTGGGCAATTACTTTGATCTACGTGATGCGTTGGAGCATATATTCAACCGAACAGTTGATCTGATAGAGTACGGAAATAATTTAAACCCTGTATTTAAAGCCTCGATCGACAAGACAAAACAAAATATATATGGATGATTATATCAAGGTATATTTATATGACATCAAGAGAGCAAATATTAATACTCGAAATCGGATCATACATGGTTATGATTCAGTAAAACCGGAATTTTTATGGAGTTTGGTGCTTCGACATATTCCCGCGCTAAAAATAAATATTGACAAGATTATTGCTGAATATGATGTATCTCCGACCCCGGGAGAATAGAGAATTGTGTAAAATAAAATGACTTGAAGGGGCGTTTATAGTAAGAGGGAGTACACCCCCCGGCTATCGAGTGAAAAAATTTACTTACATATTTGCCTGCGCAGTGGTCTTATGTATGGTGCTTGCAGCTTGCAGCACCAATAAGAACACGGCCTATTCGCGTAAATATCAGGCGTTCATCACCCGATACAATGTGTATTTCAACGGCGACGAGCATTTCCGCGAGACTCTCAAGGATATGGAGTCGAATTATGAGGACGAATACTCCCAGCGGGTGTATATGCACCCGGCCGAGGCAATTGCCAATCCAAAGGCCCCGCAGCCCCAGGGGTCGTTCGACCGCTCGATAGAGAAGGCTCAGAAAGCTATTCAGCTTCACTCGATAAAAAAGAAACCTAAGAAGAAATCCGGACGCAATCAGGATGCTGCATATAAAGCCTGGATGAAGCGCGAGGAGTATAATCCGTTTCTGCACAACGCCTGGCTGATGATGGGCCGCAGCCAGTATTACAAAGGCGATTTCTCGGGCGCCGCCTCGACTTTCGGCTATGTTGCCAAACATTTCTCATGGCTCCCCGCCACCGTCACCGAGGCACAGCTGTGGGAGGCCCGCAGCTACTGCGCCATGGATTGGAATTTCGAGGCCGAAACCATACTACGCCGTATCAAGGCAGATAAGGATCTTACCGACAACACTCTCAAAGGGCTTTACTACTTCACGTATGCCGACTATTATGTGCGCACCCACGACTACGACAAGGCCGCTCCGATGCTGGAGCAGGCTCTGAAGTATGTGAAAGGCTCGCAGAAGGTGCGCCTCAACTTCCTGTTGGGGCAGGTGTATGCCGAGTTGGGACGTAAAGATGATGCCTACCGCGCCTTCGGACGCGCCGGGGGCGCTTCGTCGGCTTCATACCGTACCAAATTCAACGCTCGCATAAAGCAGAGCGAAGTGTTTCAGGGCGACAATATCGAGCCCGAAGTGAAAGCTCTGCGCCGTATGGTGCGCTACGACCGCAATAAGGAGTATCTCGACCAGATATATTATGCTATCGGCAATCTATATATGTCGCGCCGCGACACAGCCTCGGCTGTCGAAGCATACAAGGAAGGTGTGGCCAAGTCGACCCGCTCCGGATTCGACAAAGCTCTGGTGCAGCTTGCATTGGGTCAGATATATTTCGATCAGCACCGCTACGATCTGGCTCAGCCATGCTACTCGGAGGCTGTGCCGCTGCTGCCCGACAATTTCACCAATATAGCGCTGCTGAAGCGGCGCAGCGATGTGCTCGACGAGCTCTCGGTGTATGCCGGCAACGTGCACCTGCAGGACTCGCTGCTCACTCTTGCCGATATGACCCCCGAGCAACAGATGGAGGTGGTCAACCGTCTGATCGACGAGCTCAAGAAACGCGAGAAAGAAGCCGAAGAGGAAGCCCGGCGCGCTGAGGCTGAGGCTAACGCAGCTGCGCAAGGCAACCTGCTGAACAACAACTCGAACGCCCCGTCGTCGTTTATGATGAACAACGACGACTCGTGGTACTTCTACAACACCATGACCCGCAATCAGGGCAAGACGGAGTTTCAGCGCCGCTGGGGCTCGCGTAAGCTCGAAGACAACTGGCGCCGACGCAACAAAAACAGCTTTGATGTGGCCGATTTCGGCACCGACAGCGATGACGAGGCTGACGAAGCCGACGCCGACGGCTCGCGTCCGACCACTCCGGCCGACTCCGCTGCCGTCGACAAGGCTAACGACCCCCATAACCCCGAGTTCTACCTCCGCAACATCCCCAAGACAGATGCCGAGCGCGCCACCGCTCACGAGATTATACAGGAGGGTCGATACAATACCGGCCTCATTCTTAAAGACAAGCTCGAGGATTTCCCGGCAGCCCGCTCTGAGTGGGACATCCTCCTGTCGAAATATCCCGACAATATCTATCGCCTGGATGTATACTACAATCTCTACCTGATGTATGCCCGTCTGGGCGACCCTGTGCAGACTCAGTACTGGCGGCAGATGATACTCGACAACTTCGCCGACTCCAAGGAGGGTATAGCTGTGGCCGACCCGGCTTTCATCGACAATCTCAAGAAGATGGATGCCGAGCAGGAAGCGCTATATGCCGAAGCGCTCGACGACTATTTCAACAACCGCAACTCGGCTGTGCATGGCGCTTATGACTATATGCAGAAGACATACCCGATGTCGAAGCTCATGCCTAAATTCATGTTTATCGACGCTTTGGCATACGTCACGGAAAAAAAGCCTGATCAGTTTAACGCCACTCTCAAGCGGATGCTCGAGCTTTACCCCAACACGGATATGACCGATCTGGCGTCGGCTTATCTGCGCGGCATGGCCCAAGGGCGCGAGCTGCAGAGCCAGAGCGGCGGCAATCTGCGCGGCATGATATGGGATATCCGACTGTCGAACGACTCTACCGCAACGGCTGCCGGAGCCGACCAGCCGCTGCAGCTTGAGCTCAACCCCGACACCGACCAGCTTGTCGTGCTCCTTTACGAGCTCGACCGTGTGCAGCCCAACATGCTTCTCTTTGATGTGGCGCGTCACAACTTCTCGACCTACATGGTGCGCGATTTCGATCTGGAGCAGATGCAGTTTGGCCCTCTCGGGCTGCTCGTGGTGAAGAGCTTCCGGAATAAAGCCGACGCCGAGCGCTACCGCTCGATGCTCACGTCAGACACCACACTCTCCACTGTCGGGGCAGTGCGCCCCGTGGTGATCGGTGTGAAGGATTTCGACACTATGCTGCGGCAGGGACGCTCGTTTGAAGAGTACTTCAAGCTCACCGGCGAGAAGTCGCTCCGCGACACCCACGAGAGCGTGCTGCCGCCCGACGAATACCCCTCGGCTGAGGAGATGTACGCTGAGCCTGCCGAGCCTGCACAACCCACAGATGAGACTATCGAGCCCGCTGAACCGGCAAAACCTGTCGAACCGGCTAAAGCGACCGGGCAGCCTCAGCCCGTTGAGCCTGTAAAGCCCGCGGAACCGGCAAAACCTGTCGAACCGGCTAAA
>CAZPKH010000033.1:18603-20462 GCA_964587165.1 uncultured Muribaculaceae bacterium
GCCCGTTGAGCCTGTAAAGCCCGCGGAACCGGCAAAACCTGTCGAACCGGCTAAAGCGACCGGGCAGCCTCAGCCCGTTGAGCCTGTAAAGCCCGCGGAACCGGCAAAACCTGTCGAACCGGCTAAACCGACCGAACCGGCCAAGCCTGCAGGGCAGCCTAAGCCGCAGACGCCCGCTCCGGCTCCGGCACCCTCCGTACCCGAATATCCCGACGGCTCCGAAGGCGACGATCCGCTGCTCGACTGACCGAACTTTACACCCCGGCTCCGCGTTTCATAACTGCCGGAATAAATATGCTCCTATGAATAATATCCTCTGGGCCGACGACGAGATCGACCTTCTCAAGCCTCATATACTCTTCCTGGAAAAGAAAGGGTATCACGTCACTACCGTCAACAACGGCCACGATGCTCTGCAGGCCGTCGAGGGCAACGGTCACTTCGATCTGATAATTCTCGACGAGAATATGCCCGGCCTTACAGGGCTGGAGACTCTGCAGCGCATCAAGGTGATCGCGCCGCAGACTCCCGTGATCATGATCACCAAAAGCGAGGAGGAGAATATCATGGATCAGGCTGTGGGCAATAAAATAGCCGACTACCTGATAAAGCCCGTAAACCCCAACCAGATACTTCTTTCGATAAAAAAGAACCTGCATTCCGACGAGCTTGTCTCCGTAGCCACTACCACCGACTACCGCCAGCAGTTTGCCGATATAGCTTCGCAGATTTCGGGGTGTAACACGATCGACGACTGGATGGAGCTCTATCGCCGCCTGGTGTTTTGGGAGATGGAGCTTGCTTCGACCGAGACCTCGATGGACGAGCTGCTCGAAATGCAGAAGATCGAAGCAAATACAGCCTTCGCCAAGTTTATAAAGCGCAACTACGAGAAGTGGGCGGCTCCGGGTGTCGACCCCTCGCAGCGTCCGGTGCTGAGCCCCGACCTCTTCCGCAACAGTGTTTTCCCGCTTCTCGATGCCGGCGAGAAAGTTTTCTTTATTCTTATCGACAACTTCCGCCTCGACCAGTGGCAGGCTATCAGGCCGCTGCTGAGCGAGAGCTTCACGTTCAAGGAGGATCTTTACTGCTCCATTCTCCCCACCGCCACCCAGTATGCGCGTAATGCGATATTCTCCGGCCTGATGCCGCAGCAGATAGCCCGGATGTTTCCGGAGCTTTGGGTAGACGAAGATGAAGACGAAGGCAAAAACCTCAACGAGTCGCCCCTGATAGGCACGCAGTTTGACCGCTATCGCCGCCGCTGCAAGTTCTCCTACAACAAAGTGAACGACTCGGCCGGCGGAGAGCGCTTGCTGCGCGACTTCGCCAATCTGGAGCAGAACGATCTGAACGTCGTGGTGTTCAACTTTATCGACATGCTTTCGCATGCCCGCACCGAGAGCCGCATGATCCGCGAGCTTGCTGCCAACTCCGCCGCCTACCGCTCGCTCACCGAGTCGTGGTTTCGCCATTCGCCCGCTCTGGAGCTGTTCAAGCGCATCGCCTCCAAAGGGTACAAGATTGTGCTGACTACCGACCATGGCACCATCTACGTGGACCGACCCATAAAAGTGGTAGGCGACAGGAATACCAATACAAACTTGCGCTACAAGGTAGGCAAATCGCTTAAGTACAATCCGCGCGAAGTCTACGAGATAAAGCAGCCCGAGCGCTTCGGCTTGCCCTCGCCCAATGTATCGTCGGCCTATATATTCGCCACCGGCCGCGACTTCTTCGCCTACCCCAACAACTACAACTACTATGTGCAGTACTATACCGGCACATTCCAGCACGGCGGCATATCCCTCGAAGAGATGCTCGTACCCCTGATCACCCTCACCGCAAAATAACGCCGC
>CAZPKH010000034.1:0-20040 GCA_964587165.1 uncultured Muribaculaceae bacterium
CGTTCTTCGGTCGTGTACATCAAGTACACTTCCTCATCACTCGAACAAATCTGCTCAATGGCTGACCGCCTCAGCGTTAACATATATTATGGGACAAGCTCTAAAACAATGAGGACACACTACTCCGGGGTAATGTGTCCTCAATTTAAGTGTCGGGCCGGCTCTCAGTCCTTGATGCCTAATCGCGACCGCATCTCCGAGGGCGATTCGTCGTACATCTCGCGGAATACTCTCGTGAAGTAAGCCGGAGCCGAGAATCCCACTTCGTATGCTATCTCGCTGATCGACTTTTCGGTGGTCGTGAGCATTTCGCGGGCTTTGGCAAGTCGCATTTTTCTAAGCAGCTCCACGGGCGAATAGTTGGTGAGCGCCTTGATCTTGCGGTAGAACTGCGAGCGCCCTAACCCCATCTTCGAGGCAAGCGTGTCGATACTCAGGTCGGGGTTGCTTATCTCCCGGCTCACCATTTCGATGAAGCGGTTGTAAAACTCATTGTCGATGTCCGGCTGTCCGGATGGTGCAGCCGACATCTGCGGGGTGTTGCTCTTGGGAGCGGGAGTCTCGGCGGGGGTGTCGCGCAAATTGGTGATCCGCTTGCGGTTTTCGATCAGGTTCTCGCACCTCATGCGCAGCATCTTGCTGTTGAAGGGCTTCGACAGATACCCGTCGGCACCGCTTTCGTAGCCGCGTATCCGCTCCTGATCCATGCTGCAAGCCGTGAGCATCAGCACCGGTATGTGTGAGGTGGTGATCTCATTTTTGATACGCCGGCAGCACTCCATGCCGTCCATCACGGGCATCATCACGTCGCTGATTATCAGGTCGGGCACATACTTGGAGGCCAGACGAATGCCATCCTTGCCGTTGGCTGCTTCAATTATAGTATAGTCGTCGCACAGCAGTTCGCGTATCATTTTGCGTATGTCGGCATTGTCGTCAATGATAAGCAGGAGCGGCTTGCCGTCTTCGGCCTTTACCGTTTCGAGCTCAATATCACCGAGTTCGGCATCTACATCGCTACCGGTGATTGCCGGAGCGACATTCCGCTCGGCTATCTCGGTGATATGTTGCACAGGTATTTTCACTGTGAATTTGCTCCCTTTGCCAAGGGTGCTCTGCACCTCAATCTCGCCTCCGTGGAGCTCTACAAACGCCTTGGCCAGCGACAAGCCTATGCCCGAGCCGTTGGGGTGTATCTTGTCGACCTGATAGAATCTGTCGAATATATTCCCGAGATCTTCGGCCGCTATCCCCTGGCCGGTATCCTCCACGGAGAATGTGAGAGCCGACTCGTCCAGTTCGCAAAGCAGGTGTATCTTTCCGTTGTCGGGGGTGTATTTGAACGCATTCGACATAAGGTTGAAGAACACACGCTCGATCTTCTCCGTGTCCATTGCCATTGTAGCGGCTGCGTCAATATTTATATCTATTGTGAGCTTGATCTGGCGCTTGCGTGCTATGCCGGCAAACGACTCACTCCAGTCGTGCATCAGCTCGGCCGGATGTACCTCGGTAAGATTGACCGACAGCTTGCCGTTCTCATACTTTCTGAAATCGAGTATCTGGTTGATGAGGCGGCGCAATATCTTCACATTCTTTCCCGCGATCTTGATCAGCGCGTGGTGTCGCGGGGTCAGGTAGTCAGCGGCTTCAAGCTGCTCTACAGGCTCGGCTATAAGTGTGAGCGGAGTGCGCAGATCGTGCGACACGTTTGTGAAAAACATGAGTTTCGACTGTGTGGCTGCGTTGAGCTGCTCGTTGAGTCGCTTTTCGGTATCGCGCTGCTGCTCAAGAAGTTTATTCTGAGCTACGAGTTCCTTCTGGTGACGGTTGCGAAGCCAGAATGCCCTCAGAAGCATGAACATCACTATAAACAGAAGCACCACAATGGCTATAGCGGCATAGAAGAGCGATGTCTGGGCCGAATGCTGGCTCCAGTAGTCGTCTACCTGAGTTTTCAGCAACCGTATTTTTGATGTCTCCTCTTTGAGCGATTCATTCTGTAGCAGCAGTATGTCGGCGTTCGATTTGTCGACGGCCGACGATACCGGCAGGACGGTATTCTTGCTGTAAGATTTCCCCTCAAGGATGTCCAACGCGGTGCGTATCAGGCGATAGCCTTCGGTGGGGTAGAGGAAAGTGGCGTCGATCACACCGTCGGCCACAGCCTTGATGCCGATTTCGGGTGCGGCGTCGATTCCGATTGTGCGCAGCTGCAAGTTGTGGTTGCGCGCCACCTCGGAGGCAGCTATTGCCATGCGGTCGTTGTGGGCGTACACCAACTGTGCGTCGGGATGAAGCCTCAGCAATGAGTCAGCCACCACCGCCGCATCTGCGTAGTTCCAGTTTCCGTACCCCGTGGCAACTATATCGAGGCCGAGGCGCCGGGCTTCGTCGGTGAAGCCGTTGTGGCGCTCGATAGCGGGGGTCGAGCCTGTAAGGCCATATATCTCGATAACTTTGCCCGACGGTCCGATCAGATGGTTGGCATATTGTGCGGCAGCCTTTCCGATGCCGTAATTGTCGACACTCTGCGAGGCTGTATATGTGTCACCGTTGATGTTGCGGTCGAACACTATCACGGGGATGCCCGATTCATACACCTCTTTAATAATAGGGGTGATGGCGTCAGCTTCGTTGGGCGCGGCGATGATTATGTCGAAACCGTTATCGACGAAATATTTTATATCGGCTATCTGCTTCTCATTGCTGTCGTTTGCCGAACGGATCTCTACTTCCGCTTCGGGGTGAAACATGAGCTCGCAATATATCTCATCGTTCATCTTCCGGCGCCAGTCGTCCTCGCTGCATTGCGACACACCGATGCGGTATTGGTGCTTCTCGCGACAACCCGACAGCGGGAGCCACAGCAACATAACCATGACGGACAATATCAACTTGTTTTTCATGTGATATATAATTGATGCTATCGCAAAGTTAAATATATTATCATGAAATTCGGTGCATTTGCT
Source organism: uncultured Muribaculaceae bacterium (assembly GCA_964587165.1). GTDB lineage: Bacteria > Bacteroidota > Bacteroidia > Bacteroidales > Muribaculaceae > CAZPKH01. The sequence goes on from CAZPKH010000034.1 coordinate 2,973, forward strand.
GTGATTTTTTTGTCGTATGCAACATTTGTACAACCATATGGTCTGTTTTTAGTAGAATGCACTTTAATAAATTCGTAGATTTGCAGCAAAATAGCGACAAAAACAGATAACAAACGATAACCCATGAAAGCGATTACAAAAATAGCTATGTCGATAGCGGCCGTCCCGATGGCATGCCTGCCCGCGGCTGCCGACGACAATGCTTCCGGAATTAAGGTCGAGCACCTGGGCACCAACAATACGATGGTGAGAGTCGACACAGACTCTCAGTTTCTGATGCTCCCGGTGCAGGAGGCATACGATGATGCGACGGTCAATGTAGTGGTCGACGGCAAGCTCGACCGAACGATATTTGTCCGCCTCGCAAAGTCGAAGGTAGACTACTCGGTGCCTTTCGATCTCACACCCTACAAAGGGCACGACGTGGTGCTCAACATCATCACCACTCACGACCGCTCAACCGTGCGCGAGGCCAAGGACGATGCGTGCTGGAACAACTTCCGCCTCACCGATTCGATTGATGTGACCAATACTGAGAAGTTTCGTCCTGCCTATCATCACACGCCTGAGTACGGGTGGATGAACGATCCCAACGGTATGTTCTACAAAGACGGCAAGTGGCACCTTTACTACCAGTGGAATCCTTACGGGTCGAAATGGCAGAATATGACCTGGGGACATTCGACGTCCGACGATCTTATAAACTGGGAGCACCATCCCGCTGCAATACTTCCCAACGGGCTCGGATCCGTGTTCAGCGGCAGCTCAGCCGTCGATGTCGACAACAGTGCCGGTTTGGGCAAAGATGCCGTAGTGGCTATGTATACTTCTGCCGGCGCAAGCCAGACGCAGAGCCTGGCATATAGTCATGACAACGGCGAGACTTTCACTATCTATCCCGGCAACCCTGTGATCACGCTCGATAGCGAGGCCCGCGACCCGAATATGTTCTGGAACCCCGAGACACAGCTTTGGACACTCGTACTGGCTCACGCGCTCGACCGCGAAATGCTCATTTTTACCTCTCCGGATATGAAGGAGTGGACCCTCCGGAGCAGTTTCGGCAAAGGGCTCGGAGCTCAGGGTGGTGTATGGGAATGCCCTGACCTTCTCGAACTGACTGTCGAGGGCACCGATAAGAAGAAATGGCTGCTGATATGCAACATTAACCCCGGCGGACCTTTCGGGGGCAGCGGAATACAATATTTCACAGGTGATTTCGACGGTAAGACATTCACAGTCGATACCGACGCCGACGGAAGCGTGCCGACAAAATGGCTCGACTACGGAAAAGACAACTACGCGCTGGTGACATGGAGCAACGCTCCCGACGGCCGTCGCCCCGCTATCGGGTGGATGAGCAACTGGCAGTATGCTGCCGAGGTGCCTACTCGTCAGTTCCGCTCGGCCAATACTCTGCCGATCGACCTTTCTCTCTTTGAGGGCAACGACGGACGCATCTATGCCGCCATGATTCCCGCCGCAGAGCTTACCGCTCTTCGTGGCAAAACTACGGTCAATCAGAAATCGGTAAGCATCGGCAAAGGCGGTAAATCGTTCATGCTCCCGGCCGACAACGACGGCGTTTGCGAGCTGGAGATGAATATCGATCCCGGCAGTGCTGCTTCAGTGTCGCTCACATTCAGCAACGACAAGGGCGAGAAAGTTGTCATGATTTATGACCCTAAAGCCGACACATTGTCGTTCGACCGTCGTGAGAGCGGTATCGTGGATTTCAGCGAAGATTTCCCCGCAGTCACTACAGCCCCGACCCATACCGAGGGCGGTATGCTGGCCCTTCGCATATTTATTGACCGTTCGAGCTTCGAAGTATTTGCCAACGGTGGTAAAGGTGTAATGACCAACCTCGTATTCCCCAACGAGCCGTACAGCAAGCTTACCGTCGCAACCACCTCCGGTTCGGCCAAAATCAAAAACCTCAAAATCTACTCTATCAATACCACACTTTAAAATAACTCTCAATGGAAAGTACAAATAATCTTGTGACCGACCGTAAGGGGCAGCTCATGCAGATGATCCCTGTGATGCTCTGCTTCTTTGCAATGGGTTTCGTCGACCTTGTCGGAACAGCATCCAACTACGTACAGAAAGATTTGGGGCTGACCGACTCGCAGGCCAACCTGTTCCCCTCGCTTGTGTTCTTCTGGTTTCTGATCTTCTCTGTGCCCACCGGCATGCTGATGAACAAAATCGGTCGCAAGCGCACAGTGTTGATCAGTCTTGTCGTCACGGCTATATCGCTGATCATTCCCCTCACCGGCGACGGATATATCACTATGCTTTTGGCATTCTCGCTACTTGGCATAGGTAACGCAATAATGCAGACTTCGCTCAATCCGCTTGTCACCAACCTCATAAGCAGCGACAAGCTCGCATCGACTCTCACCTTCGGTCAGTTTGTAAAGGCCATTGCATCTTTTCTTGCGCCGATACTCGCTGCCTGGGGTGCCACAACCTATCTTCCGACCTTCGGGCTCGGCTGGCGCGCTCTGTTTGCCATCTACGCCGTGTTCAGCTTCTTCTCTATAGCAATGCTCGGAGCCACTCCGATTGTCGAGGAGCGCCCCGACAAAGCCTCGGGCGTGAAGGAATGTGTCAAGCTGTTAGGCCGTCCGTTTATCCTGCTCTGTTTCCTCGGCATCATGTGCCATGTGGGTATTGATGTGGGTACCAACACTACCGCTCCCAAGATCATCATGGAGCGCCTGAGCCTGCCGCTCGAAGAAGCCGGCTACGCTACAAGTATCTATTTCATTTTCCGTACCATAGGTTGTTTCCTCGGAGCGTTTCTGCTGCGCACTATGTCGCCCAAACTTTTCTTCGGTATCAGTGTGGCGATGATGCTTGCGGCTATGGTGATACTTTTCGTGGGGAGTGCCCTCACTCCGATTTACATCGGTATCGCCCTGATCGGCTTCGGCAACTCCAACGTATTCTCCGTCATCTTCTCGCAGGCTCTCGTCGATTCGCCGGCCGAAAAAAATGAGGTGTCCGGACTTATGATCATGGGCCTCTTCGGCGGTACGATCTTCCCTCTGGCTATGGGCTTTGCTGCCGACTCAGTAGGCCAGACCGGAGCAGTGGCCGTCATGACACTCGGGGTGGTATACCTCGTTTATTATACCATGAAAATTAAAAATATAAAATAAGACTCTCAATCGTATGAAAGGAATAGTAATAGGAATGGGTGAGGCACTATGGGATGTGCTTCCCGAAGGTAAGAAGATTGGCGGTGCGCCGGCCAATTTCGCCTATCATGTCTCGCAATTCGGACTGCCAAGCTGTGTGGTAAGCGCTGTGGGCGACGATCCCCTCGGCAAGGAGATACTTGCCAACTTCTCTTCAAAAGGACTTAATTATCTCATCGACACGGTGCCTTATCCTACCGGCACAGTGCAGGTGGAGATAGATCCGGCCGGTATTCCGCAGTATGAGATAAAAGAGAATGTAGCGTGGGATAATATCCCTTACACCCCGGAGCTCGACGAGCTCGCCCGCCACACCAAAGCTGTGTGCTTCGGTTCGCTCGCGCAGCGTAATGTCGTGTCGCGCAACACGATAAATCAATTTCTCGACGCTATCCCCGAAGATAACAATCCTCTCGTGGTCTTCGATGTGAACCTGCGTCAGGGCTTCTACAACAAGGAGATACTTAGCAATTCGATGAAGCGTTGCAATATCCTTAAGATCAACGACGAAGAGCTCGTGACGGTAAGCCGCATGTTCGGGTATCCCGGTATCGACCTCCAGGATAAATGCTGGATTCTCTTAGGTAAGTACAACCTGCGGATGCTGATACTGACTTGCGGTATTAACGGTAGCTATGTGTTCACTCCCGGAAACGTATCGTTCCAGCCCACGCCGAAAGTTCATGTGGCTGATACGGTGGGTGCCGGCGACTCGTTCACCGCAGCATTCATTGCAAGTATTCTCAAAGGCAAGACCGTAGCCGAGGCTCACTCGTGCGCGGTACGCACATCGGCGTTCGTCTGCACAAAGAAAGGTGCGATGCCGATTCTTCCGCCGGAGATCGTCGACTGATTTTAGTCGACTGCTAATAACAGTTTATATAATGCTGAGTCGTCGGATCGCTCCGGCGGTTCAGCTTTTATATATACGGGGCGGTGTCGGGATCGAATACCCGCGGATATGAGGAGTGGTCGCCGCGTGTCAGCCCCATAGGGTTTGATACGCTCAGCCCCATAAGGCGAATAGGCTCCGATCGCTGCGCAAGCGAAACGTCGAGCAGCGGAATTGCTTCAGCAAGTATGGCCGACGCATCGTGCTCCACGGGGTGATCAAGAGTGTGCGACCGCGACGATATCGTGAAGTCTGCATATTTTATCTTAAGTGTGAGCGTCATGCCCTCGAACGATGCACGTTCGAGCCTCGTTTCCAAGTCCTGAGCCAAGGATCGCAGCTCAATGTCAAGCAAACGGCGGTCGGCGATGTCGTACTCATAAGTCTCCTCGCACCCTACACTTTTGCGCACTCTCGAAGCTACGACAGGGCGATCGTCGATACCGCGCGCAAAATCATGGTATATGCGGCCTGTCTTGCCGAAATGGGCCAGCATCCAATGCAGCGACTTGGAGCGGAGATCGGCACCGGTATGAATCCCGAGAGAGTGCATCCGTTCGGCCGTCTTGGGGCCTACGCCCCAGAAATCCTCCACCGGAAGTTGCGCTATGAAGTCGAGGGCTACCGACGGGTGCACCGTGCACAAGCCGTCGGGCTTGCGGTAGTCGGATGCTATCTTGGCCAAAAATTTGCAGTAGCTCACCCCGGCCGACGCCGTCAGCCCGGTTCGCTCGAATATTTTGCGTTTTATCTCGATGGCCACATCGCGGGCCAAAGTAATACCGGCACGATTGACGGTCACATCGAGAAAAGCTTCATCTATCGACAGCGGCTCGATCAGATCGGTATATTCCCTGAAAATCTCGTGTACTTGGGCCGAGACCTCCTTGTATCGGGCAAACCGTACGGGCACCACCACAAGGTCGCGGCACAGACGGCGTGCACGGCTCATAGGCATGGCCGAGCGCACCCCAAACCGTCGGGCTTCATAGCTTGCGGTACAGACCACAGATCGAGGTGAGTCGCCCCCCACGGCTATGGGAAGCCCTCGCAGCCCGGGGTTGTCGTGCTGCTCAACCGACGCAAAAAATGCGTCCATGTCGATATGTATGATCTTGCGCATCAATATGTAATAAAGTCAGGCCGCTACAGAATAACGACCTGACATATAGATTTTAACGGTATATTACTTTATCACGCCGAGCTTTTTGCCTACCTTGATGAAGGCTGCAATTGCGCGGTCGAGCTGCTCGCGGTCGTGGCCGGCGGAGAGCTGTACACGTATACGGGCCTGTCCTTTGGGCACTACTGGGTAGTAGAAACCGGTCACGTAGATACCCTCTTTCTGCATCTCGGCTGCAAAGTCCTGCGACAGTTTTGCATCGTAGAGCATCACGGCGCAGATGGCACTCTGCGTGGGCTTGATGTCGAAGCCGGCCTCAAGCATGCGTGTGCGGAAATATTCTACATTGTCCATCAGGCGGGTGTGGAGCTCGTCGCTCTCACCGAGCATCTTGAACATCTCTATCGAAGCGCCCACGATCGAGGGAGCCACAGAGTTGGAGAAAAGGTACGGACGCGAGCGCTGGCGGAGCATGTCGATGATCTCCTTGCGACCGGTAGTGAAGCCGCCCATTGCACCTCCGAACGATTTGCCGAGTGTGCCGGTGAAGATGTCGATCTTGCCGTAGCAGTCGTACTTCTCAGCTACGCCGTGACCTGTCTTACCCACAACGCCTGCCGAGTGGCTTTCGTCGACCATCACCAGTGCGTCGTATTTCTCGGCCAGCTCCACGATTTTGTCCATCGGGGCTACATTGCCGTCCATCGAGAATACGCCGTCGGTGGCAATGATGCGGAAACGCTGAGCCTGAGCTTCCTGGAGGCAACGCTCCAGATCGGCCATGTCGGCGTTGGCATAACGATACCGTTTTGCTTTGCACAGACGCACGCCGTCGATTATCGAAGCGTGATTGAGGGCATCTGATATTATTGCGTCCTCCTCGGTGAGAAGCGGCTCGAACAGACCGCCGTTTGCATCGAAGCAGGCAGCGTAGAGTATTGTGTCCTCTGTATGGAAATAGTCGGAGATAGCTTTCTCAAGCTCTTTGTGGAGATCCTGAGTGCCACAGATGAAGCGCACTGAGCTCATGCCGTAGCCGCGACGGTCCATTGCAGCTTTAGCAGCATCGATAAGACGCTGATTGTCGCTGAGGCCGAGGTAGTTGTTTGCGCAGAAGTTGAGCACTTCGCCTGCTGCTCCTTCGACTTCGATATCGGATTTCTGGGGTGAGCAGATTATGCGTTCGTTTTTGTAGAGACCGGCATCCTTGATCTCCTGAAGCTCTTTGGCAAGATGCTCTTTGAATTTTCCGTACATGGTATATTGGTTTTTAGTTAGTGTTTTCTTAACGGTACTCCAAAATTAAGAAATATATTTGTGATGTCCAAAAAAATATGGCATCAGGCGCTAATAACAAGCCACGTGGTGTAAGCGATGTAGAGCGCAAGCAGCAAAGCACCTTCGCCGCGAGTGATGGTGCGTTGACGCCAGAACAATCCTTCGAGCCAGAAGAGCAGGCAAGCTGCCGTGAGCACAAGAAGTTCGGTTATGCCTATGTCGCCGAACGGCAGCGGTCGCACTACTGCCGATGCACCCAGCACCATGAAGATATTGAAGATGTTGGAGCCGATAACGTTGCCGATTGCCATTCCGGGCCTCCCGCGTCGGGCGGCTACTATCGAGGTCGCAAGCTCGGGCAGCGATGTGCCGGCAGCCACAACTGTCAAGCCTATCACTGCCTGACTTACTCCCATTGCCGATGCGATACCCGAGGCTCCGTCGACAAAACGATCGCCCCCGCAGATCAATCCTCCCAGCCCGGCTGCGATCATAAGCGCCGACTTCCACATAGGGATCTCTTTGGTCGGTTTTGTGTCGCCGGAGGTGTCAACACCCCCTTTGCGTGCCTGTGCAAAGACGTAGCGCATGAATATGGCAAAGAAAAGCAAAAGCAGAATGCCGTCTGTCCGGCTCACCACAGGCGTTCCTCCTCCTAAGTACGGCGAAGCACCTATAGCGAGCAGAGCGAGTGCCGACAGAAGTACCAGCGGCATCTCGGCCGACAGAATGCTTCGCTCTACTTTGATCGGAGCGACGATGGCGGTTATTCCTATTATCACAAGAATGTTGAAGATATTGGAACCCACAACGTTGCCAATGGCAAGCTCAGCGCTGCCGTCGATTGCGGAGATGACCGAAATGGCAAGCTCTGGAGCAGATGTGCCGAACGCCACGATTGTGAGACCGATCACGAGGTCAGACACCCCCATGCGACGAGCCACTGACGAGGCGCCGTCGGTGAGCCAAGAAGCGCCGTACATTATTAGCAGCAGTCCGACAATAAGATATACTATAGATTGTAACATATACTTCTACTCTACATGGTATGCAAGAAAATATGCCAAGCCGCAGGTTTTCACGGCTTGGCATATATGTTGTGGAAATAATCAGCGACCCGATGCGGCTACTTTGTCGCGTATATAGGCGTTGAAGTCGACATCTGCTATCAGCTCCGAAACCGGCAGGTGCATACGGTAACGCCAGTAGTGGCGCGGGTTGGCAGGCACATTGATCTGCTCCTCCTGCGGGTTGGAGCGGCGAAGTGTGCCGTGCATCGAGAGCCAGTCCTGCAGCGGCAGGATGCAGAGCATCGAGGGCGAAAGCAGGTGTGCGGTGACGATCTTATCGCATATCCAGGGCTCGGCATAGAAGGGGGCCGGCCCACCTTCGTGCAGCACATTGTTGTAGAAGCGCTGTGTCACATCGCGGTTCTCTTCCCACCACTGGCGTATTCCGCCCATGTCGTGAGTCGAGGTGGTGCATACCGAGTAGTAGGGGTAGCTCCATGTGTTGCCGAACTCAGCTTTCGGATCTTTAGGCATACGCTGTATCTCGAGAGCCAATATCTCGAGGGCGCTCATCACGGCAGGCACGCAGTCGGGTATCATGCCGAGGTCTTCAGCGCATACGAGCATGTCGGTGGCATCGATCAGCGGGGGGAGCTTCCACATCGCCTTGCCATACCAGAAGTCGTTGTGGCGGCGGTAGAAGAAGTCGTTGTAGAGGCGGTCGAAGCACCACTTTTCATAGTCGGTGAGCGAGCGGTATATATATGTGTACTGTGCAGAGATGCGCGGGTGATATTTCCCTTTTTCGTAAGGATCTTCGATGAAGAGCACCTGGTCGATCAGACCCATCAGGGCGTTGCTGAGGCGGTTGTTCTTCTCGTTGGGCTCCTGCTGAGCGAAATAGTCGGCCACCTTGCGCTGGGTGTCAAACTCAGGCTTGAGGCGGTAGCGGCCGTTGCCGGCATCGCAGAGGAATCGCTCGCGAGCCTCGTCGGTGAGATCGCCGAAGAAGTCGTGGATGAAGTACTCCATGATATACGGCGTGGTCTGCAGATCGACATCGAGCCAGAAGTCATAGTTGTAGCGAAGCTCGTCGGTGCTGAAGGGGAGGGCGGGGCTGAATACGCCGAGCAGACCGTGAAGAGCGTCCATCGGGATCTGCCAAATGCGGAAGAAACCGAGCACATGGTCGATACGGTAGGCATCGAAATACTCCGACATCTTGCGGAAGCGCTGTTTCCACCAGGCGAAGCCGTCGCGGTTCATCTCCTCCCAGTTGTAGGTGGGGAATCCCCAGTTTTGGCCAAGTACGGAGAAATCATCCGGCGGCGCTCCGGCCTGACAGTCGAGGTTGAACAGGCGCGGGTTGATCCATGCGTCGACGCTCGTGCGCGAAATGCCGATAGGTATATCGCCTTTGATGGCCACGCCGTTGGCGTGTGCATAATCTACCGCATCGCGCAGCTGTCGGTCGAGGTGATACTGTATATAGTATACGTAGTTGATCTCGTCCTTGTGGCTTTCGACAAAGCGTGCCACTTTCTCCTCGGAATATTCGGCATATACGCCCCAACGGCTCATCACGGGAGTGCCGTTGATGTCGCGGAGCACACAGAATGCTGCATAGGGGGTGAGCCAGTAGGCATTGCGCTCTACGAATGCCTTGAAGTCGTCGCTTTCGAGAGTGGCTGCTCCCTGCTCCGCGAAGAGCTCGCGGGTGAAGTCGCGCTTGGCGTTGTTCACGCGTTCGTAGTCGACGGTCTCAAGCTCGTTGAGCTCTTTGCCCAGATTGTCGTAGTAAGCCTGACGGGTAGGGTCGGCAAGGCGCCCCATATCGGACAGACGCAGATACATCGGGTGAAGCGCGAATGTCGAGTTGGCGTTGTAGGGGTATGAATCAGTCCATGTGCCGGTCATCGTGGTGTCGTTGATAGGCAGTATCTGGATGAATTTCTGGCCGGTTGCCACAGCCCAGTCGGTCATGGCTTTGAGGTCGGCGAAGTCGCCTGCACCGAAGTCGTCGGCAGTGCGGATCGAGAATACGGGTATCGCTACGCCGGCACCTTTCCACGGTGTCTTGGGGTTTATCAGGCGCTGTCCTGCATCGATTACAGCTGCATTCTTGGCCTCGGGCATGATGTTGAACACTCGGTTGCCGCCACCTTCCCATGCTACGAGCTCGCGGGTATCTTTTTTGAGGATGAGGAATTTGTATTCGCACGGTTTGTCGAGAGCTTTATACTCGAGGTTGACGCTCCATACGGGGAAGTCGTGATCGTTCATCACCACGGCTTTTGATGCATCCCAACCGCCTAAGGCGTCGCAGCCGCCGCTTACGGCTACTACCTCGTCGGGGGAAACCATCGGAGCCTGGACCTTGAGCATTACATACCCGCTGCGGGGCAGCAACTCCTCGTCGCGGTTGTCGCGGCGGTTCACACAGTCGGTGAAGGCCGATGCGTAGTAAGGTTTATCCCAAGGTTGATCCTGCCAGCGGTCGAAGATCTCGTAGGTGCGAGCCTGACGGCCGCGTACGAAATGGTGGGGCTTACCCCACTCGCGCTTGATATATCCGTTCTCGTGGCGGATAAAGTAGCGGAAATCGAAGCGGGTTGTATCGTCGGGCACTTCGATGGTGAGTGTCCATTTGTCGTTGCCGTCAAACTCCATCTTGGGAGCTTCAGCTTCGTTGCCTTGCGCCAGAGCGTCTATATCGCCGGTGATATAGAGCCATTCGCCCCAGGCCGTACGGTAGTCCACATTGAAAGAAATTTTCATAGTGTTCGTGATATTTGATTTAATGTATTGATGCATGTAAGTGCACTCCGAAAATACGGTGAGCCGCTACGGCACAACGTGTTTTCGAACTGCCGTGTAAATATAGCAAGTTTTTTTTATTGAATGGTAAAAAGTGATAAATTTTCTGATTTTTTTATTGGGCGATACCTTCGAGCAGAGAGCTTACGAGAGGTATTGCCGCGATGTCCGACTGGTCGGGGCGCACGGGCACGACTGTGGCATACTGACGTGCAAGCCAATATTCGTCGGTGTCGGTTGCATCAGGCTCTGTGTTGACAAAACGTCCCGAAAGCATGTAGAACGTACGTCCGTGAGGGTCTGTGTAGCTCTGATACTCATCAGTCCAGTATCCTAAGGCTGCGCGTACGGTCTTTATACCTTTGGGCGTACACTCTTTCGGTATATTGACATTAAGGCACACATCTTTGGGGAGGCCGTCGGCGAGCACCCTGCGCGATATTTCGGTCACGATGGGGAGTGCGCCGGAGAAGTCGGCTTGTGGCGAGTGGCTCAGCAGAGAGAATCCGACAGCGGGTATACCGGCCATGCACGCTTCGAGTGTGGCACCGATAGTGCCGGAATACACTGCACAGTTGCCGGCATTAGAGCCATGGTTTATGCCCGAAAGCATCATGTCGGGACGACGTGGCAGCAGGGTGTGCATTGCGAGCTTCACGCAGTCGACCGGCGTACCGTTTATTGCAAACATGTGAGCGCCGTTATAGTCGGGGAGTGTTTCGACGCGCAGCGGAGAGCTCACGGTGATGGCCGATGATTGGCCCGAGTGCTGCTCGGCGGGTGCCACTACATATATTTCTGCTCCGAGAGAGGATACTGCGTCGACAAGCTCGTGAATACCTTTCGAGCTGATACTGTCGTCGTTGCTTATCAGTATGAGAGGTTTGTCCATAGGTTCTGTTCTTATGACGCAAAGATAAGATTAAAATCCCGGAACTTGAAGTATTGCCGTCAAAAATTTACGCTTTTCCCCGGACAGCACCCACTGAATGGCTCGTGCTACGTTAAGAGCCTGTATGAAAGGCTATACTATTTTTTTTGATAAGTTTCCTTTGCAGCAAGGATAGCAATTTTGTTCGAATATGCGGGGAACAGCACTGCGCCTTGCTCAACGATCCCTTCGCTGCCGGTGTATAGTTCGACAACCGTCTGTCCGTCGGCAAACCATCCGTGCACTTCAATAGGTCGACCCTCAACCGGGCGGAGTTTTATTAATACGGTGTCGTTGCCGTATACTCGTATGGATGTGTGCTGATCTATGGTTGTCTGTCGTCCCATCCCTATTGCGGGATGTGCTTTGCGGATTTTTCCCAATTTGCGGAAGTGCACTAAAAGTGTGCTATCAATATCATTCCAGTTCATATCAGAGCGGAATGCCTGATTGCTGTCGACATTGAAGCGGGCGTCGCTGAGTCTGCGCCCTGTCTCATCGCCGTAAAATACTTGTGCGATCCCCGGCGAAAGTAGAAGCGTGGTGGCGCAATCAATCATATTCTCCATATCAGCTTCCCGGTGATATGAGTTGTTCAGATAATTGAACGGCTGCCAGTGCGGGTGTGCCTGAACAGTGTCGGCATAAGCTTGCCAGATATACGTTATACCGTCAAGGTCGCCATGCTTTGGGAAGTAGAAATTCACAAGGCTTGAAAATCCCGCATCTGCATATTCGTCTTTTAGGTCAATACCGGCCATGTCGTAGTCGCCGGTCATGTAGAATTTATCCGTCCATCCAGCTGCCGGGCTTTCGGGATGATTCTTCCGCCATGTCGCAAGAGCTTTTTTGCATGCTTCGCTGAGCTCTTTCCATCTGTCAGGATGTGTATTTTCCACAATGTCGCACCTGAATCCGTCGATGCCAAACTCTTCAACCCACGAAGCGATCCATGCAATAAGATATTGCATAGGGCTCCATTTGCGATCCTTACGCAATCCGACCGCAGCCGGATTGACCCACGCATCATTGCTATCCCGCTCGTTTTTCCATTTTTTCTTAAGAAACTCAGGTATTTTTACCGGGTCGTCAGACTCATCTTTAAAGTCCGGCAGCCCATAGAGTGTGGCCTGGAGAGGGTCGGATTCATCCCATTCTTCATCCGGCATTCTGATCCAACCACGGTCATACCACCCATTCCATTTTAGACGATTTTCGAAAAATTCGTCATAGCTCCACTGCGGGATGTGTTGAGCTGCTTCTGTCTCATTGAGCCCTGTCTCGGCAAATCCGTACTGCACGGCATCGAGGAGGGTAGGGTAGCCGGGATTATTCAGATTAGCACCGAGCATCACGCGGATACCTTGGTTATGCAGGGTGTCGACAAGCTCGCGGAACTCGTCGACGGTACCGTAATTTTTGTCAGTCTGGGTGTAATCCAGCGGATAGTACCCGTGATAACCGTAATGCGGGAAGTCGTTTACCGATCCGCTCCCCGACATCCAGCCATGTATCTGCTCGTATACATCCGTCATCCACACCACATCTACGCCCAACTCTTTAAAGTAACCCTCCTTGGCTTTCCGGAGCATCCCTTTGAAATCTCCGCCGTGAAATGTGGCGGCATTCCGCCGTTCGGAGCCGTAATCCACGATCCGGCCATAATTCAGATCATTTGTAGAATCGCCGTTGCAGAAACGATCGGTTATTACGAAATATACTGTGGCGTTTCCCCAGTTGAAGTTATTGGAGGAGGAAGATACCGCTACTGAAGAAGTCAGTACTGCTGTAATAAATGTTAAGATTGCCTTTTTCATCGCAAATTATTTTGCGACAAAATTACGGTGTATTATCCATTGGCAAAATACTGATTTATAACCATCATTATAGCAGCTTCATCACAGATGCTGCCATGACGGCTTCGATTGAGTTTCCGACACTCAGTTTTTCGAGAATATTCTGCCGGTGTCTGTTCACGGTATGTATGCTTATTCCCAATATGTCGGCGATCTCCTTGCTTAGTTTGCCGGCTTTTATGAGATTAAGTATCTCTTTTTCGCGTTCGGTGAGGATGTGTGAGCGCCTCTCGGTAAGGTGAAGCCGTCTGATTTCGCCGGTCGACATATTTATGATTTCAGGAGCTATCCCCTCAAAAGAGCCCTGATCATGTGCTAAATCGTAGCAACAGAGTATCAGCCAGACCTTCCCGGCCGGCGACAGGCGGAGTACCTGCGTGCTGTTTGAAGCGCACATATAGTCGCCATCCCGGTTTTTAAGTCTCAGGCGACACGTCGCTTTATAGTTTGTTTTCTTATCGTTCGGCGCGCTGTCGATAAATTTGAAAAACTCATATTCCAGCATCCGTTTGTCCACAAGATCCTCCGGATGGATGCGGTTGTAGATTTCGTCCTCATCGCTCGATGCTACTTCCTGACTGTATGGCACACTATCCGTGAGCCCTAAAAGATAGCTGAACTTTCCGCCGTATATATAGCATACGTCGGCCGATGCATCAGTGATCACCCGGCAGTCGCTGTCGATCTCGGTGGCGATCGCTACCTTGCGCATACAGTCGGTCAACAGACTCGAATCAAGATTTTCTTGCCCGAGTTTCTGACTCTCGTAGAACGCATCAAGCTCTTTTCTGAATACATCCATCGCCTCTGTAAAATATCGCCCTCAGCTTTTGGCATGAGCTATGAGCTGAGGGCGATTGTAGAATCATTCGTTACGGTTATTTCGCAATACTGATAGAAAGCTGTGTGGAAGGGGTGAGGGTAGCGGGGATCGTGAGGGTAGATGTGCGGGCATCGTATTTCCACCCCGAAGCTTTCTTTCCACCTATATTTACGGCTTTGGGTTTCGAGGTTATGCCGTGCACCATAAATGTCAGAGATTTGCGGGTCGGCATACCGTTATACTCTCCCGACTGCGTAGCGGTGATCTGGATTGCTTCGGCAGAGTCAACACCTGTGAATTTGATGAGGGCGTAGTTGCCGGCGCTGAGCGAGCTGTTTGAGACGCGGTCATCCTCATACATAGTGTAGCCGGTTGATGCTCCGGCAGCCGGATAATAGTTTACGGTATAGCGCGAAGGATCATAGTCGCCGGTATTGTTCATTTTATAGTCCGCAGTCGGTATGAACGCGCCTGCGCGCACAAACATCGGAAGAACTTCGAGCGGAGCAGGATACTCGATAGTTTCGCCGCCCTGATAGACATTCGCGGGGTTGAGAATATCAAGCCATGTGCCTTCGGGGAAGGTCACGGCGCGCGATGTAGTCCCCTGCGTAAGCACCGGTGCAATCATCACGTCGCGTCCCCAGAGATACTGGTCGGTGATGGTATCGAGTGCATTGGAGCCTGCGGTGTAGAAGTTAAGCGGACGTACAAGGGGCAGACCCTGCGAGGCATTTTCGTACGCCAAAGTGTAGTTGTAAGGGAGCCAGCGGTAACGCTCCTTGATGAGCGGCAGGATGATAGACTGCTGCTCGGGGTACTTGTACGGTTCTGCCTCCTGCTGGGCATGCGTGCGGAGAATGGGGGAGAAGGTGCCGAGCTGAAGCCAGCGCACATATAGCTCGGGGTCCTTGGGGTTTTCGGGATCGACCGCGAAGCCGCCCACGTCGTGGCTCATATATCCTAAGCCGCTGAGGCCGGAGTTTAGCATGATGACCACCTGCGGCTGCAGTCCGCCCCACGACCGCGATACGTCCGTGCTCCAGGGGTACACTGAATAGCGCTGCAATCCGGCTGTGCCTCCGCGCATCATTGTCATCAGTCGGGTGTCGGGAAACTCTGCGGCAAACATATCGGATATTATCTCACTCCAGTCGTTGCCATACTGATTGTGGTACTGTCGTGCCGTCAGGCCATTGGCGT
The DNA here is from genome assembly GCA_964587165.1 of uncultured Muribaculaceae bacterium. Classification (GTDB taxonomy): domain Bacteria; phylum Bacteroidota; class Bacteroidia; order Bacteroidales; family Muribaculaceae; genus CAZPKH01. Next base: position 18,115 of record CAZPKH010000034.1, read on the forward strand.
GGAGGGCCGTCTCGGGATGCACCTCCGGTTCGCCGAGGTCGCCCCACCATCCGGTCACACCGTCGACTGTGAGCTGGCGGTATCGTTCGGCAAGCCAGGCCCGTGTGTCGGGGTTGCTTACATCAAACATACCTCCTTCGCCTACCCAGATCTTCACATCCTGAGGAGCACGCCCTGTAGAGTCGGCCACAAACATGCCGCGCGGTGCAAGCTCGTTATAGTTGTCGATAGCCCGGCCGTTGCGAAGCACGTAAGGCTGGGATATTGCCACAAGATTCACGCCTTTTGCCTTGAGGTCGGCAAGCATTTTCTTATATTGAGGCCATTGCTCGGCATCCCATGTCAGGCGCCCCATATCTTCCTCCTTCCCATACCAATAAAGGTCGAGCACAATACCGTCGAGGGGGTAGCCGGCGCGTTTGAGGGTGTCGACCACACCGCGGGTTTCGGCTTCGGTCTTGTATCCGTATTTGGAAGTGATATATCCTAACGCCCAGAACGGCGACAGAGGCTGCCGCCCTGTGAGTGCGGTATACTCTTTGGCTACATTTGCCAGCGATCCGGCACCGTTGATGAAGTAGTAGTCCACCGGATCGGGACTCTCGGTGATATACTTTATAGGATTTGACATGATCATCTCGGCAGCAGCATAGTCGTCGAACAGCACGGCATATCCGGCCGACGATACAAAGAGCGGCATTGTGATATTCATCTGGCGTATGCGGCGGTCGGATGCCGTGTAGCCGTAGTTCTGCTTGTTGTACATCACGAGGGTGTCGCCTGCCAGATTGAAGTTATAGCCACGCTCGCCTGCGCCGTAGAATGAGCCTGCTCCCATGGTCGAGAGGGAGAGCTCACGCCGGCCGTCGGCAGCGGTGCGTATGCCGTCGTCGGCCACCGAGCGGCTTCCTCCGGCTGTGATATTGACTCCACCGGTCAGCTTATCGAGAGTCACGATCACACCCGTAGGAGTCGACATTGTCGATCCCCAGGCATCATCGATCATCTGAGTCTTGACCTGCCCTGTCGGGGCGAGAACTACCGAGCGCGAGCGATGAGCTTTTTCTCCGGAGCCTAAGTTAGACACCTTAATTATATTGTCGGTAACAGCCGTGACAGTCACGGTACGGCCGTCGGCAGTTGTGGTCGACATGGTTTGCGCTTGTGCTCCGGCAGTCAGCACACCGCCCATAAGAGCCAACGAAAGAATCGCGTATTTCATGATCAATTATTGATTTCGGAGAACTTTTTGTTTATCTTTTCGGCAATCTCAGCCATATCCTTGCTGTCGAGCGATAGTTTCTCCTTGAAGAAATTCATATCCGACTCTTTGGTGATAGGCACAAGATGCACGTGAGCATGGGGTACCTCAAGTCCAAGAACGGCCATTCCCACCTTACGGCAAGGCATCACCTCTTTCATCGCCAAAGCCACTTTGCGGGCAAACTCCATCAGGTCGGCATACTCCTGTTCGCTTAAATCAAAGAGATAGTCGACTTCGCGGCGCGGTATTACGAGCGTGTGGCCCGGAGCCACGGGATTGATATCGAGGAAAGCATAATGGCGGTCGTCGGCAGCCACCTTGTATGATGGTATCTCGCCGTCGGCAATTTTCGTAAAGATGCTCATATTTGTATGAAATTTATAATAGTATCTGATGTTAAGGATATTAAGCGAATTATACCGAAAAAACTCTGGCTTCGGTGCGCTTCTTAAACACTGCAAAAGTAGCAAAAAAATGTATGAAATAGCGGAAGGAGCAAAAAAATATTTGGATAAACGTGCGGTAATTCAAAAATAATGTCTACATTTGCAGTCGCAAACCGCGCCGGGTCGGTTCGCCCGCTCATTGAGGGGAGCCGGTCGGGATAGCGCACTCGGGGTGTAGCACAGTTGGTTAGCGCGCCACGTTCGGGACGTGGAGGT
>CAZPKH010000035.1:0-19898 GCA_964587165.1 uncultured Muribaculaceae bacterium
GGTCGGGAAACTCTCGATATAGTATAGCGGCTGCTCCTCTATATCGATGGCGACAGAAGCAAATCTCCACGCCGCAGGGTTGAACCCCGCGTCGCGTGCCATCAGCCGCACATCGCCCGTTGTATCAATTACCACCACAGCCTGCTGCAGTGCGGCATCGTCGCGAAGGGTCTGCAGGTATTGATGGCAAGTGTCGCAGTCCGGATCGTAAAACACGACAATAGTCTCGCCATCCGCAGCTACAAGAGCCGAAAAGGTAGACCGTGTACCGTCGGGGAGTATAACCGGAAAGTCGGGAGCCACCGTCCCCGGTGCATTAAGCGCACGCATTCTCTCCAAATACGCCGCCCGCGCCTCCTCCGCCTCCTCTACCACGTCAGGTGATGGGAGAATTGAAGCTGCTGAAGCTAGAGAAATTATGATAGCCGTGACCGATGCAATTAAACCTTTCATTAGTTAAAAGTGACGAAAAACCGGGCTCTACGGGTGCCGCTGGCGGGCAGTCTGTAGAGTCCGGCTATACTGTAAGTTTATCCTGTGCGGGTGTCAGACGATTATTCGCCGGGGATGATAGCCTCGCTGGGGCAAACCTCAGCGCAAGTGCCGCAGTCGATGCAAGTGTCGGGGTTGATCACATAGATGTCGCCTTCGCTGATCGAGTCGGTAGGGCAGTTGGGCAGGCAGGTGCCACATGCTACGCAGGAATCGGTGATTACGTAAGCCATAGTTGTAGATAGTTTTATTGATTAGTGTTGTAATACGAGGGCAAATTTAAAACTTTTTTTTTATTCGCTGTCATTTCTACCCAAAAAAATCTTAGAGCCTGTCTCACAAAAATCAGGACCGGCTCAATGCGGCACTGTTGAGGTCACAGCGATGGCATTTCCTTTGAGTGTGACACTCTGTGCCGAGGCCGGTATCAGGGCTGTTTCGCCCTGCGACAGTTTGACAGCTCGCTGTCCGGGAACCTTGATACGCATGGCTCCGGCAATCACTGTGACTGTCACAAAGGCGTCGAGATCAGTCATATCAATCTGCATGGTACCCTCGACTGTGATACGCGACACACGGAAGTACTGACATGAACAAATAGGTAAAATTCCTGAAACTGATTGCTCCGGATGCGATAGCACTTCTGCTTCGGGGGTGGCTTTGAAATCGAGCGCCTCGCAGGCCCGGTCAATGTGCAGCTCGCGCGGGCGCCCGTCAGAATCTGGACGGTTGTAGTCGAACACCCGGTATGTCACGTCGCTCGATTGCTGCACCTCGATCAGGAAATTGCCTGCGCCGATGGCATGGATGCGTCCCGGAGGGAGAAAGAATACCGAACCCGGCTCGGAGGGGTGTATCAGGATGTCGTCGACTATAGAGCCGTCGGCCACATGCGAGCGGTAATGCTCGGGGCTTATCTCCTTTTTGAAACCGGCGTAGATGCGGGCTTCGGGGTCGTTGTCGATGATATACCACATTTCGGTCTTGCCACTGCATCCGTGGCAGGAGCGAGCCATCTCGTCGCCGGGATGCACCTGCAGCGACAGGTCGTGGCGAGCGTCGATCAGCTTGATGAGGAGGGGGAAGCTCTCACCGTCATAACCTTTGCCCACAAGTTCGGCACCATATTTGTCGATCAGCTGCGAGAGTGTGAGCCCTTCGTCGGGGCCATCGGCCACAGTGCTCTCTTTCCCTTTGATAGCCGAAATCTCCCAGCTTTCGCCGAGATTATCAGGAGCTTGCCGCAGGCCCTTGAAGCGGGCAATGCGATCGCCGCCCCATATCACCTCCTTGAGATAGGGCTTGAATTTAAACGGTGGAAGATTGTTGACGTTCATCTTTCGACAGGGTGACTCTTATTGCAAGACTGCAAAGGTATGAATTTTTTTTATAATATAATGGTTTATCCGTGCCGAACTCGCTAAACTCGAGTATTCCTTGGTAGAGTTTTGGATATACTGGAAACTTTTTCAAAAATCGCATAAAGTTTTGGATATACCGGAAACTTTCTGTATTTTTGCATATAGTTTATGATATAATAGAAAGAATGGATAATCTACCACGGCCTCTATATCTTGATAAGATAATACCGTATATTGATAAAAAGCTGATCAAGGTTCTTACCGGGCAGCGACGTGTCGGGAAGAGTTATTTGATGAAATCTGTCGAAAGCGTAATTCGTCAGATGAATCCGACCGCCAATTGTATTACGATCAATCTTGAGGAGTTTGCGTTTTCACACATTAAGGATGCAGACGGATTGAACAATGAGATTAGTGAACGGCTCTCGAACACAGCTAAAAATTATATTTTTATAGATGAGATCCAGGAGATTGAAGGATTTGAGAAAGTGGTTAGGTCGTTGAGCCTGAATCCCGCTAATGATATATATGTGACAGGGAGCAACTCGACCATGTTGTCTTCGGAGATTGGGTCGCGTCTGGCGGGACGAAGTATTGAGATAAGAGTGCATCCCCTTTCTTATCCTGAATTTCTGTCGTTTCATTCGATGGTGGATTCCGATGAATCGTTGGATCTGTATCTTCGTTTCGGGGGAATGCCCTATCTCAGAAACCTCCCCGACCGATCTACATGGATAGAATATTTGAGCGGACTTTGCGATGCAATAATTTATCGGGATATAGTTGCGAGAAACTCTGTACGCAACAATGACTTCCTGCAGCGTCTTGTAATGTATTTGGCCGGCAATATCGGTCAACTGTTTACTGCTAAGAAGATTGCAGACTACATTAAGTCGCAACGCGTCTCCGGGACAGTCACGGGGGTGCAGACGTATGTTCAGTATTTATGTGATGCCTATATTGTTAATAAGGCAATGCGCTGGGATATTGTAGGTAAAAAGCACTTTGAGATAGGGGAGAAGTACTTTTTTGAAGATCTTGGCTTAAGAAACTCTATAATAGGTTATCGACCAACTGATATAAGTGGCTTGATGGAAAACGCTGTATACAACAAGTTACGCTCCGATAATTTCGATGTTAAAATCGGTACGCTCCCCGGTGGAAAAGAGATTGATTTTGTAGCTGAGAAAAATAATGAGCGGAAATACGTGCAAGTAGCTTTGCATATCGACTCTGCGGCTACAGCAGAACGCGAGTTAGGGAATCTTCTGGAAGTGCCGGATAATTATGAAAAAGTTCTTGTGACGCTTAGAGACTCGGCTCCCAACTCTCACTACGGTGTCAAAATGCTATCTTTAAGAGAGTTCCTTCTATCATAGAAGCCGGCAAAACAGCCCGGAGAGGGCGGCTTTGCCGGCTCAGAATAGGTCTGACGGGTTCTGAAATCAGAATGAGTAGCGCAGGCCGATGGAGGGGATGAAGGCGTGCAGATTGTAGTCGGCCTTGAATTCCTTTTCGTAGGGCAAGCCGAGCGATTTCATCATCAGGTCATCGTATTTGCAGGTGGCGTTGTCGCGTCCGCACCCTATCACATACATGAAGGCGGCATCGATCGAGAGCCCTTTCACCGGGCTGAACGACAGTCCGACCGAAGGGTTCACGCGGGTCATCCCCGGAGTTTCGGGATTGTAGTACTCTTTGTCGACCGGAGTTGCGTCAACCATCAGGCCGGCGCGTACGTCGAAACGCTCGGTTGCGGCAAATTCTGCTCCGAGTTTCACAGCCCATGCGTTGTGATAGTTCTTATGCAGATGCTGGTTGTAGGGCTCAAGTTTGGGGTCGAGGAAGTCGATGTTGAGATTACGATATGTATGCCATCCGGTGAGCTGGGCGTCGGCGGCTATGGTCCATCGGTCGGTAGGCTGATAAGCTACACCGAAGTTGAGCACCCACGGGCACGGCATCTCGGCTGCAAAGTTGGCATTGTTGATCATATCGAGCTGCTGCTGCAGAAGGTTGCGCGCCACTTCGTTGGCGTATGTCAGGGATGCGTCGCCGGCCTTTACTTTCATCGACATGCGCGAGCGGTAGGCTGCGCCGACGGTCCAGTGCGGGTCGATTTCGTACATGGCGCCGACATTCACACCCACTGCGATCTGCGATGTGCCTTTGAGGTTGACCGATGCGGGTGTAGTCTGTCCGAATCTGTATTCTGAGCCCATCATCGCAAGCACATTGTCGACCGACGATGCCGCGACGAGACCTTTGTTCAGATCCACGCTTCCCCAGGTGATCATCAGGCCGGCACCTACCGAGAGCCCTTTGATCGGACGCCATGCTACCGAAGGCTGCACGGTGAATGTCTGCAGCTTTACGCTCTGGTTCAGGACCGATCCGGGCCAGTTGTCGGTCCAGTTGATGTTTGATCCGTAGGGGGTATAGAAAGCGATACCGGCTTTCAGGTTGTCGTAGATCGAGAATCCGAGATCGATCATCATCGGGGTCGAGGCTTCGTTGTCGGTGCTGAATTTTGAGCCGTCGGGCATAGTGATCGTAGCCGTGGGGAAGATGGGGGAGATGGCAGCCGATATATCCATGCGCTGATCCATGAATCCCATGCCTGCGGGGTTGAAGAACATACTTTCGGCACCGAGTTTCTGAGCCACGCCTGTGTGGCCCATGCCGAGCTGTCGTGCGCTCAGGGTGTTCACCTGATACCCTTCGGCGGCAGCTGTGAGGGTGGTTGCGATTGCGATTGCCGCAACGATTGTTTTTTTCATAAAACACAGTTTATGGAGTGCAGCGGCGCTTCGCGCGCATCTTGATTTTGCACCCCTGATTTAATTGTTGGGTGCAAAGGTATACATTCTGTATCAATATGGTCGGAAAATCGGACAAATCGACCAGTTTTCCGACCTTTCGGCCATGACGGTAAAATTATAGAGGCTCTTATGGAGTGCAGCGGCGCTTCGCGCGCATCTTGATTTTTGCACTCCTGATTTAATAGTTGGGTGCAAAGGTATACATTCTGTATCAATATGGTCGGAAAATCGGACAAATCGACTGGTTTTCCGACCTTTCGGTTACGGCAACAATCGAGGGAGGTGATTAATTAAAATCATGTTAACTAATATTAACGCTTGGGGGGGGGGTAAATGTAAAAAAGTGTGTAATTTTGTGCCGAACTATAGTATCAAGAGAAATACACTCTTATAGTTTTTTGCAAGAAACAACCAATTTTTATCACTATGAAACGAATTAACATACTTGTAGCTATAGGTATAGCATCGCTCTGTATGCCTTCCGTAAATGCTAAGAAGATAGACTATTCGATGGTGTCGGTCCCTGAGGAGGGTGGCGTGAAGTTTGAGCGAATCACCGAAGATGCCGATGCTGTCAGCTCAGTATTCCCCGCAAAAACCGGTATATTTAAATTCGGCGGCGGCAAAGCTTCAACTGTCACATGGTGGGTCAATCCGCAGATCGGTCTTACTCCCGACGGCAGCAAGCTCGCATACATTAATAATAAGAACGGCACAACCAATGTGATGGTGAAGGACGCCAAGCGTGGCGGATCGAGCGTGCAGCGCACATTCCGCACAAATGTGCGAGATTTCACACTTAGCCCTGACGGCAAGACAATTTGCTTCACTGAGTGGCGAGGTGGTCACTATGGCATATATCTGGTTGATACAGAGCAGGGCAATGTGGTGCGCCAGGTGTCGAGCGGTACCGACAACGACTTTGCAGGCCAGATCTCCAAAGACAACAATACCGTTTATTTCCACCGCGGCGAAGGTATGGGCGCATACTCGCTGTGGAGCTGGGATCGCAAAAACAATCTCTTCTCCAACTATTCGCGAGGCATGACTCCGGTGCTCGATCCCAAGAATCCCGATGTGATATATTGCGCCCGATTTACAGAAGACAAGGAGAGCGAAATCTGGCGTCTCAACCTCAAGACCGGTGTCGAGGAGGTGATCCTCAGCCTGCCCGAGCGCAGTTTCACCACTCCTCAGCTCAGCCCCAACGGCCAGTGGCTGCTCGTCACAGGCACATCGCAGTCGGAGAAGCATCGCGATCTCAATACCGATATCTTTGCGGTGCGCACCGACGGCTCGCAGCTCACACAGCTCACTTTCCATCCCGGCAACGACCTCTCCGCCATCTGGGCTCCCGACGGCAAGAGCATCTACTTTGTGTCAGAGCGCGGTTCGGCCAAGAAAGGCCAGTATAACGTTTGGCAAATGGATTTCAATCTTTAATACAAATATAAATCAACATTAAACTGTTTGTTAGTATGAAAAAAATCATCACAGCCCTTACAGTTGCTTGTGTGGCATTCTCGATGTCAGCACAGCGTGCTTCCGACGCTTCTTTCGGCGAAGAGAACAAGAGCTACAACCGTATCCAGGTATCCTACCTCAACGACCACTACGGCGCAAACAAGTATCTCGACGAAGATGCAAGCTTCAGCGCCAACGGTATCGGCGTATCTTACGTGCACGGCTTTACCCTCTCGTCATCGCTTCCGATGTATCTTGAGGCCGGCCTGCAGTTCAACACCGCCATCAAGAGCTCTACTCTCGAAAGCGAATCGTTTGATGTAGAGTTTGAGGGCAAGGACTACTACGTGAATGCCAAAGCCAAAGAGAAATTCACCAACATCAACCTCGCAGTGCCCGTAAACTTCGTATACCGCTTCAACGTGGCCGACAACTTCTACGTATCGCCCTACGTAGGTATCAACTTCCGTGTGAACGTGCTCGGCAAAGTCAAAGACAGCATCGATATCGACACAAACCTTCCCTCCGACTTCAAAGATGAGCTCAAGGATGCAGCCGAAGAGGAAGAGGTATCGGCAAGCTTATACTCCAAAGACGACATGGGCGGCAGCGACTTCACCTGGAATCGCTTCCAGATGGGCTGGCAGATCGGTGTCGGTGCAGAGTACAACAACATCTACCTCGGCCTGCAGTACGGCACAGATTTCATCCCCGCTTTCAAATATGAGGATGCTAAAATCAACAATGGCCGTCTGGCAGTGTCTGTAGGTTACAAGTTCTAATCAAAGCTGCTCTCAGCAGCATTCATCTGATAGTGTGGCCGGTGGTCGAGAGTGATCTTAACCACCGGCTTTCGTATGCAAGAGCGTGTTTCACAAGAAAAGCTAACGGCGGGGTTGCATATCGCAGAGGGATTTTTGCCGTGCGGGCGAGGAAGCGTAGCGAGCTACGTGACTGAGCCAAACGGCAAAAAGCACCTGAGAGATGCAATCTAAAAGTAATTTTCTGTTGTTCAGAGCGTTATTGTTGCATGCAGAACACGATTCTTCTAAAACGCGGTGATTAAGCAGAAAATACCATCGCCTCGGCCACTCGTTGGCCCTTTTGCCCGTTCTCATCGGTCATGTAGCTCGCTACACTCCCTCTTCGCCCGAACAAAATGCCTCAACGATTGACCGCCCCGCCGTTAACTTTTCTTGTGAAACACGCTCTAGATGCCCGGAGCGTAGATAGGTATGCCTATGCTTACGCCTGCGCTCCAATGCTGTGCGGGGGTCGAGCGCCAGTCGCCGTAGCCTTGTAGTACTACCGACGGCAGCTTAAGGGTGATTGCCAGGCGCGATACACCCTCTACACGGTTGAACCACCCGCTATAATGCGCCGAGCCGTCGGCGCCCGCCTCGATGCTGCGCATCGGCAGATATACCCATCCGCTCAGCGATGCCTGGACGAGCTTTGATATACGCCATACAGGGGTGACGCCGGCTGCCAGATATTGATTTGCACGCATCGATTCGTCGATGAGAAATCGTGATGACGGAGTAGGCTCGAATGCTTCGGCTGCCACAATGGCACACTCATAGTCGTTCAGAAGCGGACGTACCGACCAGAATGCCTCGCCGCTGATACCTAAGGAGAAGTGATCGCACGGAGCAAAATAATGCACTGCCGATGCCTTGAAGTCGGCCCACAGCCCGTTTGCGCTCAAAATCCTTGAATCGTCCGTGCCGCCGCTCAGGTGCCGCGGTCCCCATAGTGCCGTCGCTTTCACATCGATATCGGTGCCCTCTGTAGGGAGATATGGGTCGTCTATGGTGCTGAGCCGATAGCGCGCCGAAAGGATAAGGGGCGTAGAGCTGAAGCATCTGCGTGTCGCCTCTTCGCCGGATGGGTAGATGCCGCAATGATATTTTGCGAGGGTATGAGCTGCGCCGGCTGTGACTGATGCTGTGCCGTGGCGACCGGCCATCATACTGTAGGTGAACTCCAGCAGAGCCTGATCGGTGGTGAGAAGCGACGGCGTGGAGAAGTCGTAGAAAGCGTGTTCGGTGTCGTACATCCGATGGCGTACGCCTTGCAGTGCGACAGTCAGGCGAGAGGGCACACGTGAGTTGAAGTTGATAGTCGAGGCTGCTCGAGCAGCGAGATAGTTCTGACCGCCCCACAGCTCAATGTTCCATCCCGGTTTTGAGAGAGTGAACGGGTCATAGCGTCCGGATGCGTAAAGGAAGCTTCCGGCCGATGAGGTGAGAAATCCGCCTACACCGAATTTGTAGTCGCTGTCGACATCGGCACGCAGCGCCAGCCGGTACAGTCCGGTCGAATCATTGTATACGGCATGTGGCACGAAGTTGCGCATGCGTCCTGTTGATGCTACGTTGTAGAACCCCTGCCGAGCCTCGTCGATAGTGGCGGGAGGTAGCTCGTCGGAAGGCACCGGCTTCCCGTAGTTGCCCACCCGGATACTGTTTTGCAGCGGTTGAGCCATAAGGTAGTCGATATACTCCTCCTTGCCCCTGGCTACGTCGCAGATCGTGATAGAGTCGAAACGCACATCTTTCCATTTGCGCCTGAACTCAGCGCGCCGGCGATTCACCTCGTCGGGGCTTACTCGCCCGGGGATAACGCGCTTTATCGAATCCATCAGGCTCATCGCACGGTTGTAGCCTATGGCATATATCGTATCGGCAGCTCCCCAGTCGAGCAGTCCGAACCGGTCGAGATGAAAACGCACATTCACACCGTCGGGCGGGAATGCCGTCGGATGGTTGTCGGTGATCATTACATCAAGCTGGCTGATAAGGGAGTTGATCTGCGGAGGAGTGTTGGGCGACGATACATTAAGGCCAATGACATGCTGCGGATTGAAATCCCGCTCCATCACATCTACCGGGTATACATCGTACAGGCCGCCGTCAAACATCAGCTTTCCATCTACCTCAATAGGCTGAAATACCATCGGAAAACTCATTGATGCTCTGACAGCCTCGGCCAGCTCTCCGTGGCTGAACACCATCGGCCGATGATCTGTAATGTTCGACGCCACCGTGCGCAGCGGCACCATGAGTCGGTTGAAGTCGCCGTCGCATGCTCCGGTGACGGGTGCATACAGCTCCATGAAGGCCCAGCTCATGGGGAGCGGATTGATGATGCGCGTGGGGAGCGCGTCGGTCACGGGATCTGAAGGGCTCAGGTTGACCGACACCCACTGCGCTGTGCGTTGCGGCTCAACGAAATCGAGTATCTCCCCGGGAGGTATCTGTCCCGACGACCATTCGCGGAACTTGGGGCTCGCTATCAGCTCCATCATCTGCTGCGGAGAGTACCCTGAGGCATATAGCGATCCTACAATAGCACCCATCGATGTGCCTGCTATGCAGTCGATAGGGATGCTGTCCTGTTCGAGTGCTGCTATAAACCCGATATGGGCAATACCTTTGGCGCCGCCGCCACTGAGCACGAGCCCTACACCGGGGCGCTCGGAGGCCATGACAAAAGAGGTCGCCATGGCGGCCGAAATGATAAGCGTCAGAATCCTTTTCATAAATAGAACAGTTGAAGAGTGTATGATCCTGCGATATGCAGATATATTTTACATTTAAAACAACACCCGACGCATGATAGTTCTTTTTTTTGAGTCATTACGCAAGATTTTGTACCTTTGCCTCAGATATATACTCTATACCCACGAAATATGGACAGAAAAGTAAGAGTGCGCTTCGCACCCTCGCCTACAGGCCCCCTGCATATCGGCGGCGTACGCACCGCCCTCTACAACTATCTTTTTGCCCGTCAGAACGGCGGCGACATGATACTCCGCATCGAGGATACCGACTCCAATCGCTTCGTTCCCGGCGCTGAGGATTACATTATCGAAGCCCTCAGTTGGCTCGGGATAGATATCGACGAAGGCGTGGGCCGCGGCGGCGACTATGGGCCGTACCGCCAGTCGGAGCGCCGTGACATCTACCGCAAGTACGTGCGCCAATTGCTCGACGACGGCCGCGCATACATAGCGTTCGACACACCGGCCGAGCTCGAGAAAGCACGCGCCGAGATCAAGAATTTTCAGTACGACGCATCGACACGAGGCTCTATGCGCAATTCGCTCACCATGTCGGAGGAGCAGGTCAAAGAGCTCATCGAAAGCGGACACCCCTACGTGGTGCGTCTTAAGATCGAGCCCGGTCGCGACGTGACTGTCGACGATATGCTCCGCGGCAAGGTTGTGATCAACTCGTCGGTGCTCGACGACAAAGTGCTGTATAAAAGTGCCGACGACCTCCCTACATACCATCTGGCCAATATCGTGGACGACCACCTCATGGAGGTGAGCCATGTGATACGCGGCGAGGAGTGGCTGCCGTCGGCTCCGCTCCATGTGCTCCTCTACGAGGCTCTGGGATGGACGGACACCATGCCGCGGTTTGTGCACCTGCCGCTGCTGCTTAAGCCTGATGGCAAAGGGAAGCTGTCGAAACGCGACGGCGACCGCCTGGGCTTCCCCGTATTCCCGCTGGAGTGGAAAGATCCCGCCACCGGTGCCATATCTTCAGGGTATCGTGAGAGCGGCTACCTGCCCGAGGCGGTGATCAATTTCCTGGCTCTGCTGGGGTGGAATCCCGGCGACGACAGCGAGATAATGGATATGGACACGCTGATCCGCAAATTCTCATTCGACCACTGCTCGCGCTCGGGTGCCCGCTTCGACTTCGAGAAAGGGAAATGGTTCAATCACAAATATCTGCAGGAGATCGACGCGCAGACGCTCGCATCCATGTTTGAGCCGGTGCTCGCCGCCCACGGTATCGATGCCGCACAGCTCCCCGACGGGTATGTAGAGCGTGTGGTGGCCCTGGTGAAAGATCGTGCCAACTTCGTGCGCGATATTTGGGATCAGGCCGACTTCTTTTTCGTCGCTCCCACCGAATACGCTCCGAAAGATGTGCGCAAGCGCTGGTCGGAGCAGATGCCCGCCATCATGACCGAGATGAAAGGGGTGCTCGAAGGGTGCCGCGGCGATTTCTCATCGGCTGTGGTAGAGCAGACACTCCTTGACTGGATAAAGCAGAACGGCTATCACACCGGCAATGTGATGAATGCCCTCCGTCTTGCCGTGGTAGGGCAGTGCCGCGGGCCCCATATGACCGACATCACTGAGCTTATAGGTCTCGACGAGACTCTGGCCCGCATCGACCGCGCTATCGAAAATATTAAAACTGAAGACTAATTAAAATATACCATGATCAAAGCTGGAATAATCGGAGGAGCAGGTTATCGCGCAGGCGAGCTGATACGCCTCCTGATAAATCATCCCGACGTAGAGATAGAGTGGGTGCACTCCAAATCCAACGCGGGCAAACTCATCTCCGACGTGCATCAGGGGCTTTCGGGCGACACCTTCATGCGGTTTGCTTCGGAGGCCGACCTCACCAATATCGACGTGCTATTTCTATGCACCCCCCACGGCGAGAGTCAGCGCTACCTCGAGAGCGTGGAGATACCCGAGAATCTTCGCATCATCGACCTCTCGCAGGATTACCGTATGCCGCATCCGGCTCACGATTTCGTGTACGGACTCCCCGAGCTCAACCGCAAGCCTATGGTGCGCGGTGCACGCCACGTCGCCGTGCCGGGCAGCTTCGCCACTGCTATAGAGCTCGCTCTGCTGCCGTTGGCAAAGAACCTGATGCTCGGCGGCGACATCCATGTGACGGCTATTATGGGTAGCACCGGCGCTTACCTCGCTCCCGACGAGCGCCGTCATCCGGCATGGCAGAATCAGAATGTCACAGTCTACGAGCCTCTCACACACCGCCACAACGCCGAGATACGCAATGCCATCCACCAGCTTCAGCCGGGCTTTGACGGCCGCATAGATTTTGTGCCTCTGCGCGGCAGCTTCTCGCGCGGTCTGCTCGCGGTGCTTTATCTTGATTCGCATCTCTCGGCCGAAGAAGCCACGCGCATGTACGAGGATTTCTACTCCGACCACGGGTTCACATTCATCAAGGACAATCAGGTCGATCTAAAGGATGTGGTGAATACCAACAAGTGCCTCATCAGCATCGACAAGGTAGACGACGGTCGCCTGGTGATCACTGCCGTGATCGACAATCTGCTCAAAGGAGCTTCGGGTACAGCCGTTCACGATATGAACCTGCTCTTCGGACTGCAGGAGCGTGTAGGGCTCGACCTTAAAGCATCGGCTTTCTGACAGCAGATGGATATCACCGTCGAGACTCTGCCCGGGGGCGTACGTCTGGCTCACTGCCGGGCGCTACGCCCCGTGGAGTATTGCGGGGTGGCTGTTGATGCCGGCAGCCGCGACGAGCTCGCCGATGAGTACGGACTGGCTCACTTCGTCGAGCATACCATATTCAAAGGCACTCCGTCGAGGCCAGCTCCGTATGTGGCAAGGCGTATGGAGGCGGTAGGCGGCGAGCTCAACGCTTATACCACCAAGGAGGAGACGATGATATACACCGTCGCTCCGGCCCGGAATATGCACCGCTCGCTGCAGCTTGTCGCCGATCTGATCTGCGATTCCTCATTCCCGCAGCGAGAGCTTGATCTGGAGCGGGAAGTGGTGCTCGACGAGATAAACTCGTATCTCGATTCGCCCGCCGACAGTGTGCTCGACGATTTCGACGACCTGATATTCGCCGATTCACAACTCGGACACAACATACTCGGTACCACCGGCATGGTGCGTCGTTTCGACACCGCCGACTGTCGCCGATGGCTTGAGCGTTTCTACACTCCCGGGCGCATCGTTGTGTTCTACTGCGGCCCTGAGCCGCCGGAGCGCTTCCGAGCCTGTGTAGAGCGATATTTCGAGCCGCTGACCGACCGCCATGATACACCTTCGCAACGTCGAACACCGGCTATGCTGCCTCCATTCTCGGCCGAGCGGTCGGCCTCACGCCATCAGGCTCACACTGTTATGGGAGCTCGTATCCCGGGTGTCTATAGTCCCGACAATCTGCCCATACAGCTGCTCAACAATGTGATAGGAGGCCCCGGGATGAACGCGCGCCTCAATGTGGCTTTGCGCGAGCGCCGCGGGTTGGTATATGCTATCGATTCGGCAGCGTCGCTTTACACCGACAGCGGCCTGATCACCATATATTTCGGATGCGATCCGGCCGACACAAATCGTTGTCGCCGGCTTGTCGGTTCGACTCTCAGGCAGCTCGCCGCGCACGGTCTCACCGAAAGGCAGCTCGCGGCAGCTCGGCGTCAGTACGCAGGGCAGCTTATTGTAGCGGCCGAGAGTCCGGAGCAGACTTCGCTGGGAATAGCCCGCTCGGTGCTTCGAGGCATAAAGCCTCTCGATACCCCCGAGCTGCTGCGTCGCGTCGAGAGCATATCACTCGATCATCTGGCCTTGGTTCTGCCCTTATTTCAACCCGACCGTTTCTCTGTGCTCACTCTAAATTAGAGCCGGTCTTTATGTTTTTGCCTATTCCACTTGGGAAATTACCTCTGCCTCGGTCTCTCTTTGGTCTATTGCTGCCGAGTTCTGCGGTCGTGTAGATCCGGCACACTCCCTTATCACTCACCACAATAGACAAAAAAGATAGACCGCTCAGAATTTAACATTTCTTGTGAGACAGGCTCTTAGAATCTCTAATCGACTTTTGGCGGAATATTGCGGCAATGCTGGTGAAAATCAGATTTGTGTATGTGGGCGGAAAACTATAAATTTGCAGTTTGATGCGCAGGCAGGCTGCTATCGTTACGATACGCCCCCGGCCGCATCAGTTTACAAAAACACCTTTTTATGCTTTTGACAAGTTCTCTTGCCAGTTTCGGCAGATACTGTATTTTCATGTCACGCGTCTTTACCGTCCCCGACAAGTGGAAGGTATTCGCGCGGCGCACCGTTGTCGAAATATCCAAATTAGGTCTCGACTCAATACCGCTGGTGATGATCATCTCGGTGTTTATCGGTGCCGTGTGCTGCATTCAGATGCAGTATAACACCAGCTCGCCGCTGCTTCCGGCCTACAGCGTCGGTCTTGCCACCCGCGACATCGTGCTCCTCGAGTTCTCCAACTCCATTTTGTGCCTCATCCTGGCAGGTAAAGTGGGCTCAAACATAGCCTCCGAGATCGGTACGATGCGTGTCACCGAGCAGATCGATGCCATGGAGATAATGGGTATAAACTCGAGCAACTATCTTGTGCTTCCGAAAATCATCGGTTTTCTGCTCTTCATGCCCGTTCTGGTGGTATTCAGTATATTTACGGCTCTGTTCGGAGGTTTTCTGGTTGCGCTGGTCACCGATATTATCTCCGTTTCGAAATATACCTACGGCCTGCAGGCCATGTTTACCGAATGGTATGTGTGGTACGGCTTGATAAAATCACTCTTTTTCTCTGTGATAATCAGCTCCGTGGCGTCCTATTTCGGCTACTACGTGAAAGGGGGCGCCCTCGATGTCGGCAAAGCGAGCACAAATGCCGTGGTGACTTCGAGCATCCTCATATTGCTCCTTGACGTGATACTCACTAAACTGATGCTCTGATGATTGAAGTAAAAGACCTTGTGAAGTCGTTTGATGGTCGCACCATCCTTCACCACGTGAGCTGCACATTCGAGACAGGCAAGACAAACCTTATCATAGGGCAGAGCGGATCGGGTAAAACAGTGCTCATGAAGTGTCTTGTCGGGCTTCTCAAGCCCGACTCGGGACAGATACTGTACGACGGCCGCGATGTGGCACAGATGGACAGCAAGCAGTGGAAAGATATTCGCATGGAGCTTGGCATGCTGTTTCAGGGGTCGGCACTTTTCGACTCCGAGACGGTGCTCGGCAATGTGATGTTCCCTCTGATGATGTTCTCGTCGATGAGCCGCGCCGAGCAGCTCGACCGCGCCCGGTTCTGTCTGGAGCGCGTCAACCTCAAAGGTGCCGAGCACAAATACCCCTCCGAGATCTCAGGCGGTATGCAGAAGCGTGTAGCTATTGCGCGTGCGATAGCCCTAAACCCCAAATACCTTTTCTGCGACGAGCCCAACTCAGGTCTCGACCCCAAGACCTCGATACTCATCGACGAGCTGCTGCACGACATCACTCACGAGTATAACATGACCACCGTGATAAATACTCACGACATGAACTCCGTGCTCGGTATCGGTGAGAATATTATCTATCTCAACAAGGGCCACCGCGAGTGGGTGGGCGACTCGAAGGCTGTGTATACGGCTACAAACGAAGCTCTGATTGATTTCGTGTTTGCTACAAACCTTTTCCGTCAGGTGCGCGACTATGTGGTGCACCACGAGCGCCCTGTCAAATAATCCCGGGATATGAACGAAAGGACGATAATAATCGACGGTGTCGACCCCGTAGCTTTCTACGGTGTGAACAACTCCAATATGCAGCTCATCCGCAATCTATTCCCCAAGCTGCGTATGGCAGCCCGCGGATCTGTTGTAAAAGTGATAGGCGAGGAGGCCGAGACTGCCGAGTTTGAGCGCATCATTAAGGAGCTCGAAGCTCATTGCGCCAAGTACAACAAGCTCACCGAAGACGATATTCTTGCTATAGTGAAAGGCGTAGAGCCGACCAATGTCAAGGCCGACGGTGTGATAATCTACGGCATAAACGGCAAGCCGATTTCTGCTCGAAACACAAATCAAGCAAAGCTCGTGGAGGCTTTCGGAGCCAACGATCTGACCTTTGCCCTCGGTCCTGCCGGTACCGGCAAAACCTATATTGCCATAGCGCTTGCCGTCAGAGCATTGAAAAATAAGGAGGTGCGCAAGATTATACTCTCGCGTCCGGCTGTCGAGGCCGGCGAAAAGCTCGGATTTCTGCCCGGCGACATGAAGGATAAGATCGATCCGTACCTGCAGCCGCTCTACGATGCTCTGGAGGACATGATACCGGCTGTAAAGCTTAAGGAGTATATGGATTCAAACGTGATTCAGATCGCTCCGCTCGCTTTCATGCGCGGACGCACTCTCAACGATGCCGTAATCGTGCTCGACGAAGCACAGAACACTACTACGCATCAGATCAAGATGTTTCTCACCCGCCTTGGCATGAACGCTAAGATGATTGTGACCGGCGACGTGACTCAGATCGACCTGCCTCGCTCGGTGACTTCCGGACTGACGATGGCTCTGCGTGTGCTGCGCGGAGTGAAAGGTATCGGGCATATCGAGTTCGGCAAAGCCGACATCGTGCGCCATCCGCTTGTGCAGCGTATCGTTGAGGCCTACGAGCGTTTTACCCCCGACACTCAGGGTGCCGACACCCCCGAATCTTCCGCCGAGTAAATCCCCCCGGACGCTGTGAAATATTCCCTCCTCTGTTTCATCTCTATATTTTGCTGCATAGCTGCACGCAGCCACAACTTTTGCGTGAGCATTCCCCGTGAGGTTCTTCTTCCGGAGGGCACGCCAGCATATCACCCTATATTCACCCCTGATGGTAAGCGTCTTGCCGTTACATCGGAGGCTTACGACGGTCTTTCGGTGGTAGATATTGATTCGGATGCGCCGTGTATGCGTCGTGTCAGCAATAATCCGGGTGCCGGGTATAAGGTGACGGTCGATTCCTGCGGTGAGATTGTGGCTCCTTCGCTTCCCCCTCACGGCACGGTGGTGATTGAGGCCGACCTCAAGATGCTTGTGTGCAGCAATGGCGTGTGCCGCCCGGTCGATCCTCTGCTTGATCAATATGGGCGTGACGTGAACTACTGCTGGTGCTCGGTGAGCCCCGACGGGAGCCGGCTGCTTTTTGTGGCACACAACAATGCATACACCAGTGAGCTCGACGGAACCGACCTTGTCGACCTCGGCAAGCTGCATGCTCCGGTGTGGCGCGGTAACGATTCGGTGGTGGGGATGATCGACAGCGACGACGGCCATTATATCACATCAAGCGATATTTTTATCGTGGATGCACGGCACCCTTCAGATATTCATCGCCTTACACCTGACGACGCTGATATTAAAATGTTTCCGGCCGTGTCGCCCGACGGCATGCGCGTGGCATACAATACTATCGACGGCCGTATCTTTATTGTTAACCTCACCTCAGGCGAGCCATGAAAAGAGCGTGGATAGCTGCGGTCGTGCTGATGCTCGCAGGCGCCGCACAGGCAGGAGCGGCCGACTTCGGGGGCAAGAAGTTCTATATCAATCCCGGCCATGGAGGCCACGACAGCGACGACCGTCCGACGCCGTTGCCTTTGGGGGTCGAGATGTTCTATGAGAGCGACGGCAATCTCTCTCGCGGGCTGCATCTGCGAGATTTTCTTACCGCCGCCGGGGCAGAGGTCAAGATGTCGCGTGTCACGAATACGTCGGCCGACGATCTCAATCTCACTACCATTGCCGCCCAGGCCAACTCCTACGGAGGTTACTTCATATCACTCCATACAAATGGCGCGAACGCTTCGGCCAACTATGTGTTGGGATTATATCGCAGCTCGGCCGAGACGCCGTCGGCTGAGACCGTGGCCGGCTCCAAGTCGATGGCTCAGGAAGCGGTCAATCAGATAGAAAGCACGCACCTCACAGATTTTACTGCCGCGGGTATGGTGCGCGGCGACTACTCTTTCTATGGATATAATCTCGGCGTGCTCCGCACTAACAATTGTCAGGGGTACCTTATCGAATCAACATTCCACGACTATCGCCCTGACGGTTTGCGCCTGAAGAGCGACGTGTTCAATCGGTTCACGGCATGGCAGCTTGCACGCGCGGCTGTAGATAATTGCGGTGGCGCTCAGGGTGCTTCCGGCACGCTGCAGGGATGTGTGGTTGGCGATGTGCGCGACCTGAGCCGCGGATGTGGATATACCGAATATGTTTCGCGTGGGCGAGATCGGTATCTGGCCGTCAACGGAGCCGCTGTCCGTCTTTACGACAGCGAAGGGCATCATCTCGACGCTATGACGACCGACGATTGTTGTAACGGTGTCTACGGTTTCTTTAACCTCCCCGAAGGTACTTATACTATCGAAGTGTCGAAGCCGGGATACAGATCTGCGCGGTATGCAGTCGATGTATCCGACAACAATGTGACCCGTCAGCTTGTCGATCTCACCCCAGGCTCCGACGCTCCCGAGCTTAGGGAGCTATGGTGCTTCTCGCAGAGGAGCGCGGGGAATCCGCAATGGGTGGCCGACGCCCTTCCTGCGCTTCGCAATATGTGCTACGGCGACGGTAAGCTTTTTGTCACGGCACCTACTGCATCTGCGGTTTATGTGGTCAATGCAGCCGACGGATCGCTGATGTCGAAGCTCGACATGTCGGGTATCGAAGGAGGTACATTCTCACTGATGGATGTGAAAAGCGTTGACAATAAGATAGTAGGGTGCAACCTTACCACTAAGGCCGACGAGCCGCTGAAAGTATATGTTTGGGATGCCCCACAGTCGAAGCCGCGGTGCATTATGTCGACTCTGGATCGTGGAGGCATCACACGCTTGGGCGACACATTCGACATCACCGGTACACTCGACCACGGAGAGCTCCTGTTCGTTTCGTCGGGCGATAATGCAGAGTGTAGCAGCATCGTCAGATATACGCTTTCGGGCGGTCTGAGCGACGGCCTCCCTCAGTTTATTGATCTTAAAACAGAATCGGGGCAGCCGGTCAAGTTAGGAGTATCACCTCGCGTACGGGCTGCTGATTCCGGCGACTATTGGCTTATGGGACAAAACAGTGCGCCCGCGCTCGCCGACAGTCATGGCGTTGTATCGTGTGTGATCCCCTCCGCGGCGCTTGCCTCAGTAACGTTAGGCAACGACTTTCGACCGTTCCGGTTTGACAACCGGCAGTATGCCCTCGCTACAACTTATACACCCGCAACAGAAGCAGCCGGAAGTAAAGCGTTGACGGATGGTAAGATGGTGTTAATAGATGCTTCAGGCGGATGGGCCGACAGCCGCGAGGAGGGATTATATCCGGCTGATGGGCTTGGTGCTACACCCAACGATACATTCTCGACATCCGTGTGTGTCAATACCGACGGCGAGAAATGGATTCAGGCATGGCTCCTTGTGGCCCGTCAGGGGATGGCATCGTATACCTTCGGAGAAGTGCCTGATTACACTGAATCATTGCACAAAGTCAGTGATGACAGCGACTTTGAGCTCACGGTCGATATACAGTCTGGCCGACTTTCGGTGCACAGCAACAGACAAATCATCAGCGTGAGCCTGTATGATATAGCCGGCTCAATCTTGGCCCACAGCGACAGCCCGACTATGAAAATAGACCTTCAGCCGGGCATCTACATCATCAAAGCCACCGATGTAGACTCCCGCACCCGCCCCCTCAAATTCGCCATCCACTGATTCGCTATTCTAAATTACAGGAAATTTTCATGAGGATCATTTACTGGTTTTTATTAGTCTTTTATATAGCTGCAAGAGTAACGTTCCTGTTTTTGCCGGGAGATTTTTTCTCACGGTTGTTTATGGGGATATTTATAGGCGCAATAGTGTATATCTCAGCATAAAAAATCAACCCGAATTAGATAAACAAGGCAAAACTACGGGAGGGGCAACGGCTCAATCATTATTGTCGCAAGCGAACACTTTGAGGTAGTCAGCCAAGGACTAAGGCTCAACCTCAAAAACGGTGGAATTGCTATCGCGAGGGTGTACTATAAGATTTTTTCCATGCAAACCAGCGACCAGGTTTTCTTGTTTTAACTTCACATAATACTCGATAAAATGGAAAATAAAAAACAAAGCGTGGCCGAACAGGTCGTTGATATGATGGCCGA
>CAZPKH010000036.1:0-19604 GCA_964587165.1 uncultured Muribaculaceae bacterium
TGAAGATCAACGACAAGCACTTCGAGGTGATCGTGCGCCAGATGATGCGCAAGGTCAACATCGTCGATCCGGGCGACACGAACTTCCTGGAGCAGCAGGTGGTCGACAAACGTGCTTTCATGGACGAGAACGACCGCATCTGGGGCAAGAAAGTGATCACCGATGCCGGCGATTCAGAGACCCTCAAGGCCGGTATGATAATCACCGCCCGCCGTCTGCGCGACGAAAACTCTGCCCTGAAGCGCCGCGACCTCAAGCTCGTGCAGGTGCGCGATGCTATGCCCGCCACCTCCGAGCAGATACTCCAGGGTATCACCCGCGCCGCTCTGCAGACCACATCGTTTATGTCGGCTGCATCGTTCCAGGAGACCACCAAGGTGCTCAACGACGCCGCTATCAACGGTAAGGTAGACTACCTCGAGGGTATGAAGGAGAACGTGATATGCGGTCACCTCATCCCCGCCGGTACAGGTCTGCGCGAGTACGAACGCCTCGTGGTATGCGGTAAGGACGATATCGAAGGTATCGACGACCGTTCGGAGGCTGCTCTGCTCGAAGCAGAAGCTACCGCTACTGAGAAATAATAGATATTTATCCGACTAATATCACCGGCCGGCACAACCCGCAACAGCGGATCTGTGTCGGCCGGTATTTATTTTTTGCAAAGTCGGGGGCAATTCATATCTTTGTAAAACTTAAATCAATAACCATATAAACATCATCACTATGGACATTGCACTCGACGGCAAGCTCCCGGCATACCCTGCTTTCGTGGAAGGGATACGCCGCGCCCCCGACCGCGGATACCGTCTCAACAAGGCTCAGACAGCCACTGCCCTGCGCAACGCCCTGCGCTATATCCCCAAAGAACTGCATGCCGAGGTAGCGGGCGAGTTTCTCGACGAGCTGCGCACACGCGGCAAGATATACGGATACCGTTTCCGTCCCGAGGGCGACATTAAGCCCAAGCCGGTGGACGAGTACAAAGGCCGCTGTCTGGAAGGGAAAGCCTTTCAGGTGATGATCGACAATAACCTCAGCTTCGCCATCGCGCTCTATCCGTACGAACTCGTGACATACGGCGAGACCGGTCAGGTGTGCCAGAACTGGATGCAGTACCGGCTGATCAAGAAATATCTCGAAGAGCTCACTCACGACACTACACTGGTGGTAGAGAGCGGCCACCCGCTCGGCCTGTTCAAGAGCCATCCTTCGGCACCCCGCGTCATAATCACCAATTCTATGATGGTGGGTCAGTGGGACAATCTGCACGACTGGGAGATTGCCGCACAGATGGGTGTGGCCAACTACGGGCAGATGACTGCAGGCGGCTGGATGTATATCGGCCCGCAAGGTATCGTGCACGGCACATTCAACACCATCCTCAACGCCGGCCGCCTCAAGCTCGGTGTGCCGGCCGACGGCGATCTGCGCGGACATCTCTTCGTGTCGTCTGGACTCGGCGGCATGAGCGGCGCCCAGCCGAAAGCCGCCGTGATAGCCGGCGCGGCCGCGATAATAGCCGAGGTCGATGCTTCGCGCATCGAGACACGCCGCTCGCAAGGGTGGGTGCAGGAGGTCACCGACTCGGCAGCCGAGGCATTTGCCCTGGCCCGCAAAGCCATGGAGGCCCGCGAGCCGCTGTCGATAGCATATCACGGCAATATAATCGATCTGCTGCAGTATGCCGTGGATCATAATGAGCCTATCGAGCTGCTCTCCGACCAGACATCGTGCCACGCAGTGTACGAAGGCGGCTATTGCCCCGCAGGGATGACCTTTGAAGAGCGCACCGAGCTGCTCAAGAACGACCGCGACGAGTTCAGCCGCCGTGTCGACGAGTCGCTGCGCCGTCACTACGGTCTGATCAAGGAGCTTACAGGCCGTGGCACATACTTTTTCGACTACGGCAACTCGTTTATGAAAGCGATATTTGATGCCGGCGTCAAGGAGATAGCCCGCAACGGCGAGGATGAAAAGGATGGGTTCATCTGGCCGTCGTATGTGGAGGATATAATGGGGCCGGAGCTGTTCGACTTCGGCTACGGACCGTTCCGCTGGGTATGCCTTTCGGGCAAGCACGAAGATCTGATCAAGACCGACCGCGCCGCTATGGAGTGCATCGATCCCAACCGACGCGGTCAGGACAAGGACAACTGGCAGTGGATACGCGATGCCGAGAAAAATCAGCTCGTAGTGGGC
This sequence comes from uncultured Muribaculaceae bacterium, assembly GCA_964587165.1. Classification (GTDB taxonomy): domain Bacteria; phylum Bacteroidota; class Bacteroidia; order Bacteroidales; family Muribaculaceae; genus CAZPKH01. The sequence continues at coordinate 2,203 of CAZPKH010000036.1, forward strand.
ACTCAGGCGCGTATACTCTATCAGGATGCCGAGGGGCGGTTGCGCATAGCGCTGAAGTTCAATGATATGGTGCGCCGCGGAGAGGTCGGGCCGATAATGCTGGGTCGCGACCACCACGATGTGAGCGGCACCGACTCGCCGTTCCGCGAGACTGCCAATATCAAGGACGGATCAAATATCATGGCCGACATGGCCGTGCAGTGCTACGCCGGCAATGCAGCCCGCGGCATGAGCCTTGTGGCGCTCCACAACGGTGGCGGCGTAGGTATCGGCAAGTCGATCAACGGCGGCTTCGGCATGGTGCTCGACGGCTCCGAGCGTGTCGACGAGATACTTCGCTCGGCCATGCTGTGGGATGTGATGGGAGGTGTGGCGCGCCGCTCATGGGCACGCAATCCCAACGCTATGGCTACGGTCGACGAGTTCAACGCCACCCGTGGCGACGACGGCTACCATATCACAACGCCGAATCTTGTCGACGACGCCCTCATCGACACCCTCATCGACTGACACAATTCTTATATCGAAATATTTTATCAAAACAAGCCTTTAAATACACATTACCATGACAGGCAAAATAATGGAGTGCGTGCCCAACTTCAGCGAAGGGCGCAATCTTGAGACAATCGAAAAAATAGTCGACAACTTCCGTGGCCGCGAGGGCGTGAAACTGCTCGACTACTCCCGCGACGAAGATCACAACCGTTGCGTAGTGACCGTGGTGGGCGAGCCCGACGCGTTGGCTCAGGCTGTGGTAGCCGCCATCGGCACAGCCACATCGCTCATCGACCTGCGCAAGCACACCGGGCAGCATCCGCGCATGGGTGCCACCGACGTGGTGCCTTTCATACCTATCCGCGGGTGCACCGAGGCCGAAGCCGACGAGCTTGCAAAACGTGTGGCCGCTCAGGTGGCCGAGCTGTATGCCATCCCGGTGTTCCTCTATGAAAAATCTGCGTCGGCGCCTCATCGCCAGAACCTTGCCGCAATACGCAAAGGCGAGTTTGAAGGGATGGGCGAGAAGATACATCTCGACGAGTGGCATCCCGACTTCGGGCCCGCCGACATCCACCCCTCGGCCGGAGTGGTGGCCATCGGCGCACGCATGCCGCTTGTGGCATTCAATATCAACCTCAACACCCCCTCGCTCGACATAGCAAGCGCAATAGCAAAGCGCATACGCTTCATAGGCGGCGGTCTCCGTTTCTGCAAGGCTATGGGGGTAGAGCTCACCGACCGCGGCATCACTCAGGTGTCGATCAACATGACCGACTTCACGCGCACACACCTCTATCAGGCGTTTGAGATGGTGCGCTACGAAGCTCGACGCTACGGTGTGAGCATCGTAGGGTCCGAGATCATCGGCCTGGTGCCGATGGATGCCCTGATAGATACAGCCTCCTACTATCTCGGGCTCGAAGATTTCTCGCCTGCGCAGGTGCTCGAATCGCGCCTGATGGAGTGATCCTCCCGCAGCGTATTGCTGCTGTATCGCCGCCGTGTGAAAAAACGCACGGCGGCGTTGGCGTTTTTCGGCAAACTTGCTAACTTTGTAGCCACCTTTAGGGCGGGTGTAGCGCTCGCACCGACAGGCTGAAAAATCAGAAGCTATGCAACAATTTGAAATGGTGGCCAAGACCTTCATGGGCCTGGAGGATGTGCTGGCCGAGGAGCTCCGCGGTATCGGAGCAATCAACGTGGAGCCGGGCAACAGAATGGTGTCGTTTGAAGGCACTCTCGAAACACTCTACCGCGCCAATATGTGCTGCCGCACGGCGCTGCGCATCCTTAAACCGTTCTACAAATTCATAGCCCACGATCCCGACGAGCTCTACGACCGCGTCAAGGAGTACGACTGGAGCTCGGTGCTTTCGGCCGACAAGACATTCTCGATAGATCCGACAGTCAACGGCGAGGAGTTCCGCCACTCGCGTTTTGTGGTATACCGTGTCAAGGATGCCATAGTCGATTGGTTTCGCGACGCTTACGAGGACGGACGCCGCCCGAGTGTGCGTCTGCAGGATGCTGACGTGATGATCAATGTGCATATCGCCGGAACGCGTGTCACCCTCTCGCTCGATTCGTCGGGCGAGTCGCTGCACAAACGCGGCTACCGCGTGGCGCAGACCGACGCTCCGATCAATGAAGTGCTTGCCGCAGGTATTATCCTAAAGTCCGGCTGGCGTGGCGACGCTCCGCTGGTCGACCCCATGTGCGGTTCCGGCACATTCCTCGTCGAGGCAGCACTGATAGGCGCAAATATAATGCCGGGCGTGTACCGCCGGCATTTTGCCTTCGAGACATGGCCCGATTTCGACCGCGAGCTTTTCGATTCGATATACAACGACGATTCGGCCGAACGCGAGCTTATATACCCCATCATAGGCGCCGACGTCCTGCCCAAAGCCGTGGCTATAGCGCGCGAGAATATCAAGAGCGCGGGCGTCGGTAAATACGTGACCCTTGAGGTGAAGAATTTCGATCAGTGGACCCAAGCGCCTGCCGGTGGCGTATTGGTCACCAACCCCCCTTACGGCGAGCGTATCAACGTCGACGATATGGCCGGGCTCTACCACATGATAGGCTCGCAGCTGAAGCATGTGTTCAAAGGGTATCACGCCTGGATCATAGGGTATCGCGACGAGTATTTCCACGAGATAGGCCTCACGCCCTCGGCCAAATGCAAGCTGCTCAACGGCTCCCTTGAGTGCGAGCTGCGCGAATATGTGATATTCGACGGCGACTACCGCTCATTCCGTGCCGGTGGTGGCTCGATAAAACATGACCGCACTGACGAGGCACCCCGCGAGCGTCGCCGCAGCTTTGCTCCCACCGCCGGAAAGAAGGGTCTTGCGCCGGCTCGCGGACCTCGCAAATTCCGCGACGATAAGCCTAAATATCGTGACGATAAGCCGAAATATCGCGATGAAAAACCCCGCTTCCGCGACGAGAAGCCTAAATTCAAAGGGAAGAAGTTTGACGCACGCAGTTCCGCTGACTCGCCCGAATATCCCCGCGCCAAACATTCCGGCAGCGATTCGCGCGGATACGACCGTATGAAGTTTGTAGTGGGCAAGCAGCCCTCGCTTCCGCCCTCCAATATCAAGCCGCGCGGCTGGCGCAAGCCAAAGGATTGAGCTATGCCTCCGGAGGCTGCGATCTGAAATAAATTTGACAACCCCATCACTTCACAACGTATGAATATTCTCCTTCTGGGTAGCGGTGGCAGAGAGTCTGCTCTCGCTTGGAAAATGGCACAGAGCCCGCTGTGCGACAAGCTGTTTATAGCCCCCGGCAACGGCGGCACACCGGCCTATGGCGTCAATGTGGCAATATCTCCGATGGATTTTGACGCAGTGAGAGCTTTTGTGGAGGCCAACGCCGTAGATATGATAGTGGTGGGCAACGAGGATCCGCTGGTGGCCGGTATCTACGACTACTTCGACGGCGACCCGGTGCTCGTGCTCGGCCCGTCGAAAGCCGGCGCGCGCCTGGAAGGTAGCAAGGAGTTTGCCAAGGAGTTTATGGCCCGGCACGGTATCCCGACTGCCGCTTACCGCAGCTTCACGGCCGCTACTGCCGACGAAGGCTGCCTCTATCTGGGGCAGTTCGCACCGCCGTTTGTGCTTAAAGCCGACGGCTTGGCGGCCGGCAAAGGAGTGATAATAGTCGACGACTACGAGCAGGCTTGCTCGGAGCTGCGCGAAATGCTCGGCGGCAAGTTCGGCGCATCGAGTGCCACGGTAGTGGTCGAGGAGTTTCTCTCGGGCATCGAATGCTCGGTGTTCGTGCTCACCGATGGCGACGGAGGCTACCGCATCCTGCCTGTGGCGAAGGACTACAAGCGCATAGGCGAGGGCGACACAGGCCTCAATACCGGCGGTATGGGGGCAGTAAGCCCCGTGCCGTTTGCCGACGCTGCTTTCATGGCAAAAGTGGAGGAGCGCATTGTGCGTCCCACCATAGAGGGGCTGCGCAGCGAGGGTATCACCTACCGCGGTTTTATCTTCTTAGGACTGATAAACTGTGACGGCGAGCCCAAGGTGATAGAGTACAACGTGCGTATGGGCGACCCTGAGACCGAGGTCGTGATGCTCCGCATCCAGAGCGATTTAGTACGGCTTCTCGAGGGCGCCGCAAAAGGGTATCTCGGCGACACTCCTCTGGAGATCGATCCTCGGGCTGCCGCTACCGTGATAATGACCGCCGGCGGCTACCCTGAGTCTTACCGTAAAGGCGACCGGATAGAGGGGATCGACAAGGTGACCGAGAGCATAGTCTTTCAGGCCGGAACGCGCCTCGACGACGCCGGGCGGCTTCTCACGGCCGGCGGCCGTGTGCTTGCCGTGAGCTCTTACGGCGAGACGATCGGGCAGGCGCTTGCCACCTCGTATCTGTCGGCAGATCTTATTCATTGGGCTGACGAGTATCACCGTCGCGACATAGGGCGCGACCTCCTCTCGCTCTAACCCACCCCACACACTCACTTATGAAGCTGCAGGAAGAGCGGATAGCGTTGTGGCTGCACTCCCGCGCCGGGGTGACAGCCCTCTGCATCTACGCTCTTGTGGCAGCATACGTGGCTCTGACAGCCGGCGATTATACCCCGGTGTCGACGGCCGACAAAGGGTTGGGGCTCCCCTCTGCCAATCTGTGGTTTGCCCCCGACGGAGCTGCCGGACACTTTTTCGGCGTGCTTGCAAACTTCGGCGTGGCTGCGCTGATGGTGTACATAAACAGCCGCTTCAACCTGCTGCGCAATATCACGCGCCTCGCAGCAGGTATCTTTGTGGCTATGCAGGTGGCATCGCCGTCGCTTTTCTGCAACTTCACTACCGGTGCTGTGGCGGCCGTCACGCTGCTTGCCGCCACGATAATGCTGTACCATGTGTTCAACCGTCCCGGGCGCACTCGGCCCGTCTTTCTGGTATTCTGCATGATAGCGGCAGCAGCTCTCACCGAATACGCCTTTATAGCATATATCCCGGTATTCTATATGGGGTGCGCGCAGATGCGGGCATTCAATATCCGTACGTTTGTGGCGTCGCTGCTCGGCCTGGTCACACCCGTTTGGCTTGCCACAGCTTTTGGCTTTGTGGATTGGAGCGGCCTTTCGCCCGACATCGAGAGCATCACCGCACAGATGACAGCGCCGCAGGCTGCCCACTTCTACACCACAGCAGCTGTCACGGCCGTGATAGGCGCTACCGTGTGCGTGCTTAACCTCGTCAAAGTGTTCAGCTACAATTCGCGGGCACGGTCGTATAACGGCTTTGTGGCGCTCCTGATGCTGTTTACTATGATCTTCGGTGTGCTTGATTTCACCAACCTGCCGTTCTATATCACCCTGCTCAACGTCACCGTGGCGTGGCAATGCACGCAATACTTCATCATCAATATCCGCCGCCGCGACGGCTACATACTTATCCTTTCGGTCATAGCCCTCTATCTGGCCCTATACCTCTGGCGCCTCGCCCTCTGAGCTCTGATTCCGGCACTTTTGTAAGCCGTCTTCGAGGATAAATTCTTACGGTTTGCACTAAGGTTTTAGGGCGTTTTGAATTGAATTTGAGAAACTCTGATAATCAGAGGATTATAAATTAAATCCACATTTTCAAGGTTAATTTTGGGGTTGAAATCCACATTTTCAAGGTTAAGGGCGAAATTTTCAACTGCCCGGAGTACTCTCAACATTTGTTGAGTTTTTTTATTTTTATTGAGCATATCTTTGTGGCGATAATACGATTCGCAGATGACAAAGTATAGCTTATATATCATGGCTTGGAGTGTAATGGCTCTCGCCATCACCCTTGCGTCGTGCTCAAAGAATACGCTTCCGGCATTTTCCCGGCAGCATTGGCATGTAGACAGCTACAGCGGCAATGCGGTCAGCACGCCTGCACGCATCGAGGTGGCTTTCGGCTCGGAATGGATGATTACCGACACTACTCTGATTCAGACATCCGACGCGCTAGTTGCCTACCCCAAGTTGGAGGAGTTTTTAGCCCGGGGGATCGCCGAGTTTCCGGAGATAGCAGTCGACTCGGTGCTGTTCTACAATCCTCACCGAGGGCTGCTTTTCACTGCCTATCATCAGCTGAAGCCTCTTAAACCTACCTCAGAGATATACCTTTATGACGATACGATGGGGAGCTATCGCCCTGAGTTCGCTCGGATGTTCGGCATACAGTACACGTCGATCGATGATGACGGATGGGAGAACGGCCCGACCCATTCAGTGTATACCAACGTGAGATTCACTCCGCGCCGGCGCCGTATGGTCATGCTTCAGCGCTTCCCCGGCACCAATATCGCCGTGTTTAAGATCTTCGCCACAATACCTAAAAAAGGGAAGTGGTGGGAAGAGTATCCCCGGGGCACTTTTACGAATATTGATCTGAACGATCCCGACAATATAGAGCGGATAGCACCAATGATTCAGTCCACGCGCTCTCTGGCGGTCGATAATCTAAAAATTCAAGCAGACTCAAAAAATCAGAACAAATGAAAGCATTATATTTATCCGTAGTTACGGCGATGCTTGCCGCCCTCGGTGTGGAAGCGCAGGAGCAAGCCGATACTGTCGCGGCACACGACCTTCAGGAGGTGGTGATCGAGGCACCGGGTGTGATCCGCAAGGCCGACATGGATGTCTACTTCCCGTCGCAGAGTGCTGTGGCCGGCTCCAAGAACGGCCTGCAGCTGCTCAACAACCTTATGATACCGCAGCTCACAGTGCTCGATGCTCTCGGCACGGTGCAGGCTGCCGGCGAATCGGTGCAGGTGCGCATCAACGGCCGCGAGGCCACTATCGATCAGGTGCGTGCGCTGCTGCCCGAGACGATAAAGCGCGTGGAGTGGATCGATAATCCCGGCCTGCGGTATAAGGGCGCAAGCTATGTGGTGAACTTCATCGTGGCCAATCCCACCGTCGGGGGCTCGCTGCAGGTGTTTGCGGAGCCGGCTCTCAATGCTCCGTGGGGAGTTACGTGGGCAGACCTGAAGCTGAACCACGGCCGCTCGCAGTGGGATATCGGTGCTAACTTCAAATACAGCAACAAGCTCCGTGCGCATCGCGAATATTCCGAGACATTCACCTATCCCGACGGCACGCAGATGTGGCGTAAGGAGAGTTCGCTGGGAGCGTATTTCAGCGATACGCGCAGCATCGGATGGCTTGAGTACAGCTATATCAAGCCCGACACGACGGTGTTTTTCGCCGGAATCACCGACCGTCATACTTTCCGAAACTGCAACCACTATGACGGATTGATGGAGTACAGCGACCGCCCCGACGATATGCTGCTGACCGACGAAACCGGTTTCGACGGAAACACGCCGAGCCTCTCTGCATATCTGGAGCAGCATTTTGGCCGCAAGCAGACACTGGTGGTCGATTTCAGCACACAGCTGTATTTCGGAAAATCGTACTCCGACTATATGGAGCGCCCGGAGGGTTCACCGGCTTATCTCACCGATGTACATACGCTCATTAAGGACCGCAATCAGGCGTATGCCCTCGAGGCCGACTATATCAAGAAGTGGAATGACTCGCGGTTGACCGCCGGCGCCTCGTATACAGCCAACCGCAACCGCTCGACTTACCAGAATCTCGGAGGGCGCATATACCATCAGCGTCAGGATAAAGTGTACTTCTTCGCGGAGTATTTCCGACGCATCGGCAGCTTTACGCTCACGGCCGGTCTGGGTGCGCAGTATACCGACTTCATGTTTGAGGAGTCGCGGCGCGGGAGCAGTTCGTGGAACATGCGTCCGCAGGCCACCGTGACCTACAGCGTGAATCAGAACCACAATCTGAGGCTCAGCTTCGATTCGTGGCAGTCTACCCCGACACTTGCCCAGACCAACGTGGCGCCGCAGCAGCTCGACGGCTTCCAGTGGCGCATAGGCAATCCTGACCTCAAGACATCATCGTCGTATATGCTGACGCTCCGCTACAACTTCAGTGTGCCCCGCCTCTCGGGACTGTTCGGTATACGCGCCTTCACATCGCCCGATGCTGTCACACCGCTGCTCTACTGGGATGCCGACCGACTCGTCACTACCTACGAAAACAGCCGCGGCTTGCGCAATCTGACATTCTTCCTGGCTCCGCAGGTGGAGGTTGTGCCGCAGTGGATCAACTTCGGCGGCTATGTGCAGTATCGAATGGAGAATATGCGCGGCACCGGCTACGACTATAACGGCTACAACTGGAGCGGCAACGCCAATCTGCAGATCACGCACTGGGGCTTTACGCTGATGTATCAGTACGTCAAGGCGCGCCGCGACCTTTGGGGCGAGAAGATAAGCTGGGGCGAGGATATGAATGTGATCGACCTGTCGTACAACTGGAAGAAATGGCAGTTCGGCGCCGGTGTGATCATGCCGTTCGGGCGGTACGATCAGGGCTCGAAGATGATAAGCAAGTGGAATACCAACGTGCAGCATATGCGTCTGGATATGCGCATGCCGTATATCAAGCTGAGCTATAATCTGAACTGGGGATACCAGAAGCGCGGGGCCGACAAGCTGATCAATGCCGGTGCCAACGTCGACGCTTCTTCAGCCGGCGGGCGTTAAGGCGAACTCGGCTGCAAGAGCGTCGAACCGCTCGAGCGACGCACGTCCGAAGCGGGCCATGGAGGCGCGCACGCGCTCGAAATCCTTACGGCGCGACAGAGCTTCGACACCACCGCCTTTGGAGTAGAATTTATCGGCATAGCATATCAGCCGCTCGAGAGTGGATTGGGGCAGATAGTCGGCCACCGGGATAGGAAGATGTCCGTCGGCTACCTCCCGGGCGGTGAGCCCTGCGCCGGTGTGGCGCTCGGCCACAAGAGCCGCCCACTCCGGAGCCCCCTCGCGGCGCAGCAGGGCGGCGCCGGCAGTGCCGTGGGCTATATACGGCAGCTCTCCGCGGCACTCTATCGAGGGTGCGTCGGTGAGGCATATACCTATATCGTGGAGCATGGCCGCCGCCTCCACCTGCTCGCGCGGTAGAGGTTGCGGCAGCCGCTCGTTCAGCTCAAGGGCGAGCGATGCCACTGCACGGCAGTGGGCCATATAAATATCCCGCAGGGGTGAGCCTGCGGGATAATATTTATCTATAATTGAAAGATAGGGCGGGGTCATCAGTCGAACTCGACGATAGTATTCCAGCCGTGCACATCCTCCTCCTCGCCATACTGTATGCCGCGGAGCTTGTTGTAGAGCTGAGTAGTGATCGGGCCCGGCTTGCCGTCTTTTGCTATCACGTACTTGATGCCGGTGTCGAGGTCGTCGATCTGTCCCACGGGGGATGCCACGGCGGCGGTGCCGCAGGCGGCAGCTTCGTCGAGCTCGGCGAGTTCTTCAACCGGTATGTGGCGCTGCTCCACCTCAAGGCCGAGATCTTCGGCGAGCTGGCGGAAGCTCATGTTTGTGATCGAGGGGAGTATCGAGTCGGATGCCGGGGTGATATATTTGTTGCCCTTTATGCCGAAGAAGTTTGCCGGGCCGCACTCGTCGAGATATTTCTTCTCTTTGGGGTCGAGGTAGAGCACAGCGGAGTAGCCGAGCTCGTGGGCGCGTTCGCCGGCGTTGAGCGATGCGGCATAGTTGCCACCGATCTTATAGCGGCCGGTGCCTTTGGGGGCTACGCGGTCGTATTCGCGCATCAGGCAGTAGTTGGAAGGCTTGAATCCGGATTTGAAGTAGGGGCCTACGGGCGACACGAGGATGATGAAGCAGTACTCGTCGGCCGGTTTTACACCCACGCGGGCCGAGATACCGATCTCGAGGGGGCGAATGTAGAGCGAAGCGCCTGTGCCGTAGGGGGGTATGAAGCGTTCGTTGAGCTGCACCACTTTGAGCACCATGCGGCGGAACAGATCTTCAGGCACCGGAGCCATCGAGATGCCGTTGGCCGAGCTGATCAGGCGCTTGGCGTTCTCCTCCAGACGGAAGATGCGCACCTTGCCATCCTTGCCGCGGAAAGCTTTGAGGCCTTCGAAGGCTTCCTGCCCGTAGTGCAGTGTAGTGGCGGCGATGTGAATGTTGATGTACGGGTCGCTTGATACTTCGATCTCGCCCCATTTGCCGTCGCGGTAATAGCAACGCACGTTATAGTCTGTCGGGTAGTAACCAAAGGTCAGACTGCCCCAGTCGATGTTCTGTTCCATTTCGATAATGTGTTTTATGGTTGATTCAGGTAGACAAATTTATGCACAATTTTTGGCAAATCCAAATCGAACTCCTGAAAAATTCGTACCTTTGTGCATTAAATAGCATTATTACGAGACAACTATGGCAACAGATCCCATATACCCGGCACTGATCGTCGATGCCCTGCGCACTGTGCGTTATCCGGGCACCGGCAAAAATATCGTCGAAGCCGGCATGGTGGAGGATGATATACGTATCGACGGCCGCACGGTGTCGTTTACGCTTAAATTCGACCGATCGACCGATCCGTTCATGCGGTCGGTGGTCAAGTCGGCCGAGGCTGCTGTCCATGCTCACGCCGGTAAGGATATTGAAGTGACGGTAGGCACCGCTTTCCCCGACCCGACACCGAAAGCCGCCGAGGAGCGGCCGCTACCGGGTGTGAAAAACATCGTGGGCGTATCGTCGGGCAAAGGGGGCGTCGGCAAGTCGACCGTAGCCGCCAATCTTGCCGTGGCTCTTGCCCGCGAGGGGTACAAGGTCGGGCTGCTCGATGCCGACATATTCGGCCCGTCGGTGCCCAAGATGTTCGGGTGCGAGGATGAGGAGCTCTATATGCACGAGGTCGACGGCCGGCAGCTGATCATACCGATGGAGCGGTACGGTGTCAAGATACTGTCGATAGGTTTTCTTGTCGATAAAAACAATGCCGTGCTGTGGCGCGGCGGTATGGCCTCCAATGCCCTCAAGCAGCTGATCACGCAAGCCGACTGGGGCGAGCTCGACTACTTCCTGATCGACATGCCCCCCGGCACGAGCGACATACACCTTACTCTGGTGCAGACTCTCGACATCACCGGCGTGGTGGTGGTCTCCACCCCGCAGGAGGTGGCTCTGGCCGATGCCCGCAAAGGTATAGCGATGTTTACCGGCGACAAGGTGAACGTGCCTATACTCGGGTTGGTTGAGAATATGGCTTGGTTCACTCCCGAGGCGCACCCCGACGAGCGATATTATATCTTCGGCCGCGAAGGCGCCATGCGTCTGGCCGACGAGCTCCACGTGCGCCTGCTCGCACAGATACCTATCACCGAGGCCATAGTGGCCGACTCCGACCGCGGCACTCCGATAGCCCTCGGCGCTTCGCCGGCTGCTGCTGCTTTCCTTCATCTGGCCCACGAGGTGACCGATGCCGTCGACGAGCGCAACCGCACCCTCCCGCCCACACGCCACGTACGTATACATTAAGATTTCGACTCTTTTTCCACACAATACGCAATATGTCAATAGATAGCATTATCGCGCAGGCGGTGAGCCGCGCACTCAAAGAACTCTACGGGCTTGATGTCGATCCTTCGACGGTCAACCCCACGGCCACCAAGCGTGAGTTTGAGGGCAACCTCACGGTCGTCGTATTCCCCTGGGTGAAGGCTGCCCGCCGCAAGCCTGCCGATGTGGCGACCGAAATCGGCAACTGGCTCGTCGACAACGAGCCGGCCGTCGACCGCTTCAATGTGGTGAACGGCTTCCTGAATATCGTCATCGAGCCGACATTCTGGGCTTCGGTGCTTCAGCATATAGAGCAGACCGACGATTTCGGCTTCCGCAAAGCCGGCGAATCATCGCCGCTGGTGATGATCGAATACTCGTCGCCCAACACCAACAAGCCGCTTCACTTAGGCCACGTGCGCAACAATCTGCTCGGGTTCTCCCTGTCGCGCATCATGGAGGCTTGCGGCAACAAAGTGGTGAAAACCAATATCGTGAACGATCGCGGTATCCACATCTGCAAGTCGATGCTCGCATGGCAGAAATGGGGCGACGGCATCACTCCCGAATCCTCGGGCAAGAAGGGCGACCATCTGATAGGCGACTTCTATGTGCTGTTCGACAAGCATTTCAAAGACGAAGTGCGCGAGCTTATGGCCAAAGGCATGACCGAAGATGAGGCTAAAGAGGCTTCGCCGCTGATGCAGGAAGCACGGCAGATGCTGCGCCGCTGGGAGGCCAAAGATCCCGAAATACGCGCTCTGTGGCAGATGATGAACGAGTGGGTGTATGCCGGCTTCGACGAGACTTACCGCCGTATGGGCGTGGACTTCGACAAGATTTATTACGAGTCCGACACCTACCTCGAGGGTAAGGAGAAGGTGCTCGAAGGGCTTGAGCGCGGTATGATGTACCGCAAGGAGGATGGCTCGGTGTGGGCCGATCTGACAGCCGACGGCCTCGACCACAAGCTGCTGCTCCGCTCCGACGGCACCTCTGTATATATGACACAGGATATAGGCACCGCCAAGCTCCGTTTCGCCGATTACCCCATCGACAAGATGATCTACGTGGTGGGCAACGAGCAGGAGTATCACTTCCAAGTGCTCTCGCTGCTGCTCGACCGTCTGGGCTTCAGCTGGGGTAAGGATCTGGTGCACTTCTCCTACGGCATGGTCGAGCTCCCCGAAGGGAAGATGAAGAGCCGCGAAGGCACCGTAGTCGATGCCGACGATCTGATGGAGGAGATGGTGGCCAACGCCCGCGCCGTGTCGGCCGAGCTCGGCAAGCTCGACGGCCTGACGGCTGCCGAGGCCGACGCCATCGCCGAAATGGTAGGCCTTGGAGCCCTCAAATACTTCCTGCTCAAGGTCGACCCTCGCAAGAACATGACTTTCAACCCCAAGGAGTCGATCGATTTCAACGGCAACACCGGCCCGTTCATACAATACACCTATGCCCGCATCCGCTCGGTGCTCCGCAAAGCAGCCGAAGCAGGCTACGAAGCAGCAGTGCCCACCGGAGTGACTCCCAACGACAAGGAGATAGCGCTGATACAGAAGCTCGCCGACTTCGAGAATGTCGTGGCCGAGGCCGGAGCAAAATACAGCCCGGCGCTTGTGGCCAACTATGTGTACGATCTGGTCAAGGAGTACAACCAGTTCTATCACGACTACTCTATAATGCGCGAGGAGGATCCGGCTGTCCGCTCGCTGCGTCTGGCTCTGTCGGCACAGGTGGCACGCATCGCCAAGGCCGCCATGTGGCTTCTGGGCATCTCGATGCCTGAGCGCATGTGATGCTCCGGCTCGGGTGCCGGTGCACAACAATACCGCGTCTCAGAGCGTTATTTACATAGTGAAACAATCATCATTAAGATTCTAAAAATGAGCTATCCCAACTACGGAGGGTATCCTCCACAGTATAACGGCCCGCAGCATCAGTCTGTAGAGGTCACAGTGGCCAAGGCCATGCGTCTTGTTTACCTCAAGATGTGTGCCGCTCTGGTGGTAACCGGCCTCGTGGCATGGTTCTTCCAGGGAGCATCGTTCCTATATTCGAGCGGCGCGATGATCGGCCTGATCATTGCCGAGTTTGCACTCGTGATCGGTATCTCGGCCGGCATCAACCGTCTGAGCTCACCGATGGCCACCGTGCTCTTCTATCTCTTTGCCGTGGTCAACGGCCTCATGCTCTCGTCGATATTCCTTGTCTACGACCTTACATCGCTCGCCAAAACATTCTTCATCACCGCCGGTACATTCGGCGCAATGAGTGTGTACGGCTACACTACCAGTCAGGACCTTACAAAGATGGGCAATATCCTGTTTATGGCTCTTATCGGTCTGATTATATGCTCGATAGTCAACCTTATCTGGCCTAACGGCACCCTGAGCTGGATCATCTCGGCTGCCGGTGTGCTGATTTTCGTCGGCCTCACCGCATGGGATACGCAGACCATCAAGCGCATGGCTGCCATGACTCCCGGCGAGAATGTGGGTCGTCTCGCCACGATAGGCGCCCTGTCGCTCTACCTCGACTTTATCAACCTTTTCCTCTACCTGCTGAGATTCTTCGGCGGTAGTCGCGACTGATCTAATATACAAATTTTACTGATATGAATAAGATTGAACCCGGAAAATATGTAGAGATGCTCTATAAGCTCTCTGTCAACACCCCCGGCTCCGATGAGGAGCTTATCTACGAATCCGACCCCCAGCAGCCCGAGCGGCTGGTATTCGGTGTGACACGCGGACTCCTTCCCGCACTTGAGAAAGCGCTCCCCGGCCTTGAGGAGGGTAGCACCTTCGACATCACCGCCACCCCCGACGAGGCTTTCGGCCCTTACGACCCCGAGCAGGTGGCCACACTCGACCGCGACGTCTTTCTGATCGACGGCAAGTTTGATGAAGAGCATATCGTGCCGGGTGCCGAGGTGCCCATGATGACAGCCGACGGCTATCGTATCGACGGCAAAGTGCTCGAGGTGACTCCCACACATGTGAAAGTCGACTTCAACCACCCCCTCGCCGGCAAAGACGTACGCTTCGTGGGTACCGTCACCACCGTGCGCGACGCTACTCCCGAGGAGCTTCACCCCGCCGAAGGGTGCGGATGCGGATGCTCGGGCGGTTGCTCCTCTGAGGGCGACTCCTGCGGCTGCTCCGACGGCTGCGGCTGCAAAGAGTAATCAATAATACATTTCACACAATACCCCGCGCTCCGAGCACAAAAGCTCGGGGCGCGCTGTCGTTTAACGCAACAATATACTGATCGCAAGATTCTGAGAGCGAAAATCACGGATGGTCACGATTGTCACTAATCTACAGTAAGATAATGTCTGAGATAGCATAGTGAAAACCGTGATTATCCGTGATTTTTATTGCTGTATCGGCCTGAAGGATCGTATTTCAGAGTGAAAATCAGGGGGATTGAGAGAGGGAGAAAATGAAAAAACAAGGCTATTTCACAACTATATATATCTATTAATAAACATTAACTAAAAATGGGGGGGGGTAGTGAAATTATGTTTACTTTTGCAAAGAAAAATTTACACACATTTTTTTCAGAAATTATTATTCAATCTAATTTAAACGTCATTATCTATGAAAAAATTCCTTGCATTAGCATTGGTTGCTATGTTCGCAGGTGCTCAGGCTGAAGCTCAGGAGTATCAGCTCAGCCAGGCTGAACCTACTTCCAACACCATCCGCGTCGGAAACCGTCCCGGCCAGGGATCCTTTGGTCTCTATATGGGTGTGACCTCCGACATGTTTAAGGATATGTTTGAGAAAGGTACTACTTTCAAATCGCTTCCTCTGGTGAACCTCAAATATATGGTGACAGACCGCGTAGAGGCTCGCTTAGGTCTGCAGTTCTACAAAAAGAGCGAGACTGTCACAACTTCTGATGAGGAGTCGGACTTTAGAAGCGAATATGTCACTTCTACAAATCGCCTGTATCCCGGTGTGGCTTATCACTTCGCCAACAGCAACATCCTCGATGTGTATGCCGGCACCGAGCTCCTTATCGGTTGGCATCGCGACAAACTGCAAACCCTCGTTGACGGTGACTATGCAGGCGGCGCAGGCTCGATGAACTCGTTCCAGTTCGGTGGCGGCCTCTTCATCGGTCTTCAGGCGTTCATCGGCGATCTTCCCCTCGCATTAGGCGTAGAGTACGGTTTCCACGGCTATACCAACACCGGCCTCAAATACAAAATGGCTACTGCCGAGGATGATTACTACGTATCTGATGGTGCTTCTTTCGAGAAACTCGGTGAGATTTCCGGCAAGGATATGGGTGCCCGCAAGACTCAGTTCGGACAGCAGGTTCGTTTCACAGTAAGCTACTACTTCAACCGTTGATAAATCTCTAAGCAACTTCAATCAATAATGAAAAATATCGTAAAATTCTTACTGGCGGCAGTATTGGTTTTTGCGATGCAGAGCTGTGGGTATAAGACTCACTACAGCACGCTGAAGCCTTACGAATCTCACCACTACAGCCAGATGACAGATCTGGAGCCTTGCGGTGAGACCACCATCGACATCGAGTATTCGTCATACCTCGGACTCTTCCACAATATCCGGACTCTTAACGGCGAAAAATACACCGGACAGAATCCCACTTCGGTATCTATGCCTCACG
The DNA here is from genome assembly GCA_964587165.1 of uncultured Muribaculaceae bacterium. GTDB lineage: Bacteria > Bacteroidota > Bacteroidia > Bacteroidales > Muribaculaceae > CAZPKH01. The sequence continues at coordinate 18,268 of CAZPKH010000036.1, forward strand.
GTATAGGCGGACTCCTCGGCAAAGGCACCTACAAGGTGCTCGAGCAGTATCCTGATGCCGTATACTTCCAGGTGATAAAGAAAGAGAAAGTGCGCGACCGTCTTTTCCTCGGCTCCTATGTCAAGGAGAAAGCCACAATCCGTGCTTATCGCTTCAAAAAATGAATCGTTTCTGAGTAGGCATTTTGTGCCGCATAAAAAACGTTGATAGTGTATGAGCCTGTCCTGCAATATTTGTTAACGCTGAGACGAGGGTTGTTCCTCAAGTTCCGCATCTCTTGGGCGCTTTTGAAGTCGGCGCTCGGTCACAATGCCACAGCATTGCTCCCTCCCTCCCCCTCCAAAATCACTCCAAGATATGCGATCTCGGCATTAACCAATATTTTAGGACAGGCTCTAAACGTTGCAGGTTCGCCTGTGGAGGGTGGGCCTGCAACATTTTTGATTTTTTTCGTTTCACTTTCCAGATATGACCTACCGTTTTAAATCTTTCCTGTCAGCAATTTTGCTATCCTCGTTAGCACTCCTCGGTTTTGCTTCCTGCGAGAGTGATGAGGATGATGCGCAGATAGCCGTCGATGTGACAGGCATAAAGAACAATGCAGAAGTCTATGCCGGTGAGATTCTCCAACTCAAGGTATTCGCTACTACAACCTCCTCTTCGCTTTCCGATCTCAAAATATCCCTCTATAATAAAGAGCAAGGTAGTTCGGTGATCGATCAGCGTGCTCTTGCCGGGCAGACATTCGACGAGTATATATACCTCACCGTGCCTTATCTTACGGAGGAGCGAGCTGAGCTGACGATAAATGTCGCGTTCACCGACAATACCGGCTACACCCGCGCCGTCGAGCGTCTGGTGTACGTGTTGCGTCGTGATGAGCCGATGGAGGAACGTTCGGGGGTAGTGCTTTACTGCAGCACCGACATGGACTCAAAGCCTAACGGATATTGCTTCTCGGAGATGCGTCCTCTTATATGTTCGCTTGTCGACGATAGCCTCATAGACCTTTACATCCCCGATATAGCAGAGATTGACCTACCCGATCCTACCAATCCTCCCACGATCATAAACCAGTGGAGCACCAAAACAGACCTGAACTTCGCCCGAAGCTCAAACTTCGACTTCTCGAAAGCTACGTCGCTGAATATCGCATCTGCATATCAGGCAAGCATCCGCGCTCCCAAGATCACCATGCTCCGAAGCGGCGACATTGTCCTCGTGGGTCGTGGAGCCGAGCCCTTAGGTGTGATACAGATTGTCGATATGATCAATGCCGGATCGCTAAGCGAAAGCCGATATATATTGAATCTTAAAGTTATTAAGTCGGCCATGCC
>CAZPKH010000037.1:0-19521 GCA_964587165.1 uncultured Muribaculaceae bacterium
CGAAGATATTAACTTCCAGATCGAGCGATGGGACAAAGTGGCGTTCCTGAGCCGCGACCCGCGAGCCATGACGGCGCTCTTCGAGATAATAACCGGCAACCGCAAGCCCGATGCCGGCACATACGAGTGGGGACAGACCATCACCACGGCATACCTGCCGCTCGACAACTCGGCGTTCTTCAACACCGACCTCAATCTGGTCGACTGGCTCTGCCAGTGGTCGGACGACTCGTCGGAGATATACCTCAAGGGATTTCTGGGCAAGATGCTCTTCTCGGGCGAAGAGGTGCTCAAAAAAGCATCGGTGCTCTCCGGTGGCGAGAAGATGCGCTGCATGATCGCACGCATGATGCTGCGCGACGCCAACACAATGATACTCGACTCGCCCACCAACCATCTTGACCTTGAGTCGATTCAGGCGTTCAACAACACCCTTCAGGCTTTCAAAGGCAATCTGCTATTCTCAAGCCACGACCACGAGTTCATACAGACGGTGGCCAACCGTATCATCGAGCTCACGCCTCACGGCATAATCGACAAGATGATGGACTACGACGATTATATCGCCGACGAGCGTGTACTGGCTGCCCGCGAGCGCCTATACGCCAAATAATTAAACCAAATACAACAAGAGCTTGCAGCCGGGGATGTCGACCTTACGACACCTCGGCTGCCGCCATTTCGTCGTAAGCCTCCCAGTCGGGGTCTTCATATGCCGATATTTCGAGAGGCAGCTCAGGGAGCGGCGCCAGAGCTTCGTTGAGCTTGCGACCGAAGATATTAAGGCTCAATGTATAGAATATCCAGTCGCGACGCCCGTCGCCCGTGAAGATCCCTGTCATCACCGCCACCGGGTCGGCGTCGAAAGTAACTTCAAGCGCTTCTGTCGCCTCGCCTATCAGCTCGGTAGTGGCCGTATCGGGCATACCGGTAGAGTCGGCGCCGTAAGGCATCGACACCTCTACGCGGTATTTGAAGCGCGGATTCGTGCGAAATTTGCCGACATCCTTGCGGCCTGTCACCATGATCATCAGGCCGTTGTCGGCCTCAGCCGGAGCTGTCCACCATTCTGCCATATCTTTATATTATTTTTAAAGTTGATGCCAGAGCTTCGGCGCACCGCTCGCCGTCGATAGCTGCCGAGACTATACCGCCGGCGTATCCGGCTCCTTCGCCGCAAGGGTACAGGCCGGCGAGCTCGAGGTGCTGAAGCGTCGCGGGATCGCGCGGTATGCGCACCGGCGACGATGTGCGTGTCTCGTCGCCTATCACGATAGCATCCGGAGTGAGAAAACCTCGATTTTTGCGGTCGAACTCCTTGAAGGCCTGCTGCAGCCTCGACGATATCTCAATGGGGAGCAGATGGTCGAGACGGCCCGGGTGCACCCCGGGGGCATACGACGATCGCGGAAGCGACGTCGAGGCAACGAAATTCACAAAGTCGGTCATCCGCTGTGCCGGTGCATTCTGAGTACCGCCGGCATCCTCAAAAAACCGACGCTCAATACCCTCCTGATACTCCATCATCTTCAGCGGGCCGTCGCCCTCCACATCGTCGGGGAGCACTTCGACCACCATACCCGAATTGGCCCACTGTGTGCCGCGGTTGGCAGGCGACATGCCGTTCACCACGAGCTGCCCGTCGGCCGAAGCGGCCGGGATAATAAACCCGCCGGGGCACATGCAGAAAGAGTACACGGCACGGTCGCGCACACGGGTGAGCATCGTATATTCCGCTGCCGGAAGATACTCGCCACGTCCCTGCGGCGAGTGGTAGCGGATACGGTCGATCAGCTTCTGCGGGTGCTCCAGACGCACACCCACGGCAATACCTTTGGGTTGCATCAGCACACCGTCGGCATCGAGCCGGCGGTACACATCGCGAGCCGAATGACCGGTAGCCAGAATCACCGGTCCATGATAGCGGCGTGTCTCGCCGCCTGCCACGGCTTCAACGCCGGTCACACGGCCATCGTCGATCAACAGCCGCTCCACGCGGGTGCCGAACTCCACGCGACCGCCGCACCGCTCGATGGTGAGGCGCATCTGCCGTATCACCTGCGGGAGGCGGTCGGTGCCTATATGCGGGTGCGCATCGACAAGTATGTCGGTCGAAGCTCCGTGATGACAGAATATATTTAGAATACGCTCTACCGACCCGCGTTTTTTGGAGCGGGTGTAGAGCTTACCGTCGCTGAAAGCACCTGCTCCTCCTTCGCCGAAACAGTAGTTTGACTCCGGATCGATCTTCTGCGTGCGCGTAATGGCAGCCATATCGACACGCCGTGCGTCGACATCCTTGCCGCGTTCGAGCACAATCGGGCGCACCCCCTCCTCAATAAGCCTCAGAGCGGCAAACAGCCCTGCCGGGCCTGCGCCTACTACGATGGCCTGCGGCGCGTCGGGAGCAAGCTCTGCGTAGTGAATTTTCTCATACTCAAGCTCCGGGAGAGGCTCACCTACACCCACCTGAACCGACAGGTTGACCATCACGCGGCGCTGCCGTGCATCTATCGAGCGACGCACAATCCGCATCCCCGTGATCTGCGCGGCGGTGCAGCCGAGCTGCTTGGCCACAGCCTTTCGCAACTCCTCATCAACATATGCAGTGCGCGGATCCACGCGCATCTCGACCGTCTGTATCATGTCCACAAAGATACGCAATCTAACCCGCATCCACAAACCTTTATTCGAACGCTCGAAAGCAACCATAAAAGAGCCGATCACGAAGCTGATCGACGATTTTTCGCGTAGTTTTTCAAACTGAGAGTGAGGGGTATTTGTTGAAATTTTGTATTTTTGCACATCGAGATGCTCCAAGGAGTGCCTTTCTCGGCTGAGAGAAATATATTAATACTTACATAAATCCTTAATATACAATGAAAAAAATCCTGGCAATATCGGCTGTAGGCCTGCTGACACTCTCAGCGGCTGCCGCCACTAAGCTCACCAAGGCTACGGATGGTTCTGACACCATACTCCATGCCTGGTCGTGGTCGTTCAACACTATAGCCGACAATATGAAGCAGATAGCCGACGCCGGCTACAAGTTCGTGCAGACGTCGCCCGCCCAGACTTGCTATGTGGGCGAAGGGGGCGGAAAAGCTCTCTTCAGCGAGCCCGGCGACTCCGTGACCGGCAAATGGTACTACTACTATCAGCCTATCGACTGGAAAGTGGGCAACTACCTGCTCGGCACCCGCGACGAGTTTAAATCGATGGCCGATTCAGCGCGTAAATATAACGTGAAAGTGATCGTCGATGTGCTCCCCAATCACACAGCTATCGACGAGTCAGGCGTGCTCCCGACGCTCTATCAGGCTGTGGGTGGCCGCGAGAATCTCTATCACTCGACCGGCTTCGAGGAGATCAAGGACTATAACGACCGTCTGCAGTGCACCACCGGCCAGATGGGCGGATTGCACGATGTGAATACCGAAAATCCCGACTTCCAGTACTACTATCTGCAGTATGTCAACGACCTGATCAACCTCGGCGCACGCGGCTTCCGCTACGACACCGCCAAGCATATCGGCCTCCCCTCCGACCCGCTCGACCCCAAATCGAAGCGCAACAACTTCTGGCCTGTGGCCACCGGTATGGAAGGCGCCAACGGCCTCTCGCTGCTGATACCCGACTCGCTCTACATATACGGCGAAGTGCTTCAGGACCGCAATACCAAGGAGACAGAGTATGCCGAATATATGGATGTGACAGCCAGCGGCTACGGCCATGTGATACGCGAAGCGCTCGCCAAGGGCGATGCAAACGCCGTTGACCTCCGCTCGTACCACCACCCGGCACGCCCCGAGCAGCTCGTCACATGGGTCGAGAGCCACGACACATATTGCAACGCTCACGAATCGGCCGGCCTGACCGACGACCAGATACGCATGGGATGGGTATTCCTTGCATCACGCGCCCACGGCACACCGCTGTTCTACAGCCGCCCTGCCGGTAGCACACGCGACAACTACTGGGGCAACAATGTGGCCGGTCCGCGCGGCAACGACGAGTTCTTCCACCCCGAAGTTGTGGCAGTAAACTATTTCCGTCAGGCCATGGCCGGGCAGCCCGAAGAGATCGCCACTTCCGACAACGGCGCCGTGATCGAGGTGAGTCGCGGAAATGTCGGCCTCGCGCTTGTCAACATCTCCGACAAAGCCCAGAAGCTCAAGATGGCCACCTCACTGCCCGACGGCCGCTACACCGACAAAGTGCACGGCACATCCTTTGAGGTGAAGAAAGGCGAGATAAAAGGTAAACTCGCTCCCCTCACCTCATACCTGATTTACTGATCGAATCCTCCTCACCATAGCGGCGGAGAGTGGCAACCAAAGCGTTACCCCTCTCCGCCGCACTATAAATCGCCTCGGATCTAATTCAATGACGTGGAAATAAAGCAAAGCTTGGTTGGAGGTATTGCTCGCTTTAACTAAACACACTGCATGTTATTTTTAACATAATTTAACATAAGGGGGGGGGGTAATTCGTTTTATTTATATTAGCTTTGCACAAACTAAACTAATCAAACTGTATCAAATGAAAGCCTTTAAATTCTTTCTTGTGGCAATTATTGCCACCCTTTCTTTCAGCGTAATCTCATGTGGGGACGATGATAAAGATGAGCCCACAAAAAGCGATATCGTAGGAACTTGGAGCTTGTCTGAGGTTTCTACCAACAATTCTAACTATATACCCTGGCCTTATGAATCGACAAGCGCAACTTTCAAATCAAACGGTACATATTATGGGACCGGCTATTTCGGTAATGGCACAGGCACATGGAAACAGCAGGGAAATACAATTATCACCTATGTATCCGGTGTAGAATACTTTAGGTATGAGGTTTTAAGTCTATCCTCTTCTACTTGCACGTTAAAAATGTCTATAACCGGATCTTCTTCAGTTCTTTATATCAAGTGCATTAAGGTACAATAACACTTGTATCATCGGGAAATCTGATTTTCCACAAATAAAGTCAACATATAAGGTTAGCTTGATCCGCTTCCCTTATATCCCCATCTACTGATCATAATCTCTACGCTATAGCGGCGGAGAGTGGCAACCAAAGCGTTACCCCTCTCCGCCGCTCGAATATTTAGACCGGTCGACTGATTCGCCGTTGAAATTGTTGTATAGATATGAATGGACTGTTAGTTGGATTATTGCTGCCGTTCGCCGGCACATTGGCAGGGTCGGCGTGCGTGTTTCTGATACGCAAGCAGATGGCTGCACTCTTGCAGAAAGCCCTCACAGGCTTTGCTGCCGGGGTGATGGTCGCTGCGTCGGTATGGTCGCTTATCATCCCTTCTATCGAGATGACCGGGAAAGAGGGATTGGCGAGTATCGTGCTGGCTGCCGTCGGATTTTTAGCGGGCATACTGTTTCTGTTGCTGCTCGACGAGGTAATTCCGCACCAGCATATCGAGAGCCAACGGAGCGAAGGGCCAAAATCTCACCTGTCGCGCACCTCAAAACTTGTGTTTGCCATAACGCTGCACAATCTGCCTGAAGGGATGGCGGTCGGAGTCGCACTTGCAGCGGCTCTTGAGCTGAACACGTATATGCCCATGGCGGCAGCAGTAGCTCTCTCTGCCGGTATTGCAATACAGAACTTCCCGGAGGGTGCTATTGTCTCGATGCCGCTGCACGCTGCGGGCAACTCCCGCACCAAATCATTCATTATCGGCACCCTAACAGGTGTTATCGAGCCAATCGGCGCCGTACTGACGATTCTTCTCGCGTCGCTTATCACCCCGATACTCCCCTACCTGCTGGCTTTTGCAGCCGGAGCAATGATGTATGTTGTGGTCGAGGAGCTTATCCCCGACACTCAGCAGGGATCGCACTCCAACATAGGCACGATAGGGTTTGCCGTCGGGTTTGTACTGATGATGATGCTCGATGTGCTGTTAGGATAGATGCAAAATAATAAATGGTATGCCGAATCGGGATAACGATAGGCATACCATTTAGAGAGAGAAGAATGAGCATCAATCGGCAAGGTCGACCGCGAAATATCGCTTGGAGCCGGAGGGGTATACGCCGGTGATAAACATCACGTGGTCGTACTCTTTCTGTCCGGTGATCTGCAGGTAGAGCTTTTCGACTTCGTCGCCCGACGACACACGGATATTGTTGATGTCGGTGATAATAAAGCCTTTGTAGATACCTGCTTTCTTGAACTTACCGTCGGTCACTTCGGTGACTTCAAGACCGTTCTTCAGCCCGAGGCGCTTGAGTGTCTCTGCCGGCACGGGGGCAAATTTTGCGCCGAGCGACGATGCGTCGGGAGCCTTGATGGTCTTTGTCGAACCCTGGTCGTTGTAGAGTGTGGCGCGGGTAGTATTGAGCTTGTTGTCGCGCACATATTCGATGGTGATCTCGTCGCCGGGACGGTGGCGGTTGAGGCGGTCGAAGAGCTGACCTACGTTGCCCACATGGTCGCCGTCGATAGCTACGATCACATCGCCCGACTGAATACCGGCGCGCTCGGCAGCTTTGCCGGCAGCTACTTCCACGACATAGATACCATCGTTGGTAGCCGTGATATTATTATCCTTACGAAGCTTCGGGGTGAGGCCTTTGTAGGTGATGCCGAGGAACGGGCGCTGCACGGCGCCAAACTCGCGAAGATCGTCGACCACTTTGACTACAAGCGTTGTGGGGATGGCAAACGAGTAGCCGGCATAGTTGCCTGTCTGCGAATAGATAGCCGAATTGATGCCCACAAGCTCGCCGTCGAGATTCACCAGGGCGCCCCCGGAGTTGCCGGGATTGACAGCCGCATCGGTCTGAATATACGACTCCATGCCCATAGGCGTACCGCTCACCGAGCCTGACACATTGCGGGCTTTGGCGCTGACGATACCGGTTGTGACAGTCGATGTGAAGCCGAAAGGATTGCCCACGGCAAGCACCCATTCACCCACCTTGAGGGCATCGCTGTCGCCCATCGGGAGGACAGGTAGGCCGTCGGCCTCGATCTTGATGAGAGCCAGGTCGGTATTTTTGTCGGATCCTATCACTTTGGCATTATAAGTCGATGCATCGTTGAGGGTGATCTCCAGACGCTCGGCGCCCTCTATCACATGAGCATTGGTCACGATATATCCGTCGGGGCTTATTATCACACCGGAGCCGAGGCCGAGCTGCTGCTGCGGCTCTTCGTCCTGAGGCTCGGGCTGCTCAGGTTCCTGCTGCCGGCGCTGGTGAGGCGATCCGAAGAAAAACTCAAAGAAAGGATCGTTGAAGAAATCATCCATGCCCCGGCCTCGCTGCTGGCGCCGCGAGCTCACGTAGCTCTTGATGCTCACCACACCCTCGATGGCTTTTTCGGCCGCAACGGTAAAGTCGGTTGCCGCCGAAGCACGCTGCGACACGGGCGTGACACCCGAGACAGTTTGCCGGGACGAGTTGAGGAAAGCCTGAGTTTCAACAGGCTCCACAGCCGTTGCGGAAACTGCAACAGCCACAGAGCAGGCTGTCAGAAAAAATTTCTTGAATCTTTGCATATATTGATTTGACTGATTTATACGTTATTTAGACCTTTTACTATGTAAATAGTTTAATTAAATACGTGTTTACTCCGCTCATATTATATTTTCTGGCTGCAGCAGCCGTATTTTTTAGCATAATTAATACCAAATAAAGAATTTTTACAACACAATATCGGAAAGTAAACTAATAATCATTATCTTTGTGACGCAATGGCAAGGTCAAACATATTCTTCCGGCTTATGTGTGCCGCTCTGATAGCGGCCGCAGCTGTGAGTGTGAGCTCATGCGGTTCGACCAAGAGCATCTCCGGCGACAAGGGTTATACCAGAACGACAAGTCACGACTCCTCAAAAAAATCCGCCTCTACCCACCGGGCCAAGCCGTCGAAACCTGTGCCGGCACATCTGAGCACCGAAGGTCTCGATGCCGCTACGGCGGCGGTGCTTGCCGAAGCCGACTCGTGGCAAGGCACACCGTATGCATGGGGAGGCAACACACGCGAAGGGGTAGATTGCTCGGGATTTGTCACTCAGGTATACAAGCGTGCCGTCGGCATCTCTCTGCCCCGCACATCGCGCACTCAGCAGGAGCATTGCTCCGATGTGAAGAAGAAAGATATGGTGCCGGGCGATCTGGTGTTTTTCGCCACATCCGACAAACATTCAGGCGTATCACACGTGGGCATCTATGTGGGAGCCAACCGGATGATACACTCCTCGTCGAGCCGTGGCGTGATAATCACCGACATAACCTCCGACTACTGGACATCACACTTCCACTCGGCAGGCCGTATCGACAAATTCTATGCCATGGCTTCCGGCTCGAAGAAGTCCGCCCCCAAGCGTAAAAAAGAGAAAACGGCACCCGCTTCGGTTGCTCCGGCTCAAAACCCGGCACCCGAGATGATGGCGCAAAACAAGCCGGCTACACCTAAACGCCGCGCTTCAAAACCCGCTCAGCCTACGATAGTGATGACGGTAGATGAGTTTGCTCAAGCACAGCCATCGGCTGTCGTACCGGCACAGCAGGAAGCACCCTCCGCACCGGCGCCCGACAATATCAAAAGTGCCCCCGCTGAAGTGACCACTCCGCCACAATCAGCACCTGAGGCAGAACCGGCTCTGGCATCTGCCGAACCCGTCCGGGCCATCCGGCAGCAGCCTGCAAAACGCCACAGCCTGCGCCAGGGCGAGCCGAAAGAGCCCAAAGCAGCTACATCGACTGCCGATTTCAGAGCCAAAGTGCTGGCCGGACTCGACGACTGACACCACGACAACAATTCATCAAATGGCTATTTCCGCAAGCAAGAACGATCTTGTGCTCCTCACCACTCTCTCGACCGATGCCGAGGCACACATTGTGGCCGGTATGCTCGAATCCGAAGGCATACCTACGGTGCTCGACAACTCTGTGTTCGGCTCGTCGGTCTACCCTATCGGCTTCAACTCCATAGGAGGTATTCGTCTGATGGTGCGAAGCTGCGATCTGGACAGAGCCGGAGCGCTTCTTGAATCGCGAGGCGACTTCACCGAAAGCTGACCGGCTCCTTCACTCCATCCGATCCTCAAAATCGGATAGTACCGGCTTATCCACATCCAGAATGTAGCGATTGTAGTACGAAATCAGCAGTGTGGTGAGAGGCAGAGCGATAATCAGTCCTATGAATCCGAGCAACGCGCCCCAGACAGAGAGCGAAAGCAGAATCAGAGCAGGATTGAGCCCCATGGTGTGACCCATGATCTTGGGCGTGAGGTACAGGTCCTGAATAGCCTGAACGACACAGTACACCAGAAAGCACTCGCCGAAAATCACCCAGAAATCGCCACCCCCGCCGGCTGAATATACCAGGCACAGCAGCGCCGTAGGGACAATGGATATAAGCTGAAGATACGGCACCATATTCATCACGCCTATCACGAGCCCCAGCGCTACAGCCATAGGTATACCGACTATCGAAAAGCCTATGGCAAAAAGCACACCCACACAGAAAGCCACCAGCGACTGCCCGCGGAAATACTGATTCATGCTCACCTTCACGTCGTGAGTTATCGTAAAGACCACCTTTTTATACCGGTTGGGCACCATTTTGCGCATCCCGCGCTCGAAGCGTTCGTAGTCGATCATGATAAACACGACATACAGAAGCGTGAGCATCCAGTTGAGTATCGATAGAAGTATCGACAGACTCCCGGTGATCACGCCCCACGATGTGGTGAGCGTACTTTCGACAATCGACATCCACTCCTGCTCAAGGAGTTTGGCTCCGATAGCCTTGAAGTCGATGTTGCGTTTTATGAAATGGTGCACTTCGTCGGGCAGAAACTGCGTCGAGGCCACCGAATTGGCATAATTATTGAAGATCTCGGCCACATTGTGCATCTCGCCGAGAAACTGCGGCACAAAGATCATCAGAAACGATATAAACAGAAACGTCACCTCAAAAAGCGTCATGGCGATAGCCACGCCTCGCCCTTTCAGCCCCATTATCCGCCGGTTGTACTGCACGAACGGCTCAAGGATATAGGCGATGAGAATTGCCACAAAAAACGGCAGAAGCACCTCCGAGAGATAATATATCAGCCACACGGCGGCGCAGAAAAGCACAATCGTGATAATAAGCCGCACAACGCGGTCGAAAGTATAAGGTCGTCGTTCCATCCTGGGAGGAGTTAGAGGTTAGAAATCAGCGTGATATGGTGTCGGCTCCGGCTGCCGAAGTCGTCGCGCCGGGGGGTGTAGCCGCGTCCGTACGGCTATCTTTCTTACGCCGCAAGAAGCGGAAGAAATCGCTGAACGAGTCGAAGTCTTTGCGGAACGCCACGCCGACACCCTGTGTAGTGAGAGCAGAGCGGAGATAGTAGTTCTGGTCGTTGTAGCGGTTATAAGCCTTCAGACGGATTGTGCCGGTGCGGTTCAGCAGATACTCTACATCAAAATCGCCAATGAACGAGTTGGAATTAAGCGCGTTGTCGCGGTAGCCAAAGTTGCCGTTGAGCAACAGGCGGTTGTTGAGAAGCGACGACGACAGCGCCAGATCGACCTCCACGTCGGTGAAGTCGCCCTTGTCTGAGCGCACCGACGGCGCAATCGACCAATTGTCGCTCAGCTGCCCGAGCACCGACGACAGTTGCGACGAGAGCGTCGACGAAGCCATCGACACAAGCTCGTTGCCTCGGGTGGCAGTCATGTAGTCGGGGGTATAGAATCGGCTGAGAGTAAGCAGGTACACTATCTGCCGCGACATCATATCGTCGGTCGAAATAATCGAACGCACCTTGCGGTCGATATCGGAGTTGAGCGTCGGAAATGCAAGATCGAATTTTATATCGGGCTGACGCATGTCGCCGCTTATCAACATGACGGCATGCACAGGTACATTGGTGCGGTTCAGATCCTTATCCTCCAAGAACGATTCGTCGAGATCCGATAGGTTCGCCTGCACGATATACTCGGCGCGTATATCGAGCTGTGCGGAGTACGGATCGCCGTTGAAAGTGATCCGGCTACCCGGCGAGATCGAGAAATCCTTGATTATGATGTCCTGAAGCGTGAAGTTGTAGTTTCCCCGATCGAGAGCGTAATCGCCGTACATACGCAGAGCCTCGGTGTCGGATGCGTATGTGAGGCGCAGATTGCCCGAACCGAATGCGCGTATGCGGTCGCCCCCCACGGGATCCATCACAAGAATCACTTCGGCCTGTGGTGTCACGTCGACTGCTATATCCATTGAATATACCGAAGGCTGATCCTGTTGCTGCTGCAGCTGCTTTGCAAAAAACTCGGCTATCGGGTCGGGATCTGCTTCCGCTTTTACCTCGACCTCAGTCCGCACCTTATCGCGATCGCGGAAGGTGATGAATGTATAGTCGTCGGCCACTTCGGCATCCGACAGTACAAAGGTGAATGTCGATTTATCAGCCGTGCGCATGTTCACAGCTATATCTACCTTGCCGGGCTCGCCCTTGACGGATGCAGACCCGTCGCCGAACACACGGCCGTACCATATATCCTCACCGTCAGGCGTGCCGGCTTTATCGTATACTAAAAGATTTCTTGCGTCAGTCACATTAAACTCAAATCGCGGTGCTTTGAAGAACTCGTGCCGCAGATATCCGTTGAGCTTGGCATGATTGCCGTATCGGTCGGAGAGCTCGACATCATTGAACGCTATGTAGCCGGGGTCGAGATGCACTGAGTCGGTACAACTGTACTCTGTCCCGGTAAAGTCAAGCTTCACCTTGAAATCCTGAGCATATACATCGCCCACCATGTCGATGTATTTAAATGAGCCCCAGAGCCTTGCCTCGCCGGAAGCATAACCGTCGACTTCGCTGGCAAATGCAGCCATAAACGGTTTCATGAATCCTACACGTATCTTGTCGGCCTTGAAATGGAAGTCGAGCGAATCGGCCATCGGAAGAATCCGGCCGTCGACGTATGAGTGGCATCCGTTGGGCTGCGATATGTCGGCATCGAGCGTCACGGCCTTTGCTGCATTGTCCCACCGGCTCTTGATCAGCGCATCGCCCATCAGGGAGTAGTTGTACTTCAGATTCCTGACACTCAGGCCGTCGGTCGATGCTTTCGGATCGCGGCTCAGCACCTGGCTTGCCGTGAATACGCCAGTGGCATCGCCTCCGAACATCACATTGTCGATGGCAAGCGCCTCGAATATATAGTCTATATTTATATCCGAAAGCTCTATATTGATTTTGCTGTCGGGCGAGGGCGAAGCTACGCCGTCGATTGCGACAAACTGCCCGTCGCGGTCCACTCTCACGCCGCTCACCGCTATCGAATCGCCCGATATGTCGACCTGCGCGCGCCTTACATTCCAGATAGTGTCGGCCACAGCAAACTCGCACGGGTTGATCTCCAGCCGTGTGTTCAGCCGGTTGTCGGGAGCACGGCTGAAAGAAGATGTGAGGCTGAGATTGCCGTCGTAACGCTTAGCGCGGTTATAATTCCAGGCAAGCGAAGCGTCGACGCGGTCGTCGAAGGCAGCTCCCTCTACCGATAGTGAGATATTATCCTTCTTGAACGCTACTGTCGACCCGACAAAGAAATCGGCACGATGATCCGGCAGCGACAGTTCGAGATTCACCACCGAGTTTCGCATCAGCATGTTCCCTTTCATTATGGCCGGAGCCGACACATTAGCCGTCATGATCCCTTCGGCGGAGCTTAGCGAGCCGTCGATGTCGATATCGCGCACCACATTCACCGGCAGGCGTAGGGCCTGCGCAAGATTCTCGTTGGGCCGCAGGGTGAATGAGTATTTAAAATCGGCAGGCGACAATGCTTTTGCCCGGTCGGGATCAACCGGCTTGACAAGCGACGGAAGCACCTGCGCGAGCATTTCGCGCGCTATCAGTGGCACATCGGTGAAACGGTAGGTGCCGTCGATGCGGCCTTCGATCAGATCCGACTGCAATGTAAGATATTGCGGCACAGAGGCATTGTCGGTATGCACCGAGATTTCGTTGAGCTTTATGCCGCTCCCTGTGGCGTCGACAAATGATATATTGCCTATATCGATCGTACCGACAGCCGAGTTGATGTCATTCCCCTCAAGGCGCGCAAACGCTTTGAGCGACAGACGATGATCGGGCATTCCGACATTGACGCCCAACAAGCTGAGGTTCACCTTGTCGAGGGTAAGGTCAAGATCTACAAGCGGACGTTCGGCGTCGAGAGCAAGACGGCCGTCGGCCGCGAGGGTAAGTTGCGGATCGGCCACTTCTACAGCGCCCGACGCAATGCGCCCGTCATAATCAAGATTTGCAGTAATATCTGTAAAACTATGGCCTCTGAAATCGAACCGCGAGACACTCCCCTCGAAGCTACCTTCGGCGAGCTTGCCGGAGGCGCCCAATAGAGCTGACACGGCTGCATCCATGCTTACCATACCGAACTTTTCATCGGCAAGGAGTGTGCCGAGATCAAAATCCGGAGTAGCGACTTTAGCATCGACTCGACGCCCACCGGCATTTTGGCCCATAGCGGCATCAATCGCTATGCGCCCTACTGCCGTGGATATATCACCGTCGAAGGCCGCATCGTCGCTGCGCCAATGGCCGCTTCCGGTTATGGCGACGTCGCCTGTACGGTCGATCATCGCCGAAGCCCGGGGCGATACGTTGACGAAACGCGACGCTATCTCAAGCGCCCGGGGTGCGTTGCATTTCACGGCAAGCTGTCGCGCTTCGACACTTATATCCTTGCTCACCAATCCGTCAAGCCGGCCTGTGAGCGAAAGGTCTACACGTCGGTCGGGGGTATGGATATCGAGCGAATGGACATCCATGGCATCGGCCGTACCCTCTACATGAGCCGACACTTCAAGAGGTGTGGTGAGATCGGCCAACTGAGGCACTACGGGTGCTAAATCTGCTCCGACAAGCAGAGTGCCGGGGAGCAGCCGGAAGTCCCAACGGGCGGTTTTCAGATCGCTCCCGATGCTTTTCAGAGAGCTGTAGCTGAGATCGATATCGGCCATACGCACCACTGAGCTTCCTAACTCGATAAGCGGATGCTCGACGGTGAGCCGAGTGTCGGTGATATGAGCGCGAGCTTCCAGACGCTTCAGGTGCAGCCCCGAGCGCTCGGTGGCAGCAAGCGACATGATGTCGATAGTGAAGTCGTCGTTTTTCAGCCGCGGCAGCGCAATGTCGGCACGCAGGCGGCTCAAAGCCACATGATCAGGCGAGAATCGGCCGGGTTCCGCCTCGGGGGCCGAAAGAATATCGTACGACAGCTTCGAGCGGCGGATCACCACCGTGGCGATCTTCAGATCAAAAAGTGTGGGCGGCTTCGTCGGATCTTTAGGGCTGAGAGCCGTAATGATAGGCTGAATGTTGAGCGGAGAGTCGGGGGTTGCCTTGTTGATGCGTCCGTCGAGTCCTATCAGCTCCACGTAGTTCACGATTATGTCGCCGCGGGTGATGAACCGATAGAGATTCACGCCGGCTCCGAGGCGATGTATACGCGCTATCGTATCGGCCGACACGCCGTGACGGTTCACCACCGCGACGTCGGAGAGCGCTAATCGGTTGAACGGCATGTAGTCGAGGTCGCCTATAGTCACGTCCACATCCAGCAGACGCGATAATTCACTCTCGGCCAACCCCTTAATATTGCGCTGCACCGATGGCAACGAGAGCACCACGTACAGCGCGGCCGGCAGAACAAGCGCAAGAAGTATCACCGTGACCAGAACGGTACGGATCACCTTATAGATGCGCTTAAGCTTACCGGCCAAAATATAGCTGTGTGATATGGTCTATTACGTAATAATCCGCATCGGGCAGATCGGCATTCGCCGCAGGTGCCGCATCAGCGGTTGGCACGCTTGCGCTCGATCTCGTCGAGTATTATCTTGCGCAGGCGCAGATGGTTTGGTGTCACCTCCACATACTCGTCCTCCTTGATATACTCGAGAGCCTCCTCAAGCGAGAATACCACAGGGGGGATGATGCGTGCTTTGTCGTCGGCGCCGGAGGCACGCATATTGGTGAGTTTCTTTGACTTGGTGACATTCACCACAATGTCGTTATCCTTGGCGTTCTCGCCCACAACCTGACCGGCGTAAACCTCCTCCTGCGGGAATATGAAGAAGCGGCCGCGATCCTGAAGCTTGTCGATAGCGTAGGCGTAGGCCGTGCCACCCTCCATTGCTATGAGCGAACCGTTGGTGCGCCGCTCGATGTCGCCTTTCCAGGGTTGGAACTCCAGAAAACGGTGAGCCATAATAGCTTCGCCCGCCGAGGCAGTGAGCACATTGTTGCGCAGGCCGATTATACCGCGCGAGGGGATGGTGAACTCGATGTGCACGCGGTCGTTCTGCACCGTCATTTCGGTCATCTCCCCCTTGCGGCGGGTCACCATATCGATGATCTTGCTCGAATACTCCTCGGGCACGTTTATAGTGAGCGTTTCGACAGGCTCACACTTGCGGCCGTCGATCTCCTTTATGATCACCTGAGGCTGCCCGACCTGCAGCTCGTAGCCCTCGCGTCGCATAGTTTCGATAAGCACCGACAGGTGCAACACACCGCGGCCGAACACCACCCAGCGGTCCTCGGCATCGGTTTTCTCCACCCGCAGAGCCAGGTTCTTGTCGAGCTCGCGCTGTAGTCGCTCCCAGATATGGCGGGATGTCACATACTTGCCGTCGCGTCCGAAGAAAGGCGAATCGTTGATGGTGAAAGTCATCGACATCGTAGGCTCGTCGATGGCAATGCGTGGCAGCGGTTCGGGATTTTCGAGGTCGGCCACGGTGTCGCCGATCTCAAAATTGTCGAGACCCACTATTGCGCAAATATCGCCCGAGCTCACCTCTTTCACCTTCTTGCGCCCCATACCTTCAAAGGTGTGCAGCTCCTTGATGCGCATCTTCTGCGTCGTACCGTCCTTTTTGCAAAGGGCTATATCCTCGCCCTCGTGCAGAGTGCCGCGGTGCACACGCCCTACGGCAATACGCCCCACATAGTTGGAGAAGTCGAGCGAAGTGATCAGCATCTGAGCAGGGCCTTCGAGAGTCTCGGGCTCGGGTATGAAGTCGATTATGGCATCGAGCACAGCCGTGATATTGTCGGTAGGCTTCTGCCAGTCGGTGCTCATCCACCCTTGTTTGGCCGAACCGTAGACTGTCGGGAAGTCGAGCTGATCTTCGGTAGCGTTGAGGTTGAACATCAGGTCGAACACCATCTCCTGCACCTCGTCGGGGCGGCAGTTGGGTTTATCGACCTTGTTTATCACCACTACCGGCTTGAGCCCCATGCTGATAGCTTTCTGGAGCACGAAGCGGGTCTGCGGCATCGGTCCTTCGAAAGCATCGACAAGCAGCAGGCATCCGTCGGCCATATTGAGCACACGCTCCACCTCGCCGCCGAAGTCGGCGTGTCCGGGGGTGTCGATGATATTTATCTTGTAGTCTTTATAGTTGATGGATACGTTTTTGGAGAGGATCGTGATGCCTCGTTCGCGCTCCAGGTCATTGTTGTCAAGAATAAGTTCGCCGGTCGACTGGTTGTCGCGGAACAGATTGCCGGCCATCAGCATCTTGTCGACCAGAGTAGTCTTGCCGTGGTCGACGTGTGCAATAATCGCTACATTGCGTATCTTCTGCATAGCATAACTGTTATGGATTCAGCCTGCAAAGGTACAAAAAAATACCGAACCCTCGCCCTCACCCCTCCATATTTTTACCTGCGTAAGTTTGAGCGATGGTTTGAGCAAGAACTTGTAGATCAATTTGCACATAACGCATTCCCCAACACACCGCAAAGCGTATTTCATTATCCTATCCGAAGTGGAATTTCGTACGGGGTCATAATATGTTGCTTTCTATTTCTTCAACCGTTGGTAAGGCCCCTTTAAAATCAGCCGGAAAAAGTTTTGCCAATTCATATTCCGATATTCCGATTGGCTCGTTCATAGCCTCCAAAGCATACTTTGCCAACACATTATCTTTGGTCTTACAGATCAGTAGACCAATTGTTGGATTATCCGATTCGGACCGCAACTCATGATTTACTGCCGCAATATACGTGCCAAGCTGACCGAGACTACTCGCCTCAAATTTTCGAGTTTTAATCTCCACAACTACATAGCAGTGAAGTCTGGTATTGTAGAACAACATATCCAGAAACTGCTCAGTTTCTCCAACCGCAATCCTATATTCACGGCCCATATAGGCAAAACCACTACCTAATTCAAGGAGAAATTTTGCAATATTTTTTTCCAAAGCATCTTTCAGCTCTTTTTCTCTATAATTTTCGGCGATACTAACAAAATCAAATGTATAAGGGTCTTTCGTGATCTCCTGAGCCAAGTCTCCGTGAGGGTGAGGCAATGCGCTCTTAAAATTTGTTATCGCATTGCCTTGTCGTTCATATAGGTCAGTATCGACAAAGTTCTCAAGCATACCGCGAGACCAGTTGTTCGCAATTGTTTTACGAACGAAAAACATAGCCTTGTTTAAATCATCCTTGTACTTATCAATGATCACCTTATGATGTCCCCATGGTATCATAAAAATTTCTTCCCCAACTTGGGGAACAAATTCTCGTTCAACTAATTCTTCCCCAACTTGGGGCAAAATTACATCTATGCGAGGATAAAGCCAATAGAACCTCTGCATATACCGCAGGTTTGTTGACGAAAAGCTCTTTACTCCGGGAAGCAACACCTTTAAATCATGACTGAGATTATCAAAAAATTTGTCCCCCCATTGAAACTGCGATTTCTTCTCTGTTATTTCTCTGCCTAAATTCCAATAAAATTTAAGCATCTCAGAATTAACGGATGTAGCTGCTTTAATTTGACTATGTTTGAACTGCTCGCTAATTCCGGTAAGCCATTCTTTATAGTGTCTATCAATATTGAAGAGGGTACCCATATATTAAGTTTTGAGTACAAAGGTGCGAAAAAATCCTGAATATTCTATCTTTTCCTCTCTTATATACCGTTTCATTTTCATCGTCACTTGGTTTTGCTGAGTTTTGAACTAAAAGCGTGCCGGGTTGTAAAAGATTTGTTAACTTTGCACTCTAACAAGTACAGCACCTGAAAATTAAGCTATGAAAGCGACTGATAAAATAAAACTTGCTGAACGCATCCGCTCCATAGAGGGGCTGACCGATGAAGAGCGGTCAGCACTTCTCGGCTTGCTCCGCGACACAAAGAGCTATGGGCTTGTGTGGGAGGACAAGCCGGAGGAAGTCGAAGAGCGTCTGCGCACCGAGCTCCCCATGCTCAAAGAGGTTAAGAGCCGCGCAATAATCGGGGGGGGGGTAAATTCCTGTAAACTAAATAATTACCCTAATCACACTATAATTGAAGGCGATAACCTCGAAGCCCTGTCAACACTTGCTTACACTCACGAGGGCAAAATCGATGTTATCTACATAGATCCTCCGTACAACACCGGCAACAAAGACTTTGTCTATAACGACTCGTATGTAGACACAGAGGACGGCTACCGACACTCCAAGTGGCTATCCTTCATGTCAAAGCGTCTACGCATAGCCAGAAAACTACTCTCCGACCGCGGCGTTATCTTCATCTCCATTGATGATAACGAGCAAGCCAACCTCAAACTACTTTGTGATGAAATATTCGGAGGGAACAATTTTGTCGCAACATTTATTTGGGAAAAAACTTTTAGACCTTCGAATATAACCAAAACAGTTCGTAAGAACTCTGAGTATGTAATTTGTTACTCAAGAAGCGCTATTGAATTTCACGGCAAATCTTTTGATTCTCAAGGCGATTTTTCACTAACTAAAAAGAAGCACTCAACCCAAACATTATTCTTCCCAGCTAATATTGTAAAATGCAATTTTGACGGTCTATATCCTACAGGAGACTATGGAAATGGATATATCTTGGAAAATGATATTATATGCAGAGATGGAGTTGTTGCTAATTCATTTAGTCTAACCGTACAGTCGAGCATTTGGAGTCAGAAATATTTGGACGAGGAAATCAATAAAGGAGTTCTCTTACAAATTAAAAATCCAAAGACTATGGCTGTGTATGCTCGGAAAGTATATAAACAAAACGAGCAAAAACCCACTACACTACTTCCAAATGAATATGTGGGTGATGTTTTAGCTGCTAATGCTGAAATAAATCAAATATTTGGGGAAAAAGAAATTTTTGATTACCCCAAACCTACACGTTTAATAAGTGAATTAATCTCATATATTGGAAGTTCGGATTCTTATGTACTGGACTTCTTCGCAGGGTCAGGCACCACGCTTCATGCTGTGATGCAGTTGAACGCAGAGGATGGCGGAAAGCGGGAGTGTATTCTCTGCACGAACAATGAGAACGGCATTTGCGAGAATGTAACTTACGAGCGTAACAAGCGAGTCATTGAGGGTTATACGAAGCCAAACGGCGAGTATGTCGAGGGATTGCATGACAATAATCTCCGCTACTACCGGACGACTTTTGTGAGCCGTCGTCGCACTCCGCAGAATATGCGCCGCCTTATGCTGCTCGCTTCCG
>CAZPKH010000038.1:0-19180 GCA_964587165.1 uncultured Muribaculaceae bacterium
ATCGGTGCCGACCCCCACGACCTCAGTTTCTTCTGGATCCTGCCGCCTCTGATGGGCATGGTCGTACAGCCTATCGTCGGCTCGGCCAGCGACCGCACCTGGAACCGCTTCGGCCGCCGTCTCCCCTACCTGATACTCGGCGCAGTGGTCGCCATCATAGTGATGAGCTTCCTGCCCAACTCCGGATCTCTCGGACTCGGCCTCACCCCCACGGCATTCTTCGGCCTGTCGCAAGCCATCATCTTCGGCCTGATAATGCTCATGCTGCTCGACACCTCGATCAACATGGCCATGCAGCCGTTCAAAATGCTCGTGGGCGATATGGTCAACGAAAAGCAGAAAGGCCTCGCCTACTCCATACAGAGCTTCCTGTGCAACGCCGGTTCGGTAGTCGGCTATCTGCTGCCGTTCGTACTGGCATGGTTCCTGAGCAACACCGCCCCCGACGGCGAGGTACCCCCCACTGTCACTGTGGCATTCTATATCGGCGCACTGATCCTGCTACTGTGCGTATTCTACTCGTTTGCAAAGATCAAAGAGTGGCCCCCGGCCCTGTACAATGAGTACAACGGCGTGCCCGAAAAGCCCGCCGGCGAAAAAGAGAAAAAAGAAGGAATGTTCAAGCTGCTTGCCAAAGCTCCGAGCGTATTCTGGACAGTAGGCGTAGTGCAGTTCTTCTGCTGGGCAGCCTTCCTGTACATGTGGTCGTACTCCACCGACGCCATAGCCGGCCACGCCTTCGGCGCACCCACAGCTCAGATCGTCAGCAGCATGACTGTCGACGGCAAGGAGTATTCCCTTGGCAAGACCTACCTTTTCAAAGGCCAGATGCCCGTGATCGAGAAAGGTAAATTTGCTGTGGGCGGTATCAAGGTCGACGGCGAGTTCTCATCGCCCCAACTCGTGGTACTCGGCAACGATACCATCATCAAGGACGGCGCCCTCTTCGAGAAAGACGGCGTGGCTAAGGTTGCGCTCGCCGAAAACGCCGTGCAGCTTGCGGCCAAAGGCGACATCCTCACAATCGACGGCCGGGAAGTCACCGTGGCCGACAACGCACAGCTTCTGTCGGCATTCGCAGTGCTTCAGCCCGGCGAGACCCTTACCTTCGCAGAACTGATGAGCAAGGATAAAGGCAGCGGCGAGTATATCCTCAGCGAATCCGAAGACCTCACCGTACCCGCCACTTCTACCATCGAACTGCACTACAACACCATCCTCAACGCCGCATCCTCACAGTATCAGGAAGCCGGCGACTGGAACGGCGTGCTCCTCGCCGTGCAGGGTGTGATAGCCGTGCTCTGGGCAATGGTGCTCCCGCGCTTCCGCCGCCGCAAAGTGGCTTACTCACTCAGCCTTCTGATCGGAGCAATCGGCTTCCTGTCGATCTTCGCCTTCACCAACAAGTATCTGCTCTGCGTATCCTACGGTCTGGCAGGTGTAGCATGGGCCGCCATGCTCGCAATGCCGTTCACCATCCTGACCAACGCGCTTCACGGCAACAATATCGGCACATATCTCGGCCTGTTCAACTGTACGATCTGCCTGCCGCAGATAGTAGCGGCCATCGTCGGCGGTTCGATTCTCGGACTCTTCCCGCTTGCGGCATCCGGCGCAGCGGCTACCGTCAACATGCTCTATGTGTCGGGTGCCCTCCTCGTGCTCGGTGCTCTGGCAGTCTGGATCATCAAGGACAACCAAAGCTCAGCCTCCGAAGCCCGCTGACGCAAATCACCCATACCACAGCGGGTGCGCCGGAGAGTCCGGCGCACCCGCTTGCTTTTGGAAGTGGAAAGAGCGAACTTGGAGCGCGCATCCTTTAGGGTGCGCGTCAAGAGCTGTAATGGCGAATTACTTCGGGGGATAATTAAGAGCTACAGTGAGGATGATATCGGGGCGCAAAGTGAGATGCCACAGATCATAATGTGTGCCGCGTGCGGTCGCTTGCGAGCGCATTAGCGTAGGATCAGCCACCGACGGTTCAGGGAGCGTAAGAGAGATGTCGTGAAGTGCCAGCCCGGGAGTGAGCGCAGCTTTGTAGACGGCCTCCTTCGCCGTCCAGGCCAAAAGCATCAGATCGGGGGTGCTAAACAGCTCAAGCTCGCTGTCCGAGAGGTATTTATGCCGCACGCGCTGCAACTGCGGCCGCAGCTGCTCGATGTCGACACCTATCTGTCGCCCGGCGCTTACAGCCACCACGGCGGCCTCTGCGCAGTGTGACACCGATATCAGCGGAGGGTGCTCTATGCCCGATATATACGGTGCTCCCGTGTCGCGATGCTCCAATGCAGCTGCCGGCCCGCAAGTGTCACTGACAAGCTGCGCCACGCTCCGGCGCTCCCGTTCATTCTTGCCGATGGCGTATGCTTCAGGCTGATACCACCCGATGGTGAGATGTGCCTCGGGCATGTCGATATGCTGCACCCGTATCATTGCAGGCGCGTCATTGAGTGGATCACGTCGCGCTTGAGTGCATCGATAGCAGGAGCAAGCGAATCGGCAGCTCCGGGCGTGTTGAGAGCGTCGATATATACCGCTCCCGATACGGCCACCCCGCTTTGGGGCGACGTGGCAAGAAATTGCACGGGTGTGACTGTGCCACGAGGCGTCGACAGAACTCTTGCCGTAAACCCTCCCTCCGAGGTGAGCTCGGTGAGCTCCGAGCTGTTGCCGCCAGAATTGAGAGCCATGCGCTCTACGCGATTGTCGACTAACTGATTCATCTCGTCCGGCGAGTCTACGCGGCTCACCGTGATATATACCACGACTCCGGGCATAGAGTTGTAAGCCACATTGAGCCAACGGCCCTCGACGGCACGGTGGGCGGTGTCGATGCTCACCCGTGTGTCTGCATTGACCACGAGCCGGCGCAACCCGGAAGTGTCGGGATCGACAGTGCGGTATTGAGCGGAGGGGATGTCAACCCGAGGGAAAGCGTGCGGACGGGGCACGGCAACCGTCGTGTCCGACGGCTTCGAACACCCGGCAAGTATCGATATTGCCGCGACAAGGATAAATGCAAGCCGAATCATTGACTTTGGATTTCGGGCATTACTTTGACGCGCACCGAGGAGATGCGATGATGCTCGATGTCGAGTATCAGGAACCGGCACCGGCCGTACACAAGCGGCTCTTTCTCTTTGGGGAAGTCGCCCTTTATATTGAGGAGCATACCGGCAAGTGTCTCGCAGTCGGTCGTGACTGCTTCGTATTCGGCCTCGTCGAGGTCGGTCACCCGGAAAAAATCGCCCAACAGGGTTTTACCCTCAAAAATGAATGTGTTGTCGGGGAGGCGACGGTATGTTTTCTGCTCCTCGTCGTATTCGTCGTTGATGTCGCCCACTATCTCTTCGAGCACATCCTCCATAGTCACTATACCCTCGGTGCCGCCGTACTCGTCGATTACGATCGCCATGTGTATGCGGCGGCGGCGGAAATCCTCGAGCAGGTCGTCGATCATACGCGCTTCGGGCACAAAGTACGGCTCGCGTATGAGCCGCTGCCACTTGAAGTCGGCCGTCTGGCGGTTGACGTAAGGCAGCATGTCGCGTGCATAGAGCACACCCTTTATATTATCGCCCGACCCCTCGACCACAGGGAGGCGCGAATATCCGGAATCGATGATGGTACGCATCACCTTGTCGAACGAATCGCTGATATCGAGGTCGGTGATGTCGATTCGGGGTGTCATGATCTCGCCGGCTGTTGTATCGCCAAACTTAAGGATACCTTCGAGCATCTCCTTTTCGTCGGATGTCTTGACCTGCGTGATCTCGAGCGCCTGCGTCAGATCTTCGGCCGTGAGATTTTCGCTCTGCTTAGACACTACCTTGCTGACAAATCCGGACGAGCGCACAAGCAGCGCCGACAAAGGATAGAAAAGGCGGTAGAAGAACGTCAGCGGAGAGGCTGCAAACCGCACCCAGCGGACATTACCCGAATTGGCTATCAGCTTGGGCAGAATCTCTCCGAAAAGCAGGATAAGAAATGTCAGTATCACCGACTGAAGCACAAAGCTAAGTACCGGCGACACACCCTCGAGCATCGGGCCCAGAGCAAAATTGGTGAGCACGACGATCGACACGTTCACAAGATTGTTTGAAATCAGGATTGTAGCAAGAAGCCAATCAGGCTTGTTGAGCAGACTGACAGCCTTGCGGGCCGTACCGCTCTCCTCAAGCTCCTCACGCTGCTGCTCGGAGAGAGAAAAAAAGGCGATCTCGCTACCTGAGAAGAATGCCGAAAGCATCAGAAATACCACGGCACATGTCAAAGCCACGATTTGCGCCGCGCCGAAGCCCGGAGTATGGAGAGCAAGGGCGGCAATCATCGCAAGAGGGTCGCCGGCCGCAGCCGGCAGAGGGTCTATATCCATCAAATATGGTGTGTTGGTTTCGGGGGCAAATATACAAAATATTCGCGAGTGAACAAAAAGCATATCTCGACTCTGATCTTATATACCTGAACCGAGCTGAGGTGCTAAACGTTATAATCTCAAACAACAAAACCTGCCGAAATTTATGCGCACCATCACTATAGTAATGATTCTGCTGGCCATCGTCGGGATTCAGTCGTGCGGCGGAAGCGCCTCGAAGCTCTCCCGCGAGATTGACGGACAGTGGACATCCCGCTCCGAAAATCTCAATGTGCCCCGGGCATCAGCCTCCCAGGCTACATTCACTTATCTGTTCCACCGCAACGCCGGCGAGAATGGAGGCACCGTGAAACTGTCGGCGCTGATCGACGTGGCTCTCCCGGCAGGCAACGATCAGGGTGCTTCGCACGAGCCTTTAAGCGTGTGCGCCACGGCTGTAGCAACAGCATCGGGTACATGGCGTGCGACCTCCGACGACGAGATATACCTGATGGTCGACCCGGCAAGCGTAGAGGTGAGCGTCGACCCAACGGCAGTAGTGGCCCGCGGACGCGGCGACAGCAACAGCCCGACCGACACCATCCCGGCGGCTGCGTCGATGATCAGACACGAGATAGCCAAAGCCGTAGAGCGCAAGGTGGCCACAATGCACCGGCTCAACGACATAAAGCTCGACCGCGACCGTCGCACCCTGCAGTGGGAAGCCAACTACACCGACGTCAATCTACGCCGTCAATGAGATCCTGTCTCATAATAAATATATTGAAACACCAAGGCGGTGTGCCGGAAAATCCCGACACACCGCCGTTGTCATTTCAAAAAGTATCGTTCTGTGGTCAGCGAACCATCACTTTGGTAGCGCGACCATCAGCGCTCACGCGCACTACGATCGAGCCTGCTGCGGGACGGTCGATACGCACACCCTGGAGAGTGTAGTATGTGGCCGTAGCGCGGTCGATATCGGATGCTATTGTCTCGATACCTACGAGGCCGGTGTAATCGTATGTGCCTTCCTGCGGTGTGAAGTTTTCGGTCGAGCCGCTCTCCTGGCCGCGGTCGGAGAAGTAGATATCGGTAGCGTTGGCAGGTATCTCCGCATGCCAGAGGTCTGACGATGCTTTGCGGGGAGCGTTCTCAGCCTCTTCGCCGGCCACGCGCTCCATCTCAACGTAGTCGAACGTTGCGCCGTAGTCGAGCGAATAGTGCAGGTAGGGAGCTTCGTAATTCGAAGAGGTGTTATCCCAATAGATCTTCAAAGTCTCCTCGGAGGGAGCATCCGTGCTGTTGACACCCCAGATGCGAGCATTCTCAAGGTCTACGCAAATAGTCCACGAACCGTTGGGATAAGCCACGCAAATATCGCCGTCGCCGGCCATGAGAGAATAGTCGGTAGCGCCGGTATTGTCGGCGATCACGGCACCGTCGACAGTCACCAGGCTGCGGCCTTCAGTGTCGGCGAGCAGGAACGACTTGGTGCTCTCGGGGAGAACGAACGAGAAGATACCCTCGGCGTTGGCCTCGACCTTGACAGGCTCAGTCTCACCTTCGAAAGTCACCGATATAGCGGGAGCCTGAGGCATAACCATCTCAACCCACAGCTCCATGAAGTCGATGTCGACATAGAGCTTGGCGGGCTCGGAATGCTCGGGAAGGACGATCACATCCTCCTCGACCGATGCGCCGTTGATCAGATAATATTTCTGTCCGGGCTCTACGGCACCCAGCATTTCGGTCACTATCAGGCCACTCTCGAAGCCCTGGGTGTCCATCATCGACGCACCTTTGACAGTGGATATGGCAACCTCCGTGACACCTGCAGGCACTTCAAACTCGTAGATACCGTTGTTGGTGTTAGCTTCGGTCGGTTTCGACGGATCCCAACCGATGGCATCGTTGAGCATACACAGTGTCGGATAATTCTCGTACCAAAGGCCTGTGAGTGTCGCGGGCTCATTGTTGGTGAGATAATCGCCGGTCACGGTATTCATGATAGTCCAGGCCACATAGTTAGTATTGTCGAGCTTAACGGGCCATTTGATATTCTGACGCTCTGTCACGTCGGCGCCTACGGTCTTCTTAAAGCCGCCGCGCTGCGAGCGGGCTGTGAAATAGTACGGGCTGCCTGTTGTACCCCACACTACCTGATCGGTGGCGATGGCAGTCTTGTCGTCGGAGAGGTTGAAGGTCACGCTGTAGCCGCCACCGTCGACGGCGTAGATATGCGAGATCTCCAGTGTATGATTGCCGTCGGCATCGTGGCCATAGCCGAACCATACCGGGAGGGTATACTCCTCGGTCACACCGGCCTGGTCGGTAGCAAGATAGCTGAGCACACCGTTTGCCTGACGGAACAGCGGGCCGAACTCACCCGAGATGGGGCTGTTTGACATCGAGCCGGGCACCGAGCCTGAGAACCAGAGGAACACCGGATTGAAGTCGAACACGATACGATCGCCCTCCACATGTCCGGCCACTGTATCATAGTTGCCATAGCCGAGATAGTTGCCTGCCGGGTCGGTATATTCGAACAGGCCGACGTAGGGCACGATA
Organism: uncultured Muribaculaceae bacterium; assembly: GCA_964587165.1. GTDB lineage: Bacteria > Bacteroidota > Bacteroidia > Bacteroidales > Muribaculaceae > CAZPKH01. Next base: position 6,926 of record CAZPKH010000038.1, read on the forward strand.
TTGGAGCTGTTGTAATTCTTGAGTACGGCTACTGCCTGGCCCATTTTGACGGTGAGCTTGCCTGTCTGCGGGTCGAGGGTCATTTTCACCGGACCGATCCAGTCAAACTGTGTGTTGCCGGCGAGGGCTGCCTGCCCCCACCCGCCGAGGCCGTCGACCAACAGAGTATTGCCCGTCTGGCTCACGGTGACGGTACGCGACATATTGCGACCGGGCAGACCGCCTACGGGGCGGAAAGTGTCGATATATGTGCCTGAGAGGTCATTAAGATTGAGAGCGGTAGCATAAGCGGGCGATTTGGTTTCGCCGGCCACGCGCTGTAACACGTACTGGCCCTCCGAGGGGTAGGCCACGGGCACCTGCTCGCCGTTGGCAGGCGTAAGAATCTGAGGCTGAGCCAATGCCGAAAGCGACATCATAGCGGCAGCCGCAAGAGTGTAAATCTTCTTCATTCGATATAGTAATTTTTGATGATTGGTATTTGTATCGTTTTTTTTGCGCAATAGCGCATCTTGACTACAAATATAGTCAATATTTCTGAATTTCCAAACTTTTTTCACAAAACTGATGTTTTTGCCACTATTTGTAGGATAATCTCTGCAAGAACCATGATACCGCCGGATGCGTTTTAATTGTGATGCAAGGTGTGCTTTTATAATATTTACACCTTCTCTGAACGATATTTGATCGCTCGCAAATATTCACTATATTTGTAGGCGGTATCAGAAACGGATATACGGAAATGATAAAGAATTTGCTTTTCGACCTCGGAGGGGTGATCCTCGACATTAAGCGTGAGAACTGCGTGGCGGCCCTCACCCGGCTCGGCATGGCCGGCGCCGACGAGCTACTCGACCCGTACACTCAGCGCGGGGCGTTCCTGCTGCTTGAGTCCGGAAAGATCACGCCCGGGCAATTTCGAACGGAGATACGCCGGATGCTCGCCGACCCTGACGCTCCGACCGATGCCGAGATCGACGCTGCGCTCAACGAGTTTCTGATCGGCATCCCCGTCGACCGCCTCCGCGCCCTTGAGCAGTTGCGCAAGCGCTACGGCATATATATGCTGTCGAACACCAACCCGATAATGTGGAACTCGAAAATAGCACGCGAGTTTGCCAAAGACGGCCGCTCGCGAGAGAATTATTTCGACGGCATACTCACTTCGTTTGAGGCCGGATGCGTCAAGCCGTCGCCACAGATATTCGACATGGCCGCCGAACGGTTCGGGCTCGACCGTGCCTCGACCCTGTTTCTCGACGACGGTCCGGCCAACGTCGAGGCCGCGCGCAGCTGCGGCTTTCAGGCCGCCCTCGTGCCTGCCGGAACTGAATTTATTGACCTGATACCCTGATACAATCTGCCATGAAAGTGGTTCACAACAAATCCACCAAATTCCGCCGCATAGCCGCCGTGGGTATGTACGACGGTGTGCACCGCGGCCACCGCTTTCTGATCGACTATCTCAAGCTCGAAGCTATGCACCGCGGGCTGCGGTCGGCCGTGGTGACTTTCAAGGAGCACCCGCGCTCGCTGGTGCGCCCGCTTGAGGCTCCGGCTCTGCTGTCGGAGCTCGACGAGCGCATATCGCTGCTTGAAGCTACCGGTCTGGACGACTGTATTCTGCTGACTTTCAACGACAAGATGCGACGCATGCCGGCACGCAAATTTCTCGGGATGCTCCACGATAAGTTCGGTGTCGACACGCTTGTGGTGGGTTTCAACAACCGCTTCGGCAAAGACCGCGTGGACGGTATCGAGCAGTATCGCGAGATAGGCCGGGAGATCGGGATGAATATTCTCTCGGCTCCGGAGTATAAGGGATCGAAAAAACATATCAGCTCGTCAATAGTGCGCAATTACCTCTATTCCGGCGACATCGCCAAAGCCACCGAGGCCTTGGGGCGCCCGTACAGCCTGCGTGGCAACGTGGTGGAAGGCAAGCGCTTAGGGCGAACCATCGGATACCCTACGGCCAATATCCGCCCGACAAACCCTTCGTCGCTGATACCGCGTGCCGGAGTATATGCCGTGGTGGTGACTACCCCCGACGGAGTGCGCCGCCCGGCGATGCTCAACATAGGGTATCGTCCGACTGTCGACGAAACGGCCGACGCTCCCCTATCGATCGAGGTGAACATACTCGGCTACACCGGGTACCTCTACGGCGAGGAGATACGCATCGAGTTTATTGCCTTTGTGCGTCAGGAAAAGAAGTTCAAGAATCTCGACAAGCTCAAGGAGCAGCTCAAAGCCGACTCGCGCCAGGTGCGCAAGATCATAGAGCGACATCTCGATCCGGCGAAGTAACTTACCAAAGGTTGAAGCGGTAGCCAACGGACACCTCGGCCGACAGATTGTTGGTTATCAGGGTGTGATCCTTTCCGCCCACAAGGTTGGTGGCAGCTTCGCCCACTACGCCGGCAAACCAATGCTTATAGTTGTACACAAACGAGATCTTGAAGCGGTTGTAAAGATAGGCCGACGTCTTGCTCCCCTCGGCGCTTGAGCTCACATATCCGTAGCGCACACCCACCGACGGCGCCTCGCTCACACCTATCATGCAGCGCCTCGACAGCATCCAGTTGTAGCCGTAGCCGAGCTTGAAGGCATAGTTGTGGGCGTGTGCGAGGTACACATAGTGAGGCCACGACGAGGGTATCTGCTCAAGCATGTCGGTGGGAAGCATCGAGAAGTCGAATCGCGTGTCGTTGCCGGTGAACGACAGTCCGGCGAAGAGCGAGCCGGAGCTGCGACGCTGTATGCGGCCGTAGTTGAATGCAGCAGCCTGCGAGTAGTGCTTGTGGTTGAAGAAATAGTAGGTATCGAGCCCCCACTCCGAGGTGTGCATGCCGTCGTAAGGTATATCGACAGGGCGTGTGTGGTCGACAGGGCCGAATCGCGATATCTTCATCTTGGCATCGGAGCGTATCAGATACAGGTCGGCGGCAAAGAGCATACAGTTGAACTGGAAGTTGAAGCGCTTGCGCGACGAGTGTGTCAGATTGAGCAGCTGGCTGACGTTTATATCGTAGCCTACCGACACCGCCATATAGGTGAGCCAGAGGCCTGTCGATGTCGACGGATATGAGTGCATATCCATCTCGTAATGATTCTTGTCGAGGCGGAATGTATTGTAGTCGAGCCAGGAGTCGGTGCGTAGCTTTACGTTGAAGCGGTAGCCGGTGGGAGCTACGTAGGTGGTATCGTACCCGTTGAAAAACTTGTCGCCCCACCGATAGGTGTCGATGCAGAATTTGGGAAATTTGCCCATCGCAGCTATCGAATCGAGATTAAACGAGAACGCATGCGCGCGAGGCGCACCGCCAAAAAGTGCAGCCACGCATAGTGCGGCTATCACCAGAGTGCGCCACACTGCCGTTTGATATTTGACTGTCGCCTCCATATCGGGGGAGCAAAGTTAGCAAAAATCCTAAGAGCTTGTCCCATAATATATGTTAACGCTGAGGTCGCATATCTCGGAGGGATTTTGGAGCAGGCGTGAGGGAGCAATGCTGTAGCATTGTGACCGAGTGTCAGTTCCAAAAGCACCCGAGAGATTCGAAGTTAAGGTAATTTTCTTTGCTTCAATGCGTTAGTTGTGTACGAAAGTATTCTTTATACCGTCGGCCGGGGAAAGTTACCATCGCCTCAGCGTTAACATATATTATGGGACAAGCTCTAAGCCTGCGCAATTACCCCCACCATTTACGCTAATAATTATACCATTAGGAATATTTATACCATCAGGAATATTTATACCATCTTAATTTACTATCTTTGTGGATCAGAACGACACAACAAATCATGTACGACGATCTGACCAAAAAGTATTACCGCATAGGCGAAGTAGCCGAGATAACCGGCATCCCGATGAGCACCCTGCGCTATTGGGAGAGCCGCTTCACGGCAATAAGCCCGCGGCGCAACGCCCGCGGCACCCGCTATTATACTCCGGCCGACGTCGAAAAGATCCGCATGATCCACTACCTTGTGAAAGAGAAAGGGCTGCACCTCGATGCGGCACAGCAGCAGATAACCCACAATGCCGAGGGGCTGGAACGGCGTTCGGAGGTACTCGAAAAGCTCCGCGGATTGCGGGCGCAGATCGCCGGAATGCTCGATGCGATGACACACCGCCGATAGCATCAACAGCACGCCCGGCCATCAAGGTGATAGCCGGGCGGGTATGAGGGGCGGATTATAAGAGGTTGTCTCTCAAAATCAATAGTCGGCGTGCCAGCGCTTGAGGAATGCCTGGGAGTTGTGTATCTCCTTGTACATCACAATATCTTCACGCACGAAAGGCACCTCGGCACGATAAGCCTTGATGAATTTCTCGATGTAGGGCGACGACTTGGCCGGGCGTCGGAACTCAAGCCCCTGAGCAGCATTCATCAGCTCGATCGAAAGGATCAGCTCAAGGTTGTCCATCACCTTAAAGAGCTTTGTGGCGGCATTGGCACCCATCGACACATGGTCCTCCTGCCCGTTCGACGATACTATCGAGTCGGACGAAGCGGCGTAGCAGAACATCTTATTCTGGCTCACCATCGACGCTGCGGCATACTGCGGTATCATGAAGCCGGAGTTGAGACCCGGCTCGGCCACAAGAAACTCGGGGAGCCCGCGCAGCCCCATGATAAGCTGCGAAACACGGCGCTCGGAGATGTTGCCCAGCTCGGCCATGGCTATGGCAAGGTAGTCGTACACTAAAGCCAAGGGCTGGCCGTGGAAATTACCGCCTGATATTATCAGATCTTCGTCAGGGAAGATGGTGGGGTTGTCGGTCACGGAATTGATCTCGCGCACCACCACCTGCGTGACATACTCGATGGCATCCTTAGTGGCACCGTGCACCTGCGGGATACAGCGGAAAGAGTACGGATCCTGCACATGCGACTTCTGTCGGCTGATGATCTCGCTCCCTTCGAGCAGACGCCGGAAGGCAGCGCCGGTGGCTATCTGCCCCGGGTGCGGACGCATCTGCTGGATGCAGTCCTGGAACGGATCTATCAGTCCGTCGAACGCTTCGAGCGACACTGCCGCAACGAGGTCAGCTTTCTTCGAGAGCCGGCGTGCGCGCATCAGGGCGTAAATACCGTTGGCGCTCATAAACTGTGTGCCGTTGAGCAGCGCCAATCCCTCCTTGCTCTGCAGGCGGATAGGCTCCCAGCCGAACTCTTCGAGCACCGACATCGCGTCGCACCGTTTCCCCTTGTAGTACACATCGCCCACGCCGATAAGCGGCAGGAAAAGGTTTGCCAGCGGAGCGAGGTCGCCGGAGGCTCCGAGCGAGCCGCGGTCGCACACTATCGGCAGCACATCATTGTTGTAGAAATCGATCATGCGCTGCACCGTGATAAGCTGCACTCCGGAGTGTCCCAGGCTCAGGGCATGGGCCTTGAGCAGGAACATCAGCTTGACGATAACATGGGGCACCTCCTGCCCTACGGAGCAGGCATGGCTCTTGACGAGATTCTCCTGAAGTGTCGACAGATCGTCGAGCGATATATTTTTATTGCAGAGCGAGCCGAAGCCGGTAGTGATGCCGTAGAGAGGCTTCTCGGACTTGGCTATTTTATCGTCAAGATACCGGCGGCAGCGCTGTATGCGCTCTTTTGCCACATCGGAGAGCTCGAGTTTAAGATTTTCGTTTATGATGCGCTCCACATCCTCGATGGTGAGATCGCGCTCGGCGAGCTTGAATATATTTTTTGCCATTATAGAGTCGCTTTATGAACGATAGGATAGATTCTGTCGGCGGCCGCCATCACTTCCGACTCGGCCACATCGCAGCGCGACTTGAAGTCGGCCACGACCTGAGCATCGCTGATGCTCCCTAAGTTGATGCGCACGTTCAGACACGCTCCGAGCACGGCAGTGCGCACACACATGGATGCCACACCCACATCGGTTATGGCATTCTGATTGCCAATCTGCACGAGCTTCTCGAGCTCAGGCATCAGCTGAAGCGCCACCTCTGCCACATTCATGGGCACACGGGCAGCCTCGATCGAGGCATCCGAGATAGCGGCGCGGCGCGCAGCTTTCTGTTCGTCGGTATCTTTGGGCAGCTTGAAAGCGGTCATCACACCGTTGTAAGCCTGCGAGTCGAGAGCTATCGCACGGTTGAGAATATCAATCTTGGGTGTGATTCGCCCTATGAGCTCCTGAATCTCGGGCTCATGCTCGGCGTACTTCTTGCGGCCGAGGGTCAGACGGCACACCATAGTGCCGAGCGACGCACCCAAAGCGCCACAAAGTGCTGAAACACTGCCACCTCCGGGCACAGGAGCATCCGAAGCCGTGGCGTCGAGAAACGATAAGATAGTGAGGTCTGTCATGGTAATTATGTGTTGTCGTTATACAAATTTTCCTTCTTTTATGGTTGCCTTTACACAGTTGAGGCCTGTGTAATAAGGCAGATAGGCCGGCGAATCAAACTTCAGCACAGCCAAGTCGGCCTTTTTGCCGATCTCTATCGAGCCGATAGTGGCGGCACGCCCGAGGGCAGACGCACCGTTGAGGGTCAAGGCCGCAATCACCTCCTCGACAGTCATTTTCATGTAGATACATCCCAAAGCTATCATCAGCGGTATCGAGCATGAGAAACAGCTTCCGGGATTGAAGTCGGTGGCCAGGGCGACGGCCGCCCCTCCATCGATCAGCTTGCGTGCCGGAGCGAACTCCTCGCGCAGGGCAAACGCCGTGAGCGGCAACAGTGTGGCAACAGTATCGGGAGCCTGCGCCAGAGCATCGATACCGGCCTCGGAGATATGCAGGAGATGGTCGGCCGATACAGCTCCTATCTCGGCGGCGAGCTCGGCACCGCCGGTGTTTACGATCTCGTCGGCATGTATCTTGGCTTTCAGCCCTATTGCACGAGCCGCGTTAAGCAATCGCCGCGACTGCTCGATGCTGAACACGCCACGCTCGCAGAACACGTCGCAAAACTCCGCCACACCCTGCGCGGCGACAGCGGGGAGCTCGCCGGCTATCAGCCGATCGATATACTCATCGGCGGTAAGAGGCGACTGCGGAGGCATCGCGTGGGCACCCATATATGTAGCGACCACATCAATGGGAGCATCGGCATTGAGGTCGGCGATCACCTCAAGCTGACGCATTTCGGTATCGTGGTCCAGACCGTAGCCGCTTTTGGCCTCGACGGTGGTGACTCCCATCGATGCCATCACCGAGATATAATCCAATGCCTTGGATTTAAGCTCTGCCGCCGTGGCAGCGCGTGTGGCCTTGACGGTGGAGGCAATCCCTCCGCCGCGCTCCATTATACTCATATAAGTATCGCCGCGCAGACGCCAGCCGAACTCGTCGGGACGGTATCCGCCGAACACAAGATGAGTGTGCGAATCGACAAATCCGGGGAGCACGGCGCATCCGCCGGCATCGTACACCGGCATATCGGGCCCGGCGGCGGGAGCATCGGCAGCCGGCCCTACATACGTGAATATTCCGTCGGTTATCACTATTGCGGCATCGTCGATGGTGCGCATCGCCCCCATCTCTGAGCCATGCAGAGCGCGCGTGCCCACAGGTGTGAATACACGTGCATTAATTATTTTAAGGTCTCGGACCATGTAGCTTTCGTGGTAAGTTTTCGTGGTAAGATTCAGAGTCTGCCTCACAAAATTATGCAATCCCCCTTACAAATCCAAATTTCGCTCAACAAATTACAAATTAAGAGCGTGTTTCACAAGAAAAGTTAACGGCGGGGTTGCATATCGCTGAGGGATTTTTGCCGTGCGGGCGAGGGAGCGTAGCGAGCTACGTGACTGAGCCAAACGGCAAAAAGCACCTGCGAGATGCAATCTAAAAGTAATTTTCTGTCGTTCAGAGCGTTATTCTTGCATGCAGAACACGATTCTTCTAAAAGGCACACAAAAGCGATGGCTGAAAAGGTATTGCAAGGAGTATTCTATATCCGCAGACTCTCTCGCAACTACGAGCGCACCTGTTCTACTGCTTGGTGTATGACACGCATGGCCATGTTTATGATACTGATAAAACATATCTAAATTCAGAGTCATCCACTCGTTTCAACTTCTATTATTGCAACATCAGCAAGGCGGTGATTAAGCAGAAAATACGATTGACCGCCCCGCCGTCAACTTTTCTTGTGAAACACGCTCTTAAATAATTTGCAGAATCATCAAAAATCAGTACCTTTGCCGAGCAATCCCACCTCCACCGGCCTGACAAGGCCGCCGATTGTACCGGCTGCTCGAATGGTGGAATGGTAGACACGAAAGACTTAAAATCTTTTGGCCATTGCGGCTGTGCGGGTTCGAGTCCCGCTTCGAGCACTCATGAAAACTGCAAGCATCTGATCATCAGTACTTGCAGTTTTTTATTTCCAGACTATTCAGAACCTGCTACCAAATTTACATTGACTCGGAAGCAGTCAAATGCGAGGGTTGCAAAAATGCGGGAAACGCCGCCACGGTCGGTGGGGTGTTTCCCGCATTTTATGCGAAATCTCGAGTTGTTGCTCAAGCGTTTGCCTTGGGCATGCGACGCTCTTTGATACGAGCTTTCTTGCCTGTGAGGCCGCGCAGATAGTACAGCTTGGCGCGACGCACCTTACCGTATTTGTTGACAGTGATCGATTCGATAAACGGCGATTCGATCGGGAAGATACGCTCCACACCGATGTTGTCGCTCATCTTGCGCACGGTGAAGCGCTTTTTGGGGCCTTCGCCGCTGATGCGGATCACTACTCCGCGATACTGCTGGATACGCTCTTTATTACCCTCTTTGATGCGGTATGCTACGGTGATGGTGTCGCCGGGCTGAAAGTTGAGCTCTGTGTTTTTGCCGGTAGCAAAAGCCTCTTCAGCAATTTTAATTAAGTCCATTTTGTTGAGTATTAAAATGTTAACATTCTTCGCAATATTCACGGGCTGCCTTGTCCCGCCAGAGATTACGAAACCGGCTGCAAATTTAAGTAAAATACTCCGCCCGCACAAATTTTTTTGATAATCAAAAACATAATCTTAAATTTGTGCAACCAACCGGAATATCACATTTGCAATGAAAAAATTTTTTTGCCTCGGCTTGATTCTCGTATCGCTTTGCGGTTGTAAGAAGATAGGTAATACAATGCATTCCATAGCCGACAGAATCGGCGGAGAGCCATCAGAAGCCACGGTTGCCGACACCATCGAGCCGGAGATCACCGTCTCGCACAAACTGCCTGCCTACCCCCGTCCGGCCGAGCGTCTCGACCCTCAGGGGAGCAACACGTACGAAGTGACCAATCTGATCGACAACAACCCCGCCACGGCCTGGTCATTCACCATACCGCCATACATGGACTACGAGGAGGTGATCGCTCAGCTTGAATTTGACCTCAACGCAAAGCGCATTGACGCTATCGAGATACGCAACGGTTACGCAAAGTCCGACAAAGCATTCCGCAACAACTCGCGCGCGCGTTCTATAACAATATCACGCCGCGACTGGGAGGACTCCCGCCGGGAGGATATAATCTACAGCGGAGAGCTCGCCGACACATACGCCCCGCAACGGCTCGAGGTGCTCCCGACGTACGACAACTCACAGCCTACGCGCACTATATATATCTGGTTTGGCAACGACTATTACCGCGGCTCCAGATACAACGATTTCACCATTTCCGAGATAGAATTCTACGGCATAGGTGCTGAATAAAATGCCGTCTGATCCTCTGAAAAGGCAATAAAAATCATATATTTTTGATTAATATATCATATTTTTGCTTACCTTTGCCCGAAACGCCTCAAAAAAATGAAGAATTTATTTGTCTGCATCCTTGTTCTGCTCGCCACTGCAACACTGCCCGTGGCTGCCAAGGACAAGACCACCGACAAGGCTGCCAAAGCGCCAACTGAAGCGGCCGCGCCCGTCAAGACGAGATATTATATCGAGATCTCGACCGTAGCAGCGCCCCCATCGCAGCAGCCTCCGGCAGTCAAGCTCTCATTAGGGCGCAGTGTGCTCAAGGAGCTCGGCATATCGCCAGGCGAGCTCAACACCATGGCTCGTGACCAGATGCTTACGCAGCCTATTGATGCCATGAACTTCCTGGCAGCATACGGCTGGACCTTAGCTCAGATATACACCGAATCCGACCGCCGCGGCACATCCGTCCACTGGGTGGCATACAAAGACGCCGCACACCCCGCAGAGCTGCTTGACGGTCTGGCCGACAAAAAGAGATAAGCCATACGGCGCCCGACTACACACACGATATACATAAACTCACATAAATATAAATCACAAAATTGTTGCGTATGAAGAAAGTTTACCTTGCAATGACAGCAGCAGCCCTGACAGCCGTCTCGGCATCTGCCATCGACGAGCCTCAGATCTTCAATGACATGATGTTTCACAGCGTATCGCCCAACGGAACTTATGCCTACAACTGGAATCAGCTCTACGAGATAGTATCGATCGTCGACCTCACCACCGGCGAAGAGACAGGCATCTCCAACCCCGATGAAGGTTTCTCCGGAGGCACCGGCCTGAGCATCTCCGACAACGGCATAGCCATAGCCGACGGCTCTTTAACCGGATTATCATATTATTTTGACGGCACCGAGTGGAAAGAGCTCACCAACGCCGAAGGTGCCGTCAGCTCGGGCACAAACGCCATCTCTGCCGACGGTACAAAAATATTCGGCTACCAGTCGCTCACATCGATGTCGCTCGACGCTACCGGCGTAATGTCGGTGCCCTGCGTATGGGAAGCCGACGGCAACGGCGGCTTCAAAGCGGCAAAAATACTCCCTTACCCCACTACCGACTGGGTGGGCAACGTGCCTCAGTATGTGCTCATCAACGACTGCTCGGCCGACGGCAACGCCCTGGCAGGTGACGTGGTCGACAACCGCGGCATGGTGCATCAGCCTATCGCATGGGTATGCAACGATGCCGGCGAATGGACATACATCAACGTTCACCCCGAGCTCCTCAACCCCGATAACATCGTCGTGCCCGCCGATCCGGGCGATTTCGACTGGGATTCACGCCCCAACCCCCTCGACTACATGACTCAGGAAGAGATCGACAAATACAACGCCGACTACTCCGACTACACCAGCCGTCCTTACCCCGAAATCACCGACTATATGTCGGCCGATGGCAAAGCTGCCTACGAAGAGGCTATGGAGAAATATTATGAAGATCCCTACAGCAACCCCTACCCCATGGCCGGCGACTTCATGACCGAAGAGGAGCTTGAGGAGTACAACAAAGCCGTCGAGGAGTACTATGCAGTGGCCGAGCCTCAGCCGGACGACTATATGTCGGCCGAGGAGAAAGCTATCTACGAGGCTGTACTGGCCGAGTGGACCGAACTCAAAGATGACTGGGAAGCTAAATACGACGCTTTCAACAACGCTTACTGGGAGGCTATCGATGCCGGCGCAAAAACGTTTGTAATGAACAGCGCTTCAATCTCGCCCGACGGCAACCTGATGATGATCAATCAGGAAAGCTTTGACCGCGCCACCTACTCTACAACTTATATCCCCACCGTCTTCGACCTCAGCTCCGACAACTACTGGGAGATGACCGAAGGTATCGGCAACGTCTACGGTTCATACATCACCGACGAAGGCGCCGTGATGGGTGTCCAGGATATCGGCGACTTCTATTTCCGTCAGGCAGCCTTCGCTCCCGACATGACCGCACCCCTGATGCTTCTGAGCGACGCTGTGCAGGAGGTCGACGACACTGTATACAATTGGATGGACGAAAACATGAAGCACGAAGTCGAGGAGTTTGATTTCGAGACTTATGAATCCACCTATGTCGACAAACTCATCCTCGGCACCCCCTGCACCACTCCCGACTTCAGCACCGTGCTCACTTGGGTGATCAAGAGCTGGGAAGACGAGAACGAAGAGGTCGACACCTACAGCTACGCTCTGCCCCTCGGCGCCCTCAGCGGCATCGAAGGGATCGCCGTCGACGCCAAGAAAGCAGCTCTGGGCGTATCGCTCGCCAAGGGTGGTGTGATCAACATCGCAGGCACAGCCACCGAAGTAAGCGTATACGACATGAACGGCCGCCTGGCATTCTCAGCCAAGAATCCCGCCGCTACCGTAGCCACAGGCCTCAGCCAGGGCATCTATATGGTGAAAGCCACCGACGCTCAGGGCAACACAGCCATCGCAAAAGCCATCATCTGATAACCCGCAGATCCGTATAAAAGACCCCGCCCCACCACGGAGCGGGGTCTTTTTGTCC
>CAZPKH010000039.1:0-19106 GCA_964587165.1 uncultured Muribaculaceae bacterium
TGCTCAATGGCTGACCGCCTCAGCGTTAACATATATTATGGGACAAGCTCTTAGAATGGCAAATGTGGCATTTCCGGCCTTAAAGATTTCCGACCTATCCAGACCTGCGGCTTGTGAGACTTGCATTGTCCCGCTGTATATTCCGGAGGTGCTTATCGGCACTGAAATAGTATCGTTAAGGGTCTGAGAAACGTATGGAAGATTAGAGAGCGCACTATATGCCTCCCGCAAGTTCATCGCAGATGCACCTGCAATTGAAAAGGATATGGCAAGCAGGTATAAGAATAATTTTTTCATGACTGAATTCTTTATTCTAAGTAACTGTTGGAAATTAATTTATACAAAATGCGTGACGGAAATCGAGAGGAAATCCAAATTAAAAGATAGAGTTTAGCGAGCTAAACGACTGATGATAATTTGGATTTACGCCGATTTGCGACCGCAGTGTGTATAAAAGATACTTGATAACAGTGGCTTTGAACATAATATCGTTTAATTTCCAACAATTACTTAATATACGAGTTTGAGCATGAAAATGTTCATGCTGTCCTATCAGCTCAGTAGGAGGCAGGCGTCGCCGTAGCTTAGGAAGCGGTAGCCGGTGTCGAGGGCATGGGCGTACATGCGCCGCCAGTCGCCGCCGGTGAAGGCTGACACAAGCAGAAGCAGCGTGGATTGAGGCTGATGAAAGTTTGTGACCATCGCATCGACTACACGGTATCGGTAGCCGGGTGCTATGATGATGCGGGTCTGAGCTATGAAGGTATCGCCGGAGAAAGCTCCGAGAAGTGCGTTCAGGGCTTCTCGCCGGCTCAGCTCGAGGTGGTCGGCCTCATAAGGGTACCACTGAGGTATCTCGTCGATATTCATCCCTTTGGAGGCCATGCAACCGGCATGATACAGGCTCTCCAACGTGCGAACGGACGTGGTGCCGACGGCCACTATATATCGGTCGGTCGCAGCCAGCTCTTCGATAAGCGTGCGAGGCACGGCTATAAACTCGCTGTGCATCGAGTGGTCGGCCAGGGTGCTGCTCTTCACGGGCTGAAATGTTCCGGCGCCTACGTGCAGGGTGAGCTCCCGGCGGTCGATCCCGACGCTATGGAGTGTGTCGAGCAGTTCGGGAGTGAAGTGCAGTCCGGCGGTAGGAGCGGCAACCGAGCCGTCGATGTGTGAGAATACGGTCTGATAGTCGGTGGTGTCGGAGGCCTCCGTGCTACGGTTGAGATACGGAGGAATAGGGATCTCGCCCGCAGCTTCGATAATCTCGCCGAATGTGGTGCCGGCAGGTGCGTTATGTATCGAGAATCGTACTACCGAAGCGTTGTCGCGGCGGTCAGTACGCTCCGCACGGAGAGTGGCTGATGCGCCTGTGCCGAGAGTCACATCCAGATCGAGCGGTCCCTGCTTCCATCGCTTGGAGTTGCCAACAAAGCATATCCATGAGCACGAGTCGGTCGAGGCAAACGATGTGGCATAGTCGGCCGGCGCTTCCGGCTCGAGACAGAACACTTCGATAAGGGCTCCGGTGCCGGCTCCTTTGCGGAAACGCAGACGTGCGTTGATGACACGTGTGTTGTTGCATACTAAGAGCGATCGCTCCGGAAGCAGATCAACAAGGTCTGTGAATATATGGTCGGAAAGCGTGCCGTCGGGGTCACGCACAAGGAGCTTGCACTGATCCCGTTGCTGAAGCGGGTGGCGCGCTATCCGCTGATCGGGCAGTCCGTAGTCGAACTCTTCGATATGAATCTGTCGCGGATCTGAGCTCATTTCGACAGTTTGAATCCGGCACAGATGCCGTCGTACGACTCAAGCAGTTTGGTGGCCGACTGAACTGTCGAGTTCTTGGAGAGTGTACCGGCCAGTTTAACGATCTTGATGAGGTTTGTAGCGTCGAACATCACATTCACACCCGAGAGAGATTTGGTGACATAAGTCTCGACGCTGCCGACATTGATTTTTCCGGCCGCCTTAAATTTGCACACAAAGTTGGCCTCCGACCCTTCGGGTGCTGTCTCGATTGTGCCGGTGAGCTTGACTTTGCCCATCTGCATGGTGAACGATCCATCGGCGCCCTTGATGGTTATCGTAACGTTCTGCAGCCCTAACTTGTCATAATAAGGCTGGAGTTTCTGCTCGATGGTGGCTGTGGCGGCTGCTCCGCCCGCTTTTTTGAGGACATTGTCGCTCTTGAACACCACGGCGGGCCCCTGCGAATGCCACGTGCCGTCGAGGTCGGCTACAGACAGTTTGTCGGTGGAAAGCAGCCCGTTGGCGAGCGAGCCGACTAAATCGGCATTGCCGCCGAGCGCCTCCTTGCCTTTGTTGAGAAGGTCGTTTATATCGAATGTCGAAGCTGAGGCTGAGCAAATTGAGGCAGCGATAACCACGCTTGCCAGGATTTTCTTGATCATTGATTATATGCTTGTTGGGTTAATTACTCGAAGTTTACATCCTTGAGGAGCGGCATGAGTCGCTTCTCGAACACATCCGAGCGCACTATGCGATAATGCGGAGCATATAGCTTTTCGAATATGGCGCTGTGATGGCCTACGGGGTCGCCCTTCTCAAGGTTGTCGTGTATAGTGCGGGCCTCTGCCCTCTCGTTAGCAAAGCTGTAGCCGGAGTTGCGTATCAGCTGATATATCTCGTCCCAATCGGCTGCCCACGCTTCGACTGATATGGGCTTAAGCGGCTCGGCTCCCTCCATCATTGCATCGACGAGCTGATCTACAGTAATTATCCCTGCTTTGACAAGACCCAAGTCGACACGATAATACTGTCCGCGGAAACCGACAGCTTCCATAGGCACTTCGGGGATCTCGCTGCTGTCCATTTGTGCGAGCTCTGCGTTGATGCCGTCGACAGCCCCCTGCCGGGAGGCTATAAGGTGCCCCGGGCCGAATGCATCCTGAAAGAAGCTTTTGTATACATCCGTCAGATGGGCCGACGGATATACTTCGGCGATATATTCTACTGCAGCTATGGCATCATCCTGCTGAGCGGGTGTAAGAGCCGATACTCCTGCCGTAGAGGTTGCCAAGGCTAAAACGGCAGCCGTGAAATGATTGAGAGGATTCATTTTCGATAGTTTGAGTTTGCAGACAAAGGTACGCAATTTTTATCAACGGCACAACATCATGCGCGCACGGTGCGTTAAACTGATATGAAGAAATATATTGCTATCATGCTCACGGCGGTATGTGCCGCATGCTCTGGTTCGGGCGACCAAAAAGTCGTTGAAACGGCTTCGCAGGTTGAAGTGAAGGACGCAGAGCCTGTAAAGCTCGACCGACTGGATGAGTTTATCGCCGAGTTTGACAATATGAATCCGCAGGCACAGCTTCAAGGTATCGACTCGCTGCGCCCGGGGCTTGAAGCGCTTTGGATGCTCGTGAGTAGAGGCACGGGGGACGAATTGACACCCGGCGCCGTCGCAGATATGTCGCACTCAAAAGCATTCAGCGTTTTTGCTCCGGATATTGCCGATCGATTTACCGCCACCGACTCTATAGCCTCCGTACTTGGAGCATTTGCCGCCAATCTCGACAAGCAGGCTCCCGCCATCCGAATGCCCCGGCTGTACGGGTGCGTAATCTCCTACAATCAGGGCATAATAAATGTCGGCGACACAGTAATGCTTGTGGGGCTGAATCACTATCTCGGTACCGACTATCCGGGCTACTCCGGTTTCCCCGCATGGCAGCGTGCCCTTAAGAGATCTACACAGCTACCTATAGACATAGCCGAGGCCGTCATTGCAACTCAGGCACCGGCTCCTGCCGATGAGTCGGCCCTGAGCCAAATGATACATTCCGGCGCCGTGCTTGCCGCGATGCTCCGCACACTTCCCGGTATTGATGCCGCCGCGGCACTCGGCATAACACCCGAGCAGCTGAAATGGCTGCAGGAGAATGAAGCGCAGATATGGCAGAAGATGATCGCCGACAATCTGCTTTATACTACCGATCCGTCAGTATCGCGCAGACTTACCGCGCCGGGACCGTCCACATCAATACTTCATCCTGATGCCCCGCCTCGAGCCGGTGTATATATCGGATGGCGTATTGTCGAGGACTACATGGCCCATAGCGGCAATCCTGAAAAACAAACCATTGGATATATCTTCTCCCCCGAGTTTGCTTCGCTTCGTCCCCAGTCCGTCTTAACCGAGGCGGCCTACGCTCCGCAATAAGAGCCTACTCACTGAGCCATACTCAAAAAAACTGCACAAAAGTGTGAGAATGTGAAAAAAAAATCGCAACTTTGCACTGATTTTAGGATTACTGTACCCCTACGTACCGAAGCAATACGGGATAGGCAGAGGGAAAGAATCCAAATTTTGAAAGATTGACTATAATGGAGTTTAAAGCAGCTCAGATAGCAGCGCTTGCCGGAGGTAGTGTGGATGGCGACCCGGAGGTGGTCGTAAGCACTATTTCGAAGATTGAGGAGGGACGCCCCGGCTCGATCTCGTTTCTGGCAAACCCGAAATACACACATTATATATACGACACCGACGCATCTGTCGTACTGGTGAGCCGTGATTTTAAACCTGAAAAGGCTGTCAAGCCTACACTTATACGTGTCGACGATCCGTATGCCACCGTCACCCGTCTGCTGGCGGTCGTGGCCGAGATGATGGCGCCCAAGCCTGTGGGAGTGGAGCAGCCGTCGTTTGTGGCCGAGGGAGTAGAGATCCCGGAGGACGCATATATCGGCGCATTCGCATACGTGGGGCGCGGCGTAAAGTTAGGGCGCGGCGTAAAGATCTACCCTCAGGTGTACGTAGGCGACGGTGTGAGTGTGGGCGACGGCACTGTGCTTTGCCCCGGCGTGAAGATATACTACGGCTGCCGCATAGGTTCGCACTGTATAATCCATGCAGGCGCTGTGATAGGTGCCGACGGTTTCGGATTTGCGCCCAACCCCGACGGCACATATACCAAGATACCGCAGACCGGCATCGTCGAGATAGCCGACGATGTCGAGATAGGCGCGAATACGGCTGTCGACCGCTCGACAATGGGTGCTACCCGGATAGCCCGCGGCGCCAAAATAGACAATTTAGTGCAGGTAGGCCACAACTGCGAGATCGGTTCAGACACGGTCATGTCGGCTCAATGCGGGCTTGCCGGCTCAACGCACATAGGAGCACGATGCATGATTGGTGGCCAGGTTGGCTTCGCCGGGCATATCACCATAGCCGACGGTGTGCATATCGGAGCGCAGAGTGGTATACCGAACAATATCCGCAAGCCGGGTTCGTATATGGGATACCCTGCCGTCGAAGCGCGACAGTTCCTTCGCCAAAGTGCACTCATCAAGAATCTGCCCGAGATGTTCGACCAGCTCCGTCAGATCAAATCAATCCTCGATAATCAAAGTCAGACTATATGAAACAGTTCACACTCAACGGCTCGTTCACCGTGTCAGGCAAAGGTCTGCACACGGGCTTGATGCTCGAAGCCGAATTTCTTCCTGCCCCCGACGGGCACGGCTATAAGATACAACGCACGGACCTCCCCGACCAGCCGGTGATCGATGCCGTGGCCGAGAATGTAGTGGCCACCTCGCGAGGCACCGTAATAGGTCGCGGCGACGTTCAGGTAAGCACTATCGAGCATGCCATGGCCGCTCTCTATGCCGCCGGCATCGACAACGTTCTTATAAAGGTAAACGGCCCGGAGATTCCGATACTCGACGGATCGGCAAAGATATTTGCTGATAAGATCGAGGAGGTAGGACTCGCCGAGGGCAAGACAGAGAAAGATTATTATATCATCAAGTCGAAGATCGAAGTGCACGACGATGCTACAGGTGCTTCGATCGTTGTGCTCCCCGACGACGATCTGAGCATCGACGCCATGGTGCATTTTGACTCGAAGGTGCTCAACAACCAGTATGCCACCCTCACATCGCTTGCTCAGTTCAGGCAGGAGATAGCCGACTCGCGCACATTTGTATTCGTGCGGGAGATCGAGCCTCTTGTCAAAGCCAACCTTATCAAAGGCGGCGACCTTGACAACGCTATCGTGATCTACGACAGCCCGATGAGCCAGGAGGAGCTCGACCGGATAGCCGATGCTATGGGTGTGCCGCACAAGAATGTGAGCGAATATGGATATGTGAACAACCGTCCACTCACCACCGACAACGAGCCTGCCCGCCACAAACTGCTCGACATCGTGGGCGACCTCGCACTGATCGGACGCCCGCTGCGTGGCAAGGTGCTCGCCACCCGCCCCGGTCATGCCATCAACACAATGCTGGCCAAGAAGATACGTCGCGAGATCAAGCGTCAGGAAGTTCAGGCTCCGGTCTACAACCCCAATGCCGAGCCTGTAATGGATATAATGCGTATCCGCCAGCTGCTGCCCCACCGCTACCCCTTCCTGCTGGTCGACAAGGTGATCGAGAAAGGCGACAACTATATCGTGGGTATGAAGAACATCACCGGCAACGAGCCTTTCTTCCAGGGACACTTCCCGCAGGAGCCCGTGCTTCCGGGCGTGCTTCAGGTGGAAGCGATGGCTCAGACCGGCGGTCTGCTCGTGCTCTCGACACTCGACGAGCCGGAGCGTTACTCCACATATTTCATGAAGATCGACAATGTGAAGTTCCGCCAGAAAGTAGTGCCCGGCGATACACTCTTCTTCCACGTATCGTTCATGACCGAGATGCGCCGAGGCATGGCCGTGATGAAAGGTTACGCATTCGTGGGCGAGAAGATCGTGACAGAGTGCGAATTTATGGCTCAGATAATCAAGAACAAATAATTCAGGCAGTATGATTCATCCATTAGCATCAGTCCATCCCGATGCCCGATTGGCCGATGATGTCACGGTCGGACCTTTTACCACCATCCATGCCGATGTTGAGATAGGTCCCAGCACAGTGATAGAGTCCGGCGTCACGATATTTGATGGCGCGCGTATAGGTGCGGGATGCCATATATTCCCCGGAGCAGTCGTTTCTGCCATACCCCAGGATCTGAAATTCCGCGGCGAGCAGACCCTTGCGATAATCGGCGATCACACCACTCTGCGTGAATGTGTCACCGTGAACCGCGGTACGGCGGCTGCCGGCAAAACAGTTGTTGGTTCGCACTGCCTGATCATGGCATACTGCCATGTGGCTCACGACTGCTGCATAGGCGACTGGGTGATAGCGTCCAACTCATGCCAGTTTGCCGGCGAAGTGCATGTCGACGATCACGCCGTAGTAGGTGGCGGAGCCTTAGTGCATCAGTTCTGCCATATCGGCCCGTATGTGATGATACAGGGAGGTGCGCTTATCAACAAGGATATACCTCCCTTCGTCAAAGCCGCACGCGAGCCTATCGCATACGCCGGTGTGAACTCCGTAGGCTTGCGCCGCAACGGCTTCACCGACGAGCAGATAGCTGATATTCAGGATGCTTACCGATTCCTTTACCTCTCGGGACTTAACTTCCAGGATGCCACCGAGCGCATGGAGGCTGAGCTTCCTGCCACGCCGGCTCGCGACGAGATCATAGCTTTCGTAAGAGCTTCAAAGCGCGGCATCATGCGTGGATACGCTTAATACATTCTTGAATAAATATAGTACGGGGCACGGATTTTTCACATTTCCGTGCCCCGTATATTGTAGCCTGTTCAGCCGGCTATCTCGGCAAATTTCTTCTTGTCGCCTACCACCCACAGCGTATCGCCCGGAGCGAAACGCAAGTCGGCCGTGAGAGGCAGAAACTCCTCGTCGCGCTGCAGGCTCACAAGGAGCGTGCTGTAAAGTTTACGCAGTCCGGAGGTAGCGATGCTTTTTCCGATCAGAGGCGAGTGGTCGTTGAGTTCAAGCGACGAAAGTTTAACGTCGTCGGCACCGGAAGCTGATGCTGTTGCAGATGAAGAGCCTGACTTCTCTACCACCTCAAGCAGTTTCTGTATCTGGTCATCTGTCCCCACGACTCCTATTATATCGCCGGGGAAGAGTTTTTCCTTAGGTCCGGGTACGGGTATAAATGTCGAACCCCGCTGTATGTTGGCTACGTTAGCACCATACTTTCGGGCGATGTCGGCATCCTGCAGACGTTCGCCCACAAACGGACATCCATATCCTACCTCCATATAGGCCAGGTGCATGTCGTTGACAAGATTGTTCCCTTTGCCCGACCGGCGAAGATCGCGCTCGTTGAGGTTGCGCATGAATTTGGACTCAATAGAGTGCAGATGCCGTGATGCAAATCTCGACAACAGCGCCAGAAGCAGTACAAATACTACCAGACCCATCAGCCACCCCACGGTCTTGGAGTAGATACTGCTGAGCAGATATACGATAAAGACCAGAGCAAGAATGAAGCGGAAAAGATACATCACGATGATCGGCACTTCGAAGAACGCATGTTCCTTGAGCAGCTCACGCCGCTCGGAGTTCTTGGAGGTGCGGTAGGTCAATGCTACCAGGAAAGGCGACATAGCCACAAGTGTGGCGACCGCGCATATCAGCCGTCCCCATGTCGGGGTGATCTCAAGCAGATACGGCAGGAAATAGTTGAGCGACACAAGCATTATCGCTATGATGATGACCGAGTAGACTACTACTCGCCACAAAAAGCGTTTGATCAGAGTGACCCACAGATTCTCACGAGCCTGTGTGTTTGAGTTGGCACGCGTGGCATATCGGTCGAGAGCACCCTTAACACGCGCCGGCAGCAATCGATCCACAAGCCTGTAGGCCGGGTCGGCCATTTTGATAAAATAGGGTGTGATAAAAGTCGTGATGACCGATACGGCCACGATGATGGGGTATATGGAGTTGTCGAGCACGCCGAGCGACATACCCAGTGTGGCGATGATAAACGAGAACTCGCCTATCTGCACCAATGAGAATCCGGCTTCCATCGACACTTGCAGCGACTGGCCGCTCACAAGCATACCGAACGTGCCGAACAGTATCATGCCGACTATCACCGTGGCCGACAAAATGAGTATCGGAGCCCAGTATTGCACGATAATGTCGGGGTTTACCATCATACCTACCGAGATGAAGAATACCGCTCCAAACAGGTCCTTGACCGGTGTAATTACCTTCTCTATGCGCTCTGCAAAGCTCGTACCTGCAAGTATCGAGCCCATCACGAATGCCCCGAGAGCAAGAGAGAATCCGCACATTACTGAAAATACCGCCATACCCAGACACAAGCCCATCGACACAACAAGGAGTGTCTCGTCGCTGAGATGCCCGCGTATGGAGTTAAGCATCGACGGGAGGATATATACTCCCACCATGAACCATACCATCAGGAAAAATCCGAGCTTGCAGACACTGTAAAGCAGCTCACTCCCCTCTACCGAGTTGTTGATAGCTATCGACGAAAGGATCACCATCATGAGCACGGCGAAAAGATCTTCGACAATAAGCACGGCGAGCACCTGCGACGCAAACTTTCGGTGTCGCAGATTCAAGTCGGTCAGAGCCTTAAGTATAATGGTGGTAGACGACATGGATAGCATACCGCCGAGAAATATCGAGTTGATAGGCGAAAAGCCCATCAGATGGCCCAACACCCACCCTACTCCGAGCATTCCGGGGATAATAATCAAGGCTGTCACCACGGCCGAACCTCCGGCATTGACGAGCTTCTTGAAGCTGAACTCCACTCCGAGCGAGAACAACAGTATCACAATACCTATCTCAGCCCAAAAGTCGATGTTTGCAGGCGATGTGACCGACGGCAGATACTCGAAATGCGGACTCGCCAGAAAGCCGGCCACTATATATCCGAGAACTACAGGCTGACGGAGTATCTTGAAAATCACCGTCGATACAGCCGCCAGAATAAGGATAAAAGCAAGATCCGAGATCAGGCTCTCGATATTGACCGGCCCGGAAGCCGCTGATGCGAGTATGAGGCTTAATGGCATATTGTGAGTATATGACTGTTAGGTGACTATCTGATTTGCTATCGAGACGGATGCTGTAGGGTGCAGGCAGCTCAAGCCGGCGAACAGCGAGATATAATCTGTCGACTCACGGGCCAGAATGACGAAGTTGATCGTAGTAGCCTTGCGTCGATAGTCGTATGCTACATAGAAGTTTGTGAGCCGGACATGATGTGCCACAAACACGTCGCGGTAGTCGTTGATGTCGGTAACGATATCGTCGGCCACAAGGGTCACGATGCGGCTTTGCGATCCGACTCTGATGCGATGCTCAAATCGCTCAAGCTGCTGGAGAATGAAGTATATCAGCACGGAGGCGAAGATCGAAAGCAGATACATCCCGAGCCCTACAGCCATACCGATAATAGCCACCATCCATATTCCGGCAGCTGTGGTCAGGCCGCGTACAGACCCTTTCATCTGTATGATAGCACCTGCTCCGAGGAAACCTATACCGGATATCACCTGCGCCGCGATTCGCCCCGGATCACCGTTTTTAAGCCCCATATACTCCTGCGGCACATATATCGAGAGGATCATGGCCAGAGTAGCACCCATAGAGATAAGGGCAAATGTACGGATGCCGGCACTCTGCCCCTTGCGTTTGCGCTCAAGCCCGATGATGCTGCCCAATAGCATACTCAGGCACATCTTGAAAATCGAACTTACGGTGGTCACTTCCACCGAGTTGAGTGCATCGTATATTTCTGACCAATCTGACATGGAGCTGAGGTGACGGGTGAGAAGCGATTATTTGTTCAGTGTCACGGAGGTACGTGTCAAGCGGTAATTGTCGCAGAAGAGCTCGACGGTATATGTGCCGGGGTTGAGCGTAGCGTTTACATCCCAATAGATGCGTATGCCCGAGATCTCCTGGCCGGCATACTCTATCACCTTGCGTGCGGTATACCCTACCGAGCCGCCCTCGAAACTGAATGATCCGGCTCCGCCCAGGAGCTGCCCCTCCGGAGAGATAATGCGCAGGTAGATGGTCTTGTTGCCGACAGGAGTTGAGTTGTTCTGCGGTATGGTGAACGTCACCATAAGCTGCTGAGCCTTGGTGATATTCTTCTCGCTCTTGCCATTTTTCTTCAGCGCTGTCAGCGAAACACCCGTCACGTTCAGTTTCTCGGCCAATGTCATGCGTTCGCTCAGTTCCTCGGCGCGGCGCGTTGTATTCTCAACACGGGTCGAGAGCTCCTGGTTCTGCGATTTAATCTCTGTATTTTCGGCACGCAGCCCCTCGTTCTCGCGACCGAGCGAGTCGATTTGCGCTACATAGTGGCGAAGCAGAGCCTTGAGGGTATCGATCTCCCCTTGCAGGTCGCGTATCTTGCTCTGCAGCTGTGCGATCTGGGCTTTGCTCTTTGTGCCTTCGCGACGAGCTTGCTCCAGCTCGGCCATAAGCGACTCTATGCGTGTTTTGGCGGCCTGATATTTGGCCATCACGGAGTCGTTGTCGATCTTCATTATCTGGTTTTCGTACTGGCTGAACTCCGAGTTTATTGCATCAAACTCGTTGCTGAGCATAAGCTGCTCGTTGGTGAGTTGAAGCTGTTCGTTGTCGGCAGTAGCCTGCTGTACCTGTGAGTTGAGGTTGTTGATCTTGAATACGCCGTAGATTATCGAGCCTATCAACAGTGCTACAACCACAATCACAACGATAAGCAGCACATTCGGCTTCTTGCCGCCGGGTATCGGCGATTGAGATGGGGTGTTATATGAATCCATACTGATTTATCTGTTTTGGAGTTGGCTGAATCAATAGTAGGAGATGGTACGCTTGTCGATGGTATAATGAACCGTAGGGAGGGCATCGTTGACACCTTGGGTCGACCAGATGGTGAGACGCTCGGTCCAGTTGCCGTTTTTATCGAATTTATTATATACGTTGTGCGCGGAGGTGGTGATATGGTTCAGGCGCGACACGGTAGTCTGGCCTATGATCTTATGATCGTTGTCGTACACCACCACGGCATACTGCCCCATACCGTCCGAGATCAGATGGTTGTCGTCTATATATCGGAAAGCGAGAGTGTCTTTTGAGAAACCTATAGGCACTTTCGCTGCCACCGGATGGAAGTTCTCCCAATAGTTGATACGTCCCTGATCGTCGCGGCGCACCCGTTCGTCCTTCTTAGGCAGATATTTACCGGCTTCGCTGAAACGAATGGCCGACATCCGCGATTTTGTAGAGTCGGCTATTCGATAGTTGCCGTTGTCGGCCACGACATCATAATAAGTCGTCTTCGACACATCGCGGGGAGAGCCGATAAGCTCATAGAGAGCAAGGTCGGTGCCAAAAGCTGCTACGGTGTCTGTATCAGCAAGATATTCGGAGTTAGCCTCCTTGTCTGAGCTTCCGCAGCCGGCTAATATTACACCGGCTGCAGATGCCGCACACAGGGTGCGGAGAATGTGTGAAATCATTGTTTAATAAATTCTGCAAAATTTTGGGCAAATTTAGTCAAAATAGCCGACACGCCCAAACGCGCGACGTCCAAAGAGACCAAAGAGTATGCCTACCCGGCAAAAGAGTCGGAAAAGAGTGTCCTATTGGTCAGCGACGACCCCAGGGTAAGCTCGTCGGTATACTCTATTTCATTGCCCACGGCCATGCCGCGAGCCAGTTGGGTGATCTTGACGGGCATATCCTGGAGGCGGCGGTATATGTAGAAACCGGTTGTCTCGCCCTCCATTGTAGCACTAAGGGCAAGGATGATCTCGGCTACTCCGCCTGCGCGCACACGCTTGATGAGCGAATCGAGCTCAATCTGCTCCGGGCCGATACCGTCCATCGGAGAGATCAAGCCTCCGAGCACATGGTATAAACCGTCAAATTGCCCGGTGCGCTCTATACTCATCACATCCTTTACATTCTCGACCACGCACACAGTAGTGCGGTCGCGCCGGGGGTCGGAGCATGTGGGGCATACTTCCGTTTCCGATATGTTGTGGCACACGGAGCAGTAGCGTATGTTGCGGCGCAGATTGATGATTGCTTCCCCAAGGGTCACACCTTCAGTCTCGTCGCGCCGCAATATATGCAGGGCAAGCCGCAAAGCTGTCTTGCGGCCGATGCCCGGGAGTCGCGACAGCTCGGTGACGGCTGCTTCAAGCAGAGGCGATTGAAATTCGTTGGTCATAGGCACTATGCCGGTTGTTTCGGCATTGTAAAGGTACAAAATATATTGATATCGGACAAAAGAGCTTGCATCTAATTTAGACTCAGTATAAATAAATGCTCAAAATCTTTGGCTTCATCAGCATTTATTCCGATATTTGCTCACGAAAATATAAAGTGTACAGATGATGAAACTGAGTGAGCTTGCTCCCGGACAAGAAGGTGTGATACTGCGAGTGGCAGGTCACGGAGCATTTCGCAGGCGCATGATGGAGATGGGATTTGTGAAAGGGCGCACTGTCAAAGTGATGCTCGAAGCCCCGATGAGCGACCCCGTGAAATATTCCATCATGGGGTATGAAGTGTCGCTGCGCCGTTCGGAAGCCTCTCTTGTCGATGTTGAGCCTTCCGTCAATGAAGCGACCGGCAGCGACTCTGACCGATCGTCGGCAGTACACACTACACCCCTCGCCGATCATCCGGGGCCGGGGCATGTGATAAACGTGGCACTCGTCGGAAACCCGAATTGTGGCAAAACCACTCTTTTCAATATTGCATCGGGAGCTTCCGAGCATACCGGCAACTACAGCGGCGTGACAGTCGACTCAAAGACCGGACATATCGACTACCGCGGCTACCGCATAAATCTCATCGACCTCCCCGGCACCTACTCGCTGGCGGCATATTCGCCTGAAGAGCTGTATGTGCGGCGGTTTCTGCGCCACGAGCGTGCGGATGTGATAGTCAATGTTGTTGCTGCATCCGGCTTGGAGCGCAATCTTTACCTCACCACCGAGCTGATCGACATGGACCGCAAGATGGTGATAGCGCTCAATATGTACGATGAACTCGAAGCGCGAGGCGACAAGCTCGACTATAATACTTTAGGCGAGATGATCGGTGTGCCAATCATCCCGATAACGGCCCGCACGGGTCGGGGCGTCGACAATCTGCTCGACGCCATCATAGAAGCCGACGAGGGTCGTCATTGCGCCGTGCGCCATGTGCACGTGGGATTGGGCACGGAGATAGAAGATGCCATAACCCGGCTGCGCGGCGAGCTTCGCAAAGCAGAAGGGCTCGACCGTCAGTTCTCCACGCGCTATCTTGCCATCAAGCTTCTCGAAGGCGACACCGAAGCGATAGCAATCGTCGAAGAGACTCCACAGGGTAAAGAGATAGTACAGCTGGCCCGGAGCGAGCAGCAACGCATCGAGCAACTTTCAGGCCAGGATGTTGCAACCACAATTGCCGACGAGAAGTACGGCTATATATCAGGCGCTTTGGCCGAGAATCTGACCTTAGGTAAATCCTCTCAGGCCGACATCACGCGGTTTGTCGACCTCGTAGTGACAAACCGTCTGCTCGGTTTCCCTATATTCATCGGAGTGATGATACTGATGTTCTGGCTCACATTCTATGTCGGAGCATTCCCGATGGAGTGGATAGAGGCCGGTGTCGACTGGCTCTCGGGAGTAGTCGACAAGTTTATGCCCGAAGGGTGGTTTAAGGATATGGTGGCCGACGGAATAATCGGCGGTGTAGGGGGTGTGATAGTTTTCCTCCCTAATATCATGATCCTATATTTCTGCATCTCGTTTATGGAGGATTCCGGCTATATGGCCAGAGCTGCGTTTATCATGGATCGCATGATGCACCGTATAGGGCTGCATGGCAAGTCGTTCATACCGCTCGTCATGGGCTTCGGCTGCAACGTTCCGGCAATCATGGCCACCCGATCTATCGAAAGTCGCACGTCACGCCTTATCACCATACTTATCAATCCGTTCATGTCGTGCTCGGCGCGGCTCCCGATATATGTATTGCTGATCGGCACCTTCTTCCCCGCACACGCCGTTTGGGTATTTCTCGGGCTATATTTGCTGGGCGTATTAGTGGCAATGGGTACGGCTAAACTTCTGCGTCTGACCGTCTGGAAGGAGGATGTGACGCCCTTCGTCATGGAGCTGCCTCCTTACCGCGTGCCCACCATGAAAGCCTCGTTGCGTCATACCTGGGCCAAGGGACACCAATATCTGCATAAGATGGGTGGCGTGATTCTGCTGGCTTCGATCGTGGTTTGGGCTCTCAACTATTTCCCTATGCACGACGAGGACGCATCTACTGAGCAGACAGAAAATTCATCTATCGACCCCGCCCGCGACTCTTATCTTGAAATGCTCGGCAAGGCAATCAACCCGGTGATGGAGCCTTTGGGGCTGCATTGGCGCGCGACTGTGGCCGCCGTGGCCGGAGTGCCCGCGAAAGAGATTGTTGTTTCGACCCTCGGCGTGCTGTATACCGGCAACGAGGAGGCTACCGACGCATCGCTGTCGGCCCGCCTCACCTCCCCCTCACCCATTACCGGGCAGCCTGATTTTACCGCAGCTACGGCCTTGGCATTTATGATATTCATCCTGCTCTATTGCCCGTGTATCGCAACGGTGACAGCCGTGGTCAAGGAGGCAGGAAGCTGGCGCTACGGAGCTTTCTCCGTGATTTACAACACCCTCGTGGCATGGCTCTGCGCTTTTGCCGCCTACCACATAATGCTCCTGTTCTGAGTCAAGTATAATATAAGGAGCGAGGGCGGTTTCACAAGCGGAACCGTCCTCGCTCTTTATATCTGTTTGCGCGGTTTAGAAGTCGGCGTTGCCGGGTGTACGGGGGAAGGGGATCACGTCGCGGATATTGGTCATGCCGGTGACGAAGAGCACAAGGCGCTCGAAGCCAAGACCGAAACCGGAGTGAGGCACTGTACCGAAACGACGTGTGTCCAGATACCACCACATATCTTTCATCGGGATATTGCACTCGGTGATGCGGGCCAGAAGCTTGTCGTAGTTCTCCTCACGCTCCGAACCGCCGATGATCTCGCCGATTTTCGGGAAAAGGACGTCCATGGCGCGCACGGTTTTGCCGTCGTCGTTGAGCTTCATGTAGAATGCCTTGATCTCCTTGGGGTAGTCGGTGAGGATAACCGGGCGTTTGAAATGCTCTTCAACAAGGAATCGCTCATGCTCGCTCTGAAGATCGGCGCCCCAGTAGACGGGGAACTCAAATTTCTTTCCCGATTTCTCGAGTATCTCGATACCTTCGGTGTATGTGAGGCGCACAAACTCTGTTTTTACAACCTCCTCAAGACGCTTCACGAGCTCCTCATCGTACATTTTGGCAAGCCACTCGATATCGTCGCGGCAGTTGTCGAGTGCGTATGTCACGCAATATTTGATGAAGTCCTCGGCGAGGTCCATATCGTCGGCTATGTCGCAGAATGCCACTTCGGGCTCTATCATCCAGAACTCCGCAAGGTGTCGCGGAGTGTTGGAGCGCTCGGCACGGAATGTCGGGCCAAAGGTGTATATGGCTCCGAGGGCTGTTGCACCGAGCTCACCTTCGAGCTGTCCGCTCACGGTAAGAGCTGTGGAGCGAGCGAAGAAATCGTCCGAATAGTCTACGGCACCATCCTCGGTGCGGGGAACGTTGTTGAGATCGAGTGTTGTGACCTGAAACATTGCTCCTGCACCCTCACAGTCGCTTGCAGTGATAAGCGGCGTGTTGAGGTAGTAGAATCCGCGCTCCTGGAAGAATTTATGCACGGCAAAAGCAAGAGCCGAGCGTACGCGCATCACGGCACCGAAAGTGTTGGTGCGGGGGCGCAGGTGGGCTATCTCGCGCAGAAACTCAAGGGAGTGGCCTTTTTTCTGCAGAGGATACTGCTCGGGGTCGGCGGTGCCGAAAACTTTGAAGGCATCAGCCTGAATCTCATAGCTCTGCCCTTTCCCCATCGACTCGACAAGAGTGCCGGTGACATGGAGACTTGATCCGGTAGTCACAGCTTTAAGGTCGTCGGCCGTGAATTTATTGAGGTCGAACACTACCTGCAGGTTGTTGATCGACGAGCCGTCGTTGAGCGCAACAAACTGTACGTGTTTGTTGCCGCGGCGGGTGCGCACCCACCCCATCACGTCGACAGTGGTGCCGACGAGCTCGGGGCGTGCTATTTCAGATATTTTGATACGTTTCATTGTAAGAGTGTATTTGCTTATTATTCAAAGCTACCCATGCGCAGGAAGTTTACTTCCTCCTGTGTGAGATAGCGCCAGCGGCCGCGAGGCAGGTTCTTCTTTGTCAGTCCGGCGAAATATACGCGGTCGAGTTTGGTGACATGGTAGCCGAGCGACTCGAATATACGGCGCACGATACGGTTGCGGCCGGAGTGTATCTCGATGCCGGCCTGGTTGCGGTCGGTCTCGGTGGCGTATGAGATGGCGTCGACCTGTATGGGGCCGTCCTCGAGCTCGATACCGTCGGCTATACGCTGCATGTCGTCCTCCGAAATATCTTTATCTGTCCATACGTGGTATATCTTTTTCTTGACATACTGCGGATGGGTGAGCTTGGAAGCCAGATCGCCGTCGTTGGTGAGCAGAAGCACACCAGTGGTGTTGCGGTCAAGGCGCCCTACGGGGTAGATGCGTTCGTCGCAGGCTCCTTTCACCAGATCAAGCACCGTAAGGCGACCGTTGGGATCGTCGGAGGTAGTCACACAATCTTTCGGCTTATTGAGCAGGATGTAGCATTTGCGCTCCAGAGCCACTACCTTGTCGTCGTACTCCACGGTGTCGGCGTGAGTGATCTTGGTGCCGAGCTCGGTCACTACCTCACCATTCACCTTCACCAGCCCTTGCTTGATAAATTCGTCGGCTTCGCGACGTGAGCAAATACCGGCGTTGGCCATATATTTATTGAGGCGTATCTGCTCGTCGGGTTCGGGGAGCGGAAGCTCATATTCAATGCGTTTGGGCCGGGGTGTGAAGCTTTTGCCGGGACGCTGGCAGCCCATGCGGTTGTTCTGTCCCTGACGGTTGTTGCCATATCCGCCCTGACGGTTGTTATTGTTGTAGCCACCCTGGCGGTTGTTGTAGCCGCCCTGGCGATTATTGTTGTTGCCATATCCGCCCTGACGGTTATTATTGTTGTTGTAGCCGCCCTGACGATTATTGTTGTTGCCATATCCGCCCTGACGGTTGTTATTGTTGTTGTAGCCGCCCTGACGGTAGTTGTTATTATTGTATCCTCCCTGGCGGTTATTATTGTATCCTCCCTGACGGTTGTTGTGGAATCCTCCCTGGCGCTGCTGATACCCGTTCTGGCGGGGCTGATAGCCGGTGTTGGAGCTGTTGAAATCGCTGTTTTCTGCCGCTTCGCCGTTCTGATTGTTGTAGTGACGCGGCTGGTAGCCGTTATTGTGGCGAGGCTGGTAGGCACCTTGACGGTTGGTGCCGTAACCGCCCTGACGCTGCTGATACCCTCCGTAGTTATTCTGACGAGGCTGGTATCCGCCCTCACGGTTCTGATTGTAAGGCCGCTGATAAGGGGTGTGCTGATGGGCATCGCCATCAAAGTTGCCGTCGGAGGCGGGAGAATCGGCACCCGCAGGTTTGTTGTGGAAGCTTTGCTGATCATCATAGCCCATTGCGGGACGCGCTGCTGCAATACGCGGACGCTTAGCTTTCTTGTCGTTACTTTCCATGATGTTGAAACTTAATTATATCGCTGAGTGGTTGCCTCTCGGCGTACTTCAGATTAATTTAAATAAATGAGATTATAATTATTAAATATAAGGCTTTACAAAATTATTAGAATCGACAGGAGGCGTGATGCTATCAACATGCCGCTGCCATGTGACTATTAGACGCTTGCAAATTTACGGTTAAAATATCAGAACACCAACTTTTTGGATAATTAATTTTTGTAGCTCAAATACCGACCGAGGAGAATTAGTTTTTTTTGAAACAATTAAGTAACTGTTGGGAATTAATTTATACAAAATGCGTGACGGAAATCGAGAGGAAATCCAAATTTGAAGATGGAGTTTAGCGAGCTAAACGACTGATGATAATTTGGATTTACGCCGATTTGCGACCGCAGTGTGTATAAAAGATACTTGATAACAGTGGCTTTGAACATAATATCGTTTAATTTTCAACAGTTACTTATTAAAATAATCACTATATTTGCCATGTGCATTCGTGAGATTGTCCCCACGTGCAAGC
>CAZPKH010000040.1:0-17821 GCA_964587165.1 uncultured Muribaculaceae bacterium
ATCTGTGCCCAGAACAGAACTTCTATTATTTGGGGAGGTTTTGGAGGAAGAAGGAGGTGATGCGGTCGAAGGGGATTATATCAAGTCGGTCGTAGAGGTCGGTGTGCGAGGCGCCGGGTACGGCCACAAATTCTTTGTTGTCGCCTTTGAGAAGAGCGAATGCGTCCTTGCCGAAATAAAACGAATGGGCTTGGTCGCCGTGCACGATCATAACGGCCCGGGGGAGTTCGCCGGCATACTCAAAGAATTTGAAGTTGAGAAACGGTAGCGGCGATGTGGCGTTCCAGCCATCGTTTGAGTTAAGCGAGCGCTTATGATAGCCGCGCGGTGTCTTGTAATAGTCATAATAATCTTTGACAAACTGCGGGGCATCGTCGGGCAGCGGATCAACTACGCCGCCCCCCGGCTTATAGCTGCCGTTGCGATAGTCTTCGGTGCGTTGAGCGGCCAGTGCGTCGCGCTTGGCGTTGCGTTGCTCAGGGGTGTTCTCGCTGTCAAAGTACCCGTTTGCGTTCACGCGGGTCATGTCGTACATCGTGGAGGCCACTGTAGCTTTGATGCGCGGGTCGTTGATAGCTGCCTGAAGGGCAATTCCACCCCAGCCGCATATCCCGAGTATTCCGATTTGGGCGGCGTCAACGTCATCTCTCGTGCTAAGGTAATCGACAGCCGCACTGAAATCTTCGGTGTTAATATCGGGTGATGCTACATAGCGTGGTGTCCCGCCGCTCTCGCCGGTATATGAGGGGTCGAATGCGATGGTGAGGAAACCTCTTTCGGCCAACTGCTGCGCGTAGAGCCCGGAACTCTGTTCCTTGACTGCTCCGAAAGGACCGCTCACGGCGATAGCCGGAAGTTTTGCCGCAGCATTCTTGGGTTTATACATATCGGCGGCAAGTGTGATGCCGTAACGATTTACGAACGTTACCTTCGAATGATCTACTTTTTCGCTTCGGGGGAATGTCTTATCCCACTCCGAGGTAAGGATGAGGTTTTCGGTTTTGATCATATTGTCGGTTTTGAAGTTTTGCGCATACATTGAAATACCGCAACCTAATGCTAAAGCTGCTGCAACGATAATTTTTCTCATTATTTTAAAATCTTCGCGGGGACTCCTCCAACCAGAGTATTAGGGTCAACTGATTTAGTAACAACTGCTCCGGCGGCTACGATTGCCCCATCACCAATGGTCACACCGGGAAGTATAGTCACATTTGCTCCTATCCACACTTTGTTGCCTATGGTTACACCGGCACATATCATGTCGCCGCGGCTGTCGGGATCTTTTGCGTGATTTACGGTGCATATGGTGCAGTTATGTCCGATCAGGCAATCATCACCGATTGCGATGCCGCCCCAGTCCTGAAAGGAGCACCCCATATTTATAAATGTGCGGCTGCCGATGATGATGTTCTGACCGCAGTCGGTATAAAATGGAGGGAAGAGTCCGAACCCCTCGTCCAGAGGCTTGCGGATAAGCTCCGACATAAGGTGCCGAAGCTGTTCGGGGGTGTGATACTCGCTGTTGATCTCTGCTGTAAGGCGGAGGGCGCGCTGACTGATAGAGTGCATCATCCTGTGCTCTTCGCTGCCCGATACGATCAGATTGCCTGCCGATGCATATTCGAGAAATTCTTTATCTGTCATATACTTGTGATTTACAGTGCAAATTTACTCAATTTGTCCTGCCGGGTTTGTACCTGAGTTACGGAAATACTAACCAATTTCACGGAATCGCATCTACGGCTTGCACTTCCCCACCGGTGGCTCGATGAGGGTGATTCTTACGATGTTGGTTCGGCTGAGACTTCTTGAAATCGCTTGGTCAAAATGATCCATGTAACGAGGCAGAAAACGCTCACATATTAGCCGCAGAGCCTCAATCTTCTCGGCATCATCGGTCACCATCTCTGCTTTTCCTATGGCAATAGCAGAATTGTAGTATTCGGTGAAATTATTCCTATCCTCCTCATATTTTGGCATACATCTGCTCACGGCCAGTAAGCTTACTGTCGGGTTATGTTTCAGGCAATCGATCTTCTCGCCGTCGAAAGCACAATGAAAATAAAAAATCCTATCGTCCCTGCGCGCCATATTCAGGGGCACAGCGTATGGGGAGCCGTCCGGGCGAATCATGCTCATTGTGGTAAACGGTGCCTTGTCGAATACCTCAAATGCCCATTGAGTATCTCTGCGACGGTCATTTTTCCGCATCTCTCTCATAATATAACACTCTGAACAAGAATATAGTCGATGATGTTTATATAGTATAAACGTAAATTTCTTAATCTATATTATTATGCTCGAAACAGGTTATAAATTCGGCGAAGTCCATACACTCGCCGACCAAATTCAGCCCGCTGAAGATCATCCTCAATTCCGGCGAATCTTTGAAAACTCCAATGGGGGCGTGGTTCTGTTAGCTCTTAAAGCCGGACAGAAACTTGCCGAACATCTTGCACCGGCCGAGCTGATGGTGCATGTGATCGAAGGCTCGATAGAGTTTACAATGATCGACCGCACTCACACCATCAATGCCGGAGAGTTTTTGCTTGTAGGCGAGGGCGTGCCCCACAGCGTAATTGCCAAGGCCGACTCTAAAGTTATGCTTATCAAGGTGAAAGCCTGATTATACCGGATCTAAAAAGCGGCTGCGCCATATTTAGCTATATGGCGCAGCCGCTTTTTAGATATACCGAAGTTATTACACCATGCACTCATTCTGAGCCTTGATGAGGTAGGCTATAAGCGCCTCGTTGGTACACATTATCCCACGCAGGAATGTGTCGTATTTATCAAAGTCGTCAATACGCTTGGTCGCCACCCCCGATTGCTCGGCAGCTTTTATCACAGCTGGAGCAACTATTGTGAGGAGTCGGTGGTCAAACGGTTTAGGGAGGATGTACGACGGCCCGAATTTAAGATCCGCTTCGCCATATGCCTTTTTAATATCTTCAGGGACAGGTGTCTGAGCAAGAGCAGCTATGGCTTTTGCCGCAGCCACCTTCATGGATTCGTTGATCTGCGTGGCTCCGCAATCAAGAGCGCCGCGGAAGATATACGGGAACCCGAGCACATTGTTTATCTGGTTGGGATAATCGCTTCTGCCGGTGGCAAATATAATATCGGGGCGCGATTCAACGGCAATTTCGTAAGCAATCTCAGGAGCAGGATTTGCCAGCGCAAACACGATAGGACGCTCAGCCATCGATCTCACCATGTCGGCCGTTACTACATCAGCCACCGAGAGACCAAGAAAAACATCAGCTCCGACCATTGCCTCTGCAAGGGTTGAAATATTGCGATCGGTAGCAAACTCTGCCTTCATCGGTGAGAGATTACCCCTATCCCGACGGATCACACCCTTGCTGTCGCACATCACCACATTCTCGGGACGCACGCCCAACTCGCAGTAAAGTCGTGTGCAGGCTATAGCTGCGGCTCCGGCACCGTTGACCACCACTTTAACTTTTGAAATATCCTTCTGCTGAATCTGAAGTGCATTCAGAAGGGCAGCCGACGAAATAATCGCTGTGCCATGCTGATCATCGTGCATCACCGGTATATCAAGCTCGTCGCGGAGACTCTTCTCTATCTCGAAGCATTCCGGAGCTTTAATATCCTCAAGGTTTATACCTCCGAAAGTCGGGGCAAGCCGTGATACCGTTTTCACAAACTCCTTAGGATCAGCTTCATCTATCTCGATATCGAATGCGTCGAGACCTGCAAATATCTTAAAAAGCAGAGCCTTACCCTCCATCACAGGTTTAGAGGCCTTTGCTCCAATATTGCCGAGGCCGAGCACGGCAGTTCCGTTTGAGATCACCGCCACAAGGTTGCCTCGATTGGTGTAGTCGAATATCTTGGAGGGATCGTCCTTGATGGCCAGACACGGGTATGCCACACCGGGAGAATATGCAAGAGCCAGATCTTCAGGAGTGTCATACGGTTTGGTCGGTACTACTTCAATTTTACCGGGATGCGGGTAGCGGTGATACTTTAGAGCCGCCTCTTCCAATGATTGTGCCATATCTATAATTAATGTTATGTTTCGTTGCTAATATCAAAACAGCCGCGAGCCACAGCAGGTTTAACTGCCGTAAGATAATATATGTTAAGAGCGTGTTTCACAAGGAAAATTAACGGCGGGGCGGTCAATCGTTTTTTCTGCTTAATCACCGCCTTGCTGATGTAACACTAATAGAAGTTGAAACGAGTGAATGACTCTGAATTTAGATATGGTTTATCAGTATCATAAACATGGCCATGCGTGTCATACACCAGGCAGTAAAACAGGTGCGCTCGTAGTTGCGACAGAGTCTGCGGAAAATTTTTGCGACGTTTACGACGTTGATGAGGCAGGTTGTGCAACATCCTCCCGAGCCAAGGGCGCCCGCTTCAACTCCGATACGAGTGATAAATGGTTTGCCACGTACCAAAATGACGAGGCAAAAGGCACCACTGACAACCTGTTCTCAGAAGATAAATAATTCTGTCTGATGATTTAATTTTTAGCGATATAGAAGGCTCCTTGCAATACCTTTTCAGCCATCGCTTTTTGTATGCCTTTTAGAAGAATCGTGTTCCGCATGCAACAATAACGCTCTGAACGACAGAAAATTACTTTTAGGCTGCATCTCGCAGGTGTTTTTTGCCATTTGGCTCAGTCACGTAGCTCGCTACGCTCCCTCGCCCGCACGGCAAAAATCCCTCAGCGATATGCAACCCCGCCGTTAATTTTTCTTGTGAAACACGCTCTTAGAGGCTGAAAACGGCGCAATGCTTGAATGTCGCGGAAAATTTGTAAATTTGCACCAAATCTGCACACATATGAAGAATATCAGAAATTTCTGCATCATAGCGCATATAGATCACGGTAAATCGACTCTGGCCGACCGCCTGCTTGAGCGCACCGGGACCGTCGGAGGCAAAGATCTTCAGGATCAGGTGCTCGACGACATGGATCTCGAACGCGAGCGCGGTATCACTATAAAGAGCCACGCCATACAGATGGACTATGAGCTCGACGGTGAGAAGTATACCCTCAACCTCATCGACACTCCCGGACACGTAGATTTCTCCTACGAAGTATCACGCTCGATAGCGGCCTGCGAAGGAGCGCTGCTGATCGTCGACGCCTCGCAAGGCATTCAGGCTCAGACCATATCCAACCTCTATATGGCCATCGACAACGATCTGGAGATCATCCCTGTGCTCAACAAATGCGATCTCGACTCAGCAAAGCCCGACGAAGTGGAAGATCAGATAGTCGAACTCCTGGGGTGCGACCGTTCGGAGATTTTGCGTGCATCGGGCAAGACCGGCATGGGCGTGGACGAGATTCTGCGCGCCATAGTTGAGAGAGTTCCCGCCCCGTCGGGCGACCCGGAAGCTCCACTGCAGGCTCTGATCTTCGACTCGGTGTTTAATCCTTTCCGCGGCATCATCGCCTATTTCAAGATAGTGAACGGCAAGATCCGCAAAAACGACTTCGTGAAGTTTGTATCGACCGGTAAGGAGTATCATGCTGACGAAATAGGTGTGCTTCATCTTGAGATGGATCCCCGCCCCGAGCTGTCGGCCGGAAACGTGGGGTATATCATCTCCGGCATCAAAACCTCTAAAGAGGTGCGCGTGGGCGACACCATAACCCATGTAAACCGTCCGTGTGCCGAAGCTATCGACGGCTTCGAGGAGGTCAAGCCGATGGTGTTTGCCGGTGTCTACCCGATTGACGCCGAGGATTTCGAAGGACTGCGCAGCGCGTTGGAGAAATTGCAGCTCAACGACGCATCGCTCACATTCCAGCCCGAATCGTCGATGGCTCTCGGTTTCGGATTCCGTTGCGGATTCCTCGGGCTGCTTCATATGGAGATAGTACAGGAGCGACTCGGGCGTGAGTTCAACATGGATGTGATCACCACCGTGCCCAACGTAAGCTACAACGTGTACGACAAGCACGGCAACTGCACCGAAGTGCACAACCCCTCGGGTCTCCCCGACCCCACTCTGATAGAGCGCATTGAGGAGCCATATATACGGGCCACCATCATCACCACCTCCGATTTCATCGGGCCGATCATGACACTCTGCCTTGGCAAGCGAGGCGAGCTGGTCAAGCAGGAGTACATCTCGGGCAACCGAATGGAGCTGACATTCGACATGCCGCTCGGCGAGATCGTGATCGACTTCTACGACAAGCTCAAGAGCATATCCAAAGGGTATGCCTCGTTCGACTATCATATCCACGACTTCCGCCCTTCGCGGCTCGTGAAGCTCGACATACTGCTCAATGGCGAGAGCGTCGACGCACTCTCGACCCTGACCCACGCAGACAATGCCGTGACTTTCGGCCGACGCATGTGTGAAAAACTCAAGGAGTTGATACCCCGCCAGCAGTTTGACATCGCCATTCAGGCCGCTATCGGAGCAAAGATCATAGCGCGAGAGACGGTGAAAGCCGTGCGCAAGGACGTAACAGCCAAATGCTACGGCGGCGACATTTCGCGTAAGCGCAAACTGCTTGAAAAACAAAAGCAGGGCAAGAAGCGCATGAAGCAGATCGGATCTGTCGAAGTGCCGCAGAAAGCTTTTCTCGCCGTGCTCAAGCTTGACTGACAATAGTCGACCGACAAAATTGGTCAGAAAGTCGGTTATTCTGATTGCTTGAGGAAGACGTCTCACTCCATTTGCTGAATATTATCTAAATTTGCCGCGATATGAAGATAGGAAGTATCGACCTCGGACCTCGTCCGGTGATGCTCGCTCCGATGGAGGATGTCACCGACCGTTCATTCCGCCTGATCTGCAAGGAGCAGGGGGCCGACATGGTATACTCCGAGTTTGTATCGGCCGACGCTTTGATACGCAACATTGCCTCTACCACCCGTAAGCTGCAGATAGCAGATGCCGAGCGGCCTACAGCAATCCAGATATACGGCCGCGAGCCGGAACCCATGGCCGAAGCGGCGCGTATGGTGGTGGATGCCGGTGCTGATATTCTTGATATAAACTTCGGCT
Source organism: uncultured Muribaculaceae bacterium (assembly GCA_964587165.1). Lineage (GTDB taxonomy): Bacteria > Bacteroidota > Bacteroidia > Bacteroidales > Muribaculaceae > CAZPKH01. The sequence continues at coordinate 7,021 of CAZPKH010000040.1, forward strand.
GCCCCGTCAAGAAAGTGGCGGGCAAAGGCGCCGGAGCCGGACTGCTGCGCGACATCCCGAAGATGCTCGAGATCACGCGCGCTGTTGTGGGAGCTGTCGACTCGCGTGTGCCTGTGACTGTCAAAACGCGCCTTGGATGGGATCATAATTCCAAGATCATCGTCGAGCTGTCAGAGCAACTGCAGGATTGCGGTATCGCGGCACTTACTGTGCACGGACGCACCCGCTCGCAGATGTACACCGGCGAAGCCGACTGGGAGATGATAGGGAGCGTGAAAGCGAATCCGGCACTCCGTATCCCCGTGATAGGCAACGGCGACATACGCACCCGTGCCGACGTGGATCGCGCTTTCGACGTATATGGTGTGGACGGAGTGATGGTAGGTCGTGCCACAATCGGTGCTCCGTGGCTGTTTGCTGATCTTAAAGGCAGCCCTGAGCCTACGATCGCAGAAAAATTCACCCTTCTTCGACGACAGATAGCCGAAAGCATCGACCGCATAGACGAGTACCGGGGTATACTTCATATCCGACGCCATTTAGCCGCCTCTCCCCTCTTCAAGTCGATACCGAATTTCCGCCCGACACGCATTCGTATGCTCCGCGCCGACACATACGCCGAGCTCGACAGTGTGCTTGCTGACATTGAAACGCTTCTCACATCCAACGCTGAAACCGACCGACAAGATCACATATCACTATGAAATCAGTATATATTCTTCTCCTTACCCTTATCGCAGCTATTGGGGTCAACGCCCAGACTCAGAGCTATGTGCTGAAAGTGGGCGACTTTATAAACCTTCAGATAGACAACGGAGTGAACGTAGACTACCGCTGCAACGCCGACTCGGCCGGCATCGCCACTTTCGATGCTACGCCCGATAAGGCCTCCGTACTGATATTCAACTACAACGAAAAGAAAAAACGGCTTGAGGTAGAGCTCTCGGAGTCAGGCCTGACCATGAGCGGAATACCCCGCGTCACGGTTTACTCGTCGGCGTTAGTATATGCCGAAAATTCCTCCGACTCGCTTCTGCGTGTCTTTTCACCTAAAGTTGTGCCGCTTAAAAAAGATAAAGAGCCGAAGTTCAATGCAAAAGTGATAGGCAACGGACGTCTTGCCATTCACAATCTTGATGTGCCCGAACTGAGCTGCAACGTCGTGACGGGCCGCGGCACCATCACCGTATCCGGTCGATGCGAGGCAGCCAGCTACTCCCTCACCGGCACAGGCACTATCCAGGCCGACAACATGAAGGCCAAGGATGTGAGCACCCGCATTGTAGGTACCGGTACTATAGGTTGCTACGCCTCCGACGAGCTGTCGGTGCACGGCATAGGCTCAGGCACCGTGTATTACACCGGTTCACCTGCCACGGTAGTAATGAAAGGTCTCGGTATTAAATCAGAAAACCTCGATTCTCCCGCCAAGTGACTGATACCGACCCGGCATCATCAGATAAGGCCACGATGAAGCTGCGCGTGGCGCGCACCCTGAAGTGGAACGTGATCGACCGGGTGTCGACACAGTTGCTCTATGCCGTCACAGGCATAATACTCGCACGACTCCTTTCGCCGGCCGATTTCGGTCTGGTAGGAGCGGTGCTTGTTTTCCAAGCCTTTGCATCGCTGTTTGTCGATTCGGGCATGGCGTCAGCCCTGATACAGCGCAAATCGCCCACACACCTGGACTACAGCACTGTGCTATGGTTCAATATCGGGATGGCTACGGTGCTTTACGCAGCCTTATGGGTCTGCGCACCACTGATAGCCGACTGCTTTCAGGGCGATCAGCGCCTCGTGCCGCTGTCGAGGGTGATGTTCCTTACGTTTATCCTCAACGCCACAGCTATAGTGCAGACCAACAGACTGATGAAACGGATGGATGTGCGGATGATAGCCGTAAGCAATGCGGCGGCACTCATCTGTGCCGCTATCGTAGCGATAATCCTCGCTGTCGAAGGGTATGGCGTGTGGGCCGTAGTGTGGCAGAGCATTACCTTGGCTGCAGTAAAATCGGCAGTACTCTGGGCCACGAGCCGGTGGAGGCCGCTTATGCAATTCTCGTGGAGCTCGCTGCGTTCGTTTTTCAAAGTAGGTATGGGTGTGATGTTCAGCTCGCTGCTCAACACCATATTCCTCAATATCTACTCATTCCTGATAGGTAATCGTGTTGGTATGGCTCCGTTAGGCTACTACACACAGGCTGACAAATGGAGCAAAATGGGCATATCATCGCTATCGCAGGTGCTTACAGCGTCGTTTCTGCCTGCACTTTCCGAATTTCAGCACGACAGCACCAAGTTTGCCGCCGCCACTGCCAAGATGAATCGCTTCACGGCCTACCTCCTTTTCCCGGCCGTCGGGCTGCTGTGCGTCATGGCAGCCCCGATATTTCACCTGCTTTTCGGACAGAAATGGGATCCGGCCATATCGCTTTTCTGCATCCTGCTTGTGCGGGGTATTTTCACGGTGCTCACGTCGCTTTACAATAATTATATACTATCTCTCGGCAAAGCACGCTTGCTCGTCACTACAGAGGTGATACGCGATGTGGTTGCCGCCGTGGCAATAGTAGCGACAATAGGTGTGATGGGGTATTCCACGCCTGACAACATCGTAGCCGGCCTCGAGATATTTCTGTGGGGGCAGGTTGCTGCATCGGCAGCCACATGGGTTGCAACCCTTGTGATTGCAGCGCGTGTGTCGTTCCGCAAATCCCGGGAATATATCACCGACCTGTTACCCTATATCTGCATCACAATGATAGCGATGGTGCCGTGCGTCGGCCTGACATGGATTATACCGGCAGGCAATCCGCTGATGCTCCTTACGTCGCAAGCTGTAGCCGGCGCAGGCATTTATATAGGGATAAACGCAGTATCGGGTTCGCGCGTACAGCGGGATGTGTTCAGCTATTTCGGGATACGGAAATAGCCGTTTCAGCTGAGTTTTAACAGGCTGCCGAACAGTTGGCCGATCACAGCACCGGCCACCATGACGGCGATGCTGACTATCAGCACAAGACTCATACCTCCGGCTTCGAGAAGTATAGGCATGACCATAACGCCGGCCACAGCTCCCACTTTGCCAAGCATGGCAGCGATTCCGGTACCTGCGCCACGGTCGGCCACAGGATAAATGGCTGCGGGGATAATGTATGTGACAAGGTGCGGGCCGGCATTGAGAGCCACCTCAAAGATCAGGAATCCTACAATCGTAACCCATACAGGCAGATGTGCCAGATAAGCCCACAGAAGCAGCCCGAGCCCAACGGCAGAAAATATAAAGCCCCAGGTGAGCATCCGTACATGATTTACACGACGCACCAAAAGCAACCCGAGTATAAATCCGGGGAGTATAAAGCAGTTTACCACCGCCGTCACTTCTACCGAGTCTATGATCTTCGGCATACCGGTGATGTCAGGACTCTGAATACCGAGAGCCATCACCATGACAGGCAGAAATACTCCGAAACCGTATACACCCAACCCCTCGCAGGCCCAGGGTATTCCGCTGAAAATCACTCTCAGGAGGTTCTTTCCCTCAAACATTGCACCCCAGCCGGCCTGAACGACGTCGTTGGTCTGCGGAGCTTCAGCCTCGGCTTGGTTGCCTAAGAATTTCTGAGCGGCTTTTGTTGCTTCATCCATCCGGCCCTTTGAAGCAAGCCACCCGGGAGCCTGATACCAGCGAATACGCATCAACAGGGTCAGCACACCGAATCCGGCAATTATCAGTATGAGCGAGCGCCACATAAACGGATAGGGTCGAACCTTCAGGATCCATAAGCTGATAAGGGCAGCCGCAATAAAGCCTATGGCACACGACGCTTTGGCCACTCCCACCATCGTGCCCCGCCACTTAGCAGGCATCAGCTCGGAGATGTAGGCCGAATCGAGGCTATAGCCGCCGCCCACTCCCAAACCAATCACAAACAATCCGCACAGCAGCATTCCGGGGGTATGATACAGCAAACACCACACCGAGCCGGCTATGATAAGCAAGGGGCACAGGCGAAACCACCCCAGATAACCTTTGGCATCGCTTAGCTTGCCGATAACCATCGACCCAACTCCTATGCCGACCAGGCCTATAGCTCCGATAAGGCCTTGCATCACCGACGACAACTGTGCCGACTCCGGACGCAACAGCTGCATCATCGGAATCATGACACCTACCACTGTAGTAAGGGCCGTACCGATGATCTGCTCCATTGAGCTGACAAGGACTATCCAAATATCTTTAGGTCGGAAAGGGAGTTGGGAAACAGGTTTCATGTGCGAATGTATTATTTTTTTACGGACCAGTTGGAGTGGTCGGGGTTGCGGGTCACATCAAGTTTAAACAGAGGGAGAAGGAAAAGCCATGTGGCAAGACAGAACGGTCCGGTAAGAGTGGGCAGTCCCCACGGCTCGAATATCACGTCCATACCGGCCTGAATGAATACTGTGGCAACAATGCCGGTGAGAGTCCAGCATGCGCTCTTCCAGTTTACATTATAAAATGTACATCCCAGAGCGATGGCAGTAAGCACCGGGCTGAACCCGAACAGACCGGCCGAAATATCGGAGGCGGGAGCCCCGTAGAGTATAGCCAAAGCGAGAGCTACTGCCGAGCCTACAGCGGCCCAGATAGCTGCCCAGCGCGAACATACGGCAAGAGCTACGAGGAAGAATATACCCGTCACCCACGAGTCGATCAAAAATACCTGCGCTACTCCTTTGAGCCAGTATATCACGAGGCTACCGAACGAAGTATCGAGTACGGCATGCTCAGCCACGCCGCCGGGCAATACCGGGTTCGACAGCGACGATTCGGCCAGTCCGCCTAAAATACGCGATGAGAACAGAAACAGCCAAGTCAGAAGCACAAACGGAAATGTCAGCGAATTTATACGCCAGGGAGCCATCACATTGTTAAGCCCCTGACGCACCCAGGTAGTGAGCATCGAGCAGAATATCAGTGCCAGCCACATAAGCCACGTATTGGCAAGGAAAGTAGGGAACGCGCACCCCACAAGAATACCGTTAAAGCCCCAGAGGCCCTCCTCGCCATCGGCAGGGTTCTCGCCCATAATCTTTCCGGCCAGTGTCGAAGCTACGAGGCCCACTAAAGCACCCCATGCCACCTGTGGCATATGGCACTCGTAGGATCCCCAGAAGATGCCGGACAGAAAAAGCAAACCGGTCCATGCCGAGCATTGGAACATCACCTGGCCTCCGCCACGCAGCGTAGAGCGTACGGCAACTGCAAGAGACCTCTCAGAAGTTTTAGTATTATCCATATTCGTATCCATAGTTAAGTAATTATCTCCAGGGAAATTCGGGGGGCAGTGGTTTACCTTTGACAGCCATACGGACACTGCTGCAGAAGTCGCGCACCACTTTCTTCACCGGTCCGGGCTCCATGCCGAGTACTTTGAAAAGCAGTCCGGCACCGTTGGGCAGATGAGTTATACCGGCGGCCAATCGCTTTTTAGGGTCGATAAACGGCTCTGTTGCAGCATATACCTGCTCGGCTTTGTCTGCCGGAGTGACAACAAGCACATTGGCAAACACATCGTAGCCATGCATTATGCCGACATCGCGCAGAGCTGACATCTTCGGGTCGATGATAAATTTCTCACGGAATAGCTGAGTGCCGTCGGGGCGTTCGCCGTGGGTGCATACCGAGAGTATGTCGAACTGAAAAAGCTCGCCGTCGCCATAATATTTCCGACCACCCATATATACTTCGGCGTAGAAAGCGGTAGCCGTAGGATCGATGATCATGCGGGTATCGGAAATAAAGCGGGTATGCTTGCACGGTATCACCGGCTCGGGCATATACTCGAGATACCCTCCGCGGTCCACCCGCAGTGTCTGGAGCATGCCCGAATAGTTACGCTTCATCTCGGCGAGCTTGGTAGCCGCTCCGGTGCTCACCCAAGCCTGAGCGTCGGCACCTACGGTGATATTCTGCACGTATCGGTCGCCATCGACATTTGGGCCGCCTGACGAGAGGATATAGACGCATGGCATATCGGGGAGCTCTTCGTCGAAATAGAGCTCCTGCTGCACGATGAGCGGAGCGCGACGGTCGAGCTCGCGGAGTATAGACCGGCCTTCGGCGTTCAGCTCGAAGCCGAGGTTGAGGTAGCCATGCTTGCCGGGACACCCGATGTACATTGCGTCGGGTTGCTGCAGGTAAGGTGCCATTTCGGGCATTTCATCGAAATTCACCTGTGGCGAGTCGGAATAATGAAGCTGCATCAGTTGCGGGCTTTATAAATTTGTGGAATCTTTTGCGGAAATACGGTTACGGTAGCGATCAGGCCTTGTCGAAAAGGGCCATCTTGAAAATCAGATCGACAAGCTCCTCGATACCTTCGCCGGTCATGGAGTTGGTGAATACAAAAGGCTTGCCCGGGCGCATGAGCTTCGAGTCGTGATCCATCACCTCAAGCGAAGCGTTGACATACGGGGCGAGATCTATCTTGTTGATTACCAAGATGTCGCTCTGCGATATGCCGGGACCGTCCTTTCGGGGTATCTTGTCGCCTGCTGCCACGTCGATCACGTAGATGAAGAAATCGACAAGCGCAGGGCTGAAAGTGAGGGTGAGATTGTCGCCCCCCGACTCGATGAATACTACCTCGGCGTCGGGAAATTTTGATTCCATCTCCTCGACGGCGGCTATATTCATCGAAGGATCCTCGCGGACTGCCGTATGGGGGCAGGCTCCGGTCTCTACGCCAATGATACGCTCTTCGGCCAGAATACCTTTGAGCACTTTGCGCACATGCTTGGCATCTTCGGTGGTCACTATATCGTTGGTGATCACCAGCACTGAGAGTCCTTTCTCAATAAGGCGGGGTGTGAGAGCTTCGATGAGGGCGGTTTTGCCTGATCCGACGGGGCCGCCGACCCCTATTCTGCAAGTTGACATATATTCTTAATATCGTGTTATTATGTTGAAACGGTTGGGATTAATTCATGAACATGCGCATCTGGCCTTTCTCGTGAAGGGATGCGAAGATGTCCATTTCGGGCACAAACGAGTTCATATCCTCAAAGCGCATTGTGCGGGCGCGCTCGTATAGACCGTCGATCTCGTCGGAGAGCCTGAAGAGTATGGCCTGTGTGTCGTAGTGAGATACACGGACACACCGCAAGGCGGCTGAAAGCACCATGTTGATCACTCCATACTGGTGGGAAGCAAAAAGCTCTTTTTCCGACAGGCCGGCCTCGGCAAAGGCTATGCCCTGTGCCACGGGGTAAGCCCCGGGAGTATTACCGGCGCTTATATCGGCGAGCCAACGGCTGAACATCGAGCTTTCGAGCCACAGCTTCACGCCGAGCTCGGCGAGTTTCTTGCCCATACGGCATAGCATCATGCGGGCCTCGTCGTTCATTTTAAATAGCATTATCCGGGCATCGGCAGCCAGAATATCGTCGTAGCTGCCGGCTGTGGCTGCTCGATATGCGTGCAGAGCCGCCACGCCGTCGCTGAAAGCCCCCTGGAGCGCTACTGAGCGGGTGTACTGTCCCAAGGTATCGGCATCGTGCACGATGCCAAGATACGAAGCTGTCTCAAGACCGTTGGAAAATGAGAACGTGCCGACCGGAAAAGCCGAGTCGGTCATCTGCAGAAGACGCATCAAGGTCGACGCTGATGTGGCCATATTGCTGCGGTTGGGGGGTTATTATCAGTGTGTGAATGAGTGAGGAGTGTGAGGAGTATGCACATGGCCGTCGGGCTCGACAATGTGCCCGTGGTCGTGAGTGTGAGCGTGCGACTCATGCGACGCGCCGCCGAACAGACGGCGTATCTCGTGGGGAGCCATATACGGTATCACCTCCTGGCCTTCATGAAATTCAAATTTGATATCCTCGATATTATGTGTCTCCATGACAGAGAGCATCACTTTCTTGTCGACTGTGAGCGGCACATATACGTGCGTGCCCTTGACCACGGCGGGCCAATGCTGGTTGCCGATGGCGTGGCCCAGCTCTACGCTTATGCGGATTATATCCTCAGGCGAGAGGGAGCTGAGTTTCGAAAGGTCGATGTCGAGCACAGGGTTCAGCTTGAGACGCAGTGCGACAGCCGTACGTGCATCGGGATCGAAAGCCACAATGTCGCCGTCGACTATCTGGCTCTGTCGCCGAAGCGCCACCGGATACTCCGTTCCGCTTACTCCTTTCCCTAAAAAACGGCTCTTCTGTGCCGTCCATTGGTCGAGGAATATCTCGTCGACGTTTACATCCTTCAGTTTATCAGCCCACTCGGGGGCGTGCATATTGCCTAATATTTCTGTAAGAACTTGCATAAATAAAAAGTTGAATAGTGTACACAATAACAGTAACGCGCTCCGCGGCGAAATTGTTCACGAAATCTCCCGCTCCGCAGCCGGAAAAAGGCGGGCGGCGGGGCGGGAGATATATGTGGATGTAGTGAAACTGTATCAGCTGAACCAGTAGAGCTGCGAGAGCGAGAGCTCTTTTGCCGGCGGAACGTAGGCGAGAGTACCGTCTACATAGACATCGAATGTCTCGGGGTTAACCTCGATCTGCGGTGTAGCGGCATTGAGAAGCATGTTGGCTTTGCCGATCTGACGGGTACCGCGCACTGCGTAGATGGGGTTGGTGATTCCGGTGATCTCGGGCATACCGTTGTCGATAGCCACCTGCGATGTGAATCGTACACATGTGGCGGGGAGAGCACGGCCCATGCCGCCGAACATTGTGCGCATGCACACGGGCTGAGGTGTGGGAAGCGAAGCGTTGGGGTCGCCCATCTGAGCCCAAGAGATCATACCGCCTTTTATCACCATTTTAGGCTTGGTGCCGAAGAAAGCGGGCTCCCAGAGCACTAAGTCGGCCATCTTGCCGGTTTCGATCGATCCGAGGATCTCGCTGAAGCCGTATGTGATAGCGGGGTTGATGGTGATCTGCGCCAGATAGCGGAGCACACGGAAGTTGTCGTTTGCATCGGAATCCTGCGGGAGCTTGCCGCGGACATCCTTCATATAGCTTGCCATCTGGAATGTGCGCATGAACGATTCGCCTACGCGGCCCATAGCCTGCGAGTCGGACGAAACCATCGAGATGACACCCAGGTCGTGGAGAATATTTTCGGCCGACTGTGTCTCGGGGCGAACACGGCTCTCGGCGAATGCCACATCCGAGGGGATCTTCGGGTTAAGGTTGTGGCACACCATGATCATATCGAAGAGCTCGGCCTCGGAGTTGATACCGAACGGCAGAGTCGGGTTGGTCGACGAAGGCAGGACGTTTGCCATCGAAGCCACTTTCAGAAGGTCGGGTGCGTGGCCGCCGCCGGCACCTTCGGTGTGGTATGTGTGGATGGTGCGTCCGTCGAAAGCTGCGATAGTGTCCTCCACGTAGCCGCCTTCGTTGAGTGTATCGGTGTGAATAGCCACCTGAACGTCGTACTTGTCGGCGATCTCCAGACAGGAGCGTATCGCCGCGGGGGTCGAGCCCCAGTCTTCATGGATCTTGAAGCCCATTGCGCCGGCCACGAGCTGCTCGGTGAGGGTCGACTTGATAGAGGTGTTACCTTTGCCGAGGAAACCGGTGTTGACGGGCCATGTTTCGGCTGCCTTGAGCATCATCTGCTGGTTCCATACACCGGCTGTGATGGTTGTACCGTTGGTACCGTCGGTCGGGCCGACGCCACCGCCTATCAGTGTGGTGATACCGTTGCTGAGGGCATTGTAAGCCTGTTGGGGTGAGATATAGTGCACGTGGCCGTCGATACCGGCAGCTGTGAGGATAAGGTGCTCGCCGGAGATAGCGTCGGTCGACGGACCGGTGCAGAGTGTCGGAGTGACACCTTTCATCACATTAGGATTACCGGCCTTACCGATGCCGGCTATTTTGCCGTCCTTGATACCGACATCCGCTTTCACTACGCCGAGCACGGGGTCGAGCACTGTGACATTGGTGATTACGAGGTCGAGTGATCCGGCCTGCGATGTCACTTCGTTGGCGGTGCCCATACCGTCGCGTATGGTTTTACCTCCGCCATACACCACTTCGTCGCCGTACACACGCAGATCTTTTTCGATCTGTATATACAGGTTGGTGTTGCCAAGACGGATACGGTCGCCCACGGTGGGGCCGAAGAGGTTGTTATATTCTTGTCTTGATATAGTAGCCATGGTGATTATTTATTTGGGGTGGTGGTAAACTCTGCATCGGCCTCGGCCTCTGAGATGTTTTTGAATCCGTACTCGTTCATGCGGCGAAAAGATTCGATTTTCTTGGGATAGAAAGCCGGAGTATCTTCGTAGCCGGTATAACCGTTTACGAGGTCGTTGAAACCGAGCACGCGGCGCTTGCCTGCATACTCCACGAGCTCCACCTCTTTCTCTTCGCCCGGCTCGAAACGCACGGCTGTCGTGGCGGGGATGTTGAGGTGCATACCGTATGCGGCCTCGCGGTCAAACTCCATGTAGCGGTTCACCTCAAAGAAGTGGAAGTGTGAGCCGATCTGCACGGGGCGGTCGCCTGTGTTGCGCACTTTGAGAGTCACGGTGCGACGGTCGGTATTATACTCTATAGGGTCGTTTTGCAGGATCACACCACCCACGGGGCAAGGCTGCGCAGGCTCGTAGCCGGGAGTCTTGGGATAGGCGATGTCGGGAGTACCTGTGTAGACACCGTCAGGAGTAGTGTACCCCTGCTGCGGCGTTGCGGTATTGTTGGTATTAGCCATAGATTTGAGATTTTTGGGGATAAGCCGAAAATTCAGTGCATGAAATATAGGGATAAATGTTAAATTTGCGTAATGA
>CAZPKH010000041.1:0-16961 GCA_964587165.1 uncultured Muribaculaceae bacterium
TCCCCTCAGCCTCGATAACGCCCTCGCCTGACGAAGGCGGCGGGCGCTAAAGCACCCGTCCTCCGAGTTTGCTCTTGTACCCCTCTCTGTTAGCGTTTTCCGCGAGCCCTAAAGGACTCGCGCTCCGAGTTGGCTCTTGCCCCTCTCCAAGGTTGCGCCCTCGGTCTTGGAGGTCGGGTCCTTCAGGGCCCGACGGAATCACCATCGGCGAGTGTTTTCGGCGGGCGCTAAAGCACCCGCCCTCCGAGTTTGCTCTTGTACCCCTCAACACAAGCGCCCTCCGAGGTTGCTCTTGACCCTCAGAATCACTCGCGGCGGAGGAGGGTGACGACGTTTTCGACGTGGTGGGTGTGGGGGAACATGTCGACGGGCTGAACGGCCACGACGCGATACTTGGAGTCGAGAAGCGCGATGTCGCGAGCCTGGGTGGCGGGGTTGCAGCTCACATATACCAGACGCGTGGGCTCGGCACGCATTATCACATCGACTACGTCCTGATGCATTCCGGCACGCGGCGGGTCGATGATCATCACATCGGGGCGGCCATGCTCGGCTATGAAGCCGTCGGTGAGCACGTCTTTCATGTCGCCGGCATAGAAGAGGGTGTTTTCGATACCGTTCACCTGCGAGTTGAGGCGAGCGTCGAGTATGGCATCCTCGACATATTCGATACCGATGACGCGGCGCGCTTGCCGAGCCACGAAATTTGCTATTGTGCCGGTGCCGGTATACAGATCGTACACCAGTTCGTCGCCTGTGAGGGCAGCTGCCTCGCGCGCCACTTTATAGAGCTCGTAAGCCTGCCGCGAGTTGGTCTGATAGAACGATTTGGGGCCTACGCGGAAGGTGAGCCCCTCCATCTCCTCCTCGATATACGGCTTGCCGGCATAGGTGCGTATCTGAAGATCGCCGATTGTGTCGTTGAGCTTGGTGTTGACGACATACAGCAGCGACGTGATCTGCGGGAACTCTGCGTGCACGGCGGCCATCAGAGCCTCGATGGCCTCGGGATCGTCCTCGCCGAACTGCATAAGGGCCATCACCTGCCCGGTAGAGGCGATGCGTATCATAAGGTTGCGCAGCAATCCGGTATTGGCGCAGAGGTCGTAGAACGACAGGCCGTGGTCGCGACCATACTGTTTGATAAACAGGCGTATACGGTTGCCTAAATCGTCCTGCAGGTGGCAGCGCTCTATGTCGAGCACCTTGTCGAAGGCTCCCGGTATATGGAATCCGGCAGCTGTACGGTCGGGCACCTCCTCGCCTGAACGGAGCTGCTCGAAGGTGAGCCAGCAGCGGTTGGAGAAGGTATATTCCATCTTATTGCGATAATCCCAGATGCGCCCGGAGCCTTTGATCGGCGAAATCTCGGGGAGCTCGACCTTGGCTATGCGCTCGAGGGCGTCGACCACCTGCTGCTGCTTGCATTTGAGCTGAAACTCGTACGGCAGATGCTGCCAGCGACACCCGCCGCAAGTGCCGAAATGGGCGCAGGGAGGCTCGACACGCAGCGGCGACGGAGTGATGATCCGCTCGATATGACCCTCGGAGTAGCTCTTGCGGCGGCGGTCGATCTTCACGTCGACCACGTCGCCGGGCGCTCCGAAAGGTATAAACACAACTTTGTCGTCGACGCGGGCTATCGAATTGCCCTCGGCGGCCACATCTTTTATTTCAACGCCTTCGATGAGAGGCAGATCTTTGCGTTTCTTACGCGACATAATATAAGTGAAAGGTTGCAGATTATTATCAAGACAGGGCGGGCACGAGCCACTTGCATATCCAGTAGCCGCCCACAACGAGCCATATATAAATGATACCGGCCAGATAGAACGGCTTGGCGCCGGCCTGACGGAACTTCTCTATGCCGGTCTCAGCGCCGAGAGCCGTCATAGCCATGGTGAGCATGAAGTTGTCGAGGGTCTCGACCGACGATGTGAATGTGGCGAGGGCGGCGGTCGGGAGAGTGCCCGTCTGAGCCATACCCTGCAGCAGGGAGTTAATCCCTATCACGGCCAGAAATCCGAAGGCAAACCACGGTATAGAGATCTTGCCTGCGCCGGCGCGCGAACGCTCGCCTTTGCGCCGGCCGCGCACCCACGCCAGCACAAGCCCCATCACGACGAGCAGCGGGGCGAGCATCATCACGCGTATCATCTTGGTAATGGTGGCATCCTGAGCCAGGCCGATGGCGCCGTCGGGATCCATGGCGTTGCCCCCGCCCACCACATGAGCCACCTCGTGGAGTGTCGAGCCGGTATATATAGCCATCTCGCGGGCCGACATATCGACGACTCCCGAGCGGTACATCACCGGGTAAAGAAACATCGACAGCGTGCCGAAGATCACTACCGTCGACACGGCAATCGCCGTCTTGTACGGCTGGCATTTCACCACCGGCTCGGCACCGAGCACTGCTGCCGCACCGCAGATAGCCGAACCGGTCGACACCATAAGGGTGGTGTCGGAGTCCATCTTCAGCAGCTTGCCGGCCAAAACGCCTATGCCGAGAGTGCCGAGAATGATTATGACGTCGACCACCGTGGCGGGAGCTCCGATGGCGAGCACCTGCTGGAATGTAAGACGGAATCCGTAGAGTATGATACCCCAGCGGAGCACCTGCTTGGTGCAGAACTTTATACCGGGCACCCATGTGTCGGGCAGATGATTGCGCAGCGAGTTGGCATACAGCATGCCGAGCACTATACCCACGATCAGCGAACTGAGCGATACGGCTTTCACCACCTCCCACTGAGCTATGTAGCAGGCGGCAAACGAGAAAAGGGCTATCAGAAGTATGCCGTGCCCTATGCCGGCGTGTTTTGATGAGATTTGCATTTCGCTTAAATTTCCTGTGAGACAAGCTCTTAATTAATCATCGAAAGGGCCGACACCGGCACGCACAAGCTCGGGCGAGCCGCTGTCGATGAGTGAAATGACGGTCGAGGGCTCGGTGCCGCCGGGCCCGTTGTCGATCATCAGCGAAGCATCGTTGTCGTAGCGCATAGCTATGGCGTCGGGATCGGACCCGGAGTACGGGTCGGTGTCGTCCCACTCTATAGTAGTGGTGTGCAGCGGATTGCCGAGCCGTTCGGCAAGCTGCCGCGCCACAGCGCAGTCGGGTATGCGCACCCCGGCCTCCTTGCGCCCCTTGAAAGCCTTGGGCAGGCGTGTGGTGGTGGGGAGGATGAATGTGTATGGACCGGGCAGATACTCCTTCATAAGCCGGTAGGCGGGGTTATCGATCCGCACATACTCGGCGGCCTGACTCATGTCGGAGCAGAGTATTGCCAGATGCTGCCTGTCGGGGTTGATGCCTTTGATGCGGCACACACGCTCGACGGCACGCTGGCTGAGGGCATCGCAACCGAGGGCGTAGATAGTGTCGGTAGGATATATTATCACTTCGCCGGCGCGGAGCGCTTCGACAGCACGGTCGAGGGCGCGCAGGTCGGGGCGGTCGCCGTATACTTTCAGGATTTTCATGGTTGAACAGCGTAATAGTGGGTCACACGGATATTGCCGGCGTCGCAGTGGCGCTGCAGCAGGTCGGCAGCCAGAGCCACGGTATCGTCGACGGGCATCTCCTCACCGTATATATTAATGCACATCAGCAGCCGGCGGGTAGTGTCGGTGAGCTTGGTGCGCTCGTTGTCGGATGTAGGTGTGCCCACGCCGCCGGTAGCGTCGCGATACACCGGCATACCCGCTATATTGAGCATCCCGCGGCCTATGGCCTCAAACGGCTCGCCCTCCCGGCCCACTCCGAGGGTGAGGAGCGACCCGTCGATACGGTCGGCATCAAACCCTCCGATAGAGTAGCCCGAGCGTATGGAGAGGATATTGATCAGATCGACCGGCGCGTTTATCTCGTACAGGCCGAGCCCCTTCACCAGGCGGCGGCACAGAGCTTCGGCCGACGGGCGGTAGCGGTTGGGCTCCTTGCCGAGGGCTTTGTATGCCCGGCGCGTGGCGGCTATGCCGGGGCGGCGGTTTATATCGGCGAGCTCATAACGGGTCTGCACGCCCAAGGCCTCGGCCATAAGCTCGGCGTGAAGCGCTTCGGAGCCGGCGGTGCGCCCAAGGTCGGCCTCGACGGCTACTACGTGGAGAGCCGGTGCGGCAGCCCGGATCTGATCGGTGATCTCAATTTCCATATCAAGCGGATTATAATTGCAAAAGTACAAAAATAATCGCCAGATGCAGCAAAATATGGGCAGACACGGCAAAATATCGCGTTTTTTTGAGCTTTCAAGCAATTTTACCGTTCGATTCTTGGTATTTCGGCCAAGAATATATAATTTTACACTGACCAAACGTAATTACCATAAACAACTATCTTCGCAATGAGAAAATCTTTACGCGGCCCTCTCGCCGCAGCGATTATGACGGCAGCCGGCACAACCGTGCTTGCCCTCTCTTCGACATCCGGCCTCAAAAGCACTTTTGCCCCGGGTGAAAGCCCGATGATAGTCGAAGAAACGATCACTTCGACTCTTAAATCATCGCTTGCCAAGGCCGACGAGACCCCCGACAATCTGAAGCCCGCCATCCCCACATCGTTCGTGTGCTGGCAGGATGCCGACGACCGCAACATCATCAATGCCACCTGGGATCCCGTCACCACTTACGCCGACGGCACTCCCCTGCCCGAAGGCACCGAGGTGTACTACCTTTTCGCATCGTCGGTAGAAGGGTTCGGAAATAAAGTGACAAGTTCGCCCAACGTGACCGAAGTATCATTCTCCGACGTCGTGCCGACCGACCAGATGCAGACCGAGGTGATCATCGGCATATGGGCCCGCATCAAGAACGCCGACGGCGAGTGGGTCAACAGCTCGACAAACGCCCTGAGCACATTCATGGCCGGCGAGCTCGTGCAGACACCTTTCCTTCTGGGCGACCAGGAAGGCAACCAGCCCGGCGATCCGTTCTTCTACGAGCACACCGCAGCTGCCATAGAGGGGAACGCTTACCTCTTCGGCATCGTAGACCCCTCGCCGGGCGGCGATACCGGTATGGTGACAACCAACCTCGGCTCATACGACCGTCGAATGCCCAGCGCATACTCGTGGGGATTCTATCCGATGAAGGTCGGCAATATACTCGACTTCATACTCCCCAACGTGCAGCTCGACGCAGCCCCCGCGCAGCCGCGCCTGCTCTTCTACTACTGCCAGCGCAAGATCGAGGGCGAAGCTCTGACATTCTCCGACGACGACACCATGGACGTGCAGATATGGTGCGACGGCAAGTGCTCGCACGATGTAGTGACCGTCGACGGTATAAACCGCTTCGGCTGGGAATCGTATGAGCGCGACCTCTCGGAGTATGCCGGCAAACAGATCACGGTAGTGCTGCGGTTCAACAACCCCACCGTGCAGGGCCACTATATCTATTTCGACGAGATACTGCTCGACAATAAGGGCGGCCGCGACTTCGCCGCTACCGGCCTGATCATGCCCGACGTGATATTCCCCGGCGAGGATTTCGAGATCAAAGCCGTGGTAGAGAACGTCGGCGCAAACCGCTCGAAGAACCTCGACGTGATACTGATGCGCGACGGCAAGCCGTACGACTCCGTGCGCGGCATACCCTCGCTCGAGGTCGGCGAAAAGCGCGAAATCGTATTCACCGACATGATGCTGATGGACGAAGGTCAGCACACATACACAGCCGTGGTATCGTCGATCTGGGATGAGAACGAGGCTAACAACGAATCGCCCAAAGCTGCCGCCAAGATCGACATGACCAAATTCCCCGGCGCTGCCGATGTAGCCGTCGCCAAGGGCGAAAATCACTCGATCGTGGTGACCTGGAACGCTCCCGCCACAGAATACCCCGTAGAAGGATACTTAGTGTACCGCAACGGTGAGCAGCTCACCGAGACTGCCGTGACAGGCACATCATGGACCGACGCAGAGCCCGTCAAAGGCACATCTGTATACGGCGTGGCCGCAGTCTACAGCTTCGGTGCCGTAGCTGCCACCAACGCCGCCCCCATCGAACTGACCCGCGACGACATAGGGTATCCTCAGCCCTCATCGCTCACCGGCACACAGGTCGACAATACCGTAGTGATCACCTGGGTATCGCCTCAGGACCGCTTCAACACCGAGCCTACCACCGAGAGCTTCGAGGATTATGCTCACCTTGAGTATAAGAACCTCGCGCCCTGGACTCTGATCGACGGCGACGGCAACCCCGCAGGCGACGCTTACCCCGACACCAACTTCCGCCCCACCGAGGGTACATCGTGGTTTGCAGTCGACGGCACCGACATGAACGACGATCTGAAGGCCCGCACCGGCAAGATGTTCCTCTCCACCCTCTACGACAACAACGAGATGGCTGCCGACTGGCTGATATCGCCCGAGCTCGCCGATATACCCCAGACTGTTGAGTTCTGGCTGGCAAGCGGCATGTACGGCAACGAGGAGGTATACACCGTGTACTATTCCACCACTACTCCCACCGTTCAGGCTTTCCTGGCCAACCGCGCCATCAAGTCGAGCTCCGTGGATCAGAACTGGACGAAAGTCACCGTCGACCTCCCGGCCGAAGCGCGCTATTTCGCAATCCTGTCAAACCCCTACTACTACCTCAAGCTCGACGATGTGACATACATCCCCGCAGCCAAAGGAAATGTGCGTCGCGCTGCAGCCGCCGACGATGACGAGCGCGTGGTGGGCTTCAACGTATACCGCGACGGCACTCTGCTCAACGATACTCCGATCAAGGCCGAGACATACACCGACACCAACCTCCCCGCAAACTCGGGTCAGACTTTGCGCTACACCGTGACGGCTCTCTATTCCGACGACCAGGAATCCGACCCCATAGCGTTCGTTGATGTACCGCTGTCATCCGGTATCTCATCCATCATCACCGACACCGCCGGCGCGGCATACCGCTTCTACACACTGCAAGGTGTGCCGGTAGCACGCCCGGCAGCCGGCCAGATCTATATCCGCGTAGATGCCACCGGCCGTGCCTCGAAGGTGTTAGTCAAGTGATAAAGAACCCATAGAGCCTGTATCACAAGCTCTTGAATACTTCCCCCGGAGGGGGCTGCCAGTCGCGGCAGCCCCCTCTGTTTGCATATTTTTGAGAATATTCGTACCTTTACCGTGCCAAATTTTGACATCAAATGAAAGAGAATCGTAAAATTCGCGTGGGGATAACCCACGGCGACACCAATGGTATCGGCTATGAGGTGATACTCAAGGCATTGGCCGACGACCACGTGTCGGAAATATGCACGCCGGTGATCTACGGATCGACCCGTGTGGCCTCTTATTACCGCAAGGGGCTCAACCTGCCTCAGATGCAGATGAACATCGTCGACTCGGCCGACGGTATAGCCGACGACCGGATAAACCTCATCAACGTGCTCCCCGACGAGATCAAGGTCGAGCCGGGCAAAGCATCAGCCGAAGCCGGCCATGCCGCTTTCGTAGCATTGGAGCGCGCCGTTGCCGACCTGCGCGACGGCTCGATCGACGCACTTGTGACAGCTCCGATCGATAAATCGACAATCCAGAGCCCCACCTTCGCATTTCCCGGCCACACGGAGTATCTGGAAGCATCGCTGCGCGAAGAGGGCGCCGACCCGGCTCTGATGATACTCTTCAACGACGTGGTGCGCGTAGCCCTCGCTACAACCCACCTGCCGGTATCGAAAATAGCCGAAAACCTCACCACCGAGGGTATACGCTCGAAAATCCGTACTTTCGCCCGTTCGCTCACACGCGACTTCGGCATCCACGCCCCGCGTCTGGCCGTGCTCGCCCTCAATCCCCACGCCGGCGACGGCGGCCTGCTCGGACACGAGGAGGCCGAGATCATAGCTCCCGCCATCGAGCAGTGCTATACCGACGACAAAATATCGGTGTTCGGCCCCTACCCCGCCGACAGCTTCTTCGGCAAAGGGCTTTTCAAGAAATTCGACGGTGTGCTCGCCATGTACCACGACCAGGGGCTCGCTCCGTTCAAGACCCTGGCAGGCGATGCCGGCGTAAACTTCACGGCCGGACTCGATTTCGTGCGTACGTCGCCTGATCACGGCACCGGCTACGACATAGCCGGCCACGGGGTAGCCGACCCGGCCTCGATGCGACACGCTATCTACGAAGCGGTAGATATCGTGCAGCGTCGCGACACACACCGGCAGATCACACGCAACCCGTTGCGCCGCCAGTATGTGGAGCGCAACAAGCACGACAATGTGGTGCTCGACCTGACAAAAGACGACTGACCATGGAACAACACGACCGCGCATACTACGACGAGCTGATGCGCAAATACGACGTGAAGCCCGACGTGCTCTCGGCAGAGCAGATACAACAGATGGTGCCGTTTCTGGCAAAACGCCCGAAACTGACCCGCCGGCTGATGCACCTGTTCCGCCTCGACATGGTGAACCAATACCACGAGATGTCGCACCGCACCCCCGGACCGATGTTTGTCAAGACACTTCTCGAAAACTTCGATGTGAAGCTCGACATAGACAACGAGCAGGTGCTCCGCAATCTGCCCCAGGGCGCTTTTATCACCGTAAGCAATCATCCGTTCGGCGCCCTCGACGGCATAGCGCTGATACGCATCATCACCGAGTATCGGCCGGAGTTTAAGGTGATAGTCAACATGGTACTGAACCACATATCCGGGATGCGGCCCAACTTCATAGCCGTGGATCAGAGCGCCTCGGCCGATCCGGCCAAGCGCGTCGTATCGATGCAGGGTATCCGCGAAGCCATCATGCAGGTGCGCCGCGGCGAGCCGATAGGTATGTTTCCGGCAGGGGCAATGTCGAAGATCGACTACCGCTCAGGCATCCTGATGGACCGCGAGTGGCAGCCGTCGATGATACGACTGATACGCCAGCTCAAGGTGCCGGTGATACCGATATACTTCCACGGCACAAATTCATTCATGTTCAACTTGTTAGGGCGCACCGTATGGCAGCTGCGCACACTTCGCCTCCCCTCCGAGGTGTTCCGCAAGATGCACACCACGCTCAAAATCAGTGTGGGCGACCCCATATCGCCGGCCACCCAGGCGCTGCACGACGACGAGAGCATCGAGCAGTTCGGGCAGTGGCTCAAGGATTGCACATACGCCCTGCGCCTGCACGACTACAACTTTGCCACTCATGGCTCCGACCAGAAAACCGACTCCTGACGACATACAGCGCGCCAAGCTGCGCTACGGCATCGTGGGCAACTCGCCGGCTCTGGTAGCTGCCGTGAGCCGGGCCCTGACGGTGGCGCCGATTGATCTGTCGGTGCTCGTCACCGGCGAGAGCGGCACCGGCAAGGAGTTTTTCCCCAAGATAATTCACGGCGCATCGCCGCGCAAACACGCCCGCTACATAGCCGTGAACTGCGGAGCTATACCCGAAGGCACCATCGACTCCGAGCTTTTCGGCCACGAGAAAGGTGCTTTCACCGGCGCCGTGGCCACGCGCAAGGGGTATTTTGAGGAGGCCGACGGCGGCACAGTGTTTCTCGACGAGGTGGCCGAGCTCCCTCTCACCACACAGGCACGGCTGCTGCGCGTGCTCGAGACGGGCGAGTTTATGAAAGTAGGATCGTCGACGGTGCAACGCACCGATATACGCATCGTGGCCGCCACAAATGTCGACATGGCACGCGCCGTGGCCGAAGGGCGCTTCCGCGAGGATCTGTACTACCGCCTCTCGACCGTGCTGATACACCTGCCGCCGCTGCGCGACCGCGGCAAGGATATCATACTGCTGTCGCGTAAATTTGCAGCCGACTTCGCCGAGCGATACCGCACGGCCGAGATCTCGTTTACCTCCGAGGCCGACGAGGCGCTGCTGCGCTACCGCTGGCCCGGCAATGTGCGCCAGCTTAAAAATGTGATCGACCAGGTGGCTCTCTTCGAATCGGGCGACACCGTGACGGCTGAGATGCTCGAACGGTATCTGCCCGACTTCAACCGCAGCTACACACCGGCGGTGGTCTCTGCGGCCGCGGGATCGGCGCACTCCTACGAGCACGAGCGCGAACTGCTGTTCAACATGATATTCAAGATGCGCGGCGAGATCGACCGGCTGCGCGCAGCCGTCGGGCACGACACCGCCTCGCGTGCAGCCGGCGAAGTGATCGATGTGGTCGAGGAAGAGCCCGACCGCCCGATGCCCACATCGCTGATGAAATACGAGGGGCCTCTGGCCGAAATCACACATACCGCCCCGCCGGCAGATACCGTCGCGCCGTCAGAGCGCGATGCGATAATGCAGGCTCTGGACCGGTGCAACGGCCGCCGACGCGAGGCGGCTGCCTCACTGGGCATATCCGAACGAACCCTATACCGTAAGCTCAAGGAGTACGGACTTGATTAAACACTTAAACTCTTCTATGAAAACGATAAAAAACGCTGAATTCGGGGGCGAACGCCCTCTTTACGGCATGCACGGGCTGCGGCTCGATAATGTCACCATACACCCCGGCGAGTCGAGCATAAAGGAGGGCTCCGACATCGTCGCCAAAAACTGCCGGTTTGAAGGAAAATATGTATTCTGGGAGGTGACCGACTTTGAGATCGATCACTGCTTCTTTGCCGAAAGCGCGCGCTCAAGCCTCTGGTACTCGCGCAACTGCCGAATGACATCGTGCACCGTCGAGGCTCCGAAGCTCTTCCGCTGCATGAAAAACATCTATGTGGCCGATACCGACTTCCCCAACGGCGAGCAGTTCTTCTGGGACTGCAGCGACATCGAGCTGCACAACGTGAGCATCGGCAAATGCGACTACGTGTTCATGCACTGCGAGAATATCCGTATCGACAACTACCGCCAGGAGGGGAACTACGGCTTTCAGTATGCACGCAATGTGGAGATACGCAATGCCGTAATCAACTCAAAGGATGCGTTCTGGGAGGCTGAGAACGTGACAGTATACGACTCGGAGATCAACGGCGAGTATCTCGGCTGGTACGGCCGCAATCTCTGCTTTGTGCGATGCCGATTCACCGGCGAGCAGCTGCTCTGCTATGTCGACGGACTGATACTTGAAGATTGCACCTTCGGCCCGGATGCCGACCTGCTTTTTGAATACTCGACGGTGCAGGCCACCATAAAAGGAGATGTGACAAGCATCAAGAACCCTACGTCGGGACATATAGATATCGACGGAACGGTGGGCGAGGTGATCATCGACGAAAATATCAAGTCGCCCGGCGACTGCATAATCAACTGCACCGTTAAGTCATGACAAAATCTCCGCAAAAGAGCGGATCGGGCGATCCGGCACTCCCCGAACGTGATGGCCGCCCCAATATCCGCATGAGCTTCGACCGGCGCCAGTTTCTTATCTGGCTCGGGGTGCTTGCTGCCGGCACTGTGCTGGGGCTGCTGAATATCCCGGCTGTCAACACTGCCGCCGATGTAATAGCACGCATCTATACCCGGCTCTTTCAGATGCTCGCGGTGCCTACGATTGCACTGGCGGTGATCACCACACTGTCGTCGTTCGGCAACGACAGCCGCATGGGGCGCATATTCCGCCGCGCGCTGCTCTACACCGTCACCACCACGTTTGTGGCGGCCGCTGTCGGGCTGTTGTACTTCATACTTTTCAAACCGGGCAATCTGCCGCCGGCTCTGATAAGCGGCGGTGAGGGCGCTATACCTACGTCGCTCAAGGAGTTTTCGCTTGCCGAACATTTCATGTCGGTAGTGCCCGACAACATCCTGCGCCCGGTGCTCGAAGGCAACGTGCTGTCGCTGCTGATCATAGCTTTTGCCGTGGGCCTGGCCATAGCAAAGATGCCGCAGTCGGAGGGCAAGTCGATACTCACCCGGGGGCTCGCCGCCGCTCAGGAGGTGCTGTTCATACTGATCCGCTGGTTGATATGGACTCTGCCTCTCGGCATCCTCGCTTTCTCCGAGCAGCTTGCGGCGCAGATGTCATCGGGCAATGTGGTCGACTCGCTCGGCACCTACATCGCCGTGATAATATGCGGCAACCTGACGCAGATGTTTGTCGTGCTCCCGCTCTTTCTGCTCTCCCGCGGCCTCAATCCGCTGCGGGTGTTCAGCAAGATGTCGCCGGCCATACTGATGGCTCTTTTCACCAAGAGCTCGGCTGCCACACTTCCGCTCACCATGCAGGCTGCAGAGCTGCGGGTGGGTGTTTCGCCGAAGGTGTCGCGCTTTGTGCTTCCGCTTTGCACCACCATCAACATGAACGGCTGCGCCGCCTTCATCCTTGTCACATCGCTCTTCGTGATGCAGAACGGCGGCGTGCCCATCACCCCAGGCACAATGATCACATGGCTCTTTATCTCGGTGATAGCGGCCGTGGGCAATGCCGGCGTGCCTATGGGGTGCTACTTCCTCACTCTTTCGCTCATGTCGGGTATCGGCGCCCCGGTAGCCGTAATGGGCGTCATACTCCCCATCTACACCATTATCGACATGATCGAGACAGCCGAAAACGTATGGTCGGACTCCTGCGTATGCGCCATGACCGGACGCGACACAGAGATCGCCGAACGCGCCTCTGCAGCCTCTTAGAGCCTCAATCAATCACTTGCATATATTATAACCAATCAATAATAAGCTATGAACCTTTCACGTCGATTGACGATTCTGATCGCATTGCTCCTGCCTCTGCTGGCAGCTGCCGTGCCCGCCAACCGCACGCCTCGCACATACACGCAGCCCGACGGCTCGACTGTGACCCTGAGGCAGATAGGCGATGAATTTTTCCACTATTTCCTGACCGACGACGACCGCATGGTTGTAGCGTCGGGCGACGGCTACTATTTTGCTGCGCCTGCTTCCACCGGCCAGCCTATGCCTACACAGATGCTTGCATCCGACCTCTCGCGACGCACCGCAGCACAGGCACAGATGCTGGCGTCGGTCGACAAGGCCATGATGCTCTCTTACGGCACACGCCACGCCTCAGCCAAGCGCGCTCAGCTCCAGTCGGCCCGCGCCACGACCCACCGTGCTCCGGCAGCCGCGGCATCGGCGACGTGGCCTTCGGGCATAGGACTGTTTCCCAACAACACCTACCCCGTGTCAGGCAGCCCGAAAGCTTTGATAATCCTGGTGGCTTTCAGCGATCAGGCTTTCACCGTATCAAATGCCAAGCAGTATTTCACCGGGCTGGCAAGCGAGCAGGGATTCTCTCAGCTCAACGCCCACGGCTCGGCCCTCGACTACTTTACGGCTGCCTCCAACGGCAAATTCACCCCGCAGTTTGACGTACTCGGCCCGGTGACCCTCTCCAACACCATGGCCTACTACGGCGCCAACGACTCTTACGGCAACGATGTGCGCCCCGCCCACATGGTGCGCGACGCTATCCAGGCTCTCGATTCGACCACCGACTTCTCCAAGTACGACAACGATGGCGACGGTGTGATCGACAATGTCTATGTGATCTACTCCGGTCTGGGCGAAGCAGCCGGCGGAAGCGCCAATACCATCTGGCCCCACTCGTGGGACCTCGCCTCGGCAGGCCTGACGCTGCGCGTCGACGGCAAGAGCGTGCGCTCATACGCATGCTCGGCTGAGTATCTGTCGCGCAATCTGGCCGACGGTATAGGCACTTTCTGCCACGAGTTCTCGCATGTAATGGGCCTGCCCGACCTCTACGACACAAACTATCAGAATGCCGAGAAAGTCACCCCGAACGCATACTCGCTGATGGACTACGGCTCATACAGCAACAACTCGCGCACTCCGCCGACATACTCCGTGTACGAGCGCAATGCCATGGGTTGGGCCGACATCGAGCAGATAAAGGAGAACGACCCCCGGCGACTGTCGCTTGAACATATGCTCACTTCCAACAAGGGTTACGTCATAGCCACCGACAAGACCAACGAGTTTTTCCTGCTCGAAAACCGTCAGAAATCCGACTGGGACGCTTACCTCCCCGGCCACGGCATGCTGGTATGGCATATCGACTACAACACCTCGACCTGGAACTCCAATTCGCCCAACAACACCGCTTCGCATCAGTATGTCGACATAGTCGAGGCCGGCGGTTCTGCCGACAACACAAGCTCGACCATCCTGGCGCAGTACCCCTTCCCGGGCACAAAGAATGTCACATCGCTTACCGCCACCACCACTCCCGCCCTTAAGTCGTGGAGCGGCACGGCCATCGAAGCGCCCATCACCGACATAGCCGAGACAGCAGCCGGCATGATCAGCTTCAATGTGTCGGGCGGCGAGGCTATCGACGCGCCGGTATGCAACATCACCTCCGAGGTGGTGGAGAGCGATAGCCCCGTCACCGTGACTCTCTCGCTCCCGTCCACGGCCAAGGCCGGCGACGAGATCGAGTATATCTACATGTACAACGATGGCTCCGATATGATCGAAGGCACATATTCAGGCCCGATCACCATAGCCAAGAGCGCCGAGTTTGAATACTGGACAAAGCGCGGCGACCTCACCAGCGCCATCACCTCCATACGCATCTATGTGGGCGAGAAAGCCCCGGTGCTCACATCCTTCAAGATAGTATATGTCGACAGCTCAAGCGACAGCTCCACGGCATTATCCCCCTCTACCTACGCAAGCAAATGTGAGGAGGGTGCCGACATTGCCACTATGGGATCGTCGTCGGAGTATGTGTACGACGGCAAGACAGGCCTCAAATTCGGATCGTCGAAGAAGAACGGCACCCTGATGCTCAATCTGGCTCAGAACTACCGGCAGAAGTGCACCAAAGCGGTTATAAAAGCATGTAAATATGGCAACGACGCCGGCACGCTCGCCCTCAACGGCAGCGCAGCACAGACCCTCTCGGCCGATCTGGCCGATTATACATTCGAGCTCGACGGCACAGAGCTCTCGACGCTCACCCTGACGTCATCGAAACGTATCTACGTCAAGTCGATAGAGCTCTTTGTCGAGACATCGCAGGGTGGCGACGACCCGGTGCTTGAGACTGTGGCAGCGCCTGTATTCTCGATCGCCGACGGCGCCGTGACCCGCGGCACCGTAGTTACCATCTCAACCACTACCGAGGGCGCACATATCCGCTATACCATCGACGAGACCGACCCCACCGCCGAGTCGCAGCTTTATACCGAAGCGGGCATAACCGTCGATGAGCCTATGACGATACGCGCCATAGCATTCAAGGAGGGCTGGAACCCCTCCGACATGGTTTCGGCCACCTACACCATCGCCACCGATCAGCCCGACGACCCCGAGCCCCCGGTGGGCGGCACATGCACCATAGTGTATGCCGATAATGCCTCAGATGCATCGAGCGCATTCGCACTCAATAAATACGCCGACCTCTGCGAGGAGGGAGCCGAGATAGCCACATGCTCATCGCGCAGCAACGTCTATGCAGGCATCCATGGCCTCAAATTCAGCTCTTCGAAAAATAACGGCACGCTTGCTCTGGCCCTGGCCGAAGACTATCAGCGCAACTACATCAGCGTTGTGGTCAAAGCTTGCCGCTACGGCAGCGATGCCGCCCAACTCTCGGTGAACGGCAGCGAGTCGCAGTCGGTCGACTCGTCAGAACTCACCGACTATACCTTCACACTCACCGGCGATAAACTCGACGCGCTGACCCTCGCAGCCACAAAACGCCTCTATGTCAAGTCGATCACCCTCTGTGCCAAAGAAGAGGGCGAAGAGGAGGAGCCTGAGGAAGAGACAGTTGCGACACCCGAGTTTTCAATCGACGGCGGCGAAGTAGCCCGCGGCACCATCGTGACACTGACCACCGCTACCGACGGTGCCGAGATCCGGTATACCCTCGACGGCACTATCCCGACAGCTGAATCCGACCTCTACACCGACGAAGGCATCGATATAGCCGACGCCGTAACAATCAATGCCATAGCATTCAAGGAGGGGTGGAAACCGTCGGAGATGGCCACAGCCACCTTCACCATCGAAGGCGAGGAGCCCCCGGCCACCGAGAGAGCATCCGACCTCATCATATTCAAGGACGGAGGCAACGAGGGCACACAGCTCACAGCCGCCAACTACGAAAGCCAGGTAGAAGCCGGCGCCGAGATAGCATCGCTCACATCAGCCACCAACGCCTACTTCGGCGCCACCGGCATACGCCTCAGCTCTGCCAAAAACAACGGCTCAATAGAGCTCACATTTGCCCCCGGCTACATCCGCAAAGCCGACGAGATAGTCATCACCGCCAAGAAATACAACACCAACGAGAGCCCGACGATCAACGTCAACGGGCTGGGCGACCGCGCGCTGACCGACAACCTCGAAGAGATCTCCTACCCCCTCGACGACTCCGTCGAGCTGCAGAAAGTGAACATCTCCGCCAACGGCCGCGCATATATCAAGTCGATCGAAGTGAAATACGATACCTCGACCACAGTTGAAGGCCTCGCAGCCGACGTCGAGCCGTCCGCCCCGACCTACTACACACTTCAGGGCATCGCGGTGGCGCATCCGCAGGCGGGACAGATCTACATCTGCCGCCGCGGCACCCACGCCACCAAAATCATCTGGATGGAGTAACATCTACACTCACTGAAAGCGAGGAGGGAGTATCAGTGCACCGCACCGACACTCCCTCCTCTCTTTTACAAACCTTGCCTGGCAGGCTCTAAGTCACTCAGTTGAAAAATAATCCAAATATTTTTAGTAACTTTGCCTTACCGTATGTAGCGACAATCTGACCGCGACCTGACAACATAAATACATCCGCGCGAGCCCCGCCCAAGCTTTGAGACCTCCCGAAGTAGTCGTTACAAGCGTTCGTCGGCCTTCAGATGCAACGAGGAAGTTTTTGATATATGTATTAACTTCTGATAATAAATTATTATGAGTAATCACCCTAACCTGAGCGAGGAAGATACTAAACGCCTCTACATAACTCCATCGATTGAAAAAGAGTGGGATAAGCACTCCATATTAATGGAGCACTATTTCACAAAAGGCCGTATTGTTGTGCGCGGAACTATGAAGAAAC
>CAZPKH010000042.1:0-16541 GCA_964587165.1 uncultured Muribaculaceae bacterium
TAAGACTCAAAATATGCGACTCAGAATTTAACATTTCTTGTGAGACAGGCTCTAAAAAACACGCCCCAAGTGGGCGGAGGTCATCGCTTCGACAGGGTAGCGTTCGGCCACCCACCGGGCGGCAAGTGCCGACGGTGCTGCCGAGTCGATGGCTGCCCGCAGCGCAAGCGGATCGGACGTATCGACGAAGCTGATGCCTGCGCAACCGTCGAACAGCTCGCGGGCTACCGGAAGCGGCCGCGCAACCACAGGCGTGCCGCAGGCGAGGGCTTCGAGAGTCACCATGCCGAATGTCTCAGCGCGCGACGGATTGACCACCACCGAAGCCTCACGGTAAAGCTGTGCCATCTGCTCAGGCGACCGCGGCTCCACAAACTCTATACGCCCACTGCGGCCTGCCCGTCGGCTCACCACGACGATTCGCTCGTCGGGGCGCAGCAGCGGTTCAAGGGCCTGAAGGTCGGCTATCCCTTTGCGAGGGTCGGCGGCCGATCCTACGGCCAGTATCAGCCCGGGGGTGCGGTCGGTCGCCCCGGGGTGGAATATCCGGGGGTCGATACCGTTATGTATCACCGTCAGCGGAATGTCGGCAAGAGCGGAGCGCCCAACGTCGCGAGCCATAGCGTGTGAGACCGCCACGAGCTGCAGCCGGTCGGCTAATGAGTGCAGCAATTCGGATTTCAGCGTCAACCCCTCTTTCGGGCGAGCATACAGTGCGCGCGGATATTCATGCGCACATCCGA
Organism: uncultured Muribaculaceae bacterium; assembly: GCA_964587165.1. GTDB lineage: Bacteria > Bacteroidota > Bacteroidia > Bacteroidales > Muribaculaceae > CAZPKH01. The sequence goes on from CAZPKH010000042.1 coordinate 744, forward strand.
CGCAAGCCGAGCCGGCACACGGCACCCCCGGGCACGCCGGGGACGGGAAGGCGCAGTGGCCGGTCAGCAGCCAGTAGTCGTGTAGCACGGCTACGACCGTACAAGCCATCTGCCGCAGCCCCTCGACGAGTATCGGCAGGTTCAGGTAGTGGCCGTGCAGATTGTGGAGGTATACGGCATCCGGCTGCCATGCCATGAGCTTCTTCACAAGGCGTCGTGTAGCGGCTGCCGATCCTGTAGCTTCGCCGTCGGTGGCCAGGGCGTGAAGATAATGCCGTCGCACCGACCACGGCGAGCCGAAGCGAAAACCCTCTACCCCGGGCGGGAGCTCACCGTCGTAGCGCCCCCATGCCACCATCACATCGTCGCCGCGGCGTGCGGCTGCATCGGCCACGGCAAGCATCAGCCGCGACGGAGCGCGGCGCGTGTCGGCAGTAGTGTTGATAAAGGCGATGCGCATGGCGTGGGCATGTGAGGAAGTGATCAGAGGATAGGGGAGAGAAGCCGCACGATCGACTCGATGGATCTCTGCAGAATCGGGCGCCGACGCCATTCGGAGGCATTGATGCGCGTCGACAGCTTCATGTCGGCGCGGAACTGCTCGGCCAGCTGCTCGTTAAATTCGCGTGAGAAGATCATCAGGTTTGACTCGTAGTTGTGCTCGAAGCTGCGGAAATCGAAGTTTGTCGAACCGACCGAGGCAAACTGCTCGTCGACCAGAAGCGTCTTGGAGTGTATCATGCCCGCCTCAAAAAGATAGAACTTGATACCGGCAGCCATCGACTGGGTGATATAGCTGTAGGAAGCCGCCGTGAGGATGGTGGAATCTGACTTGCGGGGTATCATCACACGGACATCAATCTTGGCCAATGCCGCTGCCTGAAGAGCTTTGTACAGCCCCTCGGTGGGGAGGAAGTAGGGGGTCTGGATGAAGATGCGCCGCTTGGCCGAGCCAATGGCTTTGAGAAATGTTATTGCTATCTCGCTCCACTGCGAGTTGGGGCCGGAGGTGAGCATCTGTATGCCGACGCCCGGCGTGTCGGGGGGCGGGGGAGCTACGGCGGGAATCGGTATAAGACCGTTGCCCATGAAATTCCAGTCGACGGCAAACGAATAGTCCAGAGCCATCACCGCCGGACCCTCGATGCGCAGATGAGTGTCGCGCCATATCTGCCCCGCGCGGGGGCCGTCGATATAACGGTCGGCGATATTCATCCCCCCGATATAACCCACGCGGCCGTCTATCACGCACAGCTTGCGGTGGTTGCGCCAGTTGATGCGCGAGCCGAACCAAGGGAACACCACACGGAAGAACGGGTGTATCTCGATCCCTTCGCGCCGGATGCGGCGTATGAATCGGTTGGAGGTCTTGATCGAGCCGATGTGGTCGTATATCACGCGCACCTTGACGCCGGCACGGGCGCGTTCGATCAGAATGTCGGCCACTTCGGTGCCTATGCGGTCGTCGGAAAAAATGTAGTACTGCAGATTGATATACTCTCCGGCGCTCCGAAGGTCGGCTTTCAGGGCTTCAAATTTGGTGCGGCCGTCGTTGTACATCGTCAGCGTGTTGCCCGGGAAGTATGGGGCGTGCTGCAGGGAGCGCCCCAGGCGAATGAGCTGCCGGCTGTCGGCAGTGAGGTCGTGGGGCAAGGGAGCCTTGAGGGTCTGAAGACGAGCGCGTTGCAGTCGCCGGCGCTTGCGGCGCGATATCATCTTGCGGTTTTTCACGCTTCGCCCGAAGAATATGTACAGCACTATGCCGAGAGCAGGCAGAAGCGTGAGCACGGTGATCCATGCCAGAGACTTCACAGGATTGCGGTTCTCCGACAGTATTATCCCGATGAGGCTTACTACCGTGATGATGTAGCTGATGATGAGCGACCAGTATAGCCAGGGGTAAGGTATGTATCCGAAGATGGTACTCACGGGCAGATTATGCCAAAATCACTGCAAGATAGCAAAAATCGGCGAGCTGTGCCAAATTCCCGCACAAAAAACGAGTGGCAGCAGTAAAATAGATTTGGTTACAAAATCGTTAGAGCTACGCGTCTGCCTAATCCTTCAAATATTCTAAATAATGTGTTAAGCTGCACATCAGACTTACCATTCTCTATGCGAGATATGTAAGTCTTTTTTGTTCCGATTCGTTCGGCAAGTTGCTGCTGTGTGAGCCCTGCGCGATGTCGTTCAGCTTTAAGAGTCTCTGCAAGACAGAAAGCCGCAGCATCTGCCTCGAACTGTTCTCTCTGAGCTGTTCCAATCGCACCATATTCTGCATCAAGTAGCTCATCAAAAGTTGTAGCTTTTTTGATTGCCTCTATTTTTTCCTTATCCATTTGTTTTCTCTCTAAAGTATTCTTTCATTAGACGTATCGCCTTATCTATCTCTTTAGATGGTGTCTTCTGTGTTTTCTTCTGAAAACCATTGAAAAGAATAACCAGCGAACCTTCATCAAAGCAACAGAATATTCTAAATATATTATTACCTACTTCAATTCGAATTTCGTAGAGACCATCAGTGCCTTCCAGGTACTTGAGGATTTTTGATGGCACTCTATCTAAGATTTTTACCATGTTGAGGCAGTAATTAATCTTGTTTCTTACTGCATCAGATTGTGTAAGATAGAAATCTTTGAAATAATCTTTATATAGCCTGATGATTCTGTTAGCCATTGATGAATTTATAATGGCAAAGTTAACTAAAAAGTTTACTTTAGCAAAATAATTCAATACTTTTTGTTGTTCTTGAGGTGTGTATGAGCGACAAGATTATGCCGGGTATTCATGCTTGGGTGAGGGTGGCAGCGGGGAAGTAGTGGCTCAGGATGTCGGTGTATGAGCTGCCTTGCGAGGCCATCACGGCGGCGCCGATCTGGCAGAGCCCGACGCCGTGCCCCCAGCCGTGGCCGCGCAGGGTGAATGATCCGTCGGCGGCTCTCTCGACATCAAAAGCGGAGCTGTAGAGGTGCGACTCCGACAGCCAGCGTCGTATCATTAGCTCTTTGCCGACAGTCACCTTGCGTTGCGTCCCTTCGATTTCGAGCTCGATGATACGCCCCGAGGGGCCGCGTCGTAGCGGGCGCAGCGCGCGAATGGTACCGAAGTCGATACCGGAGCGGCGGCTTACAAGCTCTGAGAGCTGTTCGGCGGTGTAGGTCACGGTCCAGTCGTGGAAGTCGTGTGTCTCGCAGTCGTAGCCGTTGAGCACTGTAGCAAGCACTTCGGGGTCGTGAGTGTCGCAGTACGGACACTCTACCGATGTGAGATAGGGGTGAGCGTCGGCATCGTCCCAGCACGATCCGAACAGCTCGGAGCGTCCGCCGCAGCATTTGGAGAAGCGGGTGTCGCATACCCGGTCGGCGTATTTGAGCACCATTCCGCGGGTAGCCTCGACTGCTTCGGCCACACGCGGATTGGTGGCGCGTGTCAGGCCTTGATAACGCTGGCAGTGGTCGTCGGCACATACGTCGAACATATCGTGATCTTCACGGTCGAACCAGCAGATCACCCTGTCGGAAGTCTCGGTCATCTCTCCGCGAGGGTGAGGCGATTTTTTTGCCTCAATCTGTGCCAGCAGCCAGCTGCGCGATATTACGGCATGAGCTTTGAGAAGCTCTATGGGCGAGTCGCCGTTCATCTCCGACGATATTACGCTCTTGAGATACTCCTCTATGTCTATACAGTTGATGGCGTGAATCTTACCATAACGAGCCACTAATCTCAGAGCCCCGGCAAAGCGCTGTGTCTCGGTGCGCTGCCAGTGGAAGTCGACACCGATCATCACGTCGCTCAGCTCAAAGCGGGCATCCTGACGCACCGGCACGAGAAAAAACTCGGGGCACTCGTCGGCACCGAGGTGTATAAGTCCTGCGGGCGTGAGTGTGACTTCGTAGGGGCCGTTGTAGCGGCGGTTGAAGAATCCGTAGCTGCCATCGAAGTGTATTTTGAGCGATTCGGCGGCTACGATGCCTACCGATATGATATTCTGTGTCATTTTGCCGGGTATGTTACTTCGGAAATTATTGTACTGAGGGTGTCGGTGTCGATACGGTCGAAATCATCTGCGCGGGGCACGACCATTACGCCGCCGAGATCGATCGATGCGGGGCTCACAAGAATCCCGCCGGGCTCGGGGGTGTAGCAACGCGGGCGGTGTGCGCTCCGCGGCACAAGGGCTGTGTGGGTTGCACCGGTGGCGGGGTCGACCCATACAAAGACGTTGACCATCCTCTGGTCGTCAAATCTCGGAGTCGAGCCGTCGGCGGTGTGATGCACCTCAAAGGGGAGCCCGCTACCTGCTGCTACAGCTTGCAGCAGCGGCAGCCGGTCGATGCCGACTGCCTGAAAGTGAAGATGATCGGGAGCAGATGCCCCGCACCCGGCGCCGTTGAAAAATACCACCATCCCGGGCATCTCCCGGGCTGTGGCAAGCATATCGGCGTGAATCGTGCTGTCAAACTGCTGGGGGGTATGCACAACGGAGGCTATCACAAAATGAAGGGAGAAGATCGGGAATGGGTTCACCAATAGCTCATACCGGGCGCCGAGCATCGGTAGCGATGTTTGCTCTGCAGGGCGGTTGTTACGGCACAGAAAGCATGGGCGCGCTGCTATTGAAGCGGCATCGACGGGTGCCAGTGTGGATATTGCTCGTGCCGGATTGTGCTGAAGGGTGAATGTGAACCCCTCAGGCAGCTGCATCGAGCGCGTCTGTACCCCTTCAAGGGCACGGTAGCGCTCGGCTGCCTGTGGCCATATCGCGAGCTGTGAGCTGAAGAATGTGTCAGAGTCCACCCCGAATCATACGTTTGCGGGCGCATATCTCGATGGATCGCAGCCGGTCTTTGTACATATTGTTCTGATATTCGCGTTCGGGCGAGAGAGCGTGGTCGGAGTTCCCTTCCCATCGGCGGCAGGTATAGAGCACGTCGTAAATCCGGCCGATGCGCCATGTGCGGGTGAAGCGGAGAGCCGTGGCGTAATCCTCGCCATAGCTCACGTCGGGCATCGGGTGCAGCCGCAGCAGAGGGGTGTAGAATGCGCGGGGTGCGCCCATGCCGTTGATGCGCAGCAGGTTGTTTCGGCCGTTTGTGTCGGTCCACTCGCGGTGGTCTATCACTCCCGGGGGGAGCGGGTTGAGGTCGAAATCGGTCAGAGCATACGACCCCACGACCATAGCGCACTTCTGCCGGCGGAAGCATCCGACGATACGGCTCACCGTATCTGCTCCGGAATATAAGTCGTCGCTGTCGAGCTGCACGGCGAAGCGTCCGCACTGCGGCGATGCCACGGCCAGATTCCAGCAGCCGCCTATGCCGAGATCGGTGCGCTCGGGTATGATGTGCACCACGCGGGGATTGTCGTCATAGCGCGAGCGGAGCAACTCTGTGGTGCCGTCGGTCGAGTGGTTGTCGACCACGATCACATTTGTGTCGAAGTCGGCGCGCTGGCTCAGGGCGCTGTCGACTGCATCGGCAATTGTGCGGACGCGGTCGCGCACAGGGATGATGACCGAAGCCTCGCAGGGGAAAGCGCCCGCTGCGTCGTCAAAATCCACCTCCAGGGGTGTGGCTGTAAGGAGTGCACCGTCCGAGCGCAAAAATTCGGTAAAGGCGCGTTCCATCTCTATCTGTGCATTACGGTTGGCGCGATCCACGTAGCTGAACTGCGCCTCCCCTCCCTGTGTGCCGGGGATAGGGCCGGCAGGGAGAAGCGACGACAGCACTTCGGGGATATGCTCCGGAAATCCGAAGCGACGCATCGACAGGATGAAAGCGTAGAATGCGGCGTGCTCATAGGTGCGCCCGTCGATACCGGCAGCGAGACGTGCAAGGGCAGTTTTTACAAGAATCACGGGGCCGAAATCGAAGTCGTCGCGCACGGAGCCTACGGAGTATGGGAGAGTGCGTATTACGGCACCGTCGGCACGTCGGTAGTCGGCATATACTATCGGCGCACCGACAGCTTCGGCAACCTCAATCATGCGTCGCAGCGACGACCGTGGCAGATCGACAGGCGCGTCGGTGAGCTGCAGCAGGATGTAGTCGGACGGCTCAGTGCGTACCGCCTCCATTTTGGAAGTGGAGAAAGGTGGTGCTATGATAATATGTCGGCAGGTGCTCATTGCTTCTGATTGTCTGATATGATGATGTCGAGTATTTCGTCGGGCGACTTGACTATATGGCCGGCATAATGATCGCGCAGCTCCTTGTACGGACGGAATCCCCAAGTCACGCCCACCGACTCGACGCAAGCGCGGCGGGCCGTCTCCATATCGACGCCCGAATCGCCCACATAGAGTATCTGATCTTTAGGCGTGGGGAATTTGTTGAGTATCTCGAACACTATCGAGGGGTCCGGCTTCACCGGCACACCCTCTTTCTGCCCCTCGACGGCTACCCACGGTATGTCGGGGAAACAGTGGCCTATGAGCTGCTCGACGGCAGCATGATACTTGTTTGAGGCCACGGCCATATGTATGCCGCGTAGCTTGAGCTCGTCGAGCAGGTCGGTTATGCCGGGGTATGGTTTGGAATGGTCGGTGGCATGGGTGTCGTAATACTCGGTGAAGTAGCGGCGCATGCGGTCGACTGTCGCATCGTTGACGGCATCGGGCGGGAGTGCGCGTTCAATTAGCTTACGCACGCCGTTGCCCACCATCATGGGGTAGAGGGATAGGTCGTGAGGCTGGTATCCGCACTGCTCCAGAGCATGGTTGGTGGCCATGCCGAGGTCGACGATGGTATCGAGAAGCGTGCCGTCAAGGTCGAATATTACGAGCGATTTCATGATCAGATGATTACGGTGATCGGTGAGTGATTTATCGGTTTGAGAAAAGTGATTCTACCTGCGGGTCAGAACGGATATCCCACGGAGAAGTGCAGCGTGGTGTCGCGCTTCCACCGCGGATGTATCAGTGGCCACGACTCCTGATTGCGCGCCGGGTTGTAGGCCTTTATGCCGAGGTCGAGGCGGAACAGAAAGTATGTGAAGTCGAGACGCAACCCCACGCCATAGCTTGCTGCGATCTCTTTCCAGAAATTGTCGAGTGTAAACAGGCCTCCCGGTTGGTTGGGGTAGTCGCGGATGGTCCATATATTTCCGGCATCTACAAACAGTCCGCCTTCGAGCACCCAGAACATCTTGAAGCGGTACTCTGCGCTCATCAGCAGGCTTATGTCGCCGCACTGATCCATGAAGCTCGATACGGAGTTGCGCGAATCGAACGATCCGGGGCCGAGCGTGCGCACAGCCCAGCCGCGCACACCGTTGGCGCCTCCGGCATAGAACCGCTTCTCAAACGGTACGACCCGCGAGTTGCCGTAAGGCACCGCTACACCGGCACCGGCATGTAGCGCCACCGAGTGGCGTTCGCCCAGACGGAAGGTCACGGCATAATCTCCTTCAAACTTAGCGTACTGCGAGTACGGCACCCCGAGCAGGCGGTACACCCCCTCATCCTTATGCTGTCCCACAAGGTGGCTTAGCCCGTAGAGCAGATTGCCGGCAGTCTCGGCCGAGAGGCGCCAGTTGTACACAGTGGGTTGCACCGTCAGGGGCTTTCCGGCTATGGCCGTGGAGGGGATGCGGCGGTTTGTGTGCTGATATGTGTACCCCATACGCATGATGAAGTGATCCTCGTAGCTGTAGCGCAGCAGAGGGTTGTCGGGGGCTATCTGATTGATGAATCCGTTGGTCGATTTGGGCAGGTAGACGTACTGCACGTCGACGAGATCGAACGTGCGCCGTGTGGTGTTGTAGCGGTTGTTCCACCTGTACTTCCACCCTGTCCCGGCAATTATGCGGGTATATTCGGGGCGCTCCTGGTAGTTGAACGACATCACGACCTCCGAGGTAGCCTTGACGCGCCGCTTGTAGCTGCGCGACAGGAATGGGAAGAGAAATTTTGGGAACGTCAGTCCCACTTCGGCAGCATATTCAGTGTAGCGATCGTTGATGAATCCGTCGAAATCGCCCGAAATACTCTCGTAGTTGGCGCGTACCTTGGCCGTGAAAGTCTCCGAGCGATGGCCTAAGTTGCGGTGCTGATATGTGACGGAGCCTCCTACGCCTAAGTCGCCTTCCGAGTTTGTCCCTTCAAGCTCGAATGTGACCGACTGCTTGCGGTTTCGGCTCAGCAGCAGGTATACGTCGACGAGGCCGTAGCCGTCAGGCTCAGGGTCAGTAGCGGCGACAGTCGAGATGCTTACGGAGCGGAGTATGCCCAAGCGCATGAGCGACTCGTAAGTGCGGTCGATGTCGTACTGGCTGAAGAGCTGTCCCGGTTTGACGAAGCACTTCTCCTCCAGAGCCCCCGGCTTGATGTAGCGGTCGGAGCCGTATACCACATCGATGCCGCGACACTCCACCGTGTCGGTAGCGGCCGCTTCGAGCTGAGCCATGGTGTCGCCCGGACGATAGCCGGTGAAAAACACCACTTTGCGCACCTTAAAGCGGCGGTGTGGAGCTGCCGCCACTGTGTCGGAGCCCGGTGCAGGCACAGCAGCATGGGCTGTATACCCCGGAGCATGCAGCTGCATGGTTATATCGATGAGAGTCGAGCCGGCTACGGTGTCGGCCACAAAGGTGATGTACTCCTTGCTGAAGCCGTAGTAGCCCATGTCGTTGAGGCGCTCGGCTATAGTCGTGCGGGTGCGGTCGAGCATATTGCGGTCGAGCAGCGCGCCGGGGTGCATATCGTATGCCGTGGAGTCGGGCAGTACGATGCCGGCGATCACCTCATCAGGTATATCGTAGCTCACCGAATTGATGCGGAACGCCGGGCCGGGAGTCACCGTATAGCTCACGTTCATCTTCTTTTTCCCTTGGCGGGCCACAGTGTCGACAGTCACGGTAGCGTCCATATATCCGCGGTTGATCATAGCCAGCTGCAACTGTCGTGCCGAAGCATCTGCCAGCGCCGGGTCGTAGATCACCGGCGGCTTGCCCACACGCTGCAGCCATCGGTTGTACCATTTTGTAGAGTCGCGGCCCGATAGACTGTATGTAGCGAGCTGGAGCTTCAGGAATCCGAGCACCTTATGGTTTGGCATCTGCCGCAGGTATGGTATCAGCTCTTCTGACGACACCTCGCAGCGCGAGCCGTCGGGAGTGCGCTCCATGCGGATGTCCACATTGTCGAGCAGATACCGGCCGTCGGGCACATGTTTGGTAGACGAGCAGGCATATACAGCCAACGTGATTACCGCGACAGCCAGGACTCTGGCCGCCGGAGCGATAAATCGGCCTAAGCCGCGGTATGCCTTCAAATGCGCTTTCATGTGGCAAAATCAAGGCAAATTTACAAAAAATCGCCGTGCCTCCCCCTATTTCCCCTCAAAAAACCTCCGCAGCAAAAGGATTGAAGTGCACTAAGAATGGGAGTATGTAGCCGTCCGGCGAATCACGACTGACTCCCAAGCAAATAAAACAGGCTGACCCCGCCAGGGATACAGCCTGTTTTTGAAAGGATATCGGAGAGCTTATTTAACTCTTACTTTTACGGCTCCGGGATGAGCGCTGACGATATAGACGCCCGCGGGGAGGGTGATGCGGATCTTGCCGTCGACAGTGCCGTTATGCCACATTATGCCGTCGACTGAAGCTACCGAAACCTGCATCGCCTGCGGTGTGGCTATCTCGATAGCGCCGAGTGTGCCTATAGCTTCAAAGCCATTTTCGGCTGAGATCTGAGCGACTTCATTGTGGTCAATGATGGCCACATACTCGTTGCCGGGGCGCGACTCATCGCCATTGGCATATTTGGCTGTCACTATATATTTGTAGGAGCCGTCGGCGAGACCTGCGTCGCTGTGCGACGTCACGGGCACCAACTGATCGTTGATTTTCTTGCCGTCGCGGTAGATATTGTAGCCGTCGACTTCCGGAAGTACCAATTCGCCGGGTATATAGGTCACATCGTCGATCATCAGCATGAAGCTTCCTACGGCAATGCTGTGGATGGCGAAATATTTTGCGCCGGCCGGAAGTGCAACCTCATATTTTGTCCAGGCGCGGGTGTCGCCGCCATAAGGCACTTCCTGAGGTTCCATTGCTACGTTCCCGGTGAAGTCGGATATCTCGGTTCCACCTGTCGAATAGAGCACTTCGATCTTTTCAGGATATTGCGCGTTGTAGCTGCGTGCATAGAAGGATATGGTCTGTGCTTCGCCCGAAAGCGGCGGCGATACGGCATAGTCGTCGGCCTGTCCGTCGTCGTACCGGTAAAGCGAGAAGAGATATTTCGCGCCTGAATGAGCCTTGAAAGATACGGCCGATGAACCCGCATGAAGGTTGGAGTAGGCAGTGTCCCAAACCCAGAATGAGCCCTTGGTGGCACCTCCTACTATGTCGGGAAGCTGGAAGTTGTTGAAGCCTCCTACTGTGGAGCCGTCGCCGTCAATGAATGTCCAGTCGCCGAATTCGGAGGCGAAAGCATCGCCGTCCTCAAAGCTCTCGGTAACGGCATTGCCGTCTAAAGAGCCGTTTGATTGAACCTCCGGCTTGCTCCATGCAAGATTAACGGTTTGTGTCTCAGTGTCGATCATACCGGTCAGATCGTTCACGGAGGGAAGACGTGAGATGATGGGTTCTACCTCGTATATGGCGGACATGTTGTCCTCCGGGCGTTCGTCGGCAGCAAAGAGGATGTTTACTTTATACTGATCGGCATCCTCTTCCAGAGGCGACATGGTGCATGGGAATGTGAAGGTGGTGCTCTGAGCGCGCTCGATCACATCGCCTGCATGTTCGGCCACGAGTTCGCCGTTCTTATAAAGCTGCACTGTATAGTCACGGCAGGCATTTGCACCGGAGTTCTCCACAAATGCTTCGATAGAGAAGTCGGCTCCGGCTTTCACCTTCGCGGGCGACGATACGGAGGCGAGTGTGAGGTCGTTGTCGGGCAACGACTCGGTGTTGAGGTTGTCAAACAATATTGTGGTGTAGGTGTTCACTACTCCGCTCAGCTGCAACTGCACTATCTCGCCGCTATACTCCGACAGGTCGATCGAAACTCTCCGCCACCCTTCATGGCCGCGGCAGATCTCATCGACGGTGGCCTTGCGGAGCACTGTAAATTCCGGCTCCCCTTTCTTGCGGGCCGATACATATATGTCGTTGAGGTTGGGGTTGATGCCGTCGGACACATTGTTGGTGTAGAACGTAAACGAAGGATTGGCGATACCCTCCAGAGAAATCAGTCCGGAGAAGAGGTCAGCGCCGGTGCCGGCATACTCACCTTTCATCAGGATATATCCTCCGTCGCCATCCACCGGCTCAATGCCGCTGATGGTGGAGCTGTTGCCTAAGGCAACCTGCATACCGTTCATTATCCGGTAGCCCCAGCGATAATGCAGCTTGGCTCCTGCAAATGATTCGTGCAGACCCATATATGGGGTACCTACGGGTATGATGTCGGAATATGAGCCTGCGCCTTCGTTGCCGTCATACTGCGCCAGCACAAGGGCCTGCACAAATTCCTGACCTTCTGTAGCGGCCTGCCATGAATAGGATGTGCCGGTTACGTTGTCGAGCAGCGTGCGCTCGTTGCCGTTGATGAAATATACATTATAGCTTACCACACCGTCGGGGTAAATCTTGCCGTTGATGTCGGTCGATACGGCGTTCCACGAAAGTGTAGCTTCGCCGGGTGTCGCTCCATAGCCGATATTCAGCGATTCGACGGGGTTGGGCGCACCAAAGCCCACATACTTCTTGGCCGATACGGCGGGCACGCCCTTGCCTCCCACACTGTAGGGAGTCACGGTGTACTCTACAAAACCGGTTGTACCGATATGGTCTTCATAGCTCAGAGATACACCGATGCCGGGAGCGTCGAATGTTGTCACGAGCTCATCATTTCGATACACCTCGATTTTGGTAAGCGACTCCAGAGGGTTGCCGTTGATTGTCGCTGTGGGAGTGTCGAAACTTACCACAGCACGGGTGTCGCCGTGTATGTCGGGGGTCACGACAAGATTCAGCGGCTCGTCCGGCACTTCATTAGATATTCCGGCCTCGATCGATATGTTGGCCAGATAGAGATAATACATATCCTTTTCGGAGAGGCCGTGGAATCCGATATACCAACTTCCGTCGGTCTCGGGCGTGAAATATTGCTCGAAGTGCTGGCCACCGTTGGCTTTCATTACAGTTATATCTGTGACGGGCATAAGTTCGCGGGTCATTGCGTCGACCTCCGGGGCGTTGCCCACTTTAACTTCGAGAAGCTCCTTATGGCTGTTAGTGTGGGCATAGGCATCAAATTTAATGAGGTACGCGCACCCGGCAGAAAGTTTAATAGGAGGAGTGATGAGCCAGTCGTCCATAGCCAGCGACGAGTTGTATTTCACACGCACACTGTTCTCCTGATACACCTCCCAGGTCTGCCCGTCGCCGTTGGCATTTATGACAGTCCAACCTCCTAACCCTTCGGTGTCGAAATTGAAGTCGTGAGGCGGGATCACATTTCCGAGCACAAGCGTGTTGGAGCGACCGGGCGCCGAGGAGAGCCCGCCGGCATGCGCGGTCACTATAAAGTAAAATTCGGTGATCGATTCCGGAGGCTCACACTCGCGGCTCCAAACATTGCCGGTGATACCGGTGGCCACCTCTACGCCGTCTTTGTCGGTTACGGAATAGGTCACATTTGCGGGATTCATATAGCCGCCGTTGAGCGACTCGGTGACTGCCGTCCACTCAAGTCGCATTACGCCGTCGGCATACGATAATACCGGAGCCGGCGACTTGGGAGTATCGGCACCCACCCATATGTCGGATATTACTGTCTTCGGGCCATCACCCTCCGCATTTGTGGCGTATACTGCAAATGTATAGAGCCCGGCATCTGACACCGACAGCTCGATCGTGGTGCTCTCTCCGAATCCAAGGTTGTCAGCGCGGGCTATCTCCTCATTATTGGCAAGCACTACCACCGAGAGTGTTCCATCACCGGGAGTTTCGTCAAAGAACTGTGAAGGAGTCGTCAGATTGACCGAGCCTTGAAGAGAGGCGTCCGTAAAATGTACGGCTACATCGCTGCATTCGCCGGGGGCTTTGCCGGCCGACATGGCCTCAGGCACATAGAGCCCCATTATCTCATCGGAATATTCAAATTCGTAAAGCGCTGTCGCGGCACCGGTTGCGAGATCTACTTCATAGAGCCATCCCGAACCGTCGGCCGGATTCACATTCCAGAAGCAGCGGCCGGTCGTTTTGTCGATACAGGCCGAAGTCATGTATTGAGGTTGTACGCCGGTGTCCCCCACAAGGGTGATCTGTGCCGTAGCCTTGTCTATCTTGTAAAGGGCGGATTCGGTCACTGTGCCGCTCTGCATCACATAGCGTATGCCGTAGAGCTGCCCGGCGGCATCAATCATAAGCGAATTCCAGTACCCCTCGATGTCGGCCACAGGCTCAACCGTGGGGTCGGGGGCATTGAGGTTGAATTTGGCAAGCTGGAAGCTCGACCCCTCGGCATTATAGCTGATGCCGTACAGGGTATTACCCGAGGCATCCCACACAAAGCCTGCCGGGCTCATAAACTGCGGGCAATCCTCTCTCTGGAGCATGTTGATATTCTGGATCATCGCTCCGGTGGCTACATCGTATGAGCGGAAAACCATACGGGTCACAGTGCCCGACGAATTGATATAACCATCCATGGCATAGAAGATACCGTTGGCATAGCCGCCACCCTGGCTGGCGCACGGGCCGTCGACGGCTAATTCGAACTCACCGTCGGGGTATATTTTCCACAAACCTTCTTCGTGCTCGTCATCATAGCTGTACACTACGCTGCCCATCAATTCCGGCAGCTCTGCCTCTGCTTTCATGCGGCTCTTGAGCGGCATACCCTTTCCGGAGAAAGCTCTTCGCAAAGCGCCGGCTCGGCTTTTGCGCGAAAGCGTGTTTACGGATACATGATTCTTTTCAAGTACCGTAAGCTCCTTGACATGGGGTAGACTGACGGCTTTCTCCATATCGGTGGAGGCAGAAGCCGAACCTCGCATGCCAACCGACAGTAGGGCTACAAGAGCTCCTACGCCGATCAGTTTTACAAAATTCTTCATGATAAATAGATTTGGTTTATAAATAGGACGCACCCGTAGGGCGGACACAATTACTCCTAATATACAATACAAAGCTACAAAGTTTAAAATCATTCGGCCTAATAGTAAGGTTAAATATTGTTAACCAAACTCAAGCGTGATTTATTTGTGTGGAACTCGTCTTTATGTTCCGGTGGGCTTAAAAAATCCGGTAGAGAGTGGGCGGGATAAAATAAAGGCGTCGCGCCCGGGGGTGGGTGCGACGCCTTGGTGATGTGCTGACAACGGGGAGATTAGTCCTCGTTGAGGTTTACGCGTTTGAAGGCGATGGCTTTGAGGCCTTTGGTGGTCTTGTCGAGATATTCGCCTACGGTGAGCTTGCCGTCGGAGATGAACTCCTGCTCCATCAGACAGCTCTCTTTGAAGAACTTGTTGACGCGGCCGTTTGCGATGTTTTCGATCATGGCTGCGGGGAGGTTGGCGGCTTTGGCTTCGGCGGTCTCTTTCATGATCACGCGTGCTTTGTCGACTTCCTCCTGAGTGAGCCATCCTTTGGCCATGTTGCTGGAGATGTGGTCCTCGGAGTCGAGAAGGTTGGGGTTGAGGCCTGCTTTCTTGAGAGCGGCATCAACGGCTTTCTTAACCTGCTCTTCTTTGGTTTTCTCGATGGCTACGCTGCGCTCGCTCTCGATTGTGGCTGCGGGCACGGCGTCGCGGTCGACGGCCACAGGGTTCATCGAAGCTACCTGCATGGCCACTTCGCGGGCTACCTGGGGATCTACGCCTTCGAGGTTGAAGCCTACGATGGTAGCGAGCTTTTTGTTGAAGTGGTTGTAGGATGTCACGGTGGGTGCTTCGATCACTTCGTATGCACCGATCTCGTTTTTCTCGCCTGTTTTGCCGGATTCCTCGGTCACGAGCTCGGCTACAGTCTGGTCGCCTACTTTGAGAGCTTTGAGGGCTTCGATGTCGGCGGCTTTGTTTTCGAGGGCGAGGTCGAGGAGCTTCTGGGTCAGGGCGACGAATCCGGCGTTCTGAGCCACGAAGTCGGTCTCGCAGTTGAGAGCTATCACAGCTGCGAAGTTGCCGTTTGTGCCGGCGAGCACGCAGCCTTCAGATGCTTTGCGATCCTCGCGTTTGGCGGCTATAGCCTGACCTTTTTTGCGGAGGATTTCGACAGCTGCGTCGATGTCGCCGTCGGTCTCGGCGAGAGCTTTTTTGCAGTCCATCAGGCCGGCGCTTGTGAGGTGGCGCAGCTTGGTGATTTCTGCCATTGTTACTGCCATATTGTGTGGGAGTATTATGATGTTAGACTTCTGTTATTCGGCAGCGGGAGCGTCGGTGGCTTCTGCTGCGGCTGCAGGTGCTTCGGCGGGAGCCTCGGCGGCAGCGGTGTCGTTTTTACGCACGCGGCGACGCTCGCGCTTTGCGGGAGCTGCTTCTTCTTCTTCGGCCTCTTCGCCGGCAGCGGCTGCATCTACTTTCTCGACTTTGCGCTCCTCAAGACCTTCGGCCATGGCGGCTACGATTGAGTCGAGGATGAGTTCGATTGATTTTGATGCGTCGTCGTTGGCGGGTATCACGTAGTCTACGTTTGTGGGGTCGGAGTTGGTGTCGACCATGGCGAATACGGGGATGCCCAGACGGTTTGCCTCAGCCACGGCGATATGCTCTTTAAGCACGTCGACTACGAACAGAGCCGAGGGGAGACGGTTGAGGTCGGCGATAGAGCCGAGGGTCTTCT
>CAZPKH010000043.1:0-16449 GCA_964587165.1 uncultured Muribaculaceae bacterium
TTGTGGCGCAACCTCGGTCCCGACCGCGACGTGCCCGCAGGCGATATAGGCGTAGGCGGCCGCG
This sequence comes from uncultured Muribaculaceae bacterium, assembly GCA_964587165.1. GTDB lineage: Bacteria > Bacteroidota > Bacteroidia > Bacteroidales > Muribaculaceae > CAZPKH01. The sequence continues at coordinate 65 of CAZPKH010000043.1, forward strand.
AGGTAGGCTACATGTACGGTATGTACAAAAAACTCGCCCGCGAGAACACCGGTACATTCACCGGCAAAGGCCTCTCGTTCGGCGGTTCGCTCATCCGTCCCGAGGCTACCGGCTTCGGCGCCCTCTACTTCGTGCAGGACGTACTCCGCCAGATGAACCAGGACATCAAAGGCAAGACAGTCGCAATCTCAGGCTTCGGCAACGTGGCATGGGGCGCAGCTATCAAAGCCACCGAGCTTGGCGCTAAAGTAGTGACCATCTCAGGTCCCGACGGCTACATCTACGACGAGGCCGGTCTCGACGACGAGAAGATACAGTACATGCTCCACCTGCGCGCCACCGGCGACGACATCGTGGCACCGTACGCCGACAAATTCCCCGGCTCGAAATTCTTCCCCGGCCGCAAACCCTGGGAGCAGAAAGTCGACATCGCACTCCCCTGCGCTACACAGAACGAGCTCGGCAAAGCCGACGCCGAGGCTCTCGTGGCCAACGACGTGCTCCTCTGCGCCGAGGTATCCAACATGGGTTGTACCCCCGAGGCTATCGACACATTCATCAACGCCAAGAAGATCTACTGCCCCGGTAAGGCAGTCAACGCCGGCGGTGTAGCCACCTCCGGTCTTGAGATGACACAGGATGCAGAGCACCTGCAGTGGACAGCCGCTGAGGTCGATGCCAAGCTGCACCAGATCATGTCGTCGATCCACCAGGCTTGTGTGGAATACGGCATGCAGCCCGACGGCTACATCAACTACATGAAGGGCGCTAACATCGCCGGCTTCATGAAAGTAGCCGACGCCATGCTTGGCCAGGGCATCATCTGATAGTCGCCCACCTACCGACAGACCCTTACAGGAGGCAAGCACCCCACCCGGCGGTGTTTGCCTCCTTTGCTATCCCACAACCAAACTCCCCTGTTAAGCCTCGCAAGCGAGCCAAACCAAGCTTACAAATTCATTGAAAAACCTCTGCGTGCGTCTTTCCGCGCCGTTCGCTTGCGAACGCCAACCATAATAATCACCCAATCCCGCTATGCCCCGCGACTATCATCACGACTACAGATCCCGATGCATTTATCATATCACAATGACTAAAGCACCAGGAGTACCGAATTTTTCAAGGATCACCGGCTCACCGGAGCATCCCATAGTCGAGCGCTCGCAAATAGGCCGGATAATAGAAGAACAGATCGGCAATTTCCCTAATCTTTGCCCCGCATTGCGTGTCTTGCAATACGTCATTATGCCCGATCACATCCATTTCGCAATCTTCGCAGAATCCACGCTTCCAAAGCCCATAGGCAGCTATATAGGAATGATGAAAGTGAAATGCGGACAATTAGCGCGGGAACAACTTGCCTCCCCCACCCCTATATTTGAAAAAGATTTTTACGACCGCATACTCCGACGACACCACAGCCTCGATACGATCTGCAACTATATCCGACAAAACCCTTATCGACTGTTAGTGAGAGCCCGGAATCCCGATTTCTTCCGCCGTATAAACAATCTCACTATCAACCAATCCCTCTGGCAGGCTTATGGCAACATCCAACTGTTGGAGAATCCCTTCAAAGCACCTGTCGTAATCCATCGGGCAGACACCGAGGAACTGAAGGCTGCCAAGCGCAGAAGATGGGCACACATCTCTGAAAACGGAGGCGTGCTTGTTTCACCGTTTATTTCGAAGGAAGAAAAAGAGATACGCCGACTGTGCGAAGATGCCAATGGCAAAATCATACTTCTAACAAACCGGCCGCTTGGCGAAAGAGAGAAACCGGCCGCCCACGACTTCAACCTATGCACGGCCGGGCGTCTGCTGATATTAGCCCCAATGAGCGCGCTGCCGCCCGGTCGTCAGACTTTCCTGTATCTGAATGCTGCCGCTGAAAGTATCGAAATATAGCGAAGAGGCTGCCTGACGGCGGGGTCGGGAACCCGGCTTTGATGGGGCACAAGAGTGAGTTCGGAGGGCGCAATCATTGAGGGGACGGGGGTATGAAAAGTGTGGCACCCGGCGGGAGGACCGACGGATGCCACTGATATGTCTGTAAGGATCTTTCTGCGATTATTTGCCTTCGAGGGCTTCAACTTCGGGATCTACGCCCCACTGCTGGCGGGCAAGACGCTGATAGTTGTTGTAGCGCCACTTGGCATTGTCGACAGCGGCGTCGAAGAGCTGCTGTGCCTCGGCCGGATACTGCTTGAGCACCGATGCGTAGCGCACTTCGCCTTTGAGGAAGTCCTCAAACTTCGACCAGTCGGGAGCTTTCGAGTCGAGGGTGAAGGGGTTGTTGCCTTCGAGCTCGGCGGCGGGGTTGTAGCGCCAGAGCTGCCAGTAGCCGCACTCCACTGCGCGACGCTCCTCATCCTGCGAGCGACCCATACCGGCCTTGAGGCCGTGGTTGATACAGGGCGAGTAGGCTATGATGAGCGACGGTCCGTCGTAAGCCTCGGCCTCGCGGATGGCTTTCAGAGCCTGAGCATTGTCGGCACCCATGGCCACCTGTGCTACGTAGACGTAGCCGTAGGTCGACGCGATAAGACCGAGGTCTTTCTTGCGGATGCGCTTGCCGGCTGCGGCAAATTTGGCGATAGCGCCGAGCGGGGTCGACTTCGAAGCCTGACCGCCGGTGTTGGAGTATACCTCGGTGTCGAGCACGAGTACGTTGACATCCTTGCCGGTGGCGAGTACGTGGTCGAGACCGCCGAAGCCGATGTCGTAGGCGGCGCCGTCGCCGGCCACGATCCACTGCGAGCGTTTCACGATCTGATTCTTGAGTTCAAGCAGCTGCTTGGCCAGGGGACAGTCGGAAGCCTCGGCCAGGGGCACGATCTCTTTTGCCACTTCGTAGGTTGCGGCGGCGCTGTTGCGGTTCTCAAGCCACTTGGCGGCCTGCGCCTTGAGCTCGGCGGATGCTTTGTCGCACTCGGTGATGCCCTGCATCAGCTCGGCCACGCGGGCCACGAGCTTCTCGTTGGCTATCTTCATGCCGAGGCCGAACTCGGCGAAGTCCTCGAAGAGTGAGTTTGCCCAAGCCACACCGTGGCCGTCGGCGTCGACGGTGTAAGGTGTCGAGGGCACGGAGCCTGAGTAGATCGACGAACAGCCGGTAGCGTTGGCCACCATCTGATGGTCGCCGAAGAGCTGGCTGACGAGTTTGAGATACGGAGTCTCGCCGCAGCCGGAGCATGCGCCTGAGAACTCGAAGAGCGGTGTGGCAAACTGCGAGTTCTTGACGTTAGCCTTGATGTCGACGAGCTTCTGCTTCGAAGCGACGTGATCCACGCAGTAGTCCCACGACTTCTGCACTTCGAGCTGTGTCTCGAGCGGCATCATCTTCAGGGCTTTCACGCCTTTCTTGCCGGGGCATACGTCGACGCAGTTGGAGCAGCCGAGGCAGTCCATCACATCGACAGCCTGAATGAAGCGCATTCCGGCAAACTGCTTGCCGATGGCGGGTATTGTGCCAGCCTCGCCGAAGGGTGAGCCGGCGAGCTCAGCCTCGTCGAGCACGAACGGGCGGATGGCAGCGTGGGGGCAGACGTACGCACACTTGTTGCACTGTATACAGTTCTCCTCCATCCATTCGGGCACGAAGGCTGCCACGCCGCGTTTCTCATACTTGGCGGTGCCGGGGGTCCATGTGCCGTCCTCGATGCCTTTGAAGGCGCTCACCTTGAGCAGGTCGCCGTCCTGAGCGTTGATGGGGCGAACGACCTCGTTGATGAACGCGGGATCGTCGTTTGCCACGGCGGGCTCGTCGGCGAGCTCGGCCCAATCGGGGTCTACGTCGAGCTTGTGGTACTCGGAGCCGCGGTCAACAGCAGCATAGTTTTTGTCGACCACATCCTGGCCTTTCTTGCCGTAGCTCTTGACGATGAATTTCTTCATCTGCTCTACGGCGAGATCTACCGGTATCACCTCGGTGATGCGGAAGAATGCGCTCTGGAGTATGGTGTTGGTGCGGTTGCCCAGACCGATCTCCTGAGCTATGCGGGTTGCGTTGATGTAGTATACGGTGATGTTGTGCTTGGCGAGGTATTTCTTGACACGCACGGGCATGTTCTTGGCCAGCTCGTCACCCTCCCAGATGGTATTGAGCAGGAATGTACCGCCGTCGCGCAGACCGCGTGTCACATCATACATGTGCATGTATGCCTGCACGTGGCAAGCCACAAAGTTGGGAGTATTCACCAGGTAGGTGGAGCGGATCGGTTTGTCGCCGAAGCGCAGGTGCGAGCATGTGAAGCCGCCCGATTTCTTGGAGTCGTATGCGAAGTAAGCCTGGCAGTATTTGTCGGTGTTCTCGCCGATGATCTTCACCGAGTTTTTGTTTGCGCCCACTGTACCGTCGGCGCCGAGACCGTAGAATTTGGCCTCGAATGTCGAGGGATCGCCCAGTGCCACCTCGGGGAGTATGGGGAGCGAGGTGAATGTCACGTCGTCGTCGATACCGATTGTGAAGTGGTTCTTGGGCTCGGGGAGAGCGAGGTTGTCAAACACGCTGAGCACCTGTGCGGGGGTGGTGTCTTTCGAAGCGAGACCGTAGCGGCCGCCCACGATCACGGGGGCGTCAGCCTTGCCGTAGAAGCAGTCTTTCACATCGAGGTAGAGGGGCTCGCCGAGAGCGCCGGGCTCTTTGGTGCGGTCGAGCACGGCGATGCGCTTTGCGGTGGCGGGCACGGCGGCAAGGAAGTGCTTTGCAGAGAAGGGACGGTAGAGATGTACCGACACCAGACCGACTTTCTCGCCTTTGGCCACGAGCGAGTCGATGGCCTCCTCGGCAGCCTGAGTGATCGAGCCCATGGCGATGATCACGCGCTCGGCGTCGGGCGCACCGTAGTAGTTGAAGAGCTCGTAGCGGCGGCCTGTGATCTCGGAGATCTTGTGCATGTACTCCTCGACGATCTCGGGCACAGCCTCATAGTAGCTGTTGGAAGCCTCGCGGTGCTGGAAGAATACGTCGCCGTTCTCGGCCATACCGCGTGCCACGGGAGCCTGAGGGGAGAGGGCGCGGGCGCGGAAGTCGGCCAGAGCCTTGCGGTCGAGCAGCGGAGCGAGATCGTCGGCATCAAGCTGCTCGATCTTCTGTATCTCGTGAGAAGTGCGGAATCCGTCGAAGAAGTTCACAAACGGCACACGGCTGCGTATGGTGGCAAGGTGAGCCACACCTGCCAGATCCATCACCTCCTGCACGGAGCCTTCGGCAAGCATGGCGAATCCGGTCTGACGCACCGACATGACGTCCTGATGGTCGCCGAATATCGACAGGGCGTGCGATGCGAGTGTGCGTGCCGATACGTGGAACACGCAGGGGAGCAGCTCGCCGGCGATCTTGTACATATTGGGGATCATCAGCAGCAGACCCTGCGAGGCGGTATATGTGGTGGTGAGGGCTCCGCCCTGGAGCGATCCGTGGACGGCACCTGCGGCACCACCCTCCGACTGCATCTCCTGCACCAGAACGGTTTCGCCGAAGATGTTCTTGCGGCCGGCAGCAGCCCACTCATCGACATATTCAGCCATAGTCGACGACGGTGTGATGGGGTATATAGCGGCCACTTCTGTGAACATGTAGCTCACATGTGCGGCAGCCTGATTACCATCACAAGTCAGAAATTTCTTCTCTTTACTCATAAAGTTTGTAATCTATTGGGTATTTTGATGTTGTAACGCCATAGGCACCTTCGGTCAAAGGAAGGTGCAGAAAAGCACGGCAAAGTTAAATATTAATATCGTAATACGCAAAAATTTTGCCGTCGCTGTGGTTGTGAGCGCCTGACTCTCAGTTTATACGCAGTTTATTCCATGCGGCGCAGGTGAGCCAGGGCGGTGGCGATGTCGCCGGGATTGGTCACTTTGATGTTGGCGGGGTCGCCGTCGACGGCCGCGAGGTCGGTGAATCCGGCGGCTTCCATCACCGAGGCATCGTCGGTGAATGTCGGGCGGTAGGCCATCCGGTAGGCCTGGCGCAGCAGTCCGGCGCGGAATGCCTGCGGTGTCTGCACGGCACGCAGCGTGTCGCGGCGCACGGCTACAGTGCTTCCGTCGCGGCGCACACGGCGTATGGAGTCGGTGACCGGGACCATAGGAATAGCTCCCTGACTGCCGGCGGCTACGGCCTCGACCACGCGGGCGGCCAGAGCGGCCGACACTACAGGGCGGGCGCCGTCGTGCACGGCCACGATGTCGACCGTCGGCGGCACGGCTTCGAGGGCATTGCGCACCGACTCCCAGCGCGTGGCTCCACCCTCTACGATGGCGGGGGAGCGGAAGCCGTGCTCGGCGCACATGTCGAGCCACTCGTCGATGAAGTAGGTGCTGAGCACCAGCACTATGTGGGTATCAGGGGGCGATGCGGCCCGCAGGCGGTCGATGGTGGTCATCAGCAGCGGCCGTCCGCCCATGTCGCAAAACTGCTTGGGGAGCGGGGCGCCGTATCGGCTCCCGCTCCCCGCGGCAGGTATTATGTATGCTAATTTCATCTGCGGTTACTTGAGGCCGCGGTTGCGCAGCAGCGCGTCGGGTGTAGGCTTCGAGCCACGGAAACGCTCGTAGAGCACCATCGGATCTTCAGAGCCGCCGGCCTCGAGGATATTGGTCTTGAACGACTTGGCGGTGGCGGGGTCGAACACGCCGTTCTGCTCGAAGAGCTCGAAGGCGTCGCAGTCGAGCACGGCCGACCACAGGTATGTGTAATAGCCCGAAGCGTAGCCGTCGCTGCCGAATATATGCTTGAAGTAGGGCGAGCGGTAGCGGAATGTGAGTTCCTTGGGCATACCGATCTTGTTTGCGAAATCAGCCTCGAAAGCCATCACATCGACATCACCCTCGGGGTTGAGGTGTCCGTAAGCCAGGTCGAGGAGAGCTGCTCCTACGAGCTCGGCGGTCATGAATCCCTGATTGTGGGTCGATGCGGCGTTGATCTTCGCAACAAGCTCCTCGGGGATGGTCTCGCCGGTGCGGTAATGCTTTGCATAGTCGTACACCAGCGCGGGGTCAAAGCGGAAATGCTCGTGGAACTGCGAGGGGAGCTCTACGAAGTCGCGGTCGGTGTTTGTGCCGGCCTGCGAGGGGAGCTCGGCTTTCGAGAGCATGCCGTGCAGACCGTGGCCGAACTCGTGGAAGAGAGTCTCCACGTCGTCCATCGACAGCAGAGCGGGGGTGTCGGCTGTGGGGCCGGAGAAGTTGCCCACATTATATATAATAGGGCGGTGAGCCACGCCGTCGGTGCCCACAAACGAATTGTCGAGGGCATCCATCCATGCGCCCTGGCGCTTGATGGGGCGGCTGAAGTAGTCGGTCATGAAGATGGCGAGGTGGTTGCCGTCGGCATCGAGCACCTCATAAACCTTACACTCGGGGTGATATTTGGGAGCGTCGGGGAGCTCGCGGAATGTCACACCGTAGAGGCGTCCGGCCATAGTGAAAATGCCGTCGCGCACGGCATCGACGGGGAAATACTGCGATACTTCGGTCTCGTCGAGATCGTATTTGGCTTTGCGCACCTTCTCGGCGTAGTAGTAGTAATCCCACGGCTCGATGGTGAGGCCGGCGCCCTCGGCATCGGCTATAGCCTGCATCTCGGCCACTTCGGTCTTGACCTTGGCGGCTGCGGGCACCCACAGCTTCATCAGCAGCTCCTCAGCGGCCTGCGGGGTGCGGGCCATTACGTTGTCGGTCATATACGAAGCGAAGTCGTCGAAACCGAGCAGCTGAGCTTTGCGTGCACGGGCTTTGAGGATTTTGTTGATCACGGGTATATTTGAGCCGTCGCCCTCGGAGGCCTGCGATGTGTACCCCTGATACATACGGCGGCGTATGTCGCGGTTGTCGGCGTATGTGAGCACCGGCAGGCGCGAGGGAGCGTGGAGGGTGAGCACCCATTTGCCTTCGAGGCCGCGGGCGGCAGCGGCTTCGGCAGCCTGAGCCTTGACGTTGGCGGGCAGGCCGGAGAGGTCGGCTTCGTTGTCGACCACGATGACGAATGCATTGTTGGCGGCCAGCAGGTTGCGGTTGAACTGCAGATAGAGGTCGGCCAGAGTGGTGTTGAGCTCGGAGAGCTCTTTCTTCTGCTCGGGGGTGAGCAGGGCGCCGTTGCGCACGAAGTTCTTGTAATACTCCTCTACGGCGCGGCGCTGAGGTGTCGTGAGGTCGAGATTATCGAGATTGTCGTATATCGCTTTTACGCGGGCGAAGAGGGCATCGTTCATATACATCTCGTCGTTGTGAGCCGAATAGAGCGGCATAGCTTCGGCCTCGACGGCCTGCATCTCGGGGGTAGCCATCGACTCGGTGAGCGAGAAGAGCACGCTGAGCACGCGGTCGAGAGTGCGTCCGCCGTACTCCAGGGGGATGATGGTGTTTTCGAATGTCGGAGCGTCCGGATTTGCCACCACGGCGGCTATCTCGGCGTTGTGCTCGTCGATACCCTGCTTCAGGGCCGGGATGTAGTCGGCGTAGGTGATCTGCTCGAACGGAGGGATCTCAAACGGTGTGGTGTACGGCGCCAGGAAGGGGTTCTGACGCTCGGCTGCGGCGGCATCAAGAGTGCCGGCAGGCATCAGCAGGCAAGCTGCCGCTGCGAGGGTGATGAATCTGCGCATGTGCGTGGATATTATTTTGTTGATATGTGCGATAGGTTTGTGCTTGTCAAAGTTACGAAAAAATTCGGATTTTCAAAATTTTCAGGGGCGCAGAATCTCCACCAGACGGCGCACACCCTCGGTGGCCGGAGCCTTGATGACGGTGACGCCGGCGGGCACCTCGGCAGGATTCGGGTCGATATAGTACACCGGCACCCCCGGGCGCACATAGTGCATCAGCGATGCGGCCGGATATACCACCAGCGATGTGCCTATCACCACAAATATGTCGGCCTGCTGCGCCAGCTCGATAGCCGGCTCGATGTTGGGCACCGACTCCTGAAAGAATACGATATGGGGGCGTATAGGGTCGCCGTAGGTGTCGCGGTCGGAGGGCGATGTCTCGAGATGGTCGATGGTGAGCGGATATATCCTGTCGGGGTGGCGCACGGAGCGGGCTTTCATCAGCTCGCCGTGCAGATGCAGAATCTTGGATGATCCGGCACGCTCGTGCAGGTCGTCGACGTTCTGGGTTATGACATAAGTGTCGTACCACTGCTCAAGCTCTACCAGGCCGCGGTGGGCCGCGTTAGGCTCGCAATTCACAAGCTGGCGACGGCGGTCGTTGTAGAACTTATGCACCAAGGCCGGATTGCGCGCGAAGCCGTCGGCCGAACAAACCTCCATCACGGGGTAATTCTCCCAGAGCCCGTCGGAGTCGCGGAATGTCGAGATGCCGGACTCGGCAGATATGCCGGCGCCGGTCGATATTACAAGCTTTTTCATCATTGAGTCCAAAAATACGTTTTTCCGCACAGATTATCAAGACGTGAGTTGTGATTTTTGCAAATTTTCACTAAGTTTGCATTTCACTACCCGCAATTATATACCATGACTCAAGAATCCATAGATCTGATAATGCACATAGCAGGCTACGGCGCAGCTATCTGCATGGTGCTGGGATATGTGCCGCAGGCGTGGTACACTATCCGCACCCGCGATACCGACGGCATAGCCATGACCACATTCCTGCTCTTCGGCGCAGGGTCGATACTATTCATCGTACAGGGCGCGATATTGGGCAATATCCCGCTCGTGATCACCAACAGCATCGCCGCAATATCGTCGGCCATCATATTCTCGTTGAAAATCTACAACGACTATTTCCGCAAAAAGAAGAAATAGTTTGCTGATTCGGGCAAATCGGCCTATATTTGTATCAGCAAAAAAAATCAACGCAGATATGACACAGACAAAAAAATATAGCCGCGTGCTTCTGAAGCTCAGCGGCGAGTCGCTGGCAGCCGGACAGGGGCACGGTATCGACACCACACGCCTCTCCGACTATGCCCGCCAGATCAAGGAGATAGCCCAGGCAGGGGTGCAGGTAGCCATCGTGATAGGCGGCGGCAACATATTCCGCGGCCTTCAGGGCGCATCGCGCGGTTTCGACCGCGTCAAGGGCGACCAGATGGGTATGCTCGCCACCGTGATCAACTCGCTTGCCCTCAGCTCCGCTCTCGAAGCAGCCGGACAGAAAGCCCGCGTGCTCACGGCCATCAACATGTTTCCCATCGGCGAGCAGTACAGCAAGTGGCGCGCCATCGAGGCCCTGGAGCGCGGCGAAGTGGCCATCATAGCAGGAGGCACCGGCAACCCGTTCTTCACCACCGACACCGGCTCGGCGCTCCGCGGCATTGAGGTCGAAGCCCAGGTGATGCTCAAAGGCACACGCGTCGACGGTGTATATACCGCCGACCCCGAAAAAGACCCCACCGCAACACGCTTCGACAGCATAAGCTACGACGAAGTGCTCAGCCGGGGCCTGCGGGTGATGGACCTCACGGCAACAGCGCTGTGCAAGGAGAACGGCCTGCCGATAGTAGTGTTCGACATGGATACCCCCGGCAACCTCGCCCGGCTGCTCATCGACGGCGAGCAGGTAGGCACCCTCGTTTACTGAATATCAAATTAAAACATAAATATCATGGCAGAAGTAAAAGACTACCTCGTCCCCGCTGAAGAGAAAATGCAGCTCGCAGTGTCCTATCTCGACGAATCGCTCGCCCGCATACGCGCCGGCAAAGCCAATCCCAAGATACTCGACGGTATCCGCGTTGAGTATTACGGCTCGGCTGTACCCCTGAGCAATGTGGCCAACATCTCTACTCCCGATGCGCGCACCATCGCCATCACCCCGTGGGAGAAACCGATGTTCAAGGAGATCGAGAAAGTAATCATCAACTCCGAACTCGGCATCACGCCCGAAAACAACGGCGAGGTGATACGCCTCGGCATCCCGCCGCTCACCGAGGAGCGCCGCAAATCGCTCGTCAAACAGTCGAAAGCCGAAGCCGAGAACGCTAAAGTATCGGTGCGCAACGCCCGCCGCGACGCTATCGACGGCCTCAAGAAAGCCGTAAAGCAAGGCATGCCCGAAGATGTGGAGAAAGACGCCGAAAACTCCGTGCAGAAACTCCACGACAAATACCTCAAGCAGATCGACGAACTCTTCGCCGCCAAGGAGAAAGAGATTCTCACCGTCTGATCGCGCCCGAAGTCGGCGCAGGCTCGGCACTACATTAAATCACGGATTATCACTATTATTCTAATATAATTTTAGGATATAGTGATAATCCGTGATTAATGAATACCCCCGGATGGCGTTATCCTCGGGCCCTGAAGGACCCGTGCTACAAGGATGCGTCCTCCGAGTTTGCTCCCGAGGCGTTTTTTGCGGCACCGAATGAACCATTTTAGCAGCGCCGGTGTTATAGCAATGAAAAACGTCAACTATTGTAAATGAAAAAGGTGCGATTGCTGTTTTTATGGCTCGCGTTTATCCCCTGGAGCTTGTCAGCCCGGGGGATTGACGATATTCTGAGGGCTCTTCGCTCTGAGCCGGGGGCTGCGACTGCCGATGTCGAGATAGCGGCTCCCGGGCAGGATGCAGCCTCCTACGAGGCGGCACTGATGTGGTGGAGAGGTGGCGGCGTGGCGCAGGCCGACTACTTGGTGGAGTACCGCCCGGCCGACACCGACGACAGCCCGACAGCTTTCGCCGCTCTGACCGACTCGGCTCTTTACCGCTTCGACGGCCGTCAGTTCCGCGAAAACTCAAACATACGCGGAGGGATATCCACGGAGATGGCGCTCAATGCGCCGTTTGCGTGGCTCATCCCACCGATGGTGGCCGACGATATAGAGAGCGCCCTGAGCGCCGACTCCCCTCTGCGCACCCGCTACGACATCGCCACCGACGGCCCCGACCGCCTGACACTCACCCTTACAACTACTACCCCCGACGGCACGCCTACCCGCTCATCGACATACCGGTTCGTCAACCCCGGCATGCGCCTGGCCGAGCTCTCTACAGTGCGGTCCCCCGGCACGGCTGCTGAAAGCTCTCTGCACGCCACATATCGCGCTGCCCCGACGCTTAAAGCCGGCGCGGACGCCCCTTGGCAGCGCCACGGCGACGTGCTCGGTCTCTTCGCGGGTGCCAATCTTCAGCCGGCGAGCTTCGCCGGATTCCCCATGCCTCGCTTCACCCTCCCGGCCATGCAGGGCGGCCGCTTCACGTTCGAACCTCGATATGAAACACTTATCGTGGTGATCGACGACGAAGCCGTCGACCTCGAAGAGGCCGCGCAGCAAGTTCGCGCGGGGCTGGCTCAATGCGGCGAGCGCGGTGCTCAGGTATCGATCATCTTCGTGACTCTCTCGCGCTGGGCTGACGCGATGCGTGCCTCCGACCATCCCTCAGGGCACGAGACATACCTGCTCGACGGCGCCACACTGCTCAAGCAGCTCGGAGGGACCGAGACACCGCTTCTGATGCTCGTCGACGACTACGGAGTGGTTGAATCCGTTGCGCAGGGCAAGAACTTTAAGCTCGCCGATATTGTTACAGAGATGATAGAGTGATCCTGCTCGCATGCAGAGACGCACTCACCGGAATAAACTATAATCTCAAAAACTCAAAATACTAATCTATGGCAGACGTATTTTTTAACGGAACAGAGTGCCACACCTACGGCACGCTTCCGGCAGTAGGGACCCGGGCTCCCGAGTTCGAACTGACAGGCGCCGACCTCAGCGCCGTAAAACTCGACGACTTCAAAGGTCGCCGCGTAGTGCTCAACATATTCCCCTCGCTCGACACACCTGTGTGCGCCGCAAGCGTTCGCCGCTTCAATGTCGAGGCCGGCAAGCTCCCCGACACTACAGTGATATGCGTGTCGATGGATCTCCCCTTCGCAATGAGCCGCTTCTGCACCATCGAGGGTATAGAGAATGTCACCGTGGCTTCGGCCTTCCGCTCCAAAGGGTTTGTGGAAAACTATGGTGTGGAGCTCGTCGACGGCCCGCTCAAGGGACTTCTGGCACGCGCCGTAGTGATAATCGATGCCGACGGCACTGTCAAGTATGCCGACCTGGTACACGAGATCACCAACGAGCCCGACTACGCTGCAGCCCTCAGGGTGCTCAAGGGCGAGTGACCGACTAATAACAATATAATATAGAATACTATGAACGACCGACTGACCTACGAAGAGAAAAAGGAGCTGCCCGACGACGTATTCGGGCTGCCCGAACGACGCGAGTATCCTATGCCCGACGCAGCCCATGTGCGCGCCGCCGAGGCATATTTCCGCTACTGCCCCGAAGATCTCAAGCCGAAGCTCGCACGCGCCATCCTGGCACGCGCAAAGCAGTTTGGTGTCGACGTAAGCTCGCCCACCGTGCTCAGCTACGCCGAGCAGTAGCCCCCCGCTCCACTCCATGACGAAGCCGGACGCCCGTTTAATGGGTCGCCCGGCTTCGTCATTCCTCCACTTATACACCCCTTGGAGCACACTATTGGAATGATTTCCATTTAGCAGGTATCTGCAAATCAAAATCCGGAACAGCAAGATGTACAACATCCGGGAAAATACACTGTCGGAATCGACTTTCATATTGCTTTAACTGTACAGGCTTACTCGAAGCCATCGATGCCAGATTGCTTGAGTATTGATGCGGAGGAAAATACACCACCACCTTATGACCGGCTTCGGTAGCGAGTTCAATAGCCGGAATCATATCGCTGTCGGCCGACACAACTATGGCAATGTCACAATTATCCTGATATGCATCAGCGACAATCTGAGTGGCAATTCTCACATCTGTCTCCTTCTCCTCGTGTGTATGAATTTTATTTCCGCAGTTGAAACATACAATCTCTTTCTTCAGATATTTACCAAGTATCAATTTAAACTTAGGATTCTCTTTGTTGGCTTGGAAAAATGCGTTTTGTCTGAGGCTTTGATCTATATCATCAACTCTCGCAGAGAAATACTTCACAGCAACCAACTCTTGGTTTGGCCGCATAAACATCTCAAAGAGCCTGACAATGTCAAGCCAGTAATACTTCTTCCACTGTGCATTTTTCTTTAGCCCGTAGTAGAAGTTGAAGCCGTCAATATAAACGATTACTCTCTGTTTATCCATAAAATAAGCCCACCTTTAGGGGTGGGCGAGCCTTAGTATTTTCCACCTAAGGGAGATAAGTTTGTGCAAATTTACAAATTATTTTGTGCTTTGCAAAATATTAACAGACATTTTCTCTAAAAAGTTTATTATCGCGTCATTATCGCGACAAGCATGAAGCATGAGGTCTATATACATCAAGCACGGAGATGTTTCCCAACATCTCCGTGCTTGATAATAAACCAATCATTATCACATTTCTTATCTTGCAATGGAAAAAGTATCTTACCTTTTGTTTATATAACATCCGCAGGCGACGGTTGGTTCACATGCCCTCAATTTTTTTTTGCAAAAAACAGAGCAGACGCCGGAGGCCCGACATCTGCCCGAATTACAACTATCAAAAAAAATCTGCTATGGCGGTGTGTGTACCGTTTGCTTTTTCTGCGGCAAAGGTACTGCCGCCGGAGCGTCCGGCCAATACCCTGATGTGGGTATTTTCAACCGACGAGGTCGGCCATCAGCTGATCCATGCCCAGAGCGCCTGTGCGCGAGGCTGTCCACTCGGCAGCTATGACGGCTCCGAGAGCGAATCCGTCGCGCGAGCGCGCCGAGTGGCTGATGGTGATAGTGTCGACATCCGACTCCCAGGTTATGGTATGTATGCCGGGCACTTCATCTTGCCGTACATGGTTGATGAGCAGACGGTCGGCACACTCGGCGGGGTTTTCGGTCCACCCCTCGATGCGCGAGCATTCGTCGGCTATCCCCTCGGCCAGGGTGATGGCGGTGCCGCTGGGGTGATCGAGCTTGTGGATATGGTGCACTTCGGTGAGCCACGGCTTATACTGCCCGAAGGGGTCCATGAGCGCAGCAAGCCGGCGGTTTACGGCCATGAAGATGTTTACGCCGAGACTGAAATTCGACGACCAGAACAGTGTGCCCCCCTTGACCGCCATAGCCTCGTCGACGCGGGAGCGGCTGTCGAGCCATCCGGTGGTGCCGCTCACCACCTTGATGCCGCGGTCGAAGCAGGCCAGATAGTTTGCCACAGCCGTGGCGGGGGTTGTAAACTCGATAGCCACATCGGCCGAGCGGAACGCCTCGGAGTCGATGTCGGCGAGGTTGTCGCGGTCTATGCGCGCCACTATCTCGTGGCCGCGCTGCAGGGCTATGCGCTCTATGGCGCGCCCCATCTTTCCGTATCCTATAAGTGCTATTTTCATGATCGCTGGTATGCTGAGGGCGACATGCCCGTGAGGTTCTTGAAATATTTGCCGAACGACGACTGGTTTGAGAAATTCAGCTCGTAGGCTATCTGCTGTATGTTCTTGCGGGAGAAGCGGAGCATATTCATTGCTTCAAGTATCACATATTTGTCGATCCATTCGGCGGCGGTACGTCCGGTCGACTCCTTGATGATGAGCGACAGATATTTAGGTGTGATGAATAGTTTGTCGGCATAGAACGACACCGATCGCTCCTGCTTGTGGTAGCGGTAGATCAGCTCCATGAAGTCGTGCACATAGTTGGTGCGACGGTTGAACCGGTGTGTCACCTTCTCCTCCTCTAGCGACGCGGCGCGCACGGCCGAAAACTCCATCAGCTGATATATGATCGAGGCAATCAGACAGCGAGATATCGAGCGTATGTACAGATGGCCGGTGTTTTCGCTTGTGTTGGTGTGCAGCAGCGCCATGTAGCGCAGCAGTAGCGCCGACTCCTGGGGGGTGAGGGTGAGCACGGGCGTTTCCGACGTCTGCAGCTTGGCCGACTGAAGCACATTGAGGTCGATGTTTATGTCGCGCAGAAAGTCGGGCGAGATCACCACCACATACGCATCGAGGTTGGCGCAGTCGAGCTCGCGTATATTGATAATGGCCGACGACGAGGCCATGATAAACGAGCCGGCTTCGAGCACCGTGTTCGTAAGATTAATATCGAGATTCATATACCCTCTGGCCACGAAGCAGAGTATCAGACCGTTGATGCGCACCGGACCGTTAATAAACTGCGGACGCTCCGAGCCGGCCGTCAGCCGCGTGAACAGATAGTCGCTCTCCAGATTGGAAAACTCCGATATATATTTTCGCACGCTCGAGATCTGCGATATATCAATGATCGATCGCGGTGTGCGTCCTTTCAGAAATTCATCTTCAAGCATAATTCTACTTTTCCACAAAGTTAAGCAAATTATACCAATCGGTGACGAATCCGGACGAATTTACGACTTTTTAACCAATTGAAATTAAGAGCGCGCACCCACACAGGGATGCGCGCTCCGAGTTCTGTATTTGCGTTCTAAAA
The DNA here is from genome assembly GCA_964587165.1 of uncultured Muribaculaceae bacterium. Classification (GTDB taxonomy): domain Bacteria; phylum Bacteroidota; class Bacteroidia; order Bacteroidales; family Muribaculaceae; genus CAZPKH01. The sequence goes on from CAZPKH010000043.1 coordinate 16,435, forward strand.
CTTCAATGACGGGGC
>CAZPKH010000044.1:0-15358 GCA_964587165.1 uncultured Muribaculaceae bacterium
CGGCCGCCGCAAGCTCCTGCTCTGCGAGCCCGTCTCCGCCACCCTGAAGATGTGAGGAGCTTATTAATAATGTATATAGGATTAACCCTACTTCGCCACTATCGTTTCAATTTGCAAAATCAACCTCAGTAAATTATTTTGAATATTTTTTCAAAAAAAATAAACAAATAATTTGGTAATTAAAAAATATATTTATTTTTGCAAAAACGGTATTTTATTCAATCGCACAGGAGAATTATAAATCATATTGTCCTTATTTATCCACCATCATAATAATTAACATATGAAAACACCTTACCTCTTCAGTTGCCGAGCGACGATTAGCTTGCTTGGCAGAAACAAACTTAACGGAACGACGAATGTCATCATGTCCCCAACGGGCGAAATAATATTCACAAGGCCAAACTAATTATTAACTTAAAAAATACACAGCAATGAAGAAACTTATACTTCTAATCCTCGGCATCATAAGCTGTATCAGCTTACTGACCGAAGCAAAGGCTGCCGAATATACTCCTATGGTGAGAGAAGGCGTGGAGTGGACATACCGAGTAAGGATACGAATATATTACGCTTTCCCGGGTCAGGGTGCATACTTGGACACCCTGTTTTACAAACTTAAGTTTGAGGGTGATTCGGTAATCAACGGTGTAACATACAAGAAATTGTATCGAACGGCTACTCCATCAAATATATATGTATCCTCCAAGTCTCTCTTAGCATTAATGCGAGAGCACGATAAAAAAGTGTATCGCCGTCCTATCAAAGAGGGAAGCTACTTTGATACATATCTGAGCAGTCCGCTCTACTTCGAGGAGTTCGATCAATTGGTGTACGATTTTAACGTCGGAACCGGTGAAAATTTAGTTGAACCGTGCATTTCGTGGGATGCGTTCAAGTTACTAAATTCATCGGAAATCCTACTTGAAGATAATAGCAAGCGCAATCTGCATGTAGTTTCAAATGACGATTTTAGTATGGAAGTACTTGAAGGAGCAGGGTGTATTTCGCGTGATCAAGGCAATCTACTTTTCCCGGTTGTCAGAAAAGAGGCGCGAAGCGAACAGCAGGATTATTATTTCACGCACTCTCTGCTATGTCAAAAAGATGAAAAGGGGAATATGCTCTTCAAATCGCCGTACTACGACTGGCTAATGGAAGTAAACGAAGCTATCGGTGTCAATAAAGTCACCGAACCGAAGACACTTGGCTATCAGATCGAAAACAGAACGATCAAAGGAGATGGCGCAGGACGTGTGTTTGATATAATGGGCACACTGCTTCACGAAGGGAATCTTGATGGGTACACTTTCCCCGCCTCAGGTATATACATAATTTCTACCAAAGATTCCACAGGCAAGGTATTTGTTCAATAAACAAATATTGATTTCTTTATAAGCGATTGTCCCACAGGAAATTTAATCGTTAGATTTCCTGTGGGACAATCGCTTATTTCTTTTTGACGGTCCAGCCGAATTTACCTATGGGTGAGCCCTGGGAGTAGTAGTGGCCGTGAGAGTAGTTTATCAGGCCGGCGCGGCCGAGGTCGAACGCGCCTGTCGCGGGGTCGAGCAGCGATGAGTCGGCGCGTACGTTGAGTATGTCGGCCACAAACATGTCGTGGCTGCCGAGCTTCACTATCTCCTTTACGCGACATTCAAGCGACAGTGGCGACTCGGCCACCGCCGGGCACGCTACCTTCACTCCCGGCTCGGGGGTAAGGCCGGTTTCGGCCCATTTGTCGTAGTCGCGTCCGGAGCGCACCCCGCACCAGTCGGTGGCCTGAGCTAAACGCTCGGTGGTGAGGTTGATGGTGAACTCCATGGTCTCCTTGATCAGCCCATACGAAAACCGCTCGGGGCGCACCGATATGTAGCACATGGCCGGATTGGTGCACAGGATACCTGTCCATGCCACCGTGATAAGGTTTGAGCGGCGTGCATCTCCGCAGCTCACAAGCACTGCCGGCAGGGGGTATATCATAGTGCCGGGCTTCCAGTTCTTTTTCATGGCTACCGGGGAGGGGTGTGTCAATATAGGTTGAGTTTGTCGGAGGTGATCTCGCGGTTGCAGTAGCAGCATCTCACCACTACCTGCGGGTCGCGCTCCACTACGATAAAGCGTGTGCGCATCGGCTCGTTGTTGGTGATACACTTGGGGTTGTTGCACTTCACCAATCCGACGATCTCGTCGGGGAGCTGCACACGGCGCTTTTCGACCACTTCATAGTCGCGTATCACGTTTACCTTGGCCCGCGGGGCAATCAGGGCGATGCGGTTGAGGGTCTCGGCGGGGTAGGTCACATCGGCTACCTTTATGATACCTTTGGTGCCGAGTTTGGCCGACTCCAGATTGCACCCTATGGTGACTGCCGTCGAAGCATTCTCGATGCCGAGGATGCGTACCACCTTGAACACTACGTCCGACGGTATGCGGTCGATCACGGTGCCGCTGCGCAGGGCGGCCACTGCAAGTTCTTTCTTGTTGTTGCTCATTTTGCGGAAGCGGATTTGAGGGTGTTGACATCTATGCCGAGTGCCCGGCAGATTATGGCCTGACGCATGTAGAGGCCGTTGCGGGCCTGGTCGAAATAGTATGCTTTGGGGCTTTCGTCGACATCGGTCGATATCTCGTTGACGCGCGGCAGGGGGTGCAGTATGCGCAGGTTGGGGCGGGAGTCGTCGAGCATCCGCAGGTGTAGGGTATAGAGATCCTTGACGCGCTCATACTCCATGATGTCGGTGAACCGCTCGCGCTGCACGCGGGTCATGTATATGATGTCGGAGGTGTTGATCACTTCCGGCGAGAAGTCGGTGTGCTCGGTGAACCGTATACCCTGGCGCACGCAGAACTCTTTGTACTCGGCGGGCATACGCAGCTCGTCGCAGGCCACAAAGCGGAACGTAGGATTGAAATATTGCATCGCCTGAATCAGCGAATGCACCGTGCGGCCATACTTCAGATCGCCCACCAGGGTGATGGTCAGGTCGTTGAGACGCCCCTGTGTCTTGTAGATAGAGTAGAGGTCGAGCAGAGTCTGCGAGGGGTGCTGATTGGCGCCGTCGCCGGCGTTCACCACCGGTATGTCGGTCACTTCCGAGGCATATCGTGCCGCCCCTTCGAGGTAGTGGCGCATTATGATGATGTCGACATAATTAGACACCATCTTGATGGTGTCTTTGAGGGTCTCGCCTTTGGAGGTGGAGGTAGCGTTAGGGTCGGAGAAACCGATTACACGTCCGCCGAGGCGGTTGACGGCTGTTTCAAAACTCAGACGGGTGCGGGTCGACGGCTCGAAGAATAGAGTGGCGGCGATTTTGCCCTGAAGGATGCGATGGTCGGGGTGCTCTTCGAAGAATCGTGCTGCTTCGAGCAGGTCGAGTATCTCCTGCATGGAGATGTCGGTGATCGACACTAAGCTGTTGGGGTTCATAATGCGGTGACTTTGTTTGAGCAGAGTGCGTGCGTTGCATTCCGCAGGGCAAAGTTACGACATTTCGGCTGAACGCGCAAGAGCCGCCGCCATTCTATCAGTAGCTGAGCGAATCGCGGCGGGCGGCGTCGAGGCGCAGCAGTATGAACAGCAGTATGGTGAAGCCTAACAGCGACGAACCGCCGTAGCTGAAGAACGGCAGCGGGATGCCGATCACCGGGCATAGCCCGACGACCATGCCGATGTTGATGCACAGATGGAATATGAAGTAGGACGCCACACAGTAGGCGTAGACGCGCGCAAAGGTGGTGGGCTGCCGCTCGGCGATAGATATGACACGCAATATGAGCGTCAGGAAGAGCACGAGCACAAGTGTCGTGCCGATGAATCCTTCCTCCTCGCCCACGGTGCAGAATATGAAGTCGGTGTGCTGCTCGGGCACATATTTGAGCTTGGTCTGGGTGCCGTTGAGAAATCCTTTGCCGGTTATTCCGCCCGAGCCGATGGCTATCTTCGACTGGTTGACGTTGTAGCCCACGCCGCGCAGATCTTCCTCGATGCCGAGCGATACCTTGATGCGTTGCTGCTGATACCCGGCGAGCACGTTGTTGAAGGCGAAGTTTACCGAGAAGAGGAATACCACCGACACCGCCACGGCCGACAGTGTCATGGTGAGCCCGCGCCCACGGCCGCGCATAGCCATGAAAATAAGGTAGCCGCAACCCACGCAGATGGCTCCGAGGAAATAGATGTAGCCGTTGAGGGTGAGTCCGCAGAGGGCGAAGATGGCTGTGATGAGGCCGGAGCCGCCGAACCACAGGATAAGGTTGCGCGCCGTCTCCCCCTCGCGCCCGTAGAGCGCCACCATGACCACCATGATCACCATGATCAGTATGAACACTATCCCCTGCCCGGTGGGGATGCCCAGCAGCGTGGACTCGGCATACTTGATGATCAGCACGAAGAATAGCACCGAGCAGAATGCCGCCAGCAGCACAAGGCCGCTCATACCCTCGCGGTAGAGCACGAAAAAGAGCGACATGAACACGAGCGCCGAGCCGGTCTCTTTCTGGCAGATGATGAGCAGCAGCGGCAGGAAGATGATAGACAGGGCCAGGCCGTAGTTCTCGATACGGTCGTTGAGCTTGAAGCCGTAGGTGCTGAACAGCTTTGCAAGCGCCAGCGCCGTGGCAAATTTGGCAAACTCCGCCGGCTGTATCGACATCGACCCGAGCACGATCCACGATCGCGACCCCTTGACATCGGGGGCAATAAATATCGTGACTATCAGCAATAGTATGATACCTAAGTAGATAGGGTAGGCGTACGCTTCTATCATACGCATGTCGAGCATCAGGATGACAAACCCCACGGCGGCCGATATGCCGATCCACAGTATCTGTTTGCCCGAAAACTCGTCCATTGAGAAGATTGATGCTTCGTCGAAGTCGTAGCTGGCGGCATATATGCTGAAAGCGCCTGCCACCACGAGCACTACATAGAGCCCGAAGGTGAGCCAGTCGATATGGCGGAATGCCGACGAGGGGGCGTTTGAATTAATGTTTCTTTGTTCCACGGTGGCCTATGGTGTTTGCTGACAGCATGTTCTGTTCGATATATTTTCGGCTTGGCGAGATCGACCCATTGAGATATTTCTCTATGATAAGCGATCCGATGGGCACTCCGAATGTGGCGCCGAAGCCGGCGTTCTCGACATATACGGCCACGGCGATCTTGGGATTGTTGTACGGTGCGAAGCCCATGAAGGCGGAGTGGTCGGGGCCGTGGGGGTTCTGCGCCGTACCGGTTTTGCCGGCCACTTCGATGTCGGGGAGGTTGGCGCCTTTACAGGTGCCACCGAGCACGGCCATGCGCATACCTTCGGCCACCGGGTGGTAGTACGAACTGTTGATGGTGGGGTAGCGCTTCTGGCGGTATTTGGCATCGATGACGGTGTCCTGAATCTCTTTCACTACGTGCGGAGTGATGAACCACCCGCGGTTGGCTATGGTGGCGCACACGTTGGCTATCTGCAGCGGAGTGGCCAGAATCTCGCCCTGACCGATAGATACCGAGATGATGGAGTTGGCGCTCCAGTGGTTCTGCCCGAACACGTCGTTATAGAACTTGGCATTGGGCAGGAATCCGCGGCTTTCGGCAGGCAGATCTACTCCGAGCTTGTAGCCGTAGCCCATCGACACAAGGTGTTTCTTCCATGTCTCGAACGCTTCGTCGGTCGAGCCGTAGCGGCTTTTGCGTCCGTCGATCATAGCCTTGAATCCCCAGCAGAAGTATGCGTTGCACGATGTCTGCAGGGCCGGCTTGAGGGCTATGGGCGAAGCGTGGCCGTGGCACCCCACGCGCAGGCGTCCGTTCACGAAGCCGTGCGAGCAGGGGTAAGCCGTGCCGAGGGTCACGATGCCTTCCTGCAGCAGGATCAGGCCCTGGCCCGGTTTGAATGTCGAGCCCGGGGGGTAGGCACCCATCAGGGCGCGGTCGAACAGCGGCTTGTCGAGGTCGCGCACCATCGCAGCATAGTTTTTGCCGCGATCCTTGCCGATGAGCATCTCGGGGTCGTAGGTCGGAGCGGAGACCATGCAGAGTATCTCGCCGGTCTCGGGCTCGATGGCCACGACGGCACCTTTCTTGTTGACCATCAGCGACTCGGCATACTGCTGCAGCTCGATGTTGAGGCTCAGCTTGAGGTTGCGGCCCGGTATAGCCTCGCGATCCTGAGCGCCGCCGTCGTATTTGCCCTGTATCTTGCCGTAAGCGTCGCGTATCAGCACCTCGATACCTTTTGTGCCGCGCAGCTCGCGCTCGTAGCTTTTCTCGATGCCGAGGTCGCCGGTATAGTCGCCTGCGGTGTAGTATGGGTCGGCTTTTACGTCTTCGGCATTCACCTCGCGGATGTTGCCCAACACGTTAGCGCCGCATTTGTAGTTATACTGCCTCAGCACGCGCTTCTGTATATAGAATCCGGCGAAGCGGTACATGCGCTCCTGCAGGCGTCCGTACTCCTCGGGGGTGAGGTGGGCGATAAGGCGTTGGGGCAGATATGCCGAGTAGTTGGGGTTCTTGGTTTTGTCGCGCATATCGTGCAGGCGTCGGTCGAGCTCGTCGCGTGTTATGCCGAGGGTGTGGCAGAAATCGACGGTGTCGAATTCCTGCACGTCCTTAGGTATCATCATCACGTCGTAAGCCGACTGGTTGTACACCACCAGACGGCCGTCGCGGTCGTATATCACTCCGCGCGAGGGGTATACGGCTTTGCGGAGATATGCGTTTGATTCGGCCGAATCTTTGTATGTGGAATCGGCCACCTGGAGATTGAACAAGCGGAATATGTAAATGCAGACGATCGCAATGACGAACGCCGCGATGACATATTTTCGCTTCTCGAGGTTATAGTCTTTTCTCACGTTTTTTGTCTGTTATGCTGTCAATTCCCAGAATAAGAGCAGTGGTGAGCACGGTGCTCGCAATGGTGCGAAGCAACATCATCAGAGGGCGGAAGATCACGATACCCTCGAGTGTGAACATCACGGAGCAGTATATCAGCGTCATCGTGAGGGCATACTTCAGATAGATGTTGAAGCCGAGGGTGCGGATCGAAGGCTCGGGGTTCGACAGATCGTCTTCGCGGTTGAAATATAGCCTGAAGACGCTGCGGCGGCACATGGCTATGATGACACATGCCATGGCGTTCATGCCGGGGGTGTCGGCAAAAGAGTCGACCGTCAGGCCGGCCACAAACCCTACAGTGAGCACCTGCCATACCGGCATGGTGATCGGAAGCCTCAGCAGCAGATAGATGAACACGAAAGGTACGGCCACACCGAAGAGGCACACGTGGTTGAACACGATCACCTGAGCGAGCACCAGTATGATGCCGAGCATCACGAAATGAAGTGTGGTTTTGCCCATTGCTGTTGGTTGCTGTAATTGATGGTTGCCGTAGGTGCCGGCTATATTATTTCTCTTTTGAATCTTCGACCTCTTCGATGGCCCGGATCTCCTCTTTGAGGCGGTTGCCTATCACCCGAACGGTCGAAAGTGTGGAGAAGTCGGTGAACAGACGCACCCTGAGCAGGAACTCCTTGCGCCCCGTCTCCTCGGTATCAATCACGCCCACAGGTACTTCCGGCGGGAAGAAGTCGGAGAATCCCGATGTCACGATAGTGTCGCCTTTGTGGAATACGGCATGCTTGGGCAGGTCGTGTATCAGGGCCTCGCGATAGTCCTGGCCATCCCACTGCAGACGGCCCACGTGGTTGGTGTTCTTGACCTTGACCGATACGTTGAAGTTGGTGTTGAGTACCGATATGACGCGCGAAGCATGGTCGCCCACCAGATCGACAGCTCCTACCACTCCGTTGTGATCCACCACGCCCATCTCCTTGGTCACACCGTCCAGCCGCCCCTTGTCGATGGTGATATAGTTGGCCGGACGCGAGATGGAGTTGTTTATCACGTGGCCTATCACGAAGTTGTACTCTGTCACAACGGTGTCCATCTTCAGCGAGTCGGCGAGTATAAGATCTTGATACTGTGTGATCTCCTTCTTGAGCTTGAGTATCTCCATCTCCAGGTCGGAGTTGCGGTGCAGCAGATCTTCGTTGATGTCGCGCAGGTTGAAGTATGATGTCACGGAGTTTACACCGGAGTAAACCTTTGAGTTGACGGCGTTGGCCGACGAAAGCATGATGTACTGCTGGTACGGATTGCTCGGAAACAGCAGAGCCGAGCAGATTCCCATATATACTATGAAAACCACCCAGTTGATGTGACGGAGCAAAAAGTTCAGCAGATTGTTCACGCTGCGGGGAGTGTAATGACGGGTTTACCGAAATATCGAAATACCGTGCGGATGCGGTATTCCGATATTTCGTGTTGATGTTGTATCGGCCGGCAAGCCGCGTGCAGGGGGCGAGCTTACCGGATGAGGAAGTTGAATTTGTCGGTATTCTTAAGCGCCACGCCGGTACCTTTGGCCACAGCGAGCAGCGGGTCTTCGGCTATGTGGAACTGTATGCCGATCTTGTCGGTGAGACGCTTGTCGAGACCGCGGAGCAGCGCGCCGCCACCGGCCAGATAGATACCGTTGCGCACGATGTCGGCAAACAGCTCGGGGGGAGTGTTTTCGAGTGCGCTGAGCACGGCTGCCTCGATCTTGGTGATCGACTTCTCGATGCAGTGGCATATCTCCTGATAGCTCACGGGCACCTCCATCGGCAGAGCTGTCATCTGGTTGGGGCCATGGACGATATAATCCTCCGGCGGGTTGTCGAGCTCGGTGAGAGCAGAACCGACGTTCATCTTGATGAGCTCGGCTGTACGCTCGCCCACTTTGACGTTGTGCACACGGCGCATGTGCTCCTGGATATTCTCGGTGAGGTCGTCGCCGGCTATCTGGATGCTCTTGTTTGACACGATGCCTCCGAGCGAGATCACGGCGATCTCGGTTGTGCCACCGCCTATGTCGACCACCATATTGCCTTCGGGAGCCACAACATCAAGCCCCACGCCGAGCGCGGCGGCCATAGGCTCGTATATCATATAGACGTCGCGGCCTCCGGCGTGCTCCGACGAGTCGCGCACGGCGCGTATCTCGACCTCGGTCGACCCCGAGGGGATACCTACCACCATACGCATCGTGGGCGAGAACCATTTGCTCTTGGTCGATGCTTTCTGCACCAGGCCGCGTATCATCATCTCGGCTGCCTCGAAGTCGGCTATAACACCCTTGCGCAGGGGGCGTATCGTCTTGATCCCTTCATGCTCCTTGCCCTGCATCTGCTGGGCTTCGCGCCCTACGGCTATGAGCTTCCCGGTCTTGACTTCGCGAGCCACGATCGACGGCTCGTCGATCACGATCTTATCGTTGTGGATTATAATCGTATTGGCTGTGCCAAGGTCGATTGCAATCTCTTTTGTAAGCGAGAAAAGTCCCATTTGGTAATGTTATTGTTGAGTTTAGAGGTTTTAATGCTTGAAGTGGCGGAATCCGGTGACGGCTATAGCCATAGCGTGAGCGTCGCAGTATTCCACGGAGTCGTTGTCGCGTATGGAGCCGCCGGGGTGTATCACGGCTTTTATGCCGGCGCCGTCGGCTATCTCCACGCAGTCGGCGAAGGGGAAGAACGCATCCGATGCCATGACTGCTCCCTGAAGCGAGTGGCCGAAGCCTTGCGCCTTCTCGATGGCCTGCTTGAGGGCATCGACGCGCGATGTCTGCCCTACGCCCGAGGCGCAGAGGGTCAGATCCTTGGCGAGCACGATGGCGTTGCTCTTGGAGTGTTTCACCACTTTGTTGGCGAAGAGCATATCGCGGCTCTGAGCGTCGGTGGGCGCTACGGTGGTCACAATCTTCAGATCGTCAGCTGTCTCTACCTTGGTGTCGCGATCCTGCACCAGAGCGCCGTTGAGGGTTGTGCGTACCTGTCGGGCAGGGAGCTCGCACGGCTTCTGAATCAGGATTATGCGGTTTTTCTTCGATTTTAGTATCTCAAGTGCCTCAGGCTGATAGTCGGGGGCTATGATCACTTCGAAGAATATCTTGTTGATCTCTTCGGCCGCGGCCGCGGTGATGGTGCGGTTGGCTATCAGGACACCGCCGAAGGCCGACACCGGGTCGCATGCCAGTGCGGCTTCCCACGCCTGCTCGATAGTGGGGCGCGAGGCTATGCCGCAAGCGTTGTTGTGCTTGAGCACCGCAAATGTGCAGTCGGAAAACTCTGCCATGAGGCTTACTGCAGCGTCGACATCGCCCAGATTGTTGTACGACAGGTCTTTGCCGTGCAGCTTGGTGAACATTGCGTCGAGATTGCCGTAGAAAGCACCCTGCTGGTGGGGGTTCTCGCCGTAGCGCATCTCGCGGCGCCCGTCGAGGGCCAGACGCAGGTAGTCGGCATTGTCGCCGGCAAAGTGTGAGTAGATGGCGGAGTCGTAGCCCGACGACACGGCAAATGCCTCGATGGCGAGCCGACGGCGTTCGGCCAGGGTGGTCTGTGCTCCGCGGGCTTCGAGGATGTCGCTGAGTATGCCGTACTGAGCCTTTGAGGCTACGATGGCTACATCATTGAAGTTTTTGGCAGCTGCACGTATGAGCGATATGCCGCCTATGTCGATTTTTTCGATTATATCTTCTTCGGATGCTCCCGAAGCGACTGTCTGACTGAACGGGTAGAGGTCGACTATCACAAGGTCGATGTCGGGTATACCGTACTGAGCGGTCTGGGCGGCATGATCCATATCCTCGCGGCGAGCCAGGATTCCACCGAATATCATGGGGTGTAGGGTCTTGACGCGGCCTCCGAGTATAGAGGGGTAGCCTGTGAGATTTTCAACTTGCTCGCACGGATATCCCTGCGATTCGATAAACGACGCCGTGCCACCGGTTGATATGAATTTCACGCCGTCGCGGTGCAGCGCTGCAAGGATTCGGTCGAGTCCGTCTTTGTGAAACACCGAGATCAGCGCTGTCTTAATCTGTTTTACATCAGCCATTTTGAGATAGTACTATCGTATCAGGGTGCAAAGTTACAAAAATTCGCCGACACTCTCGCCTCCCATATCCTAATTTATGAAAAAAACGTTGCTTATTTTATTTTTAAAAATTTGCCTCCGGACGCCAAACAGAACAAATTTTTTTGATATGAATAGAGTATTAATATCGAAGAAAATTTATATATTTGTGCATCCTTAGAGCCTGCCCCACAATATTTGTCAACGCTGAGGTCGCATATCTTGGAGGGATATTGGAGGCGGAGAGAGGGAGCAATGCTGTGGCATTGTGACCGAGCGCCGTCTTCAAAAGCACCCAAGAGAGGCGAGACAGGGGTAATCTGCTCAATGTCAGGCTGCCTCAGGGTTAACAAATATTGTGGGACAGGCTCTTAGGGATGACATAATCGGAGGCGTTTAGTGCTTTCTCAAGCGTGAATCTGGACAATTCATACTGTATTGAGAGATGGTCGAAAACGCTCCCCTTGGTTTGTGTATAGCACACGTCTATATACCTTCCGAGGCGTGAGTTGTATTCTTATATCCAATACAGAGGTAGTCCAGAACCTTCGCTTGATATGAGTCTGACAGTCTCACGCCTTCTGTTTTAAATCTACTTTCCGTTGAGGCTGTGGAATGACAAAAACGAAATGCAATGAGAATAGTTAAGTTGCTTCTGATTATTTTATTGAGCGTCGTCGTGACGACTCCGTCGAGCGCCCAACGAAGGGTGTCGCAAGGGTTGTTTGAGTATACAACGGATGCTGATGGCAATCGTCATGGCCTTTACCGGATGTTCTTTGACTATAAGCATCGGAATGTTTCATATTCCGGCAACTATGTACACGGCATCCCGGAAGGAATACATAAGTCTTACGATAGCCCGGGCGTCATCGGCTCTGAGGTGACGTATCGCAAGGGTAAAGAGGTAGAGCACAAGTATTATGGACCGATCGTCAAGTATGGCAATACCGTCCGTGGTGTCTATAATCACGAGATATACAGACCTAATGGCGTGACTATCAAATATGAATGGCGCAAGGATAAGAATAAGTTGGTGCAGGTGATGGGTGAATTGCCTAATGGCAAAGGCTCATGGTCGCAAATCTATCCCGAAGATATCGAGGATAGGATTGCCATATATACCGAAAGATATTTTGGCAACGACACTACATACCGATGGTACGGCTACAGCACGGATAAGAAGCAGTTGTACCGTAAGGAGGCCAAAGGGTATGTAAGAGAGTACTCGGAGGATGGCACAGTTATCCAACAAATCGGGGATGACTATGGAGCCACTCGGGATGCTTCAACAGGCTCGAGGACAAACTACAAAAAAGATGTGAATATCGATCGAACACTCGAAGAATGGGATGAAGATGGCAAGCATTACTCCAAATACTTTTATCCCGAGAAAGCTTATTATGCGGAAGAAAGTCTGTATAAAGGTGACAACTCCTCCAATCAGAAACTTGTATATACTCTGAGAACTGCCGAAGATGGCGAGAACGCTCGGCTGGAGTATTTCCCCGACGACAGTAATCTTCATAAGTATGTACTGTATCATAATGGAGAAAAGATTCTTACCTATTATGTTTGCAATACTTTAGATAGATTTGTAGGATCAGGTACGAACATAGGGTCACAAGCCGTTCCTATTTTTTCACAATACAGCATGGTGAATGGGTCTGAAAGCGGGCTTAATAATTATTTAAAAAGTGCGGTAGTGGTTGTCAGAGAGGCATTTCCCGCTGAGGTTTTCAAAAAATTTGACTTTAATTGGACGGGCGATATTGTAGCTATGTTCGATAATGCAGGAAATTGGGTCGTATCTCCTTATCTATCACAAATTCCCAAAAAGCCCGCGGATGAAGATTTTAAGAATCTGATGCAGGAGGTGGAAAAGTTTAAAGACCTGTACGCTGATAGCCGACAGAGGTATGGGTATGCAAAGCTCGGCGATACAAAATACCTGTTTTCGCAGAGAACGGAGCTGACAGCGGTTCAGTAGCTCCTACTTAACAATCGAGCCCCGACATTTGCAGATGTGTCGGGGCTCGGTCGTTGAAATAAAGCTTTCGATGCCTTATTCACTAATATCTATCTGCTCTTATTCGAATTCAGTAAGATAGTATTTTATCTGAGCTCAGAATAGTGGGATTGTTTCCTTATCTCTTATCTGTTCTCTCATATATCAAAATTCTATCTTTGTTGGCTGAAGAGACAGCAAAATCCATTAACCGTCCATTTTCAATAAGGTCAACTCGCTTTCCAAGTATTTCCTCCAAATCCAGTATCATACCACATATTTTCAGGAGCGACAGTTTAGACGCCTTATCATAATCTACAAGAATGTCGATGTCGCTCTGATTGGATTCGTCCCCCCGGGAGTATGAGCCGAATAGCCAAGCTCTCAGAATAGGTTGGCCTTTAAAGTAGTCCGCTATTTTGTGAATATAATTATCAGTTTCAGGTTTCATATTTAAGTATAACTGATGAAGGCGGGAGGTTGACTCTCGCCTTCGCAGATTATTTTGTGATCCGTTTTAGCGTTGAACTTTTTGCCAAAACGATATGATTTTAAGAGAGTTGAAATCTTGACGCTTGCAAAATTTACCGAAAGTGGTATCACTTTTAAAGCCTCAGGTCTAATTGCGTCTGTTAATATGTGGGAACGTATTGCAAAATTAGACAAAAAAATGGAGCGTAACAAACCTTATTTGTGTTCGCTACTCTGTAAGAAGTCTTTAATTAGTTCTTTAATTGTCTTTTCTGCATCTTCTACCCCGACAAGTCGAATAAGGCTTTCATAATCCTTTATCTCGTTTCCGGTGAAAGTGATTACAATATGTTTTTCGGGTTTTCCAGCAATATGAGAATAATTTTCAGGCGCAGCCCAGAAACAAGTGGCGCACACTTTAACATCTTTTTCGCGCCAATTAGGGCAATGTTCGCACGACCATGACTTTGCACGATTGGCTGATGGGCAAAGCAACATGAATGATTCTAAATTGTCTTCTTGCGGCTCGCCTCCAATTTCAAATGGAATTCTATGATCAACTTGTAAAAATCGTTCCTCTATTTCTTGATTATATACAAAGCATCTCGCGCCATAACGCTCGATTAACGCATTGCGTAGAGCCGATGACAAAGCAGTACGTCCCGCAGCTTTGGATATTTTGTTTTCAATAAAAACAGGACTGCCAAAACGATACGCACCAATACTGCGTCCATCAGATGATTTAATTTTAAAAGTTTCTACATTCACACCTCTCTCTCGCACATCCCGCACAGCTCTTGGAGGGTGTTTGTATCCGTAGATTTTCTCTAGTTCTTCAGTTGAGATGCTACCATGCTCCAATATATGTTTGATAACGGTAGCTGGACGCTTGTCTGTAATTTTGAGCAACCTTTTTAAATCCGTTTTTGAAATATTCATACGCATTCTGAAAATAGCGTTTTCTGGACAGGAATTTTAACTGTAATTTCTTGCAGCCCCTTGGATAGGTACAACGCCTCCAAAGTTACTTCCTTTCTACCTAATAAAAGACTCTGACTCGACAATCCAGCTTTTAGCAATATTTTTTTCAAATTTAAGTGAGTAGGGAGATCTTCTCCATAATGTTTATCGCCGCAAGACCCGTCGTAACTGATTATATAATCAATATTTCTACGATTGAGATTTTCAAGCGCCTCAACAAAATGGCTATAGTCGATACCTGCATAGTATCGATTATCCCTGTAAGAACATACACCTTGATATGGTGGATCCATATATACAATGTCACCGGGGACAGCAGTATCTAATATCTTGCGATAATCTTCAGATAGGAAAGTCGTCTTACCTTTTAATAAGTAGGAAATTTGACGGGCATTATTCAAAAGAGTTTGTGGTCTTGTCCCATGTCTGCGCTTATCCGGAGATTGGTTAAAAAAACCGTTATTGCCATATCTTACAGATCCTTTGACGCATCTTGCCAAAAGATACATCATGTGTGCAGGATCGGTCTGCCCTTCATTAAATTCAGATCTAATCTTATAGTAATGCTGGACAAAACCATCGGAATATTCAAACTGCTCGTTCCATAGTTCTGTATACTCCTTTACAAAGACATCAGGTTGTTCAACAACTGCTCTGATAAGCTCTACTAACGGACTGTTAAGATCATTAATAACAAATTTTTGGGACATACCTCTAAATGCAACAGCCATAGTTATAGCTGCCATACCGGCAAACGGTTCAATTAAACGAGAGAATTTTCTGGGAAAATATTGCAATATTTGAGGAGCCAACGACCGTTTTGATCCTTGGTATTGAACAATATGAGGTACGTTTAATTTCATAATCAATAATAAAAATTTAAGAAGGCGGGAGGTTGACTCTCGCCTTCGCAGGTTTGTTGTGGGGGTCTGGGTGAT
>CAZPKH010000045.1:0-14578 GCA_964587165.1 uncultured Muribaculaceae bacterium
AGAGCATCTGACTACGGATCAGAAGGTTACAGGTTTGAATCCTGTATGAGTCACATCAATTCATCCTCCGGTCTCCCCGCCCGATGTGGCAGGGAGACTTTTTTTGCTGCATACGGGGCGTATTTCGTGCCATGACACAATATTTTTCGTATCTTTACACAATAAATTCTGTAGATATGAAGCGTATTTGTCTATTGTCGGTTATTCTTGCTGTATTTTCCGCAGCAGCGTTTGCTTCGGAAATCGACGGCAAATGGAGTGGGGAGGTCTCCGTTCAGGGAATGTCGCTCCCCATAGATCTCAATTTCAGCACACTTTCAGGCACTGTATCGTGCTCGCTTGACTCGCCGAAGCAGAATGCGTTCGGCCTGCCCGCTAAGGTCGACTATTGTTCGGCCGATTCCGTGGCCGTATCTGTTCCGATGATCGGCGCGCAATATAGAGGCAAGATTGCCGGGCCGGTGATAAAGGGTGTTCTTGCTCAGGGCGGTATATCGCTCCCTTTGGTACTGATACACCGGCAGCAGTTGTCGTTCAACACTCCGAAGGCGCGGCCTTACCAGGAGGTCGATACGGTATTCACCGCGCCCGACGGCACAACACTGGCCGGCACGCTGACATTTCCGGCAGATGCTGCACGCTATCCTATGGTTGTAATGGTGACAGGCAGTGGCCCGCAGAACCGCAATGAGGAGCTTTTCGGCCATAAACCTTTTGCTGTGATCGCCGACTATCTTGCCCGCCATGGCATAGCTTCGTTCCGCTACGACGACCGCGGCGTTGCTGCATCGGGCGGCGACTATGCTTCCTCTACGCTGAGCACCTTCTGCGATGACGCTGCCTCAGCCCTGGCCTTTGCGCGTTCGATGCCCGGCGTCTCATCCGCCGGGGTGCTCGGCCACTCCGAGGGTGGTACCATAGCTTTGCTGCTGGCTGAAAAAGAGCTTCCCGATTTCGTGGTTTCGCTTGCCGGTATGGCTGTTTCGGGCAAAGAGACAATCTTGGATCAGAACCGCCGCTCGCTCAAAGCGGCAAATTATACCGATACCCAGATCGAGAGCTCACTGAAGCTGCTCGACGACGCATTCACGGCATTTTTAGCAGCCGACAGTGCGGCCGATGTCGATATCGAAGCGATTATCGCACGAGCCTCGCCCGACGTGCCGGCTGATTTAATACAATCGGTAAGAGCCAATGCGCGGAGTTTCAACGGATATTTGCTCGATCTGCTCAGCGTCGATGTGCGTCCGCAGATGGGCAAGATACGCTGCCCGGTGCTCGCCCTTAACGGTTCGCTCGACACGCAGGTAGCTCCCGAACCCAATCTTCGGGCTATTTCCGCCGGCATCCCCGGTGCACGCATACACCTGATGCCCGGGCTGAACCACCTGCTGCAGCATGCCGTGACCGGCGAAGTGGCCGAGTACGGGTCGATAAGCGAGACGATAGCTCCTGAAGCTCTTGAGCTGATCGCAGATTTTGTCAGCTCCGTCAATTAACAATTATTATTGACCGTACCGTCCTTATAATATACAGAATTTCGTAAATTTGCGTCTATATACATAAATTACATTATCACAGCACGATCATTATGAAACGACTGTTAACCGTTCTACTAACAACCGCAACGCTTATGACAGCCACTGCGCAGAATCCATTCAATCAAGATTTCTCCACCCCGCATCAGACACCTCCTTTTGCATCGATCACCACCGCCGACTACGAGCCGGCCATCGACCGCGGAATAGCTCTGGCACTTGCCGAAGTCGATGCAATCGCTTCTTCGGCAGAAGCACCTACGTTTGAAAACACTATCGTGGCTCTCGAACGCTCGGGGCGCGACCTCAACCGTGTGCTCGGGGTGTTTTACCCTCTGCTCTCGGCGCTGAGCGACGACGAGATGATGGAAATATCGATGCGTGTCACACCCAAACTATCTGACTACTCGACCGCCATCTCGCTCAACGAGAACCTCTGGAAGCGTATCAAGACAGTGTACGACAACCGCGAATCCCTCAACCTCAACACCGAGGACGCCAAGCTGCTGCAGAACACCTACGAATCGTTTGCACGCAACGGCGCTCTCCTCACCGGTGCCGACCGCGACAAGTACAAGGAGCTCTCGTCGCATCTGTCGGAGCTGACCACCCGCTTCGGGCAAAACGTGCTCAAAGAGCTCAATACATATGAGGTGTGGCTTACAGCCGACGACCTTGCCGGGCTGCCCGAGAGCTCCGTCGAGGCCGCAGCTGCCGCCGCAGCTGCCAAAGGGCGTGCCGGCGAGTTTCTTTTCACCCTCGATCAGCCTGTCTACATGGCATTCATGAAATATTCGGCGCGCCCCGACCTGCGCGAGAAGATGTACAAACTCTACTGCTCCCGCAACACCAAGGGCGAATACAACAACGTCGAGATAATGAAGGAGATAGCCAACACGCGCCTTGCGATAGCCAATCTCCTGGGATATAAGACATATGCCGACTACTCCGTAGAGCGCACTATGGCCGGTTCGCCTGCTAACGTGTACGCCCTGCTCAATCAGCTGCGCGATGCCTACAAGCCGGCTCAGGAGGCTGAGTTTGCCGAAATCACCAATTATGCCTCAGAGCTCGAAGGTCTCCCCGTGCAACTGAAGCCGTGGGACTACAGCTACTACTCCAACAAGCTCAAAAATGCCAAGTATGCCTATAACGAAGAGGAGCTGCGCCCATACTTCGAGCTTTCGAATGTGATCGACGGCGTGTTTGGTCTCGCCACAAAGCTGTACGGCCTGCAGTTTGTGGAGAATCCCGAGATTCAGGTCTACCACCCCGACGTCAAGGCTTACGATGTGAAAGATGAGGACGGCAAGTTTATCGGCGTGCTTTACACCGACTTCTTCCCCCGCTCGTCCAAACGTCCCGGCGCATGGATGACTAATTTCAGCGAAGAGTATTGCGACGACAACGGTGTGTCGACACGTCCTGTCGTATCGATCGTGATGAACTTCACCAAGCCTACCGACACAAAACCGTCGCTGCTCACCCCTTACGAGGTCGAGACATTCCTCCACGAGTTCGGCCACGCCCTCCATGGGCTTATGGCCAACACGAAGTATGCCTCGATGTCGGGCACAAATGTGTATCGCGACTTTGTGGAGCTCCCCTCGCAGTTTAACGAGAACTATCTCACCGAAAGCGAGTTTCTTAACGGCTTTGCCCGCCATTACCTCACCGGCGAGCCCATACCGCAGGAGCTCGTCGACAAGATCGTGACCTCCTCGCAGTACGGCGCAGCCTATGCCTGCCTGCGTCAGCTCAATTTCGGCCTTACCGATATGGCCTGGCACTCCATCACCGAGCCCGTCACCGGTTCGGCCGCCGACTTCGAGCAGGCAGCCGGAGCATCGGTCGCTATGTTCGAGCCGGTCGAAGGCACCATGACTTCATCGACATTCAGCCACATCTTCTCGGGAGGCTACGCTGCCGGATACTACAGCTACAAATGGTCGGAGATGCTCGATGCTGATGCGTTCGCCAAATTTCAGGAGACAGGCATCTTCAACCGCGACACAGCGCGCCAGTTCCGCACCAATGTGCTTGAGCGCGGTGGCACTGAAGATCCCGCCGAGCTTTATCGTCGCTTCCGCGGCCAGGATCCTACTATCGACGCCATGCTCCGTCGCGACGGCATCAAGGTTCAGCCCAAGTCGGCCGAGTCGGCCAAGTTGCCCGCAGCCAAAAACTGACATCTGTTTTAAAAATAATTAACAAAAAATGCCACGCCGCCGGTGTGGCATTTTTTTTGCTCTATTGTTTAATAAGTGTATGCGCTGCAGTCCGTACGCATATCACCTATAGGAATAAAATATTAAAACTAAGATATATGCAAAAAGGAACTATCGGGGTTACTACCGAGAACATCTTCCCCGTCATCAAAAAATTTCTCTATTCCGACAATGAAATCTTCCTGCGCGAGCTGGTGTCGAACGCTGTCGACGCAACCCGCAAGCTCCGCACTCTTGCCTCGTTCGGCGAGTATAAAGGCGATACCGAGGGGCTTAAAGTCACAGTGACGGTCGACAAGGAAGCCGGCACTCTGACCGTCTCCGATCAGGGTATCGGTATGACAGCCGACGATATCGACAAATATATCAATCAGATAGCATTCTCCGGAGCCGAGGAGTTTTTGGCCAAGTATAAGGATAAGGCCGAAGCAATAATCGGTCATTTCGGACTCGGTTTCTATTCAGCCTTCATGGTGGCCAAGAAAGTGGAGATCCGCTCCCTGTCGTACAAAGAGGGCGCTGAAGCCGTGCGCTGGGAGTGCGACGGCTCGCCCGAGTATACCATGGAGCCGTGCGACAAGACCACCCGCGGTACCGATATCATACTGTATATCGACGACGAGGATTCAAAGAAATTCCTGGATCAGGGCGAGATCGACTCCCTGCTTCGTAAATATTGCCGCTTCCTGCCGGTGCCCGTAGTGTCGGGTAAAGAGCAGGAGTGGAAAGACGGCAAATATGTCGACACCGACCGCGACAAAGTGATCAACTCGCTTGAGCCGCTTTGGACCCGCAAGCCCGCCGACCTCACCGACGACGACTACCTCAAGTTCTACCACGACCTATATCCCGGGCAGGACGACCCGATGTTCTGGATACACCTCAATGTCGACTTCCCGTTCACCCTCACCGGTGTGCTTTTCTTCCCCAAGATCAAGAACAACCTTGACGCATCGCTGCGCAACCGCATCCAGCTGTATTGCAATCAGGTGTTTGTCACCGACTCGGTGGAGGGTGTCGTGCCCGAGTTCATGATGCTGCTTCAGGGTGTGATAGATTCGCCCGACATCCCGCTGAACGTCAGCCGTTCGTACCTGCAGAGCGATACAGCCGTCAAAAAGATTTCCGGCTACATCACCAAGAAAGTGTCCGACCGTCTCGCCGAGATATTCCGCAAGGACCGCAAGGAGTATGAAGCTAAATGGGACGACATCAAGCTTTTCATCGTATACGGTATGCTCACCGACCAGAAGTTCTGCGACGCAGCAATGAAATTCGTGCTGCTCAAGGATACCGAAGGTCGCTACTACACTCTCGACGAATACCGCACCCTCGTCGAAGCTCAGCAGACCGATAAGGAAGGCAACGTAGTCTATCTTTATACCACCGATCCTACGGCTCAGTACTCTTACATTCAGGCCGCTACAGCCAAGGGTTACGATGTGCTCGTGATGGACGGGCAGCTTGACGCGCATTTCATCGGCTTGCTTGAGACGAAGCTCGAAAAGACACGCATGGTGCGTGTGGATTCCGACGTGGTCGAGAATCTTATACCCAAGGAGGATACGCGCGACACCGGCCTGTCGCCCGAGCAGGTGAACATACTCAGCCAGATATTCCGCTCGCAGGTACCCTCGATCGACAAGACCGAGATGCTTGTAGAGTTCCGCGCCCTCGCTCCGGAGGCAAATCCTATAGTGATCACACAGAGCGAGTATATGCGCCGTATGAAAGAGATGGCAGCCATGCAGCCCGGCATGAGCTTCTACGGCGATCTCCCCGACGCATATACGCTGGTAGTGAATACTGAGAATCCGGTGATAAAGCGCATTACCGACGAGGCCGACAAGACTCTCAAACCGCAGGTCGAGCCGGTCGAGAAGGAGATTGCAGAGCTCAACGATAAGATCAAAGCCGTCAACGATTCAGTTGCCAAAGATGCCAAGCTCACCGACGAGCAGCAGAAGGAAGTCGACGACCTGCAGCGTCAGGCCGACGCAAGCCGCCGCAAGGAGGCTGACCTTATCAAAGATTATGCCTCGGCACAGCCCGTCGTTGGCCAGGTGATCGACCTTGCACTGCTCGGCAACGGTCTGCTCCGCGGCGAGGCGCTCACGCGCTTCATCAGCCGCTCGGTATCGTTGCTCTAAACATACCCACCCACACAACAGTGCGCCCGCAGCAGTAATGCCGCGGGCGCACTGTTGTGATATGAACCCGTAGAGGTGCATATTTGTTTCTATACTGAAATAGGGATTACATTATGAAAATCAAAAATCGAATAGCGCGACCGCTATCACTGTTATTTCTACTTACCATGACAGCTTTAACAACTCTAAATGTTTCAGCAGCGGGTCCTAAGCCCGTTGCACCGGCTCCAGCTGTCACACCCAACGGCGAGCTGTTTTATATCAACGGGTCGCAGGGCAAACTGGCAGCCCGGATGTCGCTCCCCGAACTTGCTCCCGGAGCTAAGTGTCCGATTGTGATTTTTTCGCACGGATTCGGAGGCAATATGAACTTTCATCTTTTCGAGCCCCTGATTCAGAAACTCAACCAAGCCGGCATAGGCGTGGTGCGCTACGACTTCAACGGCTGCGGAAAGAGCGACGGCGAGTTCAAGGATATGACCGTGCCAAACGAAATCATGGATCTACTATGCGTCGTAGGATATGTGCGTCAGCTGCCCGTCACAGAGAGCATCTCGCTGCTGGGCCATTCGCAGGGTGGGGTGGTTACGTCGATGGTGGCCGGCGATTGCGGCTATCCTCAGATAAAATGCGAGGTACTCCTGTCGGCGGCTTCGGTGCTTCGCGACGATGCCTTGCGAGGTATCACCCATGGCGGACATTTCGACCCGTGGCATCTCGACAAACCGACCTATGAAGTAGGGGGCGCCGAGCCTATCGGGCGTGAATATATACAGACTGCGATGACACTCCCGATATATGAGACGGCTGCCAAATATACAGGTCCGGCGCTTATAGTGAACGGCATGGCCGATGTAGTCGTGCCTTACACCTATGCCGAGCGATACCACGATGTGCTCAAGGATAGCGAGCTGGTGATTGTGCCCGGCGAAGATCACTCCTACAACTATGGCCCGACGTATGTAGTCGACCTTGTGTCCGACTGGCTCATCGCTCAGCTCACCAATACACACCAAAGTGCACACATGCAGCCGTAAGTGTGTTGAATATGTAAAAATAAAAGTCGCCAAATTGTTGATAATCAACGTTTAGCGACTTTTGTTGCCTTGGAGGGATTCGAACCCCCGCAGGCGGAACCAGAATCCGACGTGCTACCATTACACCACAAGGCAATCTAAGAATTTTAAGGAGTGTCACTGTTTCGAATCACGCTTGATCCGTTTGACGTCTGCAAAGGTACGAACATTTTTTGATCCTGCAAATTTTTTCGATGATTTTTATAAAAATTTTTTCTGCGAGAAATTTTGCCACCCCTCAGGCGTTATAATTATATAAAATTGAATAATATGTATGTAGCTTCACAGAAACGAAAAGAGAATATCGCCGAGTATCTGCTGTACATGTGGCAGATTGAGGATATTATCCGAGTCAACAATCTCGATATCGATAGTATCGAGCGCACGGTGATCCAGCCGTCGGGCCTCGACGAGGAGCAGCGCCGGCAGATGCGCGAGTGGTACGAATCGCTTATCGACATGATGCGCCGCGAAGGTGTCGAGAAGTCAGGGCATCTGCAGATCAATAAAAATGTGATGGCCGACCTTGTAGCGCTTCACCAGAGCCTGCTCGACGATCCCGAGTTCGGCGACTATACCGCAACGTTCTACCGCACACTGCCGTATGTCGTCGAGTTGCGATCAAAAGCCGGCGATGCCAAGGTAGGGGAGATCGAGACATGTTTCAATGCACTCTACGGCATGCTTATGATGCGGCTGTCGAAGAAGGAGATTTCCGAGGCTACCGCACGTGCCATCACCGAGATAAGCAAGTTTATCGTGATGCTCACGCGCTCGTATCATCTCGATGAGCTCGGCAAGCTGCGCAAGTCGAAAGACGAAGAGCAGCTATAAAAATCGTAAGAGCTTGTCCCATAATATATGTTAACGCCGAGGCGATGGTAACTTTCCCCGCCCGACGGTATAAAGAATACTTTCATATACAACTAACGCATTGAGGCAAAGAAAATTACCTTAACTTCGCATCTCTCGGGTGCTTTTGGAACTGACACTCGGTCACAATGCCACAGCATTGCTCCCTCACGCCTGCTCCAAAATCCCTCCGAGATATGCGACCTCAGCGTTAACATATATTATGGGACAAGCTCTAAATCATAAAGTGCCACCTGTCGATATGACTCCGGTGGCACTTATGTCAGTTAAAAAAAGCGAAACCGCGACGCTGACGATAAGCCGGGTTATGTCGGCGGCACTGCTGCGCCCGAAGGCGCTGCGTGTCGGCCGGCCTGCCATTTATCTCGACCGGATGTTGCCACCCGGCTCCAGCGGTCTACCCCCCGGCGCGAGCGAGCAACTCGCTATAGTGCCGGTATACTTGACCTTGCAACTCATAAGGTGTGCGGCGCGGCATCTCGCGGTGCCACCCGGTGGGCTCTTACCCCACCTTTTCACCCTTGCCCTCGCCCCTGTCGGAGTAAAGGCGGTTGTTTTCTGTCACACTTCTCTGCCGTCGCCGGCAGCTTTCTGTTAGGAAGTATGATGCTCTGTGTTGCCCGGACTTTCCTCGGGGCGCTCATACGTCGCTCCGCGGCAGGCTGTCTGCGTTCTGACGGTTTCGCTGTCTACAAAGGTATACATTATTTTGCAAACTTGCGAATTTTCTTTAATTTTGTGGTCTAATAATTACAATAGTGAGTGTGCAAAAAAAATCGGATATGCCTACCTGGCTTAAAGTTGTGGTGAGTCTGCTCGCCATGCTCGCCATAATGTTTATTCTCGGCCTGGTCGCTTTCACATGGATGGATTCGTGGACGTTGCACGGCGACACCCGCACCGTGCCCGATGTGAAGGGTCAGAGCTTCAATCAAGCTTCCGACGGCCTGCTGGCCGACGGCCTGACCGTGGAGCTTTCCGACTCGGTATACGATACCCACTCGCGCCCCGGCACCGTGCTTGAGCAGAATCCGAAGCCCGGCACAAAAGTGAAGCCCGGACGCGTAGTCTACCTCACCATCAATGCTTTCTCGCCGCGCACCGTCACCGTGCCTCAGCTCACCGACATATCCGTGCGCAAAGCCGAGGCCATACTTAGCAGTCTCGGTATCAAGAATGTAAGGATTCAGAAAGTCATGTCGGAGTATGCCGACCTGGTGCTCGCCGCGCGTTGCAACGGCATCCTCATACAGCCCGGCGCGCGCCTGGCCGTCACGTCGCAGATCGTGCTCGAAGTGGGCGACGGCATGCCGGAGCTTCAGGACTCGATAATGGTCGACTCCATGAATACCGGCACGGCAAGCGATGTTGAGATCCTTGACCTGTTCTGAGCGGCGGATGATGATTACCGACGAGACACTTACCGGCGATTCTCTCGACGAAGAGCTCACCGGAGCTGACATGCCCGAGCAGGAGCTGTACGAGCATTTCAGGTTTGTGGCCGACCCCGGCCAACAACTGCTGCGTGTCGACAAATTTCTGGCCGAACGTCTTCAGAAATCTTCCCGCAACCGTATACAACAAGCCGCCGAAGCGGGGTGTATACTCGTCGGCGGCAAGCCGGTGAAATCCAACTATCGCGTGAAGCCTCTCGACGTAGTGCAGGTAGTGATGAACCGCCCGCGCTACGAGTTTGAGATCGTGGCGCAGGATATACCGCTTGATATAGTCTACGAGGACGACACCGTGCTGGTGGTGAACAAGCCTGCCGGTCTGGTCGTACACCCCGGCCACGGTAACTACGACGGCACACTCGTCAACGCATTGGCGTGGCATTTCCGCGACAATCCGAATTATGATGTCACCGATCCGCGCCTTGGGTTGGTGCACCGCATTGATAAAGATACCTCCGGTCTGCTCGTCGTGGCAAAGACTCCGGATGCCAAGACCGATCTCGGCCGTCAGTTTTTCAATAAAACCACACGTCGCGAGTATGTAGCACTGGTGTGGGGCGCTCCCGATCCCGAAAGCGGAGTGATAGAAGAGAATATCGGCCGCGACCCGCGCGACCGACTCTGCATGACAATCCTCCCCCCCGACGATCCGACAGGCAAACACGCCGTAACCCACTACAATACCATCGAGCGCTACGCTCACGCATCGCTCGTGAAGTGTGTACTCGAGACCGGGCGCACGCATCAGATCCGCGTGCACATGCGCTCTATAGGGCATCCGCTATTCAACGACCTGCGTTACGGTGGCGACAAAGTGCTCCGCGGCGAGCGCACCGCATCCTATAAGAGATTCATCGACAATTGCTTTGCCGTATGTCCCCGGCAGGCCTTGCATGCCCGCACACTCGGATTCCGTCATCCTGCTACCGGCGAGCAGATGGACTTTGAAGCGCCCATCCCTGCCGACATGACAGCCCTTATCGACCGTTGGCGCAACTACACCGCCACCCGCCCCTGATAAAACAAACCTCCGAGATAGAGGGCGTAATCCTTTGAGGGCCAAGAGCAAACTCGGAGGGCGCATCCCTTAGGGTGCGCCGTTAGCACACCCCTTGGGGTAATGTCGGGCCCTGAAGGACCCGACCTCCAAGATTGAGGGCGCAATCATTTGAGGGGGCAAGAGCAGACTCGGAGGGCGCATCCTCGGAGGGCGGGTCTTTTAAGGCCCGCCGAAATCGTCAGACGAGGGTGTTCTCGTCGGGCCCTGAAGGACCCGACCTCCAAGATTGAGGGCGTAATCATTTGAGGGAGCATGAGCAAGCTTGGAGGGCGCATCCTTTAGGGTGCGCCGTTATCACACGCCTTGGGTAATGTCGGGCCCTGAAGGACCCGACCTCCGAGATTGAGGGCGCAATCCTTTGAGGGGGCAAGAGCAGACTTGGAGGGCGCATCCTTTAGGGTGCGCCGTTATCACACGCCTTGGGTAATGTCGGGTCCTGAAGGACCCGACCTCCGAGATTGAGGGCGCAATCCTTTGAGGGAGCAAGAGCTAACTTGGAGGGCGCATCCTTTAGGGTGCGCCGATATCGTCAGGCGAGGGTGTTCTCGTCGGGCCCTGAAGGCCCCGACCGCCAAGATTGAGGGCGCAATCCTTTGAGGGCCAAGAGCAAACTCGGAGGGCGCATCCTTTAGGGTGCGCCGTTAGCACACGCCTTGGGGTAATCTCTATAAAACAAAAGATTCAACCTGCCATCGACAGATTGAATCCTGATTTAGTGGAGTATAGCGGACTCGAACCGCTCACCTCGACACTGCCAGTGTCGCGCTCTAGCCAGATGAGCTAATACCCCGTGCTTTGTTTTACGCTTGCAAAGGTAAAATGTTTTTTTTACCTACACAAATTTTTTTCGCTCTTTTTTACCAACGTTTTTCAAATCACCACAGCGTAGGAGCGAAAGCGCAAGGCTATAATACAGCAAGCCCCCTCAGCATGGTCTTTGCGGAGCAATGCGCAAATCGATAACCGAGGGGGAATATAAGTTAAGCCCTATGTTTGCAGTTGAATTGCGAGGATAGGCTTTTTTGCGATTGAAGCCGGCTGGAGGAGACCGAAGCTCCGTTCTCGAAAGAGCGGCTGGGGTGCCGCAACTTCCTGAATTATAGATTACTACTATAAGGAAGCCTTTTTATATATTCCTCCATAAACTCCCAGTGGGGCATTATTTCTGAATTGGATTCAAGAGAGGGAAGCCAAATCTCGGACTCCTCCATTAACTCCAAGTACCATTTTCTGCCATAAGTAAACCTATACTTCTCATTAAAGATTATAGTACATAGGAAAATAGCTATGTAAGGGTTCAGATTAAACTTGGGATAAAATATATTGACATCATCAGAGGCAACAAACTCTTTTGGTTGATAGAAAGCCTCTGCAATTGAACCATTGTAACTCACAGTTATCAGACCCCCCGGATGATGATTATCCAAATTACCAATCCTATTGGTGTAACCATTATTTTTAGCGGAAGCACCTATGAACGGTGTCTCACCTTCAATCATATTAGCCTGTGTGAGTCGCTTGCCTTTAACTATACTAAAGAGATCGCCAAGCTTGAATTTGTTCCACTTAGCAGAAAAAAGGTCAATATGTGAATTGGGTACGACTGAGCCACTAAATTTTCCCGAGATATCTAAGCTGTCAAGAATACTTGGGAGGTCTGTAACCTCAGGAACTAAGAGAGAATCAAATGTTGCATTTGCTTCTCTGCCAAATGTAGAAAATCGAAAACGATTTTGCTCAATACAAGCGCAATAGTACAATTTTTGAGCAAGGGTTAATTCGGTTTTAGGAATAAGGACTTTTACGTTTTGTCCTGTAAAAAAATCTTCCTGTTGAACGAAAGTGGATAAAACGCTACCACCCATAGCAGAAGTAAGAGAACCTGCCGGGAAGGGTAATTTACCTTTGGGCGCAAGAATGCGAGCGCTGACACCTGAGTTCGCGCTACTTCTATTTACGAAATTGTAACCATCAGGTCTATCGCATTTACGACACTTGTTAAGGTCTAATTGAGACCCATATGTAATTTCAAATATTGAATCAAGTCTTACATTCATTCTATATTGTTCATAAAGGTAAATGCAATATACTCTTTTATCTTGCGCTCGAAATCAGAATCGGAAAGTTTAGTATAGTCCGTTTCCATGTACGCTTCAGCGCACCACTCATCAGTATTTTGAACTGAGTGGAGAACAGAAAGCCCCGGCTTCTCCTCCTTATTTCTAAACAAAGAAAGCCATTCTTTCTTTATATTCTCCCATTTGCCATAAGCGTCGATTCTTCCCAATTTTTTACGCTTCACAAATCCGTCCTCGCGGTAATAGCCGAAAAAGGTTTTTTTATCGGAGGGATGAGGAATTTTAGCTGTCCACACCATAACACACGGAGGAACCGATGCTGAGGGATTAAATAATTCAGTTGGGAGCGAGAACACAGCCTCCAAAGTATGGTTGCTCATTAGTCTTTCTCGTTCCTCTTTACAAGTATTGCCTAACGCACAATTTATAGGAACGACCGCAACGGCGATACCTCTAACCGAAAGAACAGACAAAAGCTGCTCAACAAATTCAAGCTCGTTATGATCTTCTTGTGAATATGGAGGATTAAGTAGCCCGATGTCGATGTTTTGACGCTTGAGCCAATCAGTATGCGCAGAGTCAAAACAACTGCCATAGATAATGTTACTTTTGCCATCTCTCCTCACTATCATGTTGGCAATACAAAGAGTATAAATGTGTGGGTCAGCCTCAATGCCAAATAGACCATTCATTCTGATGTTTTGAATTTCATCAGGATTAGCATTTTGGAACATTTTGCTCATGGCGGTTACAAGGAAACTGCCTGAACCGGCACATATATCTACGACTTTGCTGTTTTTATTGACCCCGGCAACTTCACACATGAAGTCGGTTAAATGTTGCGGTGTCAGGACAATACCTAAAGCCTTACCGTCATCGCCATTTGAGAATTTTATAAATTCGCTGTAAAATTCTCCCAAAGCGTCAATTGACGAATCAGAATGATTCATCATAGGCTTAATTTTCATATCAAGTTCATTGATATACCAACGCAATGAATAATCTTCATTCATTGGAGTAGTAATGAAATGATTGAGACTGGCGACATTCTTAAAGGTATTTTCGATATTGTCAATACGGCTTTGGTCTACGTTGGTATTCCGTAGTACATTTGAAATAGCATCGCAGAGGCGATTGACAAGTGAGCGCAACGAATTTGAAGAAGAATACTCTCTTTCAAAATCGGGATCTTGAAGTGCAATGAGAATACCGGCAATAAAGATGGGCTTATCATTGGCTGTAACTTTAGCAACGCGTAGTTTATCTGACATAATAGAGGCAGTGGCACGGATTTCTTCTATTGAGTATGCAATAGAGATACGCTCACCTCTAATGAACTTCAAGTAGTTAATAGGCTCTAAGATTATATTGAGACGTTTTAATTCGGTGAAGGAATCAAATCCTTTTTGCCAATAAAAGGTAGATACTTTAGCCGTTTCTTTTTTTGTGCCACTAACTGCAATAGCAATCACGTTATAGTTAGCCTTCAAAAATTTGGCATAATACAAGACACCATCGACCGCATAATCTTTAGGGTGATTAAGTTCTTTTGAGGAGTGTTGCTTAACCGACTTTTTACATTCAACAACGATGATGAGATTATGATCTTCGTTGAAAGTAATAATAAACTCCGGCTTGGCTTTGCCAGTTCCACCACAGTCAAAATCATCTAAAGCGCAATCTTTTGGCTTGCCACCGGCTTTTTGCAGACAAGACTTTATAGAGGCAATATTTGGAACATCGCCCTGCTCATATACAAAGCCAAATGGGTTTTCCCCAATTTGCGCTTTTGATTCTTTGAGAAATAATTCCTCTGTTAGTCTTTCGCTCATAGATAATAATAAACTCCGTTGTAGCATCTGAAGGCTGACCAAAGCCTGTAACGACTACTCAGGAGGTCAATGTTTTTGGCTTGCGCCGTATTTCGTTATTTTAAAGGTCTTGCTCAGATTGTCGCTACATATTGATTTAGCAAAGATAAGAATAATATTTGAGAGTTTGGATGAGAAGATGTTATAGTGCACGCTTTTCTCGGATTTTTTATGGGGGAGATTTGGGGGCGGGGGGGGAACTTTTGCGGCGCGCGGGATGTTGTTTTAATAAAAATACGTTTTGACTATG
>CAZPKH010000046.1:0-12710 GCA_964587165.1 uncultured Muribaculaceae bacterium
TTCGTCGACCTCTACCGCAAGGGGCTGATATACCGCGGCCTGCGCATGGTCAACTGGGACCCTGCAGCCCAGACCGCGCTCTCGAACGAAGAGGTGATCTACACCGAGGAGCAGTCGAAGCTCTACTATCTGCGCTACTATCTCGCCCCGGAGTGCGACGGCGAGATCACGCCCGAGGAGGGGAACGTGATACACACCGACGCCACGGGCCGACACTATGCCGTGGTGGCCACCACCCGCCCCGAGACGATAATGGGCGACACGGCGATGTGCATCAACCCCAAAGACCCGAAGAACACGTGGCTGCGCGGCCGCCGCGTGATAGTGCCCCTGGTGGGACGCGAGATACCGGTGATCGAGGACCGATATGTGGACGCAGAGTTCGGCACCGGATGCCTTAAGGTGACTCCGGCTCACGACACCAACGACTATATGCTCGGGCGCACCCACAACCTTGAGACGATCGACATATTCAACCCCGACGGCACTCTCTCGGAGGCAGCCGGCATGTACGTGGGGATGGACCGCTTCGATGTGCGCCGCCAAATAGCCGCCGACCTCGAGGCAGCCGGCCTGATGGAGCGTGTGGAGGATTACGTAAACAACGTAGGTCTCTCCGAGCGCACCAAGGTGGCTGTTGAGCCGCGCCTCTGCCTGCAGTGGTTCATCAAAATGAAGCATTTCGCCGACATAGCCCTGCCGCCGGTGCTCAACGGCGAGATAAAATTCCACCCGGCCAAGTATGTGAACACCTACCGCGCATGGCTCGAGAATATACAGGACTGGTGCATAAGCCGCCAACTCTGGTGGGGACACCGCATACCGGTGTACTACCTCTCGGAGCCGGGCGCCGAGGTAGAGGAGTATGTTGTGGCCGAGACCCCCGAGGAGGCTCTCGCTCTGGCCAAGGAGAAAACCGGCCGCGAGGATCTCACGATGGCCGATCTGCGTCAGGATCCCGACGCGCTCGACACATGGTTCTCGTCGTGGCTCTGGCCCGTGTCGCTCTTCGACGGCATCAACCGCCCCGGCAACGAGGAGATAGAGTACTACTACCCCACGGCCGACCTGGTGACAGCCCCCGACATCATATTCTTCTGGGTGACGCGCATGATAATGGCCGGCGAGGAGTATATGGGCAAGGTGCCTTTCCATAATGTATACTTTACCGGTCTGGTGCGCGACTCGCAGGGGCGCAAGATGTCGAAACAGCTCGGCAACTCGCCCGACCCGCTTGACCTCATAGCCACCTACGGCGCCGACGGTGTGCGCATGGGCATGATGCTCTCGGCCCCCGCCGGCAACGACATACTGTTCGACGACAAGCTCTGCGAGCAGGGGCGCAACTTCAGCAACAAGATATGGAACGCCTTCCGCCTGGTGAAAGGGTGGGAGGTCGACACCGCCGCCGGCCAGCCCGAAGCATCGCGCACGGCCATCGAGTGGTTTGGCGCCGAGCTGAGCCGCGCCGTGGCCGAGATCGACGACCTTTTCTCGAAATTCCGCATATCGGAGGCACTGATGGCCGTCTACCGCCTGTTCCGCGACGAGTTCTCATCGTGGTATCTGGAGATGGTGAAGCCGCCGTATCAGAAACCGATCGACGCCGCCACCTACGCCGCCACGCTCGGGTATTTCGACTCGCTGCTGCGACTGCTGCACCCGTTCATGCCGTTCATCACCGAGGAGCTGTGGCAGCACCTGATGGAGCGCGCCGAGGGCGAGTCGATCATGCTCGCGCCGATGCCCCGCGCTGAGGCTTACGATGCCTCGGTGATAGAGCGTGTCGATATGATCAAGGAGATAGTGAACGGCCTGCGCGGAGTGCGCGCCTCGAAGAATATACCCAACAAGGATCAGCTCACGCTCCAGGTAGTGGGCAGCGAGCCTGTGCCCTACCCCGAGCTGATAATCAAGATGGGCAACCTGGCCGCAATCGAGAATATTGCGGCCAAAGACCCCGCCGCCGCACAGTTTATGGTGGGCACGCGCGAGTTCTGCGTGCCGCTGACCGACAATATCGACGTCGAGGCCGAGCTGGCCAAGATGCGCAAGGAGCTCGACTACGAGCGAGGATTCCTTGCGTCGGTAGAGAAGAAGCTGTCGAACGAGCGGTTCGTCAACAATGCTCCGGCAGCCGTGGTCGAGACCGAGCGCCGCAAAAAGGCTGATGCCGAAAGCAAAATAGCAGCCCTCGAGCAGTCGATAGCCGCTCTCTCAAAATAAGATATGGCCGACGACAGCAGCAACCGCGGCTACCGCCAGCGCAACAAACCTGCCGACCCCACAGCGATATACGGCGGCAAGGTGCCCCCGCACGACTCCGACATCGAGGAGGCCGTGCTGGGCGCGCTTATGCTTGAGAAAGACGCCTACACCACGGTGTGCGACATGCTCAAGCCCGAATCGTTCTACGAGCCTAAAAATCAGAAGATATACACCGCCATCCAGGCTCTCGGCGCATCGCAGCAGCCTATCGACATGCTGACGGTGACGGAGCAGCTGCGCCGCCAGGACAACGACCTGCGCGAGGTGGGCGGCCCGGCACACATAGCGCAGCTCACATCGCGCGTACTCTCGGCAGCGCATGTCGAGACACACGCACGCCTGCTGGCCCAGAAATATCTGGCGCGCGAGCTGATAGCCTTCGCGACACAGATCGAGAACCAGTCGTTCGACGAGTCGAACGATGTGGACGACCTGCTCCAGGAGGCCGAATCGAAACTGTTTCAGATCTCGCAGCGCAACGTCAAGAAGGAGGTGACACAGATCGACCCGGTCATCTCTCAGGCACTCGAGCAGATACAGCTCGCCTCAAACCGCACATCGGGCCTCTCCGGCCTCGAGACCGGCTACCATCAGCTCGACAAGCTGACATCCGGGTGGCAGAACTCCGACCTGATCATCATCGCCGCGCGCCCGGCCATGGGCAAGACAGCGTTCGTGCTCTCGATGGCCAAAAACATGGCTATAAACTACAACACGCCGATAGCGCTGTTCTCACTGGAGATGTCGAACCTTCAGCTCGTGAACCGCCTGATATCCAACGCCTGCGAACTCGAGGGCGAGAAAATCAAGTCGGGACAGCTCTCGTCGCTCGAATGGGACCAGCTGATGGCCCGCATCAAGCATCTATACTCGGCGCCGCTTTACATCGACGACTCCCCCAACCTCTCGATATTCGAGCTTCGCACCAAGGCGCGCCGCCTGGTGCGCGAGCATCAGATCAAGATGATCATAATCGACTACCTGCAGCTGATGAACGCCTCGGGCATGAAGTACGGCTCGCGCGAGCAGGAGGTGTCGATGATCTCGCGCTCGCTCAAGCAGCTTGCCAAGGAGCTGAACATACCGATCATAGCTCTCTCGCAGCTCAACCGCTCGGTGGAGTCGCGCGGCAACGACAACTCCAAGGACGGCAAGCGCCCGCAGCTGTCGGACCTGCGCGAGTCGGGCGCCATAGAGCAGGATGCCGACATAGTGTGCTTCATACACCGCCCGGAGTACTATCTGCGCTCAGGCACCGACCAGGAGGGTAACGACATACGCGGCCTGGCCGAGTTTATCGTGGCCAAGCATCGCTCGGGTAGCACGGACGACGTGAAGATGCGCTTCGTGCACCGCTTCGCGAGATTTGAAAACTGGGATTCGTCGGGCGAGAGCGAGCCGTTCGGCGCGCCGCAGAAGCCGAGCGCCGGCCAAGCCACGGTAGCATCGGGCCTCAATGCCACCGGAGGGTCGGGTGTGATAGACCTCGGCTCAGGAGGGCTGACGGGCGGATCGGCCGACATAACCTCCACCCCCGGCGCTCCGACACCGTTCTAAAGACCTACCCTACAAATTTTTACAGCTATCCGCCGATGGACAATGCCGAGAGGCGATGCTCGAGCTCCGAGGAGCTGAGGCGCGTCTCAAGGCGTCCGTGCGCGGCTATGGAGATATACCCTGTCTCCTCGCTCACTACGATGGCCACGGCGTCGGTAGCCTGAGCGATACCCAAAGCCGAGCGGTGGCGCAGACCCAACGCGCGCGGCACGTCGGTGTCGTGGCTCACCGGGAGGATGCACCCCACGCTCTTGATGCGGTCGGCGGCAATGATCATGGCGCCGTCGTGCAGCGGCGAGTTCTTGAAGAAAATATTCTCGATCAGGCGCGAGTTGATATTTGCGTCGATTATGTCGCCGGTCTTTTCGTAGTTCTCGAGCCCCATCTGCTGCTGTATCACTATCAGGGCTCCGGTCTTGCTCTTCGACATATTCATGCAGGCATACACGATGGCGAGCACGCGCCGGCGCTCGTCGGCCTTGTCGTCGTCGCCCCGCGAGCGCATGAACAGCTTTTTGAGAAACCGCCACCGCTTGTGGTCGCCGAGCTGCACGAGAAACCGCTTGAGCTGATCCTGAAAGAGGATCACGAGCACCAGAAGGCCGATGCTCATGAACTTGTCGAGTATCGTGCCGATGAGGCGCATCTCAAGTATCTGAGAGGCAAAAACCCACAGCAGGATAAATGCCAGGATGCCGAAGAAGATATTGATCGTGCCAGACTCGCGCATGATGCGGTACACATAGAAGAGCAGCAGCCCGACTATGGCTATGTCGAAGGCGTCGAGAAGGCCGAAATATTCAAGCATCGCAGGTAGAGTTTTTCAGAAGTTCAACTACCGCAACCGTCTGCCGGGCAGCCTCGACATCGTGCACGCGGATGATCGAAGCGCCGAGGGTCAGCGCAAGCGTGTCGGCAGCCACCGTGGCCTCGAGCGCCGCGGCGGGGAGTATGTCGAGCGGGCGGCAGAGCATCGATTTGCGCGACAGGCCTATGAGCACCGGCGCATTGAAGGCTTCGGCCACGACCGGCGTATCGGCCAGCAGCCGCCAGTTCTGCTCCACCGTCTTTGCAAACCCGAGTCCCGGATCGATAATTATATCGGCCACACCCGCCAGACGCAGCCGGTCGAACACCCCGGCCATCTCGCTCACCACGCCGGCCGTCACACCGCCGGAGTAGAGTGTCGACGAGTGCGGACGGTTGTGCATCAGCACGTACGGAGCCCGCAGCGCAGCCACGGTGTCGACCATCGCCGGATCAGCCCCCATCGAAATATCGTTGATTATGTCGGCTCCGAGCTCCTCGACGCATATACGCGCCACCGACGCGCGGAAAGTGTCGACCGACACAGGTATCGTCGTGCTGATCTCGCGGAGCACCGGCAGAGCCATGCGCAGCCGCTCAAGCTCCTCGGCCTCGGTGGCAAACTCGCTCTGCCCCGGGCGCGTCGAGCAGGCACCTACATCGATTATGTCGACACCGGCCTCTATCATACGCTCGACGGCGGAAGCCACTTCAGCGGCTGACTGTGAGCGCGATCCGCTCCAGAACGAATCGGGTGTGGCATTGAGTATACCCATCACTGCGGGGCGCTCGAACTCGTGGAGCCGCCCGCGTATATTCAATGAAAATCGGCGAAATGGTTGCATACTGCGAAGATACGCATTTTTTGGATTTGACGAAAAAATTTTTGACGCAGTCAGCGTCCCATTTTGCTGACGAGTACGCGCACGCTCACCGCGGCGGCCGCAAGGGTCAGCAAGCCCGACACCCACCAAGGCATCCACACCACCGATGCGATGAGCAGAGCAGCCTCGGCGACAGCAGCCGCCGACACCGCGGCGACTCCCGGCCGCAGCCGCATGCCGTAGCGCAAGCGGAACACCGCGCCGACTATCAGGGTGTAGAAAGCGTACCAGGCGATATAGGCAAACCCCATGCCGGCAAATCCGGCAGTGTCGTAAATCAGGATGTTGATTGCCACGTAGGCCACGGCGCTGAGCAGCTCGGTGAGCAGATATACCGGCCCGTCGCCGCGGGTTAGCATAGTGAAGGCCATGCACCAGGATATAGCGCGGAATACGGTTCCACCGACGCCGATCACCACAAACGGTATGATCTGATCAAACTTCGAGCTGTAGAACAGATCGACAAGCCACGGAGCAAAAAGCGCGAACGCTCCCACAAGCGGCACAAGCACGCTCAGGGCTATCACGAGCTCGTGGCTGACGTAAATCTCGCTGATGCGCCTGCGTGTGGCCACTCCGGCAAGGCGCGGGAAGTACTCCATGGAGATGGCCGTGAACACCAGACCTACATAGCGGTTAATAAGCGTGAATCCGGCCTGATAGAGACCGGCCACATCGCTGCCGTGGCGGCTTGTGAACCATGCCATAAGCACATATGAAGCGCCGAGGGTGGCGAGCGACGACACGGTAATGAAAAATCCGAGCTTTATCAATCCGCTTCCGGCGGCGAGGGTGTCGTGCAGCGAAAGGCGCGCGGCGCCGTCGTCGCGACGGCTGTTGACGAGCACTCCCGCAAGCAGGCATCCGGCGGTGAGTACGATGACGGGCACAATCGAGTCGACCCCGAGGAAGTAGAAGAGCGGCACGGCCAGAGCCGTCCCACCCACAGAACCCCAAAGTGTAGAATGAGCCACCTGCCGCAGGCGGCTGAGCCCCTGAAGCACAGCCTGCCAGCCGTGGGTGAGCCCCATCATCAGCACCGCAAGCGATAGCCATCGGAAGGAGCCGGTATGGTCGCGGTCGCCGAAGCTCCACTCGCTGAGCCACGGAGCACAGAAGAATGTGACGGCGGCGCCTGCAAGAGCCAAGGCCAAGCACCAGCGGCGCACAGCCGTAACGGTGCGTCGTGTCGAGGCGGCATCGCCCGCATGTCGCGCCACCTCGCGTGTGCCGGTGCTCGCTATGCCGAGCAGGGCGAGCTGGTTTATAAATTCGATAGCCGTGTTATATACACCGAAGAGACCTACGCCGGCGGTGCCTATCCATATCGCCACGAGCTTGTTGCGCACCACCGAGCAGATGATGTTGACCACCTGCACACCGCCAAACACACTCATGGCCTTGACTATACGTCGGGATAGCTGCGACTTCACGATAGCAGAACGAAGGGATGGATATCAGAGCGAAGGGATAGCCCTAAGAAGCGACGCAGCCGGGATGCGCTTGTACCCCTTGGGCACACGCCAACGCACGTTGACGCCCTGATCCACGCGGGCTTTGCCGACGTTCAGCTCGACAGAAGCGTCGAGAGTCGTCTTGCCCAAGGTGGCTGCAATCGACAGTTGGGGCGATACGGGGCCGAAAGCGGTGGCCTTCGGAGCGGCGTAGCGGCACTCGACAGGGGCGCCGGCCGAGCCGGTGTCGACCACCAGAGCTTCAAGAGAGTTGGCCGCGCTAATGCGGAAGAAGTAGGCATCGGTGCGCACACCGGCTGCCGCGAGGGGTGTCACGGTATATCCGCTGCCGCGGTCTTCGAGACGCACATCTTTCAGCCCGATACCGGGGGGACCGAGAGCAAAGAGCCGACCGAGCAGAAGATTCTGAAGATCGCCCACGCCGGCCGGGAAGCCGCGCAGCAGCGATGGTGTCGACTCGGCGATATACACCTTGTCGAGCCGATAGGAGGCATATATTGAGTCGGGAGTCACCATGGCGGTGAGCACCTCCATACCTAAAAAGCGGAATGAGAAGTGAGCCACGCTGTCGCGCACCATCGACAGAGTGCCGCTGATCGACACGGCAGCCGGCTTGCGCAGCTTCATTTCGACAGGTATGCGCAGATCGTGCCATGCGCCGTACGAGGCCACAAGAGCCTCAAAGCGGGCATCCGCTTTCCCTTTGGTGAGCGTGCCGGCAGCTGCAGCCGATGAGGTCTGTCCGCCGGAAGCTGCGTCTCTACCCGAGCGGCACCCGGTGGCTGCCACGACGATAAGCGCCGAGGCGCAGAGTGTCAAAAAAGTCCTGAAAATACTTGTCATTCTGCAAAATATGCTTTGTTGGCCACTTTACGCTTTATCAGAGCATTGTCGGGCTCTACCTCAAGGGCTTTCTTCCAGAACTCGACAGCCTCGTCGGCGTCGCCGGTCATGAAATATATATCGCCTGCATGGTCGTAAGCCTCGACGGCATTATTATCGTTGGCGAGAAGATCGTCGAGGGCGGAGTCGATGATCTCGCGTGCGCGCTGAAAATCTTTTTTCTTGAACATCACCCAGGCGTATGTGTCGACAGTATTCAGATTGTCGGGGTCGAGCAGCATCGAGCGCTCGGCCATCTTCTGGGCGCGGTCAAGATCTCTCCCGGCGACAGCCAGATAGTATGCATAATTGTTGAGAGCCAACGCATTGTCGGGAAAGAGCGTGATAGCTTCCTCATAATACACCTCGGGGGTAACGGTAGTATCGGCGACGACATCGAATTGCTGCAACAGGTCGCCCTTGGTGGCCACAAGAGTGGAGCGTCGCAAATAGTCGTTCTGCGGAATAAGAGCCAATGCACTGTCGATCAGCGCAAACGACGTAGCCGGCTGCTCGTAGCGGGGGATATGGGAAGTAAGCACGGCCTTGTTGATATACAGGTCAACATCGTCGGGGAAATACTTCAGGGCGCGATCTACAGCCTTGATACCCTCCTCGTAGCGACCGTCGACGCTCAGCAGCTGCACGAGCATGATCCACTCCGATTGCTGCGAGGGGTCGATGTCGAGCGAGTGCCGCTGCTGCTGGGCAGCCTGACTGTAGCGGCGCAGATGCGCAAGATAGGATGCATATATATTGTGCACCGCCGCCTCATGGGGGTGT
Source organism: uncultured Muribaculaceae bacterium (assembly GCA_964587165.1). Taxonomy (GTDB): domain Bacteria; phylum Bacteroidota; class Bacteroidia; order Bacteroidales; family Muribaculaceae; genus CAZPKH01. Next base: position 8,657 of record CAZPKH010000046.1, read on the forward strand.
TGCTCTTCGAGAGTATTGAGCAGAGCGAGCACGCGGGGGGTAGCCGTAGTGTCGGCAATATTTTCAGATATATACTGCCGCAGAAGCTGTGTCTTGACCTCGGGATCGAGCGACGGGCGCAGCATAGCCTCGTAGGTCTCATGCTCGTAGGCCACGGTGTCGCCCATATCTAGATACTGCTGGGCGAGCGAATAGAATGCGGGGCCGCTTGTCGAATCCACACGGCATGCTTGCGAGAAAGTATTCAGGGCCAGCGAGTCGCGACCGAGCGAAGCGTAGATCATGCCGGCCATGACAAGCGGGTCGGCAGAGCCGTTGGAGGTGCCTTTGCTGATCATGTCGTTCACATCGGAGAGTATCGCCGCGGTGTCGCCTAAAGCATAGAGTATACGCACTTTATTGATCAGCAGGTCGGGGATATCGCCCTCAGCAGCGAGCACCGTATCAATCAGCTCGACGGCGCGGCGGCTGTGAGCAGCCTGTCCCGTACCGGCCAGAAGCATGGCGAGGCGCAGCGTAAGCGACGAGTTTGTGGGGTGGTAGAGGTGGCTTCGCTCGCTCACCTCGATGGCGCGCTCTGTGTCGTCGGTATACTCCAGAAGCGACGCCAGAGCCGTGGAGGCGTAGCTGTCGTCGGGGTTCTGCTCCAGATAGCTGTCGATCATGGCAGTGACGCGCGGCACGATAAACGAGTCGCGGTCGGACATAGGGAGGAGGAATCGCGCCAGCTCGTAGGCCACGGTACGATCTGACGGATTGAGGCGGTGAGCCTCGCGCATCAGGTCGTAGGCCGCGTCGCTCTCACCCTCGGCGTCGCGCGTCTGAGCCTCAAGATAGATATAGTCGGCTTTGCGCTGCACAGCGTCGCGGTCCCAGTGGCTCCGTGCCGAGGCAAAGAGCCCGGCCACCACAGCTATGATGATGCCTGCAGGGAGAGCAAAGAGCGACCGTGAGTTGCTTCGTCGTCCGGACATATTACGGATCAATAGAGGCCCGAGTGGCCGAAAGCACCCTCGCCGCGCTCGGTCTCGTCGATGCGGTCCACGGGCTCCCATTTGACATGCGTGTAGCGGGTGATCACCATCTGGCAGATGCGCTCGCCGTCGTTGACGGTGAACGGCTCGTTGCTGAGGTTGATCAGTATCACCCCTATCTCACCGCGATAGTCGGCATCGACCGTACCGGGAGTATTGACTATCGACAGCCCGTGGCGCAGGGCGAGCCCGCTGCGCGGACGAATCTGGCACTCAAAGCCTTGCGGCAGCTGCAGGCGCAGCCCTGTCGGTATGAGCGCCCGCTCGAGGGGCTTGAGTGTGACGGGCTCTTTAAGGCATGCGCGCACATCCATACCGGCCGAGGAGTGTGTCTCGTAGGCGGGCAACTCGTGGCCGGAGCGGTTTATGATCTTTACTTCGATATGATCCATGATGCTGTGTATATTATTCGTTCTATATATTATTAATGTGTAGAGGTCGATCGAGCCATTGGCGCGTATCAATCAAACGAACCCTCGATCGACACTTCCGGCTCATCGGCCGAAGCTGATGCACTCTCGCCTGAAGAAGCGCCTTCGGAATACCCGCCGCCGGAATATGTCCCGGCACCGAAATACTCCTTGTGGCAGAGATCTATGTCTTGGGGGAATTCAAACTTTGTGTCCTGCGAATACCCCAGGGCACGGTCGCCGTACACCTTCTTCATGAAGCGGCCGTAGATCGGGAGCGCCATGGCCGAGCCCTGACCGTAGCCCATCGAGCCGAAATGTATGAAGCGCTCGTCGCCGCCTACCCATGTACCGACCACGAGCTCAGGTGTGAAGCCCATGAACCATCCGTCGGCATTGTAGTTGGTCGTACCGGTCTTGCCGCCCATCTGTGCGGTGATGTTAAACTGCGAACGGATGCGGCGTGCCGTACCGTCGTCGACCACATTGAGCAGTATCGACAGAATCTTATAGTAAGCCATCTCGCTGATGACCTCCTCCTGACGGGGGGCAAACTCGGCTATGATATTGCCGTTGCCGTCGGCTATCGACGTCACCAGGATAGGGCTCGAACGCATACCTTTGTTGGCGAAAGCGGTATAGGCCGTCACCATCTCCTTGACCGACACATCGCATGGGCCGAGGCAGAGCGACATCACCGGCTCGAGATGCGAAGTGATACCGAAATTGTGCATCGTGCGTACAAGCTCCTCGGGCGAGAGCTCGCTGATCAGACGCGCCGAGATCCAGTTGTTGGAGTGAGTGAGCGCCCACCGAAGGTCGACCATCGAGCCCACACGAGCGCGCCCCGAGTTGCGCGGACGCCACACGTGGCCATACTCGTCGGCTATCGCCGGCTGTGCGTTGAGCAGCTGATCGCACGGTGTCCATCCGTCCTCCATAGCGTAGGTGTAGAGGAACGGCTTGACGGTCGAACCGATCTGTCGGCGTCCGGTCGACACCATGTCATACTGGAAGAACTTGAAGTCGGTGCCACCGACGTAAGCCTTGACGTAGCCGGTAGCCGGGTCCATAGCCATCATGCCGGTGCGCAGGAACTTCTTGGTATAGAGTATCGAGTCGCGCGGAGTCATCATCGTGTCGATAGCTCCGTTGTAGCTGAACACACGCATCTCGGTCGGGGTGTTGAACACGCGGTTGATCTCCTCCTGCGTAGCGCCTGCTTTTTTGAGCACGCGGTATCGCTCGGACTGGCGGATAGCGTTGCGTATCAGATGGTTGATGCGTATCTCCGAGATCTCGGCGCGGTTGGAGCTGTAGGGTGCGAGAGCGTTGCCGCGCATCTCGCGGTCAAACTGAGGCTGGAGCACCCCGCCCATATGTTCGGCCACAGCCTCCTCGGCATACTGCTGCATGCGCGAGTCGATGGTGGTATTGATCTTCAGACCGTCGGCATAGAGGTCATACTTCGAGCCGTCGGGCTTGGGGTTCTTGTCTATCCACCCGTAGAGCGGATCGGTCTCCCAGGCCACCGAGTCGGTGACAAAGCGAGCATAGTCCCACGACGGATAGTTGTCGCGCTCAGGCTTATGCGCCTGGAGCATACGGCGTATCTCCTCGCGCAGATACGGCGCGAGGCCGTCCTTGTGATCCACGCGATGGAAATCGAGCTCCAGCGGCAGCTGTTTGAGCGAGTCGACCTCCTGCTGGGTGAGCATCCCCTCTTTCTGCATCTGCTCGAACACCACGTTGCGACGCTCACGCGTGCGCTCGGGATGGCGCACCGGATTATAGTACGACGGATTCTTCACCATACCTACCAGCATCGCAGCCTCCTGAATATTCAGATCCTTAGGACTCTTGCCGAAATATACATGCGCCGCCGACTTGATGCCCACAGCATTGTAGAGGAAGTCGAACTGATTGAGATACATCTTTATGATCTCATCCTTGGAGTAGTAGCGCTCGAGTTTCAGAGCTATCATCCACTCGATAGGTTTCTGTATGGCACGCGAGAGGAACCCCGACGACTCCGGCGAGTAGAGCTGCTTGGCCAACTGCTGAGTGAGGGTCGAGCCGCCGCCGGCGTTTTTCTGACGCATGATCAGAGTCTTGACCACCACGCGCCCTAAAGCACGCGGATCGATACCCGAATGTTCGAGAAAGCGCGAATCCTCAGTAGCGATCAGCGCATTAACCACATTATCGGAGATCTCGTCGAAGTCGGCATACACACGGTTGCCCGTACCACGGAAGTATCGTCCCATCTCCTCACCGTCGCTCGAATAGATGATCGAGGCATACCGGTCGTGAGGATTCTTCAGCTCCTCGATGTCGGGCATATACCCGATCACACCATTATACACCAGTATAAAGAATAAAGCCAGCGCAGCCACGAATATGCCGAAACCTATCCACAGCTTCCTGACGATATGGCGCTTCCATGCGCCTTTAGAGGGTTTGCCGACACTTCGCGGCTTTTTATTTTGAGAGAAATTCATTATTTTCACATTTATTTTTGCTAAGTAAGCATACTCACTGCAAATGCATTCGCGGTGAGCGGTGAGCGGAGAGCGGACGTCGGCCGCAGGCCGGTGCGCGGTGACGAAG
>CAZPKH010000047.1:0-4256 GCA_964587165.1 uncultured Muribaculaceae bacterium
AGTTGACCATGCGCAGGCCGCGGTATATCAGCCCCTTGCGGTAGAGGTCGACGAACACGTGGTTCACCGACCGCGAGCGCTTCTCGTCCATCGTGAACGCCTCGCGGCTCCAGTCGCACGACGCGCCGAGCCGGCGCAGCTGCTTGAGTATGATGCCGCCGTGAGTGTCGGTCCACTCCCATGCGTGCTTCAGAAACTCCTCGCGCGTGAGGTCGCTCTTGCGTATACCCTCGTCGGCAAGCTTCTTCACCACCTTGGCCTCCGTGGCTATCGAGGCGTGGTCGGTGCCGGGCACCCAGCATGCGTTTTTGCCCGACATGCGCGCACGGCGCACCAGGATGTCCTGTATCGTGTTGTTGAGCATGTGGCCCATGTGGAGTATGCCGGTCACGTTGGGCGGCGGGATCACCACGGTGTACGGTTCGCGTCCGTCCGGGCGGCTCTTGAAGAGGCCGTTCTCCTCCCAATATTTATACCATTTCTGCTCCACATCGTGCGGATTGTAGGTGGTGGCGAGTTCGTTCATCTTAATATATAATGTGTAGATTGATTTTTCAGTGATAAAGTATGTAGTCAGCCACAAAGGTACGAAAAATTCCAACACCAAAAAAACGACGCGCCACATAGCTTCGGCATTATCTTGATTTCGGGCGTAATGGCTTGAAATATAGCCGGATAGATTGCGCGCTGTCGAAAAAGCGGCTCCCGCACGGCTGCCGCAACTCTGATGCGGGCCTAAGGAGTTGGTTTTTAGCGCGATGAGTGGAGCGGCAGCGATTTCGGTTAAACTATTTTTGCAGAAAAGCGGCCGATGTTAAACTTTTTTCAGCAAAAATTTTGCGATTTAAAAAACAAATTCATACATTTGCATTGATAATGTTTCAAATCGCACATTTATCGACCTTCAGTTACGAATCTTAATTATCCTAATTTTATAAATTCGCTTATGAAGAGAATTTACCTTACTCTCGCAGCTGCCGCTCTCAGCGCAGCAGCAGTCATGGCAGCAGAGCCCGCCGCAGTAGGCGCTCAGCTGTCGATCAACGAAGGTGGTGTAGCACCCAAAATCATGCCCGTCGACGCTAAGATGTCGAACGCTCAGCGTGCCGAGCTCTCAGCCAAGCGTGCTAAAGCCAACCAGGCCCGCAAGCTCCGCAAAGCCGAAGAGACCGTTCAGGCTTTTGATATGGACAATATCGAAGGTGACTTCATCAATATCTACTCGCCTTTCTTCTCCAACCTCCTGAACATGGAGATGTCGGAAGAGCTCACTTTCAAAGTGCTCGAAGATGGTGAGACCATCGAGATCTTCGGTCTTGCTAACGTACACCCCCAGGACTGGTGGCTTCCCACCGTTCAGATGCCCCGCGGTATCTACGGCAAGATGCTTGAGGACGGCTCGCTCGAGTTTGAGTTTCCCCAGTATATCGGTACTTACACTGCTGCCAGCGGCCAGTATGCCGGCCAGCAGCGTGACATCGTTGCCCACATGATCGCTCCCGCCGAGGATGGCGAAGGCATCGACCTCTTCGAAGGCAAGCTCATCATGACTCAGGAGGACGGCGTATTCATGGCCGATACCGACTTCGGTTTCTACACCGGTATTTGGGACGGTGAGAACCTCACAGGCGGTTGGGGTGCTGTCGTTTCGCCCGCTTTCGTTGAGCCTAACGGTGAGATCGAGCTCGTTAGCCCGAAAACTGAGGCAGGTGTCATTTTCAAAGTTTACTCAGAGCTCGTAGAGGACGACTATGAGAGCGTGATCAACCTCACCTCTATCGTTCCTAACCTCGGCCTCGACGGTTACTACAACGCATCTTTCCCCATTGCAGTCGACAAAGAGACAGGTGAACCCAAATTTGGTTACGGCGACGAGGTTGTTGTAGCTTCCGAGATGGAGTACGGCAACGACGGCGAGGCTCTCGGTATCAAAGAGTATACCCTCGGCTCGATGTGTACCTCAGACGACTATCCTCAGAAAAACGCTGATACAGGCGAAATTGAGCTCGTGACAAAGACTGACGTCTTCACTCCGACCCTCTTCGCTATCGGTCTCGATATGGACAATATCGCTTTCCCGACACCCGATGCTATCTGGAGCTTCACCAACGGCTTTACCGGCTACTGCAACAGCGTGCTCTACGCTACTCCCGGCGATGAGCCCGGCTACTACAGCTACTACGGCACATGGAACGCTTCGTCGATCGTTAAGACTGCCAGCCGCAAGCACGGTGATGGCATCGAGAAGATCGTTTCTTCCGAGGCAGCTGCCAACGGTCCCGCCGTATACTACAACCTTCAGGGTGTACGTGTAGACAACCCCGCAAACGGTGTTTACATCAAACGCGAAGGCTCGAAAGCCACCAAAGTTCTCGTGAAATAATTCACACCCACATAACCCCCTCACATACGCGCTCCACCGCCCCGGTGCAGCGCGTATGTTGCATTTAGGAGAGGGCGTATCCCTATGAGGTCGCAAGAGCAAACTTGGAGGGCGCACGAATAATGGTGCAAGAGCAAACTCGGAGGGCGCACTTATAGAGGGGCAAGAGCAAACTCGGAGGGCGCATCCTTCAGGGTGCGCCGTAAACGTCAGGCGAGGGTATTATCGTCGGGCCCTAAAGGACCCGACCTCCGAGTTTGAGGGCGTTATCGGCGCCCCTAAAAGCCCCGACCTCCGAGGTTGAGATATACCCCGAATCAATTTTTTCGATTATAAAAATTAAATTTTATTTTGGTTTTTGAAAAATTAAGTGTAATTTTGCGGCGTAACGTTGAAAATTTACGAAGCTTCAAAAACCAATATATTAACTAATAGGTAAAATTTCTTTTTATGAAAAAACTTTACTTCTTCGCGCTTGCCGCTCTTACAGCCGCTTCTGCCTTTGCCGCAGGACGCCAAACAGCCGTTGCTAAAGTAGCACCTGCCTTTGCTGCTCAGCAGGAAGCTCTTGCCCTCGGCAAACCGATGGCTAAAGCTGACGCCGTAGGCTTCACCTCTGTTGATGAGGTAGCCGGCGAATACACCTGGAACTACGTTGGGCTGCTTGAGGGTAGCTCGGGCGCTCAAACCGGCGTTGTGACCATCAACGTGGTCGACGCTGCAACCGGCGAGGTGACTATCGACGGTATCTTCTCTGCCGGCACCGGCATCCAGGGCAAAATCAAAGGTATAGTCGATATCGACGCCGGTACGCTCACCGTAGCCAACAAGCAGGATCTCGGCACTGACGGTGGTGGCGATCAGAACTACTTCTACTTTAAGGAAGCTGATGATGCCGGCAAGCTCGTAGCCGGAGCTTCTGATGTGGAGAGTGTTGAGGCTACCATCAGCGGCAAGTCGTTCATCTTCCCCGAAATGTGCATCTTTGCCGTCGGCGATTTCAACAACGAGAGTTTAGGCTGGTGGAAGCTCACCTATGCCAACGAGTTCGTAGAGTATAGCGAGCCCGACGACCTGATCGACCTGACAGAGTGGACATTCTTCTCTTCCGCTTCTATGGTCGACGGTTGGGTTCTTCCTGTAATCACTTACAATGACGGCTCTTATGTAGATCCCGCTGACTTCCCCCTGAATGTAGAGGTATATCAGAACAACGAGGATAAGAATCTTTTTGCTATCGTTAATCCTTACATGACAGCTTCGGGCTTCCCCCTCACAGGCGGCCAGGAAGGTTATATCGTGCTCGACCTCACCGATCCTGATTTCGTTCTCGTAAATCCCGGTGTGTTCAGCGGCTTCCTTAATGGTTCCAACCGCCTGTATTGCATCAACGTAGAGAGCTTCTATGTTGCCCAGGGCTACACCAAAGATATCATCCAGTCAGCTCTTGGCGATAGCTTCCCCGAGTGGTCGACTTCCGTTTCCGACGAGACCTCTACCACCGTCACTATCCCCAACTGTCGCTTCAACTACCCCGGCGCCGAGGATAAGATGTATTCCTGGACCGGTCGCGCTGACGCTATGAAAGGTAAAATCCTGATCAACCGCTCGACTGTAGGCGTAAAAGCTATTCAGATCGAGGATGCACAGGCAGCTCCCGTATACTACAACCTCCAGGGTGTACGTGTAGACAACCCCGCAAACGGTATTTATATCAAACACGAAGGCTCGAAAGCCTCGAAAGTGTTCGTGAAATAATTCACACCCACATAACCCCCTTACATACGCGCTCCACCGCTCCGGTGCAGCGCGTATGTTGCATTTAGGGGCGCACGTAAAAGGGCGCAAGAGCAAACTCGGAGGGCGCATCCTT
>CAZPKH010000047.1:4356-12575 GCA_964587165.1 uncultured Muribaculaceae bacterium
TCGTCGGGCCCTAAAGGACCCGACCTCCAAGCTTGAGGGCGTTATCCGTTGGGGTTCAAGAGCAAACTCGGAGGGCGCATCCTTTAGGTTGCGCCGTAAACGTCCGTTGAGGGTGATCTCGTCGGGCCCTAAAGGACCCGACCTCCGAGGTTGAGGGTAGGCGGGGATCACTCGGTGAGGATGAGGCGGGAGTCGGGGGTGAGGGTGAGGGCGCCGGAGGCGAGGTGGGGGCGGATGATGGCGCGGAACCGTTCAGGCGAAAGGGGGGCAAACTCTGCAAGAAGCTGCTCTGTGGTGATCCCTGAGGTGCCGGCGGCGCGGATGACACGGAGCATACGCGAGGCAATATCGGCGCTGTCGTCGGCCGGCGGCTGCGCAAGGCGCGCCCGCTCGCGGCACAGGTCGCAGCGCCCGCAGCCGCCTTCGATGGGTGGCTGGCCGAAATACTCAAGGAGCATGTTGTCGCGGCACTGCGATATGTCGGTGGCGAAGGCAAAGCGGCGCATAGCCTCGATGCGCTGCTCCATGATGTCGCGGCGCTGAGTGTAAACGGTGTCGGGGATGGCGATATAGCGCGTGTCCTGGCGCGGCATGGGCATATACAGCGCGGGCTGGTGGCGGCGCGGTATGTAGTGGAGTACGTGCATCCGCGTGAGGGTGAGTAGCGACCGGTAGTAGGTCTCGGTGTCGAGGCCTACGGAGCGTGCGGCGGCTACCTCGTTGATACGCACATAGTCGGCAAAGACGCCGGCGCAGGTGCGGAGCACGGATTGCAGCACGGTGTCGTTGGTGGGCGAGAGGTCGAGGTCGTAGAGTTTGTGGCGATCCTGAAGCATCATGACGCGGGCATCGACCGAGGGCTCTTCGATATACTCGATATGGCCGGCGCGGCTCAGGATCATCAGCGCCGAGCGGGCCGGCACGGGCTGGAGGCGGTTATTGAAGCAGAAGAGGTTGAAGTCGAAGGTGTGCATCGTGTCGTAGCCTTCGCCTACGGCCATGCCGATCTGCACCATGGCGCGCTCGTAGATATGACGGATATAATCTTTGGGCGGGAAAGCATCGGCGAGGCGTCGCGAGAGCGAGCGGCCGTCGCCGCGGTCGACAAGCAGTACTGCCCATGCGTGGAGGCCGTCGCGGCCGGCACGTCCCGCTTCCTGATAGTACTCTTCGAGGCTTGAGGGGAGGTCGATGTGCACCACGGAGCGCACGTCGGGCTTGTCGATGCCCATGCCGAAGGCGTTTGTTGCCACCATGACACGGGTAGAGCCCTCTTTCCAGCTGTCCTGCCGCTGAGCTTTCTCCTCGGGGTCGAGCCCGGCGTGATAGAAGTCGGCGCTGATGCCGATGCTCCGGAGGGCTTCGGCCACCTCGCGGGTGCGTCGGCGCGAGCGCACGTATACGATGGATGTGCCGCCGACGTTGCGGAGTATGCGCTCAAGGGCCAGAAGCTTGTTGTCGGTATGGCGCACGATGTACGATAGATTCTCGCGGTCGAACGACCGTGCAAACTCTCTTGCATCGGGCCCGAAGCGCAGCAGGCGGCGTATGTCGGCTGCCACGGCAGGTGTGGCCGAGGCTGTCAGGGCAAGCACCGGGGCGTCGGGGTGGATGTCGCGCAGGGCGGCGATGTTGAGGTATGCCGGGCGGAAGTCGTAGCCCCACTGGGAGATGCAGTGGGCCTCGTCGACCACGATAAGGCTCACCTGAAGCCGGCGGAGCTCGTCGACAAAGCTGCGCGAGCCGAGCCGCTCGGGGGCGATGTAAAGCAGGTGTGCGTCAAGGTGGAGGCAACGCGCCAGGGCGAGGTTCTGCTCGCGGCGGGTCATGCCGGAGTAGAGGCAGTAGGCGCGTATGTCGCGGGCGCGGAGGTTGTCGACCTGGTCCTTCATCAGCGAGACCAGCGGGGTGATCACCACAGTGATGCCCGGGAGCATCATCGCCGGCACCTGAAATGTGATCGACTTGCCGCCGCCGGTGGGGAGCAGCCCGAGGGTGTCGTGGCCGTCGAGCACCGAGCGGATTATGTCGGCCTGCAGCGGGCGGAAGTTGTCGTAACCCCAATATTGCCGCAGGGTGGAGTGTATGTCGTGTGCGGGCACGGAGAGATACTGAGGGTAGGGTGTCAGATATCGGGGTTGATGGCCTTGACCTGAAGCTGTATGGCCGAGGCGTCGGGGCGCGAGTGGCGCAGCTCCTCGATGGTGTAGCAGATGGTGAAGGGGCGGCCTGAGTGCACGGCTTCAAACTTGTCGGCCATATTGAAGGCTATGCCCGAGAGTACTTTGCCGGAAGTCTCGTCGACCATGTCGAGCTTGATATGCTCGAGGTTGCGACCCACAAGGCGCGATGTGCCGAAGTCGGTCACGCCGCGTGTGCAGAACACCGGCTTGGAGTTGCCGGGCCCGTAGGGGGCGAAGCGGCGGAGCATACCGATGAGGCGGTTGGTGAGCTGCGAGAATGTGATGAAGGCGTCGATATTCTGGCTGGGGGTGAGCTGCCACTCCTCGATGTTGCGCGACACATACTCCTCGAAGCGGCGGCGGAACTCGGGTATGTTCTCTTCGCGCAGCGAGAGCCCTACGGCGTAGGAGTGGCCGCCGAAATTCTCGAGCAGGTCGCGCTGGGCATTGATGGCCTTGTATACGTCGAATCCCTGCACCGATCGCGACGATCCGGTGGCTATGCCTCCCGAGAGGGTGAGCACGACGGTGGGCTTGTAGTAGAGCTCGGTGATGCGCGAGGCGACGATGCCGATTATTCCCTTGTGCCAGTCTTTGTTGTAGATCACGATGGATCGCGAGTTGGACACACGGTCGGAGTGTTCGTCGAGTATGGCGTTGGCCTCCTCGGTGATCCGTTTGTCGAGCTCCTTGCGGTCTTTGTTGTACTGGTCGATCTCGTTGGCCTTGCGCAGAGCCTCGCTGAAGTCGCGCGACACGAGCAGCTCGACGGCTTCCGAACCGCACTGCATGCGCCCGGAGGCGTTGATGCGCGGGCCGATCTTGAACACCACGTCGCTTATGGTGAGCTCCTTGCCGGTGAGGCCGCAGATGCTTATGATGGCGCGCAGCCCCATGTTGGGGCTCGAGTTGAGGCGCCGCAGCCCCTGGTATGCGAGTATGCGGTTTTCGCCTACCATCGGCACAAGGTCGGCGGCTATGGAGACTGCCACCAGGTCGAGCATCGACTCAAGGTCGGCGGTGGGCATGTCGTTTGACATGGCGAACCCCTGCATGAATTTGTACCCTACGCCACATGCCGACAGGTGGGGGCAGGGGTATGTCGATCCTTCGAGCTTGGGGTTGAGTATGGCGGCAGCGTCCGGCAGCTGCTCGTCGCTCATGTGGTGGTCGCAGATTATGAAATCGATGCCGAGCGATTTAGCATAAGCCACTTCGTCGATGGCCTTTATGCCGTAGTCGAGCACGATGATGAGCTTCACCCCCTGCTCGGCGGCAGTGTCGATGCCTGCGCGCGACACACCGTAGCCGTCGTCGTAGCGGGTGGGTATGTAGTAGGTGATGTTAGAGTAGTAGGTCAATAGGTACTTATACACGAGAGCCACCGCCGTGGTGCCGTCGACGTCGTAGTCGCCGTACACCATGATGCGCTCTTTAGCACCGAGGGCGCGGTTGAGGCGCTCGACGGCGCGATCCATTCCGGGCATGAGGAACGGGTCGTGGAGATTGCGCAGCGAGGGGTGGAAGAAACGCTCGGCTTCGTCGACGGTGCGGATGCCTCGCTCTGCCAGCAGCTCGCACACCGGCTCAACACCGGCGTATTTGCGCTCTAATGCCTCCTCGGCGTGCTTTTGTTCGTGTGTAAGGGCCTGGTAATTCCATTTCCTTGTCATTTATGTTGTTTTTTTATAATCGTGGCAGGGGTGGCCGCTGCAGTGAGGGCCACGCTGAGGGGAGGTGATGAATAAGCACACCGCGGGCGGGAGCTTCGGGGACCATAATCGCGCTGCGGTGCTTACAGATTAGCACCCGGCGGCAGAGTATGGGTATATATTGATTCCTTTAAGGTGGAAATTGCTAAAATGTATACAGGGGAGTATTAGGCAGCAGTGGCGGCCGAATATTCCCTCACGCAAATTTACGTATAATATGTGGAAAAACCGCGTGGTTTCATACTAATTAACCAAAAAAAATGCCGCCCCGCCGCGGTGCGGCAAGTCGGCAGTACAATGGGGGTGAAAGGGGAGGCGTCAGCTGTAGAGGAATCGCTTGATGGAGCGTTTGGGGGTCTTTTCAAATTCGTTAGGCACGAGCTGTATGTGCTGTATGCGCTCGTAGGCTGCCACGCGCGAATTGAGGTCGGCCATAAGTTTCTCCATCAGTTTAGGCAGTTTCTCCTGCGAGATGCCGTGGGCGTCGAGGGCTTCGTAGTCGGGGTACACAAGGGCCGTGAGCCCTTTGCCGCGCTCTACGATGAGGCTTTCGGCCACAAACGGCATGTTGTTGAGCTTGGCTTCGATCTCCTCGGGGTATATGTTCTGGCCGGTGGCCGAGAGTATCATGGTCTTATATCGCCCTTTGATGAAGATTGTGCCGTCGGGCGATATGGTGCCCATGTCGCCGGTATGAAGCCAGCCGTCGGGGTCGAGCACGGCGGCGGTGGCCTCGGGGTTGCGGTAGTACCCCTGCATGACGTTCTCGCCGCGGACGCATATCTCGCCGGGTATGCGCTCGGGGTCGGAGCTGCCGTCGACTTTCGAGTGCATCAGCCCCGGCAGAGTGCGCCCCGACGATGTGGGTATGAATTGGCGCCAGGGGGTATAGCTGATAAGCGGGCCGCACTCGGTCATGCCGTACCCCACGGTGAACGGGAAGCGGATGCGGTGCAGGAAAGCCTCGACTTCGGCGTTGAGCGGCGCGCCGCCCACGATCACCTCCTCAAATTCGCCTCCGAAGGCTTTGATGAGCTGATCGCGTATCTTGTTGTAGACCACGCGGCGCACCCCCGGTATGGCCGTGAGGCGACGCACGGAGGGCTTGGCGAGCATGGGCTGGATCTTGCGGCGGTATATCTTCTCGAGGATCAGTGGCACGCATATCACGAGGTTGGGACGCACTTTGGCCATAGCTGCCAGGATGACGGCTGGCGAGGGGAGACGCCCCAGCACGGTGATGTGGGTGCCGACGGCCAGGGGCACGAGCATGTCGAATGCGCAGCCGTAGGCGTGTGCCAGCGGCAGGAACGACAGGGCGCGGGTGCCGCGGCGGTGGAGCTTCGACTCGATGCCGAACACAACGTTGCCGCACAGCGAGTTGAGCGGAAGCATTACTCCTTTGGAGAATCCGGTGGTGCCGGAGGTGTAGTTTATCTCGGCGAGCGATTCAGGCGGGAGCTCGGGGTAGACGATGTCGTTCGGCGTGTACCCCTCGGGGTAGCGGCGCTGAAACTCGCGGGTGGTCGACTCGACGGCGCGTGCAAACTGCTGCGAGCGTTGGGCAAGGATGCTGAACGGTGTGCCGAGAGTCACGGCGGCGCGTATGCGCGGCATACGGTCGAGCTCCATGCCGTTGCGCCATATCGATTCGTCGATCAGCAGCAGCTTTGACTCGGAGTGGTGTATGATATGCTGGGCATCGGCTGTCGAGAAGTCGTGCAGCACGGGCACAATGACAGCGCCGTAGGTCAGCACTGTCATGTATGCCACGATCCATTCCACCGAGTTTTTGCCCATCAGAGCTACCTTGTCGCCACGCTTTATGCCCGATAGTTCGAGCAGGATATGTCCGCGAGCGATGTGGCGCGCCAGATCGCGGTATGTCATGGTGACATCCGAAGAGTAGTCGGTGAGAGCCGGCAAATCCCAGTTGTCGCGGAAGCTCTGGGCGTAGATCTGTAGTAGGTTCTCTTTGAGCATAAGTGGCGGTGGTGGATGGTGTGTTGTGTGTGTGAGAAAAGTGTGTTGAGTCGTGGCAGAGCGGCCAGACGGAGCTTGCGCTCCGGCTCTCTGCTACATGAACTCGCGCAGCTTGGCTTCGAGGTCGGCGGCCTGCTGCACACCGCTTGCACGGTATTTCACTTCACCGTCCTTGAAGATGATGAGCGTCGGCACCGACTGGATGCGGTACTGAGCGGCAAGTGCCTGATTCTTATCAACATCGATGGTGAGGATGCGGGCATCGTCGCCGATACGCTGTTTGAGGTTCTCAAGTATGGGGTGCATCATCTTGCACGGTCCACACCATGTGGCAAAGAAATCGACGAGGGTCGGTTTTTCGCTTTTGATTGCGTCGGTAAATTCACTCATGATAATAGTTTGTTTTTAGTTTTTCAAGCCCGGGAGCACACTGCATCCGGGCTTGGGTGTAAGTGATTTACCTATATAACACTCAGGCACCCTTGAAAGTTCGCCGGGGGTGCCTGAATGGTGCTACAGTGCAAGCGGCTATTTTGAGCCTATCTCGTAGCGATATATATCTTTGAGCTTGAGGTCGAACACGAGGGTCGAGCTGGCGGGGATCTTTCCGGCCACGGTCGAGCCGTACCCCTGGGCGAAAGGCACGACGAGGCGCACCGAGTCGCCCACATGCATGGTCTGCAGGGCTATCTGCATACCCTGGATGGTGGCCGACACTTTGGTGCGGTAGGTGGAGTCGGCAAGCTCGTAGGATGAGTCGATCACGGTTCCGTCGTAGAGCGTAAGCTTATACTTTGTGTCGACGGTGCTGGTGAGCATGGGGATGAGGTTGCCGGCTGTGGCGCGGCGGTCGTTAAACCAGTGGATGAGCACCTGAGCCTCGGGGTTCCATGCCGGAATGATGACGTCGTAGAATGGTGTGCCGTCAGCCTCGGTGATGGCTTTTTGAGCCTCGTACCATGAGGTGTTGGTCTGACGCCATTCAAGCTGCTCGTCGGATTCGTCGGCATCGGAGTCGGTGGAGCAAGCGGTGCCGGCTGCTATCAGGGCAACGGCGGCGGCGCATTGTGCGATTCTTAGGTATAATCTGCGCAGTGGTGTCATCAAAATTCTACTTTAGGAGCGTTTTTGGCGTTGTCGTCGGCCTTGAACGGGGTGCGACGCTCGAATCCGAAGATGCCGGCCAGGATGTTGGCCGGGAATCGGCGCACTTTGTTGTTGTATTCCTGTACGGCTTCGTTGTACTTGATTCGCTCGGTCTCGATGCGGTTTTCGGTGCCTTCGAGCTGAGCCTGCAGCCCCAGGAAGTTTTCGCCGGCGGTGAGGGTGGGGTATGCTTCGTGCACGGCGTTTACATATATGCCGAGGGCCGAGCTGAGTTGCTGCTGCTTCTGCCGGTACTCTTCGATAGATGCTTCGGAGGTGTCGTCGGCAGTGGCCGAATTGGCCGCGTTGTAGGCGTCCTGCAGGCCGGCGCGGGCTGCCGTTACAGCTTCGAGGGTGCCGCTCTCGTGGGAGGCGTACCCTTTGACGGTGTTCACCAGGTTGGGTATCAGGTCGGCGCGACGCTGGTAGGCTGCCTCTACATTGGCCCACTGTGCGGTGACTTGCTCGTCGAGGGGCACAAGCGAATTGTAGGCGCTGAAAGCCCAGAAGAATAGTATCAGAGCCACGGCGGCTATCACTATCCAGGTGGTATTTAGATTCTTACCGTTGATATTCATGCTTCATCAGGTTTTGTCGATGTGAGGTAAAAGGGGGCGGCGAGGCGATCAGAGCTTGCGCAGCAGCGAGGTCATGCTGACCTTGCCGTGTATGATCGACTGCAGCTCGGAGGCTGCCACGCGCACCTGCTCCATTGAGTCGCGCTCGCGCAGGGTGACGGTGCCGTCGTCGAGTGTCTGATGGTCGACGGTGATACAGTAGGGGGTGCCGATGGCATCCTGACGGCGGTAGCGCTTGCCGATGGAGTCTTTCTCGTCGTAGCGTGTGGCGAAGTCGAATTTGAGTGTGTCGACTATCTCGCGGGCTTTCTCGGGGAGGCCGTCCTTGCGCACCAGAGGCATCACTGCGCATTTCACCGGGGCGAGAGCTGCCGGCAGGTGGAGCACTACGCGCGAATCGCCGCCGTCGAGCTTCTGCTCCTCGTAGCTGGAGGCGAGCACGGTGAGGAACATACGGTCGACGCCGATCGATGTCTCGATGACGTAGGGCACGTAGCTCTCGTTGAGCTCGGGATCAAAATATTTGATGTTCTTGCCGGAGAATTTCTCGTGCTGGCTCAGGTCGAAGTTGGTGCGGGAGTGTATACCTTCCACTTCTTTGAATCCGAACGGCATCA
>CAZPKH010000048.1:0-12199 GCA_964587165.1 uncultured Muribaculaceae bacterium
TTTGTTGCGACGGGTGCTCAGATGGTCTGCTGGACAGGCCAGGTGAAAGCGCGCAGGCCCAGGCGGGGTGTCGCGGCATCCATCTGATGCAGGGCATCGAGCACGCGGCGCACGCGCTCGTCGGTGTCGACGACTGTCAGGATGGCGCTTGCCATCGAGGGCCATGCGTGTGATCCGAAGTGCGGTTCGCCGGTGCGCGAGCCGCGCCCCTGCACCTGCTCCCATGCGGTGAATCCACGGCAGTTCATGCGTTCGAGCATGTCGATGATACGCTGATAGTATGCTTGGTCGAATGCTATAAATATTGCGGTCATAGTTTTGGATTTTAGAGTGTGACGGGAGCTTTGCGGAGGGCGCGACGCTGACGGCGCACCCCTACGTAGGCGAATATGCAGTAAAGCACCGGTACAAACAGCAGGGTCAGGATAGTGGAGAATGTAAGACCGCCGATCACTGCCGTGCCCATCGGACGCCACATCTCCGCACCCTGGCCTGTGCCGATTGCCATCGGCACCATACCGAGTATGGTGGTTAGGGTGGTCATTACGACAGGGCGGAGGCGGGAGCGGCCGGCGTCGATCACCGATTTGCGTATCGACAGGCCGCGCTCGCGGTTGAGCTGTATGTAGTCGATCAGCACGATACCGTTTTTCACCACGATACCGATGAGCATGATGGCGCCGATCATCGACATCACGTTGAGCGTGTGGCCGGTGATATAGAGGATGATGAATACGCCCGAGAAGGCAAAGAGCAGCGAGGTCATGATGATGCCCGGATAGGTGTAGCTCTCAAACTGGGCTGCCATGACAATGTATACCAGAATGATGATCAGCACGGCGAGCATCATAAGGTCGCCGAACGAATCCTGCTGATCTTCGTACGATCCGGCAAGGTCGATATTTATGCCCACGGGTATCTCCATTTGGTCGATAGCTTTCTGTGCCTCCTCGACCACATAGCTCATCGGCACGCCCTGTACTACGGTCGATACGGTGATGATACGCTCGCGGTCCTTGCGTTCGATGGTCGGAGGGGTGAAGCGTTCGACCACGGTGCCCACATCGCGTATACGCACTCCCCGGCCTGCAGAGTTATAGATCAGGATGTTTTCGATATCCTCGATAGACGTACGGTGCTCGGGGGAGTACATCACTTTGATGTCGTACTCCTCACCATCCTCGCGGAATCGGCTTGCCGTGGCGCCGTTGATACGGTTTCGCAGATAGGTGGCGGCCGTCTGAAGGTTGAGGCCGTATATGGCGAGCTTCTCGCGGTCGAAATCCACCTGATACTCCGGCTGATAGTCGGAGCGGGATATATTGATATCGGCCGTACCTTTGATGCCTTGCAGAATGCGTGAGAGCTGCTGCGCCACGGAGTCGGTTTCGGTGAAGTCGTAGCCGTAGATCTCGAAGTCGACGGTCGACTGGCCGCCCATCGAGCCGCCGCGGTTGCCACCCACGTTCACCTGAGCTTTTTTAAACTCGGGATAGCGCTTGAGGTCCTCGCGCATCAGGCCGGCTATCTCGATTATACCGCGATTACGGTCGCCGGGGTCGGTGAGGCGGATGTTCATCGACACAATGTGCGGGCCGTTGTCGCGCAGCGATGCGAAGGTGTTGTCGGACGATGCTGTGCCGGTGGTGTAGTTGAGGGTTTGGATCTCCGGATATTTCTCCTTCCACTCGCGGGCAAGCCGCTCGGTGACCTCCTGCGAGATCTCCACGCGCGTGCCTATCGGCAGTTCGAGGTTTACGCCAAGTCGAGCATCGTCGGCCGTGGGGAAGAACTCCGTGCCGACACCCTTCATCAGGAATATTGAGCCTACGAACGTCGACAGACAAAGCAGTATCGTGATACTCTTGTGGCGCACCACTAAGGCGAGCAGGCGGCCGTAGGCGTTGTCGAATGCGTCGAGGCCGCGGTTTACGGGTGTAAACAGCACCTTATATATCTTTCCGTGGTGAGTGTGTGCTTTCAGCAGCTGAGAGCAGAGCATGGGGGTGAGAGAGAGGGCACACACGGTCGATATTATCATCATGATGGTGACCATCCAGCCGAGCTGTCGGAAGAGCACACCGGTCATACCGGTGACGAGTGTCAGGGGGAAGAATACAGCTATAAGTGTGAGCGTCGAGGCGATCACCGATATTGCCACCTCGTTGGTGCCGTGCACTGCGGCCTGCTTCGGGTCGGAGCCGCGCTCTATGTGGGTCGACACGTTCTCAAGCACCACGATAGCATCGTCGACCACCATACCGATAGATATCGACAGGGCCGACAGCGAAACGATATTGAGCGAATTGCCGGTGATGGCAAGATAGATGAACGACGCGATCAGCGAAATCGGGATGGTGATTGTGATGATAAGTGTCGCGCGCCATTGCCCGAGGAAGGTGAATACCACGATGATCACAAAAAGTAGCGCATAGAGCACCGTCTCGACAAGCGAAGCGATAGTGTTGCGGATGTTGTCGGAGGTGTCGACGATTACGCCGAGCTTCACATCCGAGGGGAGTCGCTTCTGCAGCGACGGGAGCATCTTGAGCACCTTGTTTGATATCTCCACGGAGTTGGCGCCCGACTGCTTCTGAATCACGATCATCGCACCCTTGCGTCCGTTGTTGTATGTCTGCTGGGCGCGTTCTTCGAGCGAGTCGTCGATGGTGGCTACATCGCGCAGATATATGTTGCGGCCGTCAAACGATCCTACAACAATATCGGCCATCTGGTCGGCCGACACAAATTCACCCTGCACACGCAGTGCGTAGGTGTCGGAGCCGATATCGAACGAACCGCCGGGTATATTGCGGTTCTCGGCCGCAACAAGGGCCGATATGGCCTCGATAGAGAGGTTGTAAGCCTCCAGACGGTTTGGATCCACGTATATATGTATCTCGCGCTTGGGAGCACCGGAGATAGATACCGAACCTACGCCGGATATACGCGCCAGAGGGTTGGCTACGGCATCGTCGAGTATCTTGTACAGCCCCGGCATCGACTCGTCGGCCTGTACCGAGAGCATCACGATCGGGATCATGTCGGTCGAGAACTTGAAGATAATGGGGTTCTCGGCATCGTCGGGCAGCGAGCTCTTGACCATATCGAGCTTGTCGCGCACATCGTTGGTGAGCACGTCGATATCCTTGCCGTATTCAAATTCGAGGGTTATCACCGAAATGTTCTCGCGCGATTTCGACGATATATGCTTGAGGTCGTTGACGGCGTTGAGGGTGTTTTCGAGCGGGCGCGTCACGTTCTGCTCTATATCCTGAGCTGAGGCGCCGGTATACGAGGTCATCACCATAATGGTGTTGGTCTCGATGTCGGGGTAGAGGTCGATAGGGAGAGTGGAGAGAGAGAACAGACCGAGTATCGCTACCGCTACAAAGCAGAGCGTGGTCATGATCGGGCGCTTTACGGCGCTGGCATATAAGCTCATATTGGTGAGGTGGCGGGTTGGAGGTGTATGTGGTGATTAATTTGCCTGAGCCGGGGGCGTGGCGGTTTGAGCGGGTGCTGCTTTTTTGACGATTTCTACTTTGGCACCGTCGTTGAGGCGCGACTGGCCGGAGATCACCACCTGCGATCCTTCGGGCACACCGCTTATCACCTCGTAGGTTTCGCCCAGACGCTGCCCGAGCTCCACTTTGTTGTAGCTTACGGTGCCGGTTGAAGGATTGTAGACGTATACATATTTATTGCCTGAACCTGACTGTTTTACTACGGCGCGGTCGGGCACAACCACACGCTCGGCGGTGCCGAAATTCATCGTCACACGTGCGAACATGCCGGGGAGTATCTTCTCGTTGTTGTTCGGTATGGTGATTTCGACGGTAAAGGTGCGTGTCTGCGGATCGACAGAGGGGTGTATCAGGCTCACCGTGCCGGCGAACTCCTCGTCGCCGTAAGTGTCGAGGGTGATTTTCACACTCTCGCCTATGTGGACTTTCGAGAAATCGGCCTCGGCCACGTTGACTATCACCTTGACGGGGCGCACCTGCTCGATCACCAGTATAGGGAGCTGCCCTGTCATGTCGCCCGGATCGTAGTTGCGGGCTGTCACCACGCCGGATATGGGCGAGGTGAGCACAGTGTTCTCCACGATATTGGTGTACTGACGCTTCTGAGCGTCGTACTGAGCTTTGAGCTGGTCGACAGCCTGCTGGGTGCCTCCGCCTATCTCCAGGAGCTGGCGGGCACGGTTGTATTCGCGCTCGGTGTTTTCGAGGTTTATCTGAAGCTGGTCGATGTTCACGTTGTCGAGCAGCACTACGCGCTGTCCGGCTGCTACTTTCGATCCGACGTCGACCAGTATGCTCTTGATGCGGTTTGGTGTGGAGGTGGATATATTGTTTGTCTTGAAAGCTTCGATCGTGGCGGTGTACGTGGCGATCTGGGGCACCGACTGCAGCGTGACGCTCCGAATGTCGACGAGCGGGAGTTGCTCGGCCACGGAGTCGGTGGCTTTGCTTTCAGCTTCCGATGAGCATCCTGTGAGGGCAGCCGATGCAGCGCTCAGGGTGAGGATAGCGGTGAGGGCGGCGGGGAGTATGTGGCGTGTCATAATGTTGATGGGAGTTGGCTATGATATGTGATGATTGAGTCGAGAGATAAGTGGGCGTTTAATTTCAGCAGTTACTTGTTTCAGCGATAGCTTGTTCCGTTCCAGCACACGCGGTAGCGCGAGCCGTCGGCACTTGTCACGAGCAGATTGTTCATGCCGTTGGTTGATTGTTTGAGTATATTGAGTTTGGCCGGAGCGCCGTTGAGGGGAGCATACACTTCGTAGTCGTGACCGTTCATGTTGAGCTTGCATCGCAGGCTTGTGGAGGAGACGTTGAAGTCGTATAGCTTGTCGACTGAGCCGTCGCCGTTGAAATCGAAATTGATCTGGCCGCGATAGTCGGCGTCGATATGAAATGTCTTGCCGCGTGTGGTGCGGGGCGACCCGGAGCTGCTGCGGGGAGAGCTCGTCGTGTCAGTGTAGGTATCGCCTCCGTAGTTTTTTACGCTCGAACCGGTGAAACCGTAGCGTGCCGTCACGCGGTCGCCTTTGACGGCTTCGAGCACATCGCGGCCGGCGCGTCTGGCCGTGCGCACGGTGCCGTAGTGGGAGAACATCTTGTAGATCTTAAAGCGTGTGCCTCCCTGGTATTTCATCAGCCAGTATTGGGCTCGTTCGGGATCCATCGGGTCGTACTCCTTGAGGATTCCCTCGTCGATACCGTCGCCGTCGAAATCGCCTTCGTGGAATACGGTCAATGCGCCTAAATCAGGCTCGAAATCGCGTACGTGAGAGGTGTAGCCGTCCACGTTGGCCATCAGCGAGAATGTGCCGTACTCATCTCCGACGCATTGAAACGACACGTATGTGGCTCCGGCGCTTCCGGCTGCGATAAAGCAGAGTGCGGTGAGCAATAGTCGATATATGGAGTGCTTCATGTTGTTGAAAAAACTATTTTATGATGGAGAGGTGTGCCTATTTGCGTATCACCGGCATGAACGGCTCTACATTGGCCGAGCCAAGTAGGTATTCGAGCGAGGCGCATGCCATAAGGTAGTTGTAGATGGACTCGTAGTACGACAGCCGGGTGCGCGTCAAGGCCAGCTCGGCATCGCGCAGGTCAAGGTAGCTCGCCGCGCCGATCTCAAAGCTGCGTGCCATGATCGAGTGCGCTTTCTCGGCTTGGACGACATTGTCGGACGACGACTCGATCTGACGTATATTCTTGTGGATATTGTCGATAGCGAGATCTACCTGCACGTTGACCGAGCGCTCGAGGTTTTCGCGTTGCCATGTCATCTCTCCCGACTGAATCTCGGCCTGCTTTACGGCATACCACCGCTGGCCGCCCTGGAATAACGGGAATGATAGCGTAAGCCCAACGGAGGAGTAGGGGTTCCAGCGGAAATTTGAGAACGGGGAGCCGTTCGACATAGATGTCCAGTTGTAGTTTGCCGACAGCGCCAGTGTGGGATACCATGATGCTTTCTGTATCGAAAGGACATCGTTTAGCAGCCGTGTCTGTATGTCGAGCTGGCGCAGCTCGGGATTGTCGGAAATGTCGCGGTTGATGTTAAGCGCCGTTTCATACATGCTGCTCTGGTATCGCGACAGCGAGTCGGCAGCCTCTATCTGCAATGAAGCATCGATCCCCATCAGCACAAGAAGCTGCAGCTTGGCTTGCTTGATGGCTATATCGGCTTGCAGCAGCTCCGGCTCAACGTTTTTGACGGCCACCTGTGTGCGGAGCACATCGTACTCAGACGCGGTGCCGACAGAGAATTGCTTCTCGTAGATGTCGGCAGTGAATTTGGCCATATCGTAGCTTTCGCGTATCACGCGGCGCGAATCGTTGGCAAGCAGAAGCGTATAGTAAGCGTTTTTTACTTGATTTACAAGCGATTTGCGCGAGGTGCGGGCCTGTTCTACGGTCTGGAGTATCTGTGTGTCGGAGAGTTTGAGGGTCTTCCAGAGTTGTGGGGCTATAACCGGCATCGATGCTGAGAAGCCCACCGAGAATGAGTTGTCGAGACCCATTTTGATGCCTCCGCCTGAGCCCGAAGATGCGCCCGAAGATTTGATTTCGGAGCTTCCTGCAGTCCCGTCGGCGCCATCCTCGGTTTCCGGGCTATCGTCGGGAGCTGTCTGCGAGCCGGCCGAAGAGGCACCCAGAGCACCCATGTTCATGTACATCACCTGCTTGGCGAGCATCCTGCTGTATGTTCCGCCGAATGCGATCGACGGGAAAAGCTGCCCGAGGGTCTCCTTTTTGGAATAATCCACACGTGTGATCTCCATGTCGGCTACACGGATTGTGGGGTTTTCAGTCATTGCTATCTCGATGCATTGATCGAGGGTGAGGGTGAGCGGTTCGGAGGCCGTTTGCGGAGCGGTCTGTCCCGAAGCCAACGCCGGGAGCATAAACAGCGAAGCAAGAATTATAGAGAGGCGCATTATATTTGACAGAGTGGTTGCAGTCAGGTTGTTTTTAGATCGGTTGTTTCAGGTGAATAAGCGCAGCCCGCGGCCGGAGCACTTATACCATTGCAAATATAGCAAATATTCGCGAGCGAGCAATTATACATTATTAAATAAAAATCTGAAATATTGCTGCATTGACCTCATGCACAGGGCCATTCTCCTATGGATTCTGATCAATCGGAGTGGTGCAATAGCTGGTGTGAATTTGTCTTTGGTGTAAATTGTAACACTTCTAAAATATCGAAAGTTGTCCGAAATGGCAATGTAATACTTTGATTAGTAGCGATGTATTAATTTGTGTATGGGTAAAAAGTTTTCCAAAAATGAAAATTGTTGAAAAATATAGCCGGATGTTTTGCGCGATTTGCGTCAGATGTATTACCTTTGCGATTGTGTTAATAACAGCTGACCCAGAATCACCTTATACCTTCCCGATATGATACAGACTGTACTGAAACGCGACGGCCGCGTCGTGGGCTACAACGAAGAAAAGATCAAGGCGGCCATCCGCAAAGCCATGCTCACCACCGAGATGGGTGAGGACGAGGCGCTGATACAGCGCATCGTGGATCGCATCGGCATGACCGGCCGCGAGCAGATGACAGTCGAGGAGATCCAAGACCGCGTGGAGCTTGAACTGATGAAGAGTCCTCGCAAAGAGGTGGCCAAAAAGTATATAGCTTACCGCGATAAGCGTAATGTGGCCCGCCGCGCAAAGACTACAGATATTTTCCTTGAGATCATTGAGGCTAAAAACAACGATATCACCCGCGAGAACGCGAATATGAACACCGACTCGCCCGCCGGAATGATGATGAAGTTTGCAAGCGAGACCACCAAGCCGTTTGTCGACGACTATCTGCTTTCCGACGAGGCCCGGCAGGCTGTGCGCAACGGTTATATTCATATACACGACAAAGATTACTACCCTACGAAGAGTCTCACCTGCGTGCAGCATCCGCTCGACAAGATACTGAAGTACGGATTTGTGGCAGGACATGGCGAGAGCCGCCCGGCAAAACGGATCGAGACCGCAAGCGTCATAGCCTGTATATCGCTCGAAACAGCTCAGAACGAGATGCACGGCGGCCAGGCGATACCGGCGTTTGATTTTTACCTTGCTCCGTTTGTGCGCTCGTCGTTTATCGAGGAGGTGAAAAATCTCGAAACCCTCAACGGCGCCGACTATTCACATCTGTATGATGCAAAAATCGACGATTTCGTACACCGTCCGCTCGATGGTCTCGAAGGCGAGGAGCGTGTGCTCCGCCATGCCGTGAACCGCACCGCATCACGCGTGCATCAGGCCATGGAGGCATTCATTCATAATATGAATACTATTCATTCTCGCGGCGGCAATCAGGTGGTATTCAGCTCTATAAACTATGGTACAGACACCTCGGCCGAGGGGCGATGCGTGATCCGCGAGCTGCTCAATTCCACTTACGAAGGTGTGGGCAACGGAGCTACCGCCATCTTCCCTATACAGATTTGGAAGAAGAAACGCGGAGTGTCTTACCTCCCCGGCGATCCCAACTACGACCTCTATCAGCTCGCCTGCAAGGTGACGGCTCGACGGTTCTTCCCCAACTTCCTGAATCTCGATGCGACCTACAATCAACACTCATCGTGGCGGGCTGACGACCCCGAGCGGTATAAATATGAAGTCGCAACTATGGGTTGTCGCACGCGCGTGTTTGAGAACCGCTACGGCGAGAAAACATCCATAGGTCGCGGAAACCTTAGCTTCACCACAGTGAATATCGTGCGGATTGCCATCGAGTGCATGAATATCGTGGACCGACAGGAGCGTATCAGCCGGTTCTTCCAGCGGCTCGACGAGGTGCTCGATATCACCGCCCGGCAGCTCCATGACCGATTTGAGTTTCAGAAAACAGCCCTTGCCAAGCAATTTCCGCTCGTGATGTCGAGGTTGTGGATCGGATCTGAAAAGCTCGGCCCTGAGCAGACTATTGAGTCTGTCATAAATCAGGGTACGCTCGGCATCGGATTCATCGGTCTCGCCGAGTGTCTGGTGGCTCTCACCGGCAAGCATCATGGCGAAGATGCCGACTCGCAGAAGCTCGGCCTCCGGATCGTGTCGCACATGCGCAGCCGTGTGAACGACTACTGCGAGATGTACGGGCACAACTACTCCGTGCTCGCCACACCGGCCGAAGGGCTTTCAGGTAAATTCACGGCAAAAGATCGTAAGTCGTTCGGCGAGCTTGAGGGTATCACCGACCGTGCATACTATACTAATTCAAACCATGTGCCGGTCTACTATCACTGCTCCCCGCTACACAAAGCACGCATCGAAGCTCCTTACCATGAGTTGACCGGCGGCGGACATATTTTCTATGTGGAGATCGACGGCGACGCTACCCACAATCCCGAGGCTATAGCAAATATCGTCGATCTGATGGATCGTTTCAATATCGGCTACGGCTCTGTGAATCACAACCGTAATCGCTGCATGGATTGCGGATATGAAGATGCTGCCGACGATCTGGAGGAGTGTCCGGCTTGCCACGGCCGCAATATCGACCGCCTGCAGCGCATCACCGGCTACCTCGTAGGTACGACCGACCGTTGGAACTCGGCCAAGCTCGCCGAGCTGCGCGACCGCGTGGTGCACAAATAATCCGGCATTAGAATGCGCGTCCTGAAGATATTTGAAGGTACGTCGGTCGACGGCCCCGGCCTTCGCACGGCAATCTATTTTGCCGGATGCTCCCACCATTGCCCGGGATGCCATAATCCGCAGTCGTGGGATCCGGCTGCGGGCACCGATATGAGCGTGGACGAT
Source organism: uncultured Muribaculaceae bacterium (assembly GCA_964587165.1). Taxonomy (GTDB): domain Bacteria; phylum Bacteroidota; class Bacteroidia; order Bacteroidales; family Muribaculaceae; genus CAZPKH01. Next base: position 9,801 of record CAZPKH010000048.1, read on the forward strand.
ATAATGGAGGTGGTGGCCGATGCCGGATGGAACGTCACATTTTCCGGCGGCGATCCTCTGATGCAGGATATTGATGCACTTTGCCAGCTTGCCGACCGGATCCATGGTTTAGGGCTTACGGTGTGGTGCTATACCGGCTATACTATTGAGCAGATACGCTCGAGCGCTGATTTATCGCCGATACTCGATCATGTCGATACGCTTGTCGACGGGCCGTTTGAGCAGTCGCTGCGCGACACTACGCTCCGGTTTCGCGGGTCGTCAAATCAGCGTATCATATATCTTCGCTGAGCATATAAAAGCAACTGCGGCATCGTGATATCGGTGCCGCAGTTGCTATGTGTGTGTGAGATAGGCTCTTAGTCGCCGTTGTATTTCTTCAGAACGATTGTGGCGTTGTGGCCGCCGAAGCCGAATACGTTGCTGAGCGCAGCGTTTACTTCGCGTTTCTGAGCTTTGTTGAAGGTGAAGTTGAGGGTGTAGTCGATTTCCTCGTCCTCGTCGCCCTCCTCGTGGTTGATGGTCGGAGGTACGATCGAATCCTCGATAGCTTTCACGCAGAAGATGGCTTCGAGAGCTCCGGTGGCACCGAGCAGGTGGCCGGTCATCGACTTTGTGGAGCTGATGTTGAGCTTGTGAGCATGGTCGCCGAACACATCAACGATAGCTTTCACCTCCGACACGTCGCCAACAGGGGTAGAGGTGCCGTGAGTGTTGATATAGTCGATCTCCTCGGGCTTCATGCCTGCATCCTCAAGGGCGTTTTTCATCGACAGGATAGCGCCGAGACCCTCGGGGTGTGTTGCGGTGATATGGTAAGCATCGGCCGACATGCCGCCGCCTACTACCTCGGCATAGATCTTTGCGCCTCGGGCTTTTGCATGCTCGAGCTCCTCAAGGATCAGCACTGCTGCGCCTTCGCCGATCACGAAGCCGTCGCGGCTTTTAGAGAACGGACGCGAAGCTGTGGCGGGCGAGTCGTTGCGTGTCGACAGGGCGTGCATCGAGTTGAAGCCACCCACACCTGCGGGGTAAACGGCAGCTTCAGCACCACCGGTCACGATCACGTCGGCTTTGCCGAGGCGTATCAGGTTGTATGCGTCGATGATGGCGTGATTGGATGTAGCGCAAGCTGATACAGTGCCGTAGTTGGGCCCATGGTAGCCGTACTCCATCGAGATATGACCCGAGGCAATGTCAGCTATCATCTTGGGGATGAAGAAGGGGTTGTATTTAGGACCGTCCTCAGCATGCTTGGCATAGTAGCCTGCTTCCTCTTCGAAAGTATGGAGACCGCCTATACCTGCGCCGACAATCACGCCTACACGATTTTTGTCGACAGCACCTTCGGCTTCGAGAGCTGCGTCCTCCACGGCCTGACGGGCTGCTACGAGCGCATACTGTGCGTAGAGGTCGAGTGTGCGGGCTTTGCGACGGTCGAAATGGTCGTTTACGTTATAGTCTTTTACTTCGCAGGCAAACTGGGTTTTGAATTGCGAAGCATCAAAGTGGGTGATAGGGCCGGCACCGCTCTTGCCCTCTACGGCCGATTGCCATGTGGTGGCTATATCGTTGCCAAGCGGGGTGATAGCGCCGAGTCCTGTTACAACTACTCTTTTTAATTCCATTCTGGTCGAAAATTGATGATAAGGCTTCATCGGGATCTTGCCGGTGTGGGCACCGGATCGACGCAAGCCTTTGGTTTGGTGGGGGGAGAGGTGGAGTCAATCGTCCGTCGGGTCAATCCGCCGATGATTGAACTGTGAAAAGGTATGCAAGTGACGCCCCGGGGGGCGGATTAAAAGCTTCTTTGCTACCGCTAATCCAAAGGTCTGACTCCGCGCCGCGGGGCATGGAGTCAGAAGCCTATGGAATGTGCGATTTTCTTATTTTTCGGCGATGTTGGCCTCGATGTAGGAGATAGCGTCGCCTACGGTAGAGATTTTCTCGGCCTGATCGTCGGGGATTTTGATGCCGAACTCTTTCTCAAATTCGAGGATGAGCTCAACGGTGTCAAGGCTGTCAGCGCCAAGTGCGGTGGTGAATGATGCTTCGGGTTTTACCTCGTTCTCGTCTACGCCGAGTTTGTCGACGATGATAGCTTTGACGCGATCTGCAATTTCTGACATAAATTCTTACGTTTAGATAATTAATATTCTGATTTTGCTCTGCAAAGTAACTACAATTTATTGAGATACGGAAATGCGATGCACAAAAAATTGGTGTTTGTGCACAATTTTTCACGTTTGTTTGCTAATGCTATATTATAATATGTGTATGTTTTATGTAAATTTAACATATTGATGTCCGACACTTTGATGAGTTAATATAAATATGAGTGTAACTCGCTGATATTCAAGCGTAATTACTCTATATTAGCAATCTTTAACAAATATCTT
>CAZPKH010000049.1:0-11973 GCA_964587165.1 uncultured Muribaculaceae bacterium
CGTTTGAAACGGCAGTATTTTTTCTTCTTAACGTCTACCGACAGGGGGGTGAGGTAGCGGATTTCTGAATTTGCCTGTGCCATGGTTTAGTCCTCCTTTGCTTCTTCTACTTCGGGTTTAACTTCGGCTGCTTTGTTGGCTTTGAGCGAGCGACGCTTTGCGGCATACTCTGCAGCATACTTGTCGAGGCGGAACACTAAGAAGCGGATCACGCGCTCGTCGCGGCGGAATGCGGTCTCGAGTTTCTTGACGAGTGTGGGGTCGCCGTCGAACTCAACGAGGTTGTAAAAGCCGGTAGATTTTTTCTGGATGGGGTAAGCCAGTTTGCGCAGGCCCCAGTTCTCTTCGTTCACGATGGTTGCACCGTTGTCGGTGAGCACCTTTGTGAATTTGTCTACCGCTTCCTTCATCTGAACATCAGACAAAACGGGAGTTAAAATGAAAACGGTTTCGTACTTCATAAAATGAAAGTAGGTGTGGTTAATAAATTGATTGAATGCCTGTTGCGCCGCAAGGCATACTTCAGGCGGATGCAAAGGTACGAATTTTTGCCGCAACACCAAACTTTTCACCCCTTTTTCTTTGCTAATTAGGGTCGGAGAGGGGGGGAAGAGGGAAGGCATCCGCCCGGGGGGGTGGGGATGCCTTCCGTTGAAGGTTGGTTATGAGGGGGGTCAGAGGGCGATTTTGCGGGCTCCGGTCGGGGTGACTTCGATGACGATGCCTGTCAGGGTCGATGCGTCGTGGCCGAGGAAGCGGCCGTAGAGGTCGTAGTATGCCGGTCGGCTGTCGTCGGCTTCGAGGCCTGTGGGCTCGATTGCGCCGGGCTCGCGCCCCGGGGCATAGTCGACGAAGATCATGCAGGAGGGGAACCAGTAGTTGGAGATCATCGGGTAGTCGCGGTCGGCCTCGCCGTCGGAGCCGAAGCGGCGCACGGTGTATGTGGGGTCCTGAAAGTCGTGATATAGCGAAGCGTATAGCTGATCGGTGGAGGGGTCGATGCCGAGCGAACAGCCGTACACATGCCAGCCGCCGTCGGTGTCGGCCGCCAGGTCGGCAAATTTCGATATGCTGCCCGAGGCGATGTCGTAGCGGTAGATCACATCTTTAGAGAACCAGCGGTTTGAGCCGCCGCACCAGTAGAGCTCGTTGGCTGTGGCCGAAGCTATGAACGGGTCGGGTGTCCAGGCGTACCATGAGTTTGAGGGCGGGTTCATCCCTTCGCCTTTTATCGGTATGACCTGCCGCTCGAGGGTGATCGGATCGACGCGCACGATATATGGGAGGGTCGTGCCGAGCCCCTGATCGTCTTTCGAGAGGGAGTGCCAGAGCATCCCGTCGCGGCTTCGCACTATGGTAGAGCCTATGCCGGGGAGGGCGGTCGGCGCGGTGCCTGTTTCGGCGGCTATGGCATCGGCCACGAGCTCCATGTCGAGCACCCTGACGACGCGGTCGGTAGCAGGATCGATCACGAGCAGTCCGTACTGCTGATGCACGGCAAACACGCGCCCTTCGGCAAGCACCATCGTGCCGGTCTGCCCTTTGTACAGCGAGCCGGTGGGATCCCAGTTGGGCTTGTCGGCGTCGCCGCCGGCGTTGGGGTTCTCGGTACCCGATACTTTCCCGGTCACGGTGAGTGTCGTCAGGTCGAGTATCCAGATACCGTTGCTTGTCGACACATACCCTTTTTCGGCCGATACGCCGACGAATGCGCGGCCGTCGCACTGGCTGCCGGAGGGATCGATTGTCGGGAGCTGCTTTACGATTTTGAGGGTGCGGGCGTCGGCCACGGTGATACGTCCTCCCTGCACCGATGCTCCGGGGTCTTTATCCTGTTTGGCTATCAGGTAGAGGCGGTCGCCCCATATCGCGCCGTACTGGTTTGTGCATCCGAGCTCCTTGCCGGGGTTGGCTTGTTGGATCACGCGGTAGTCCCAGTACACACCTTCGGGCTCGTCGGGGCATAGCACGTTGACGGTAGAGTTCTGATGGCCGTACCAATCCTCATTTATTATGATGATGTGGCGCCCGTCGGTTGCCCCGGCAAAACTGCCGAGACAAGCCGATGCGGCTACTGCGAAAAATATTTTGCGAAGCGTGCTCATCACCGTATAGAGATTTTAAATGATTTACCACTCTGCACTGCGAGGAAGATGCCGCTCATACGTACGTCGGCCATACGGTCGAAGCATCCTAAGTATATGCCCGTTAGGGTGTAAATATCGACCGGCAGCTCAGCGTCGGGAGCCGTGAGCTCGATGCCGTTGTTGATGTCGAGCGTGGTGAACTGCATCGGCTCCGATTCGATCACTCTGTCGGCTGAGTGTATGCGCCAGCGGTAGGTGTAGAGCGAGCGGGGTGTGAGGTCGGTGAGCGCCGCTACGAAGTGGCCTCGGGCACCGTCTACGGCTGTTGCCGCGGCTGTAAGCTCGCTTTCGGCGGAGATGGCCGGAGCTTCGGCGCGGGCGTCGGGCTCGTATGTCTCGACGAGCTGATACACTATCTCTACGCGGGCATTTGCGTCAAACCCTTTGCGGCACGCTTCGGCGAAGCTGTCGGAGTGCGAGCCTGCGAACGAAGCGGTGAGGTCGGCTGCGATAGCGGCTGTCTCTTTGTCGGGAGCGGCTGTGCACCCTTCGAAAGCTACTGTGTCGAGAGCAGGCTCTGTGACGGATGCTGCCTTGGCATAGCCGGTGAGCGATGCGGCTGCTGCGCTGTGGCCGTAAGGCACTACGACGTCGCAGAACACCGGGTTGCTCCAGCTCGACACCGTGCGGAATGTATAGTCGAAAGCTGCTGTGGCCGCAGGGTCGCACACGTAGACTGTCTTGACGTTTGTGCCCTGTATCACGGCTCCGCCAAGCGAGCTGACGGTGGCCGGGATCTCGATAGCCTCCGGCAGGCCGGTGCAGTCCTGATATGCCGAACCGCCGATCTTGCGCAGTGTCGAGGGGATGGTCAGCGAATTGAGAGCCGAACATTTCTGGAAAGCGTAGTCGGCCACCTCCTCGATACCTTCGCCGAGCTCTATATGCAGGTTGTTGCACCCGCTGAAGGCTGAGCTCCCTATGGTCTTGACCGTGGCGGGGAGGTCGATATGGGTCATCGCTTTGCAGTCGTAGAACATGCGTGAGGGCACTTCGGCGATATTCGCGGGGAAATCAAACGACTCAAGCTTCGAGCATCCGTAGAATATACCTGTGCCGAGGGTAGTCACTCCTGTCGGCAGGGTAAGAGCTGTAAGCGATGTGCATCCGCGGAATGCTTCGTTGGCTACAGTGGTGACGGAGGCAGGCAAGTTGACTTCGTTGAGCGAGGTGCACCCGTAGAATAGCGAGGCGGGGACGGTGGTGATACCGTCGGGAATTGTAATGCGGGTCAGCGCCGAGCAGTTGTAGAACACACGCGGTGCTATCGAGTCGAGCGTGGCAGGCAGGTCGATGGTTGCCAGAGCCTTGCATCCGTAGAAAGCGTCCTGGTCGATCATAGTCGTGCCGGGAGCGAACGTTACATTGGCCAGAGCCGTACATCCGGAGAAAAGGCCTTTGGGAACGGTCGTTATGGCTGCCGGCATATCGGCCCGGCTCAGGGCGGTGCAACCGTTGAAAGCGTTCTCGCCCACGGCCGTGAGCTGCGCCGGGATCTCGATATTGAGCAGTTTGCACCCTTTGAAAGCCTCCTTGCCTATGGAGAGGCAACCGTCGGGTAGAGAGATGTCGGCGAGCTTGGCGCACCCTGAGAAGAGACCGTCGGGTATAGCGGCGAGGTTGTCGGGGAATGTGGCCTTGACCAGAGAGGCGCAGCTTGCGAACGTATAGCCGCCGGTGCGGGTCACGTTGGCGGGGTAGGCCACCTCGGTTATCGCGGCTCCGTAGAATGCCTGACGTCCGATTGAGTCGACGGCGGCGGGTATGTCGATGGAGGTGAGCTTGCAGTTATAGAACGCTTCGTCGCCAATGACGCGCAGCCCTTGCGGGAGAGTGATTTCGGTAAGAGCTGTATTGCTGCCGAAAGCGCGCTTGCCCAAGGTGGTGACGGTGGAGGGGATCGAAGCCTTGAGCTTGGAGCATCCGGCGAAAGCGTAGTCGCCGATGCGCTCTACACCTTCGGGTATCTCTACCGAAGTGAGGTTGGAGCAGTTGTAGAAAAGGTTTGAAGGTACCTCTGTGAAGCCGGCGGCGAGCTTGGCCGTGGCGAGGCTGCGGCACTGGTAGAATATTTGCGAACCGAGCTTGGTGACGGTCGAGGGGAGTTCGACGGTAGTGATTTTGGTGTTGGCAAACGCCTGGTAGCCGATCGAGTCGACCGAAGCCGGAATGGTAAGCTCCGCAAGGCCGCTGTTGAAAAATGCCTGGCGGCCTATCATCTTCACACCGTCGGCGATCACCGGTATCTGTGTGAGCTTCGAGCATTGATTGAAAGCGTAGTCGCCGATAGTGTCGACGGCTGAGGGTAGATTGACAATATCGCTGAGCTGCGAGCATCCGCTGAACAGGCTCTCGGGTATGCTCCCGGTGCCGGCGGGCAGAACAATGCGCGTGGCTTTCGAGCACCCTTCGAACAGATGCGGAGCTACGCCGCCGAGGCAGTCGGGCAGGGTGATTGAAGTGACTTTCGAAGCGTAGAAGAACGAATAGGGATCGATCGAGGTGATGTCGAACGTACGACCCATATATGTGGCCTGCGCAGGCACTATGAGGTCGCCCGAGAGCTTGCCGTTGGCTGTCTGCACGGCTGTCTCGCGGAATGCGCCGTCGAAGTGGTTGTAGGTCACGGAGGCTGTGGCGGGGTCAAGTGATGTGATGCGCAGCGGCACACCGTTGTACAGGAAGCGATCGCCCACCTTCACCTCAAGGCGGTGTGTCTGTATGTGGGCGAACTCTTTCCACCCCGTGGCGGCAGCGTAGAGATCTTCGAAGCCTTCAGGTACAATGAGGGTGGCGTTTGCGGTCGTTGCGCCCGCCCATACGTCGGCGCCTATCACCAAAGGTGTGGTGGAGTAGAGCGTGACGCGCTCTATGGCATCGCATCCGGCGAACGATTCCGTCGTCAGTTGCTGCAGTGTGGCGGGTATAGTCACTTCGGTCAGCGCGGAGCAATTTCGGAAAGCGCCGTTCATCACATTTTTGAGCGATGGCGAGAAATTGACTGTGGTAATAGCTGTTCCGGCAAAAGCACCGGCCGGTATCTCGGCGAGTTCGGGGAGATCGAGCGATATGTCGGTGAGGCGCGAGCATCCGGCGAATACGCTGTCTTTCAGTGTGGTGAGCTTCTGCGGCAATTCGATCGACGAGAGGGTGCTTCCGCAGAAGGCTTTGCTCTCGATGGTGCCGACCGACTCGGGAAGCGACACGCTGCCTATTGTTGCGCCTGCAAATGCCTCGCGCCCTATCGACGATACGGTGAATGTGCCGTCGGTCGTAGTTACGGTGGCCGGTATGACGATGTCGCCGCTGTAGGGCGCGTCGCCGGCTATCACCTGAGCGTTGGTGGCATCTTTGAGTTTATATGTGATACCTCCGGAGATGAATACTTCGGTGTACCCCTCGGGCACGAGCGACGGAACGGCTACGATCGGCATCCAGTCGTACATCTGCATGTCGGGCTGATAGTTCCATCCGTCCCACGAGCCATCGCTGAGAGTGCGCCCCGAGGCGCCGACGCCCGAGTATGAGAAATTGCTGTCGCCATCCTTGAGCCAGTAGCTCCAGTACCCCTGATACCAGCCTGCCTGCCAGAGGTCGCCCTCGTCGGCAGCGCGCCAGTTGTCGTAGTCGTAGTCGGGGTACGACACGCTCTCGCTGCACCCGCGCGGATGGTCGAAGAAACCTGTGTAGGAGGTGTACACTTCGTTGCCGTTGCCGGTATCGATGATGCTCACAGGGAGCCCCGAGCAGTTGGCATCCCACCCTATGCCGTTGATTGTGTAGCCGTACTTCTCGTTGCCGGAGCTTACGTTTGTGCGCTGGAACAGGCCGTAGAGCTGCGGGTTGTTCTCCACCACGCACCTCAGCATGTCGATACCCGTGGGCGAGCCGTCGAAGCGGTAGCCGAATGCCAGGGCCACCTTGTCGCGGCCGGTGTTCCACTGTATGATCAGGCCGGCGCGCTTAGATCCCTCGCCGCTCCAGTTTTTGATGGAGTCGAGCGAGAAGTCGCCTATGCCACCGAGTTCCGTGCCCTCGTCGGGCATGATAAAATCGCGCGCCAACACTTTCTGCCGGCTGTGCGGGCCGGAGTCGGGGAGGGTAGAGAGGTAGGGTATGCCCTGCACAGAGGGTTCGTTTTGCCGGCTGACATCCGTCAGTCCTCCCGAGGCCGCTGCAGCTATGCTGAGAGCTGCCCCGGCCATAAGGAGGGGGAAAGAATACTTGAATTTCATGTTAATGAGGTTGGTGTATGAATTTTGGTTTAATAATGAATTTTGGTCTAATAGTATGGTCTAATACAGCGATATGTGCAGGTCTTGGGCGCGGGAGATCTCTGTGGATGTTTCGCCGAGCCATCCGCAGTACTGATTCACGGCGGTGTACACTCGGATAAAGTCGGCTCCGGGGAGATTGGCAGGGCGTCCGCAGGCATCTACAGCGTTTGAGATGTCAAACGAGTTTAGCCCGGCAAGGTCGTTAGGGTGATTGTCGACATACCCCCAGGCGTAGGAGTATAGCACGTAGTATCGACCGGTGCCGCTGCGGTCTATGCCGTTGGGCGGGAGGCAAGTTCCGGTGAAGGTGAGCGTTGCGGCATCGAGCCATAGCGGCCAGTAGCTTTGGTTATGAAATATGTTTTTCGGCATGAAGCCTTCGTATCCACGGGAGTCTGACCATGGAATGTAGTAGAGGTCGTCGATGAATCCGCTGTCGTCCTGTGCCGGCGTACGGTCAGGCTCCGGTCGTCGATAGGTTATAGTGTAATCGCTGAGTGTGAGGGGGTTGGAGTGGTCGCTGCCGCGCAGCTCGTACCAGGGGTCGTCGGGCAGAGAGTTGTCGTTCACATCATAGCTCACCATCACGATTCCGGGCTCGGCGGATCCGCCCTGCGCATCGGGGTTGACAGCTTCGTAGAAACAGTTACCCCATATGCGTATGTCGGGCTCGCCGGGTATGTTGGCCACGGTGTGGTCGAAAGCGAAGGTGACGTACCCGCCGAAGCCGCCCAGCGAGATCATTATATCGTTGGTGCCCGAGATGCAGTCGGTGGCTTTGCGTATCATGTCGGCTTCGGTGTCGCCGGGTTCGTAGCGGGGCATCTCGTTGACAAACTGCCCCGGCGCGGGGCGGTACTCCACGACGCGGTCGATGAATGGGCTGTACTCCACATCCTCGTGCATCACCTCGACGGTGCACTCGTGGAAATACGGTGTCGCGGCATCGACTATCTCGACGCTGAGGCGGTAGATCCCCTCGGTGGCCGACATGAATATGTAGTCGCGTGTGTCGGCCACCTCCATACCGTCGACACGCCACACATATCTCTCGCCCGTGAGCGCCGGGTGCAGGTGCAGCCGCTGCATGCGGGGTATGCGGTACGAGTCGTCGATGCCGATGTTTACGGTCGGTATGTCGTCGGAGCACGCCCCGGCCGTGATGCATAGCAGTATGGCCGTGAGGATGATATGTGGTGAGAATCTGTTCATCGGGGCAGGAAGCATATATGGGCGGGAATGTCGCCGGTGCGCACGCTCCATCTCTTGCGGCCATCGGGCGAGAAGCAGTAGAGTGTGCCCGACGAAACATAATTCCGGGCGTCGGTCACATATATATCGCCGGTCTCGGGGTGCACGGCGATGCCGTACGGTATGGTGATCTCGCGGTCGGTGCCGTCGGTTATGAAGTTGTCGGACACACGCTCGCCGGTGCGGGTGTCGATTATGCCGTAGGATATGGTGTTCGACTGCGTGAAGTTGTTCCACTCCGTTGCGTAGTAGTACATCATATCGCCATGTATCGCCATGTTGGAGCAGGCTAAAGGGATGGTGTCGGCCACGGTCATGCGGTTGTAGCCCGGCTTTTTCTCAAGCACGAAAAGCCGAGACGGCACCGAGCCGTAGTTGCCTCGCGATGTGACCCACAGCTTATTGTAGCTGTCTTTTTTGAGACGGTGCAGGTTTATGCCCACCGGTATCTGCTCCACCTGCTTGAAGTCGATCATCTGGACGACGGACACGGTGTTGTCGTAGTCCGGGGCGCGATATCCGCCGGAGTTGGCCACATACATATAGTCGTCCACAATCTCCATCTCCTCGGGCTGATACCCGACGGTGACGCGCCGCGTCACGGCCAGCGTCGTGGTGTCGACTTCGCAAACGGCGCCTTTCGGAGCCTGCGGATCGATGAGCACCGGCCCCACGTAGCTGCTCACATACGCCCGGCCGCGGTAGAAGCGGATGTAGCGACAGTTGGGTATGTCGACCTGGTCGATACGTACCCCCGTGCGGGCGTCGAGCACTTCGACCTTGTGCGAGCAGTTCACCACGATATACAGTTTCGAGCCGTACACACCGATGTCGTTGCCCACATCGCCGAGCTCTTTCACCACCGAGGGGTTTTTCTCGGCATATATGTTGCGGGAGTACAGGCCGGTGGTGTAGTCGTAATAGTCGAGAGTGCATTTGTTGGAGCCCATGTTTCCCTCGTTGAGCAGGTACATGCCGCGTATCGACGAGCCGGCTGCCGACATGTCGCCCACGATGTCATACTCTGTAGGCACCACAAGTTCGTCCTCACGACAACTTGTGGTGCAGAGTATGAATAGAGCCTGTCCTATAAGGAATATTAAATTCCGGGCGGCTATCTTTGAGGCTATTCTGCTGAGCGATAAAGGGGTGTACTTGATGTACACGACCGCAGAGGTCAGCAGAATAGACCAAAGAGAGGCCGAGGCAGAGTAGAATTTCATTTGTAATAGGACTAATAACATTAAATTAATTTCTTTAATTCAGACCTGAATAGCAAGAAAACTTTTCTTTGTCTCGCATCTTTTGGCCTTCTTATTCGCTTTTGCTCAGTCACGTAGCATCCACTACGCTCCTTCGCTCAAGCGAATAATAAGACTCAAAATATGCGCCCCGGAATCTAACATTCCTTTTAGGACAGGCTCTACATGTCAAAAAACAAATAGCTTGCGGCGTTTTCATATCTCGACTGAAAGGTTTATGCGGAAGTTTCGTTTCGGCATGGGGTAGTTGAGTATCACGTCGTAGTCCTGGCTCAGCAGATTGTTGATCTCAAGCTGGGCGCGCACCTTGGCTCTGCCGAAAGTGAAGTCGCGGCTTATACTCAGGTCGGAGGTATACCACGGCTGAGTGTAGTTGTAGCGTATGTTCTCCTGCTGATTGTAGCGCGCGCCGACATATATCCAGCTGTAGTTCAGATTCCATTTGCGCCACTCGATGTTGACCACGGCCGAGCCCGAGTGGTGGGGGATGTACGGTATCTGGTCGCGGTAATAATTGTCGGCGGGATCGGTTATGTCGATGGCCCGCTGATAGGTGTACTGGCCGCGGAGCGTGACGTACAGCGCCCGGGCGGGATTAAGCGTGGCGAGTGCCGAGAGATCCACGCCGCGTATGTCGACCAGGCCGAGGTTGAGCATCGTCCAGCGGAACTGCTGCCCTTTGGGGTAGGCCACGATCTTGTCCTTGACGCGGTTGTAGTAGGCGTCGACGCTGAAGCGGAGTGCCTGCACCGTGCCCCGCGAGCGCCATGCGTCGTAGAGCACCCCGAGGTTGTACTGCGTCACGCGTTCGGGCGAGAGCTTCGAGTTGCCCATATCGGCATAGTAGAGATCGTTGAACGTAGGCATGCGGAACGATTGCTTGAAGAAAGCCCTGACCGAGAAATCCTTGCAGCAGCTCAGCGGGAAGCCGCTGACGTATACAGCCGGCGTAAACACCGACTTGTCGGCCGGCGACTGCTGTCCTTTGAGACGGTCGTGGATGAACGTGCCCAGACAGCTGGCCTGCATCTTCAGCCGCTCGAAGTTGAGATCGCCCGCCACCGACACAAGATTGCTGAAGCGGTCGGGCTTGGCGAAGCCGTACATATCGGCATCGAGAGTATTCCATTTGAAGTCGTAGCTTGCCGATACCCGGAGCACCCGGCTCACCTCATACTGATTGGCCGTCGAGAGGTATATCTCGCGCTGTCGGTAGAGGTTGTCGACATGTATCTGCTTGTCGTCGTTGTTCACATAATGGGTGCGGTAAAATGCATATTTTACAGTCTCCATCGTGGTCCATCGTCCCAGCATAAGGAGCGTGTTGCCCTGCACGAACGAGTTGTTGTCCCATATCCGCTCGCCGCGACGCCACACATTGTTGACTATAGCCCCCGGCACGCCGCGCTCCGAGTTGTAGTTGTATGCCTTGGCGGTCCAGTTGCCGCGTGCGAGCTTGCCGTAAAAATTCAGCTCAAGGCGAGTGGCATTGATGTCGCCGTTCTGACGCACGGCCGTCGTGTCGTAGGCCAGCTCGCCGGCAGGGGTGACGCGGCGGTAGCGGAATTTGTACTTACCCGACGAGTTGAGCCACTCGGCGCTGAGCGAGGCGTTTACGTGGCTTGACAGACGCAGCTCGACAAGCGCCGAGGGGTTGATCAGATCAAACGAGCCGGTGCGTAGCGAAGCGCGCGCATGGTAGATCTCGCCCTCTTCGAACTGAGGCCGGCGCGTGCGCATATACACCGTACCGGCGCTGCCGAAGTCGCTCGCCGGCTGCAGTATCTGGCTCTTCTGGCCGTTGTGCAGCGAGATGGCCTCCATATTGTCGAGCGAGAACTGCCCTAAGTCGATCTGTCCGTTCTGCGCATTGCCGAGCTCCACACCGTCGTACACCACGCCGGTGTGGTTCGTACCCATCGAGCGTATATTCACCGTCTTGATGCCACCCACGCCGCCGTAATCCTTCACCTGCACGCCCGAGAAATACCTCAGCGCGTCGGCCACCGAGTTGCTGCTCAGCCGGTGCAGCTCCTCGCCCGAGAGCACCTGCACCGGTATCACCTCGTTGGTGCGTTTGGCCGTCACAGTCACCTCGCCGAGCGAGATGCTGTCGGGCGCTTCGGCTTCGACCGCCGATACCCGCAGAGTGCCCGCAGCCAGAAGCAATATATATATTAATGTGGTACGTATCATTGCATGAGAGTTTTTAAAAAGAAATCCCGGTCGCGGCACATCGCTGTGCGGCAATCGGGTGGAGTCCGGCGAGCCCTCGAACTCTCAGGGCATCAGCCAAATATCATGCAATGCAACAGGTCGGCGCGGCAGCCCGGGTGTCGACACCCCTTTGGCGGCACGGAGTCCTGTTGTATCATGACAGCCGCTCTCCCGCGTGCCGCCGCGATATGCGTCAAAGCTGGTCTTCTGACTTATTCCCGACCGCGAGCGCCTTCTCAGCCACACCATTGGCGGCCAATGACATCTTGCTCGGATCGTTTGTAGATCGCATCTGCACGCGGCAGAAGCGAAAAGGAAATTACAGCAGCGGGAACTGTGCCGGAATCGCACCGGACTTCCGATTATCGTCGCCTCGTCAGGCACTCTTGCCCCGGGCGTGCGATACGCATTTGACATTGCAAAATTATGAATATTCCGCAACCTCGCAAAATTTTCTCCCCCAAATTTCAGAAAAAATTCCCGGATTGCACAAAGGATTGCGCCCTCAAAAGGATACACCCTCAAACTCGGAGGGCGCATCCTTCAGGGTGCGCCGAATGCACCCTCGGAATCAATTAAAATCACAAATCCTCACTATAAACACAAGGCTATTCGTATTTTAAAATAGTATTAATCCGTGATTTACAGGAGATGGTTGCGGAAAGACAGGGATTCTTTGCAAGCAAAGCGCTAAAGCGATAACGAACCCTCGGGGCTCTCATCCGGTCTTTACGCACGAAAGCCGCTGAATTTCAGCGGCTTTCTAAGCGGAAAGACAGGGATTCGAACCCTGGGTACCCGTAAGGGTACAACGGTTTT
>CAZPKH010000050.1:0-11732 GCA_964587165.1 uncultured Muribaculaceae bacterium
TTAAAACATGATTTTTGAGAGGAAAATTTGATAAAGAGCTGATTTTGAGGAGAAAAATGGAATTTAGTTTAACCTTCTTTAACAGAGGGTAGATATAAGGACTTTCAGGACTTTAAGGACTTTAAGGGCTCTAAGGACCTTAGGGCTAATTAAAAGCGGAGGAGGGGGGTATAAAGTGGGAACTTTAGGAGTCCGAGCGCTGAGCGCCCGACATAAATAAACAAATATGGGAACGGTGTGAGGGAACAGCTGAAGAATATCGAGCGCTGGCACCGGTACTTACTACGCCTCCGAGCTCGGCTCGGAGGCGTAGGGAATTTGTTTGGGGGATTATTTGCCTGCGACTGTAAGGGGTGAGATGCAGAAGTAGGCGGGGTTGTTCATGCCCCACTGGCTATTGTCGGAGGAGGATACGGAGAAGATAAGCGCCTCAACCTGGCCGAGGCCGGAGAGATCGACTGTCTTCCATGTATTGAGGATGTCTTTACCGTCGGCGAGCTTTACTTCGACTTGCCCCGAAATGCCCTCGGGGGTGACACCCTGGATGGTCAGAAGATACCAGTCGCTGTCGTCGAATGCTTTATTGAAGGCTGAGCCGTTGAGCATATTATAATATGCGTAGGTGGAATTTGTGACATCTATCGACCGGGGGTCGAAGAAAGAACCGTCGGCGGCAGTGATGGTGCATGATGTGAGGGGGTTGGCGCTATTCCAGAAGCCTATGATATACTGCGAGCCGCGACCCTGACGTCCGCCACCGGTGATGGATGCCCACTGATGGTCGACCCAGGTATTGTCGTCGGAGTAATCTTTGGTATCGGAGACTTTGGAGGGGCAGAAGCCGTACCATGAGGAGTAATCCCACTGTGCGTCGTAGGATGCGACATGCGAGTATACGAGGCCGTCGATTTCAAAACCGCCCACGTTTGAGCTGTAGCAGTCGTCCCAGTATCCGTCGGAGTTGTACTCCACATTGATGACATCGGGAGTCGGGGTGGGAATGTTGGTCATCAGGGTGTCGTCTTCGTCGCTGCAAGCGGTCAAGGCGATGGTGGCGAGGGCCACATAAAGAAATTTTTTCATCTTAAATAAGGTGTTTGATTATTGGTTATGGGTCTTGTCATTTAGAGTCAGGATCGGGGTCGTAATAGAATGCTGCGTCGTCCCAGTCGAAGTCGGGGTCGTCGAGATCTGAATCGTCGAGATCGGCGTCGGTTATACCGTCGGTGGGAGCAGGGAGTGGTTCGTTCTCGAATATAAACTCATCTTCCTCGCGTACTCTGTGGGCACGGTCGAGGGGACGATGGGTAATGGTCGAGGCGGGAGCGATACGGTTTCGGTCGTCGGTAATGGCTCGCCACAGTGCGTCTTTGAGTGCTGTGATGCCTTGACCTGTGACAGCGGAGATAAACACGTGCGGGATGTCGGAGGGGAGTGTAGCCGAGATTTCATCCATCAGCTCCTGATCGAGCATATCGGATTTTGAGATGGCAAGTACACGCTCCTTGTCGACAAGATCGGGGTTGAATTTCTGCAGCTCTCCGAGAAGTATTTCGTACTGGGCGAGAATATCGTCGGCATCGGCGGGCACCATAAAAAGAAGGACGGCGTTGCGCTCGATGTGGCGCAGGAAACGTAATCCGAGACCTTTGCCATCGCTGGCACCTTCGATGATACCGGGGATGTCGGCCATGACGAACGAGCGGCCACCGCGATAGTCGACGATGCCGAGCTGCGGCTCCATGGTGGTAAAGGGGTAATCGGCTATCTTGGGCTTAGCGGCAGAGATAGCGGACAGCAGGGTCGACTTTCCGGCATTGGGGAAGCCGACGAGGCCGACGTCGGCCAGCAGTTTCAGCTCAAGAATCACGCTTCGCTCTATCGCCGGCTCGCCGGGCTGTGCATATCGTGGCGTACGGTTTGTGGAGCTTTTGAAATTCCAGTTGCCTAGGCCGCCGCGGCCACCGCGGAGCAGCTTGACATCCTGCCCGTGTTCTGTCACCTCGGCAAGGTATTCACCCGACTCGGCGTCGAACACCACAGTGCCGACAGGCACCTCGACCACCACATCGGCGCCATCCTTGCCGTGCGAGCGGTCGGCACCGCCGCTCTGACCGTTCTCGGCGAAAATATGCCGGCGGTATTTCAGCGGGAGGAGGGTCCACATGTGGTCGTTGCCGCGGAGTATTATATGGCCTCCCCGGCCGCCGTCGCCGCCGTCGGGGCCGCCTTTAGGCACATATTTTGCTCGGTGAAAATGGCGCGAACCGGCACCTCCTTTGCCTGATCGGCAGAGAATTTTTACGTAGTCTATAAAATTTGAGTCGGGCATGTCGAAGTTTACTTAACTTATTACAGTGTATTCACTATATAATAATGTATTAGGAGCAGAATGGTTCACCGGCTGTTTCGCATCGACATCAGCTCGCAGGCGTGAGCATAGTCAGCATGTGAGCCTATATCGATCCAGGTGCCGGTGATCGGATAATATGCCACACGCAGGCCGGCTGCCAGAGCCTGCTCGATGAGGTCGGTGGCATCGGTGCGCCCTTCGGAGGGGATATCGGCGAGCAGACGGTTGGAGATGATGTAGATGCCGGCGTTGGCATGATAGGTAAATGTTGGCTTCTCGGAAAGAGACTTGACAGCACGCCCGTCGGTCTGCAAGATAGCGTAGGGCACTGATACCGTATAGGGTACGGCCGCGATAGTGATGTCGGCATGCTCTGCAGCGTGAGTGAGATACATCTCCTCGAGATTTATATCTGTGAGCAGGTCGGAATTCATCACCAACGTATTGCCGTCGGGACGATGGTCAATCAGCGAAGCCGACCCGATGGTTCCCATAAAACGCGGCTCGGCCACTGTGCGCACATCGACTCCGGCCACCGGAGCAGCGAAATGATCTACGAGCATATCGGCCAGATAGTTCACCGTGACGCAGATATTCCTGATGCCCACGGAGGCCAACAGTTCGATGTTATAATCTATGATAGGCTTCTCCCCTACTTTCAGAAGCGGCTTCGGACACTCGAGGGTGAGCGGGCGCAACCGCTCACCGCGACCCCCGGCCATGATTATCGCATCGAGCGGAAGGACGGTGCGTGTGACGCGCGTGTCGATAATATCAACGAGAGTGCCGTCTGCCGAAAGCACCGGTATCAGGCGTATACCTCCGCTTCGAAAGCGACGCAACGCCTCGACATCAATGGAGTCGGCTTTCATCGACTTGAACGAGGTGTGCATCGCCACGCTTACCGGCGAAGAGGTGTCCACCCCGCGGAGCAGCGCGCGGCGGATATCGCCGTCGGTGAGCGTGCCTACAACTTTACCGGCAGCATCGACAGCCACGAGTGTAAGCTCGTCGCCCGACAGATTGTTGAGCCGCTCGAGAGCATCTATCAGAGTGGCTTCTGAGCTTATTATGTGAGCATTAACCATTTTGATTTATGCTTTGGATTAAAGATTCAGCCCGCTCCCAGTCGGCAGGAGTGTCAAGATCGATGCTCCGTGCGGCAGGCATCTCTACTGGGATACGGCGGGGCATAGCGCCGAGGGGATACCGGCGGATCGATTCGGGGCGGATGGCATAAACAGCCCCGTTATAGATCCACACCTGAGGTGCATCCTGACGGCGGGTGATCAGACCGGACCCTTTGCTGACGTGCAGCGAGCCGTCGGCCGAGGTCTCGAATATATCATAATACGGATTATGCGGCGAACGGCAGACGGTGACAGCCATATCTGCCTGCTTGTCGGCATCGAGAGCCTCCACCGTACGCAGGATGTCGTCGGGAGTGCGCAGCGGCGATGTGGGTTGCAGAAGCACGACGCAATCGTAGCAGATACCCTGATTGCCGGCCCATTGCATTGCGTCGAGTATCACCTCCCTGCTCCCCGACGTGTCGGTAGCGAGTGAGGCCGGGCGGCGATACGGCACATCCAGACCGAGCGAACGGCTCACGGCTGCGATTTCATCGGAGTCGGTCGAGAGTATTACGCGGTCGTGCGGCACCCCTATGCTATCGAGCGCATCAATGGTGTAGCCGATGAGCGGACGGCCGGCCAGCCGCTTGATATTCTTGCGCGGTATCCCTTTACTGCCGCCGCGAGCGGGGATGACATAGAGACATTTCATACGCCTGAAGGTATCTCAATATTATAAAACTTCTTTATATTCAAATCTTTCAGCGGCACCGACGCAAGAGCTCCGACTATTGCACCGAGAGTGTCTGTACCCTCGTAGGGGTTGTGGGCTTCAGCTGCTGCGCGGCGTCCCTCAGGCGAGAGAGCCGAAGCGATGGCTGCCTCTATCTGATCTGCCGTATCTCCGCAGTGTATCACTGAGCGAGAAGCAAGACGGCCACGCTGGCGCATACCGATGTCGACTGTCGGTATATGCATCGAGGGGACTTCGACAATGCCGCTCGACGAATTTCCCACGGCCGCCGCCACATATCGCAGCGCCGAAAGATAGCGCACGCGGCCTAACGACGGGATAGCGAGCACCCGCCCGGGGCGAGCGCCGGCATACTCCTCGATCAGCCGAATTATCCCTGCTCCGTGAGCATCGTTGTTCGGATATGTTATAATGACCTTGTTGCGAGGGAAGCGATCGAGAGCCTCAAGCACCCGGGTGAACCGTTCGGCAGGGTCGGCGTCGGCGTCAAGTGTGGCCGGATGATATGTGACAAGAAGTGTCGAGCTGTCTATCTCAAAACCGAGCGATCGGCGCAGCTCGTCGATAGAGAGCATAGGCTGATTGAGAGCGTTCCAGACCCCTATCGCGCCGGTGTTGATAACCCTGTCGGGGCTTTCACCCATCTGTATGATTCGCTGCCTGTAAGGCTCGGTAGCCGCAAGATGCAGCGATGCCATCTTGGTGATAGCGTGACGGATAGAGTCGTCGACAGCGCCTTCCGAAATTTCGCCTCCGGCTATGTGGGATATCGGTATCTTCATCAGCAGGGCCGCCGAAGCTGTAGCGAGCATTTCGTATCGGTCGCCGAGTATTAGCAGCATGTCGGGACGAATTGCGCCGAGTGCCTCAGCCATACCGGCCATGCATGACGCCATTGCACGCACACGTCCGGCATCAGTATCGTCGTCGGAATCCATCGGTACCCGTGCGGCCACTTCAAGCCCGTCGGCCTCTATCTCGGCTATCGTATTGCCGTAGCGCTCGATAAGGTGCATGTTGGTAGCTATCACAGCTACCTCAACATCTTCACGGGCATTAAGGGCACGGGCAATCGGACTGAGCAGCCCCCAGTCGGCACGTGTTCCTGTTGCTATAGCTATGCGGCGCATTGGGTAGATGAATTTACTGCGGATCAAATAGTTATTAAAGAGTCGTAGGCAAAATCGGCCACAGCCGGCGTACCAACCACTTTATCCCAGAGCATAGGAGAGATGCCGTTGCCGGGACGCTTGACGGTGATATTCTCAGGAGTGAGTATCTCGCCCTTGCGTATGTCGCGGGCAGCCACGATACTTTTGCGGGCCACCTCGATATTCGGAGCCTCGCTGGGGCTGACCTTCTTGTCGGGAGAGCCGAGAGCAGTCTCCACTTTGCGCACGGCCGCCACCATAGCTTTAAGTTCGGCAGGATCGAGCGAAGCGCGGTGATCGGGGCCGGGAAGCGATTTGTCGAGAGTGAAATGCTTCTCTATCACGCGGGCACCCATGGCCACAGCGGCCACAGGAATCTCGATACCCACGGTGTGATCGCTATAACCCACCGCCGCGCAACCTAACTGCTGCAGGGAGAGCATAGCGCGCAGGTTAACATCCTCAGCAGGCGTGGGGTATTGAGTGGTGCAGTGCAGGAGAATGGTCCGGTTGCGCGGAGTGCCCGCAGCCTCAAGGACTGCTACCGCGGCCTCTACCTCGTCGAGTGTCGACATGCCTGTCGACATGATCACCCGGCCGCCGAGCGCGCCTATCTTGCGCAGATACGGCAAGTTGGTGATCTCGCCGGAAGGTATCTTCCAATAATCCATATCGAGCAGGCTGAGGCAGTCGATAGAAGTCAGATCAAAGGGTGTACTCATAAACCCTATGCCGCGCTCGCGGCAAGCCCGGGCCAGCGGGGCGTAGTCGTCGAGCGGCAGATGAATTGCGCGACACATCTCAAGTTGCGACTGCGCTGCGCCGGTTGTCTCTTTCTGATACTCAGCTTTGGGCGCTATCGACGATATGACCTGCTCGGGCACAGCCGTCTGAAACTTCACGTAATCTGCGCCGGCCTCGACCGCGGCATCTATCATCTTCAGGGCGCGGGCATAGTCGCCGTTATGGTTCACTCCCGCCTCGGCTATAATTATTACTTTATCGTTGCTCTCCATTTCGAAACACTACTTCATCAAAATATCGCACAATCTCCACATCCGGCTCGGCGCGCATCGGCCGGGGCCCGATGCCGAGATATTCGTCTATTATCATCCCCGGAATATCTACGCCGGCATGCACGGAGCACACTGCTCCGCCGCCCAGACGCGGATTGATCTCCATCAGCAGCAGTCGCCCGGTGCGCGTATCATGAAGGATCTGTACCGTCACTGCCCCGCAGAGGCCTGTGCGCCGCAGAGTCGTGCGGCTCAGCTCCTCCAGCTCAGGCCATAGCACGGTAGCTGTACGCGAAACCTCGCCACCCACCACCTCGATGCGCACGCGCGGACTCACGGCGCAGATATCGCCGGCCGCCGACACATAACAGTCGACCGTATACTCGCGGCGCTCGGGTATATACTCCTGAATCAGATATATACCCGCAGGGGTGATGACACTGCGGAAATCTGCCGTCGAATTGATCACCTTGATACCTTTGGAGGCCGACCCGTTGACCGGTTTGGCAATAAGCGGAAACTCCGGGCGACCTTTGGTATAAGTGGCAGGTATGGGCAGATTCAACCGCTCAAACATCTCGGCAGCCAGGCTCTTGTCGAACATCACGTCGCAAAGCGCAGGCGAACTCACCGGCACGAAAATATGCTCAAGCCCCGACCCTTCTACAAAATAGCGCTCACGCAGACGCGCCGCAATCCCCACGGCAGGATCGACAAACGGCAGCACGATATGTATATCAAGAGATCGGATTGTATCGACGAGCGACTCGTAAATCTGCGGGTCAGCCCATCGCAACCCCTCCACTACTCCGGCAGCCACAGCCGCCACCGGCACGTGCCGGCTGAGCTCGTAGCTGTAGATACGCACATCAACTCCGCGAGCCTCGCCGGCGCTTATCAGCATCCGGGCCATCGACACTCGCTTGGCGCCTCCAAGAAAGAGGATATTGACAGTGCGACGGCTCATCGGTTGTAAATATCGGTTTTATATCGGGCAAGGTTCTCCGACTTGGTGAACCACTCGATCGTGCGGCTCAACCCCTCGCGCAAAGTGACTTCGGGGCGCCACGGCGTCAGACTTTCGATCAAGGTGTTGTCGCCGCAGAGGCGGAATACCTCCGACCCGGCAGGACGAAGCCGCTCGGCATCGGTGACATACTCCACGTCGCGCCCCATAAGCTCGGCTATCAACTCAAGAGTGTGGCGCATCGTCACCTCCGTACCCGTAGCTATATTGATCTCGCGTCCCTCGATACCTTCGGCACGGGCCAGGGCAAGAAAGCCTCGGGCTGTATCCGTCACATAGTTAAAATCGCGGGTAGGTGTGAGATCACCCACCTTTATCACACTTTTGCCGGCAGCTATCTGGCTGATGATGGCGGGGATGATGGCGCGGGCACTCTGGCGCGGCCCGTAGGTATTGAACGGACGAGCCACCACGACAGGCAGCTCAAAAGCGTTGTGGAAGCTGAGGGCGATAGCGTCGGATCCTATCTTCGAGGCTGAATAGGGCGACTGCGGCTGGCGTGGGTGAGCCTCGTCGATGGGCACATAGCGGGCGGTGCCGTAGACTTCTGATGTCGAAGTGACTATAACGCGGCGCACATTGGCATCGCGGGCGGCCTGGCAGATATTGAGCGTACCTTTGACGTTGGTGTCTACATAGCTGTCGGGAGCCACATAGCTGTAAGGTATGGCTATGAGGGCAGCCAGATGAAAGATAGTGTCGACTCCGCGCGCGATATGACGGCAGAACCCGGGATCGCGCACATCGCCACACACCACTTCGAGGCGGTCGGAGTGAATACCTTCGAGCCAACCCCAGTTGTTGAACGAGTTATAGTATGAGAGAGCCCTCACACGGTATCCTTCGGACAGAAGCAGCTCCGTGAGATGCGAGCCGATGAAGCCGTCGGCACCGGTGACGAGCACGAGTGTATCAGAATTATTCACCATTTTGTGAAGAAATATGTGTAGGCCGCAGGTGTACCTCCACCTTCGGCAGAATCAATATATATCAGTGTCATTTTATGGCCGCTGAGCTCTTTGACCGACATCACGGCGCCGTGCTCGGGCAGATATATGCCCGGCAGCATCATGTACCGGTCGGCAAACGCCGGATCATTCTCCTTATTGTCGAAGTTTATCACCAGCGTCGACTCCTCAGGCCGCTGCCATGTGCCGAAGCGCTTATCCGTCTGATGGTGTGGATATACACGCTCGATCATCACCACCTGACTCTGAAAAGCCCAGAACACATCGCCCACCTGATCGACACGACAGAGCGGCGCGCCGTCGGGATCGACCGACGTCACCGAGATAGCATCAAGCCGCCAAGTGCCGAAGAGCGGCCCGATGTCGCCGTTGTTGTGCGTGCACCCGCACAGCATGGCGGGCAGTATAATCAGCAAGATCAGAAACTTCTTCATAGCGATGATTTTTTTGACCCTATACCGAAGGCACCCGAGTAGCTGACAGTGAGAAGAGCCCCCACAGCGTCGGCGGGCATACTCCCCGCATCGAGGCCGAACTGCAGCCGCATCGAGAGCCCTTCGACACACCGCAGGCGGTGAGTGGCCTCCAACAGCAGAGATGTGGAGTGAATCGGTTCGATAAGCTGCACCTTGCCGTTGCCCCAGGCTTTGCGGTATCCGAACTTTATCCGGTAGTCGGTGTCGTGCCCCACGGAGCCGCGCATGCCGATATGTATGCCTCGCATACGGTTGGCGGCAAACAGCATATAGCCGTCGCGATTGTATATAGGCGCCATCACCATCGGCGAGCCGATGCTCATGCCGTAGGCCGCGTACGGATTGTAGAAAGCATTGTTGTAGTAATCGTCGGCACCTTCGGCGCGATAAGCCACCGTAGTGCCGGGAGCGTCGTCAGGATCCCAGTGCATCGGGCCGCTCTGATTGGTGAGGGTCAGATACTCCACGAGCACACTTTTCACAAGCTGCGAACGCCCGGAGAACTTATACTCCAGTCCCCACAGGCCGTCGAATCCGTTGAGCTTACCGATGCCCGAGCCATCCTCCCACGGCCACTGGAAGTAGCCCGACAGCTCGGATGAGTCGCGCATACGATAGCGGGCTTTCAGATCCCACGATCCCAAAGTATTACCTTGCATGAACCCCTCGGTACCGTCTTCGGTGGGCCAGAACATCTTAAAGAAATCGCCCACGCTCTGACTGTTTTTGTGCACCGACTTTGCCTCGCCGCGCTCCCAGTAGGTAGTGGTGCCTCCGAACTGTGATGCGCACTGCGCACCGACAGTCACCGAAAGCGGCATCCCCGGCTTCGTACGGAAATAGCAGCGGCGGTATACCCCCCACTGCCCTGATGTGGTATGCCCCGAGAACCGGTTTGTACGTTCGGCCCACCAGTCGGAGTCGGTGTATCGGTAGTAGGCTATCTCACCGTCGATCTGTACCCATCCGTTTGTAAACGGTATATCCTGAAATTCGATAAAACCGGCACGCACGCCCGGCAGCGGGCGCGTATTGCCCGAGTGTATAAGGTCGCCCCCGGTGAGGGCCTGGTCGAGAATGGGCGAACTGCTGCGGCGCATTCCGACCTCAAGCATCACGCTGCGGTATTTTATCTGCCCGTAGAGCTCCTGAAGCCATACGGCGGCAGGGCGGTGCGGGCGGCTGATCCAATCTCCGTCGGCGAGACAGCGGTCATACCCCACACTGTTGGATGCGCCGGCATAAGCTGCCACACCGTACGCCCAGCTGAAACGCCGCGTCGAGTCCATCGCGTGATGCAGGGAGGCTCCGGCCACAAGGTTGCGGGCACTCGTGATAGTGCCGTCGCGCAGCGAGCTGATATACAGCGGAGCAAACCGTCCCGACCCTATCCCGGCTTCGAGAGTAGCGTCATAGCAGATCGTCTCCTCCGCTCGGGCAGCCTGCAGGGCAGAGAGCGCTGTTAATATTAATAATGTGAGAAATCGGTTCATTTGCCGCCAAAGTTACACATTTTCCCGCTAAATCCCAAAATCCGTTTTGCCCCCGGAATGATTTGCCGCCCGGCGCCGCAAGGCAGACCCAACTTTCCGGTCAAAAAAGAAACACGCTCTTAGATTTGTGTAATCGGATAATTATCATTACCTTTGCAGGCCGATTATATCCAAAAGTAATCAGGGCGCGGCGCAGTCACCGGGGTCATTGGCCTGACCCGGGGATTGCAATGTGTCAAATTAATTAATTATTAATCAATCATTTAAAGTGGATACTTTAAGCTACAAAACTCAATTTCCCAACGCACAGAGCGTAGAGAAGGAATGGGTTGTGATCGACGCCACCGACCAGGTGCTCGGCCGTCTTTGCTCGGAGGTTGCCAAAATACTCCGCGGCAAAAACAAACCCTCCTACTCGCCCAACGTAGAGTGCGGCGATGAGGTGATCATCATCAACGCCGACAAAGTACGCCTCACAGGCAAAAAATGGACAGACCGCGAGTATCTGTCGTACACCGGCTATCCCGGCGGCCAGCGTCACGCCACCCCCGAGATCCTGATGAAGAAATCCTTCAACAAACACATCAAGCCCGGCATGCACCCCCTCTTTATCAAGGTGATGAAAGGCATGCTCCCCAAAAACCGTCTTGGCCGTCGTCTGATCGAAAACATGCACGTGTACAACGGTCCCGAGCATCCCCACCAGGCTCAGAACCCCAAAGTAATCGACATTAACAAAGTGAAGTAACACCCCCCGAGTATGGAAACAGTAAATGCAGTAGGTCGCCGCAAAGCCGCTGTGGCTCGCGTGATCGTCAAGGAAGGTAACGGCACTATCGTTATCAACAAGCGCCCTCTCGACGTGTACTTCCCCTCGTCGATACTCCAGTACATCGTAAAACAGCCCCTCGCCACCCTCGGCGCCGACGGCAAATACGACATCAAAGTAAACCTCGACGGCGGCGGCTACAAAGGCCAGGCTGAGGCTCTCCGTCTCGCCATCGCCCGCGCACTTGTAAAGATCAACCCCGACGACAAGAGCACCCTCCGCGCCGAAGGCTTCATGACCCGCGACCCCCGCGCCGTGGAGCGCAAGAAACCCGGTCAGCCCAAGGCCCGCAAACGCTTCCAGTTCTCCAAACGTTAATATATATCTTCCGCAGATATATACCGACTTGTTTGGATCGATACGGGAAAGCGCTGCAAAGTGTTTAGTATCTAAATCGCGGAGATGGACCCACACGTTCTCCCTACCCCGCGGTTGTAAATTCAACAAAGAACGTAAACAATCAACAAAAACACAATGTCAACTCCCACATTTGACCAACTCCTCGAGGCAGGCTGCCATTTCGGTCACCTCAAACGCAAATGGAATCCTGCCATGGCTCCTTACATCTTCATGGAGCGCAACGGTATCCACA
>CAZPKH010000051.1:0-7735 GCA_964587165.1 uncultured Muribaculaceae bacterium
ACAACATCTGACTGCTGCGTTTCAACTAAACAATCATACCTTTATACCGTCGGGCGGGGAAAGTTACCATCGCCTCGGCCATCCATTGGCATCTTTGTACGCGTTCTTCGGTCGTGTACATCAAGTACACTCCCTCATCACTCGAACAAATCTGCTCAATGGCTGACCGCCTCAGCGTTAACATATATTATGGAACAAGCTCTGGAACTCGCCCCACAACCCCACGATCCCTATATAGAAATATCGTGATTTTTCACTAATTTTGCAGCAGTATTTCACACGCCTTCCGTTCCAATAGTATAAACAACTAATACTTAGATATATATGAACAACATTAAAGTCAACATCGCCGACACTTTCGGTACAGTAAGCCTCGACCAGCTCAAAAATATGGACGCCGAGGCTCAGGCAGCCCTCAAAACCCTCGCTGACGGTTCGGGCGCAGGCAACGACTTCCTGGGATGGCTCGACCTCCCCTCGCGCACTCCGAAAGCTCTGATCGACGATATAAAAGCTACCGCAGCCGAACTGCAGAAATCGTGCGACTACGTAGTGTCGGTAGGTATCGGCGGCAGCTACCTCGGGGCTAAAGCCGTAATCGAAGCTCTCCAGAACTCTTTTGCAGCCTATGCACCCAAAGCAGACGCACCGAAAGTGCTCTTCGCAGGCCAGAATATAGGTGAGGATTACCTCTCGGAGCTCACCTCCTTCCTCAGCGACAAGCGCTTCGGTATCATCGTGATATCAAAGTCGGGCACCACAACCGAGCCCGCCATAGCCTTCCGTCTGCTCAAGGATATGCTCGAGAAGAAAGTCGGCAAAGCCGAAGCATCGAAACTCATCGTGGCCATCACCGATGCCAAGCGCGGCGCACTCCGCCAGCTCGCCACCGAGGAGGGGTACAAGACTTTCGTGATCGAGGACTCCGTGGGCGGCCGCTTCTCGGTGCTCTCGCCCGTCGGCCTGCTCCCCATCGCCGTGGCCGGCTTCGACATCGACAAGCTCATGGCAGGTGCCATTGCCATGGAGAACGACTCCAAAGCCTCCGACACCGACACCAACCCCGCGCTGCTCTACGCCATCACACGCAACGCCCTCTACCGCGACGGCAAGAAGATCGAAATCCTCGTAAACTACAACCCCAAGCTGCACTACTTCGGCGAATGGTGGAAGCAGCTCTACGGCGAGAGCGAGGGTAAAGAGAACAAAGGCATATTCCCCGCAGCGGTCGACTTCACCACCGACCTCCACTCCATGGGCCAGTGGATTCAGGAAGGCGAGCGCACAATCTTCGAGACAGTAATCACCGTCGAGAATGCCGACAGCACAGTCACAATACCCTCCGACGAAGCAAACCTCGACGGCCTGAACTATATCGCCGGCAAACGCGTGGATCAGGTAAACAAGATGGCCGAACTCGGCACACGCATAGCTCACGTGGACGGCGGTGTGCCCAACATCCAGATCTCGATCCCCGCCCTGAACGAGGAGAGCCTCGGCCAGCTGATCTACTTCTTTGAGAAAGCCTGCGGCATAAGCGGCTACATGCTGGGCGTAAACCCCTTCAATCAGCCCGGCGTGGAAGCCTATAAGAAAAATATGTTCGCACTCCTTGCCAAACCCGGCTACGAGAAAGAGACCGAAGCTATCAAGGCTCGCCTCAAATAAAACTTACTCCTGAATCAAACGCGACTGCCGCGCCCCAACCGCGCCGGCAGTCGCTTTTGTATAAAATAACTCTCAATTTATCGCATTAGCCAAAAAAATATTATATCTTTGCAAAGATGAAGGCCTGATAAAAAGAGGGCACCCCACACATGAGAGTAAAAATACATCGTGAAGGCACAAATATCCTTGTTATACTGGCACTTATGCTGCTGGTACTTAACATATTGCCTTGGATGTTTATCGCACCCCCGGCCATACCGACCACCTTTTCGGCGGTATCGCTGGTGCTCTATCTGTTGGTGCTTAATTTTTTCCGCTCGCCCAGGCGCAACTTCACCGGCGACCGTCACAACACCGTAGTGTCGAGTGTCGACGGCACTGTCGTGGCTCTCGAAGAGGTCTATGAACCGGAGTGCCTGCACCGCCGGTGCATACAGCTTTCGGTATTCATGACGGTATTCAATGTGCACGCCAACTGGTTTCCGGTCGACGGCACCGTAGAGTATGTGACCCACCACTCCGGGCGGTTTCTCTCGGCATATCTGCCCAAATCGAGTACCGAGAACGAGCGTTCGACCATCATAATCCGCACCCCCGACGGCCAGCAGATACTCGTGCGACAGATAGCCGGAGCCGTGGCACGCCGCATCGTGACCTACGCCTGCCCCGGCGACGAAGCCTCTATCGAGGATCATCTCGGATTCATCAAATTCGGCTCACGTGTCGACATATTCCTCCCGCTCGGCACCGAGACATTCGTCAAAGTCGGCGACAAGACAATAGGCGGTATCACCGAAATAGCCAAACTGAAAAATGATTAAACGACTCATAGCCTGCATACCCAGCACCATCACGCTTATGAACCTCGTAAGCGGCGTGTTGGCGTGCATCATGGCCTTCATGCTCGACCGCACGCTGAGCCTCGGCCTCACAGGTATGCAGTGGGCATTTATATGGATTGCGGCAGCCGCATTGTTCGACTTCCTCGACGGCGCTACAGCCCGCCTGCTGCACGCATACTCCGACATAGGCAAGGAGCTCGACTCGCTCAGCGACCTTGTGAGCTTCGGCGTAGCTCCGGCACTTATGGTGTTCAACATGACCCGTATGCTCGGCGGATCGACTTTCGTGTGCTACTGTGCCATATTCATTGCCGCGATGGGAGCGCTCAGGCTCGCGAGGTTTAACGTCGACACTCGCCAGACCACATCATTCATCGGTATGCCCATACCGGCCAACGCCCTGCTCTGGATCGGCATCATCTCTTGGATGAACATACACCGCTACCCGGGCAACACCGTGATGTTCATCCTGATCGTCGGCTCCGGGCTGCTGATGGTGTGCAACCTGCCGATGTTCTCGCTCAAATTCAAGAATCTGGCACTGCGCGAAAATCTGCGTCGCTACGTGCTGATGGCCGCAGCCGCAATCTTCCTGATCACCGAAGGTCTCCCCGGCCTGGCATGGACCATACTATTCTACATAGTGCTCTCGATCGTGCCCGAACGCCGCCGCAAGACAGAGAATTGACCCCGCGGCTGCTCCCCGACCCCTCTCGTCTGCTCACCCCAACGCGCGGGCACACCTCACTGATTCATATCCGTACACATGTCTTTCTTCCTCTTTCTCACACTCGTATTACTGCTGGTGCTTCTGCGACCGATATTCAAGATATGGCTGCAGATCAGACGCGTGCGCAACGCTTACCGCGACATGGCACGCCAACAGCAGGATGCCTACGAGCGTACACCCCGCTCACGCAAGGGCAAATCAAAGATATTCAGCCCCAACGAAGGCGAATATGTTGAATTTACTGAAATCGAAGTTTCCGAAACAACTGAATCGGCCGACGCTTTCACCAACCCTGCCTCCCCCGCCTGCGACGAGGAGCAGATAAGCGATGCCGAATGGGAGGAGATAAAATGACTACAGCGACACCCCTCAACTCAGCCAACTATATACCACGCCTGTACGACTTTCTGCGCCAGGTGGCGGCCAACAACAACCGCCCATGGTTTCAGGAGCACCGTGCTCTCTACGACGAGCTGCGCGCCCTGTGGTTCGCCGATCTCGACAGACTGATAGCACTGATGACACAGTGGGAGCCGGAGATGGCCTCGCAGACCGGCCGCACAGCTACTTACCGGTTCAACCGCGACACGCGGTTCTCCACCGACAAGTCGCCCTACAAAACTTTCTTTTCGGCGGCCCTTTCGATATACGGACGGAAAGCCGACCGAGCGGGCTACTACCTGCAGGTGGGTCCGAGCGCCGACGAAGGTCTCTACGGCGGCATATGGATGCCTGAAGCACCGATACTGAAGAAACTCCGCCGCGCCGTGGTCGACAACTACGACGAGCTCGAACAGATACTTGCCGAGCCGGCGATGCGCCGGTGGTGGCCCGACTGGTGCACGGGCGGTTCGCTCAAAACCGTACCCAAAGGGTGGGATCGCGACCATCCGCTGGCTCATCTGCTCCGGCTGCGTCAATACGGCCGCGAATGTCAGGCCGACGAGAAGTTTTTCAGCTCCCCCGACTGGGTGGAGCAGGCTGCCGAGCGGTTTCACGCCCTGAAACCTCTGATCGATTTCCTGAACTATTCGATCGACGAAGAGGAACCCTTCACCCTCTGATGCCACCTCTCCGCTCCATACGGCACGACAGAGCGGCCGCGCTATGGACGTGGCTGCTGATTTTCATGTTTTTCCTTGCCGTGGAGTGGCCCTACGCCCGCATGACCAACGACGACTGGCGTTTTGCATTCGTGTGCGAGGGTGTCCGATATCTGCCTGCCGACCCCTCAACGCCCTATCAGCCGGTAGAAACGGTCGCGGATCTTTTCAGATCGGTGGCTGCACATACGGCGCATCATAACGGACGCGCCCCGGTGCATCTGCTTGTGCAGGGGTTTGTTTCCTTTTGGGGGTACGCGGCTCTGGCACTTTTCATCGCATTTATTTCGACTGCCGCGGTCGAGTTTATAAGCCGCCTAAGCGTATCGACCGGTGCTAAGGTGAGCTTTCTGCGGCGAATGGCCGCACTGACTCTTTTCTGCGCGGTGATGCCGTGGTTCGGGGTATTCCGGTCATGGTTCGGAGGTGCAGCGTTTTCGCTCAACTACTCTCTGCCGGCATCACTGATGCTCGCAGCCCTATTGATGATGCGGCGCGCCCTGAGCACGCAGTGTCGTGCTACGGCCCGGCACGCCGCCGGATACGCTTCGGTCGGTCTGATAGCCGGCCTGACCCACGAAGGGTTTGCCATACCTCTTTTGGGCGCTCTCGCCTTCATGCTCCTGCGCCGGTACCGTCAGAGCCACAGCGTGCCCCCACGCGCTCTTTGGCTCCTGGCCGGCACGGCTTTCGGCACATTGGCCGTCTGCATCCCCACCATAGCCGGACGCTTCGCTGCCGGGATGGGGAGCGCTGGCGAGTGCGCCACTCCACCGCTGCTGCGCACCCTCAACGATATGATCTCTGTGGTAGAGATGTATGCCGCAATAGCTCTGTCGGTTGTGATCGCCTGCGTGCTTCTGATCATCCCCTCCACTCGGCCCCGGGCTAAGCGAGCCATGGCAGCGTGTGCACCTTACGCTCTTTCTGCGGCGCTCAATATCATAATGATCACCGCCCTGTGCTACACCTCGATACGGCTCTTGGGCTCGACACGCCAGTTCATCCCGGCAGGTGTGATGCTTTGGATGATGTCGATGATATGGGCCTCTACCATAATCCGCCGCCGGCCACAGCGGGCGTGGCGGCGTGTGGTGGCAGCCGTACTGATCGGCATACCGGCCGGGGCGGGCACCGTATGGCACATGCAGGGCGCTGAATCGCGCAGGCTATACGACGACATCATAGAGCAATACACCACGGGGGCCGACGGCACGGTTGTGATCGCCGACAATCCGTACATTTACGAGAGAGCATCCGGATTGACCCCTCGGCTCCCTGTGCCGACACCTGGCGGCGCGGCAGATGTCGCCTACTTCGAGCGTCAATTCATAGCCGAGCATATCAGCCATGCGCAGCGCCCGATGCGGTTTCGCCCGGATATGCCCGACATTGCAGCCGCCGAGTGCTTATACTCCGACTCTACCGTGAGTCTTTACTCTCGCCCGGGGGTATGGTGGATCATAGCAACAGGCCTCGCCCCCGACATAAAGGCGTATGCCTACGGCGCGAAATCTCTGCGCCCGTTGCGACGGTTGTTTCCACAGCACTACCTGCTGCCCGACCACGACGAGACAGCTCTTTACACCGACACTCTAACCATCGGAGCCTCGACAGTGACGCTGATCGGCCGCGCGCCGAATCTTGAGTCGGACACACTGATGATACTGCACTCCGACGGCTCAATAAATCTGTATCCGATATGTACCGGCATCAAAGGGAAATAGCGCGAATGTGGGGTCTGCGGGTGTGGATGCTCGTGGCGTTCACGGCTTTGGCGTGGCCGGGGGCGCTGCTGTCGACCGACGACTACTACGCCCTGACCACCGGCTACCCGCTGCTCGACTTCTCCTCGCCCGAGCCCTCGCTTGCCATAGGCTCTATCGCCGACATACCGCGTGTGCTTGCCGCGCTCTACACCTCGTGGTCAGGCCGGCTGCTGCTTCATCTCATCGTGCAGCTATATCTCAACTGCTTAGGTTACGGCGCCTTGGCCCTCACAATCGGTATACTCACCACATGGGCCGTCGAGCTCATCGCCTCGCTCGCCACCGCATCTCACAACCCCTCGACGGGCGCGCGGATAGCTGCTGCGGCACTGTTTCTGGCGGTCATGCCGCTGTTCGGGCTGAATGGAGTATGGTTCGGCAACGCGTCGTTCGCGCTCAACTACGCTTTGCCGGGCGCCGTGTCGCTTTGGGTGCTCAGGCAGATGCAGGCGGAGCGCCCATCGCTCCATCCATGGCTCATGGGGGTTATAGCACTGGGTGCCGGCGCCCTGCAGGAGGGGTTCTCCATAGCGGTGAGCGTGCCGATGGTGATATGGGTGGCATACCGCTTCCGGCGGCTCACCGCGGCACATCTGGCGCTGGCCGCAGGGTATATCGCCGGCACGCTGATACTCTGCGCCGCGCCCGGCAATCTTCACCGCGTAGCCGTAAGCTCCGGGGCCGCTACCTACACACCCGCGGCTCTGGCCGCCGATCTTTACAGCATCATAGAGACAGCAATTCCGGTGGTAGCGCTCGGGGCGCTTCTTGTATGGGTAGCACTGCGCAAGCAATTGCGGCAGTGGTGGGCAGAGCAATGGCCGTGTGCCGCGGGCGCGGCGGCCAACGTCGCATTCTGCATCTGTGTGGTGCGATTCTACGGCTACGCCCGTCCGCTTGAACCGGCCGGGCTGATGATTGTGGTGATGTCGACAGCCGCGTTGGCTCGCCTTGGTGTGCGCTTCACATCCCCATGGCAGGGGCGCGCTGTGGCCTTCCTCACGGCAGTGTGCGCATTTTGGTTCGGCACCGGGCGCGAGCGAGCCGGCATGTATCACCGCACGGTCGAAAGCTGGCTCTCGGCGCCCGACGGCATCGTAGTGCTTCCCGACCGTGCACCGGTCAAATCGGGCTGCCCCTACGCCGTATGGGGACCCGAACCGCCGAATCCGTGGAATCCGGACTTCTTCAACCGCACCGACCATTATAAATTTTCGCATTACTACGGTCTACCCGACCGCCCTCTGCATTTTGTACCGGAAGGGCTTGGAAGCACCGCCGGTTCATCGATAAAGGTTCATATCGCAGGGGCCGACAGCGCCGCTACCGTAACGCACGCTCCCGAAAGCTGGTGGGTGGCAGTGAGCGGGCTCGACACAGCTAAGACCTACAGCGCCGAGGCGTCGGCCTACACCTCGCGCCGACTCATTCCGCGCATAAAGAAAGTACTCGGCATGTCGACCGTCTACTACCCCGCACTTCTGCGCACCGATCGCCTCCCCTCCGGCGAGCTGATCATATACCTCGACTACGACCTCGCTATCGACAGCATCACCCTCACGCCTGCAAAATAATTCCTCCGGTCAGGGGAGGACGAAAACCACTTCCTTGAACATATAGCGG
>CAZPKH010000051.1:7835-11433 GCA_964587165.1 uncultured Muribaculaceae bacterium
AAATAATTCCTCCGGTCAGGGGAGGACGAAAACCACTTCCTTGAACATATAGCGGCGCTCGGTGCCCGAGGCCGTGCGGAGCACCAATGCACCGGAGGGCTCGACAGCCTCGATCGAAGCCTCGAAGCGCTCGCCCAAGGCCGCATCAATATAGCTGTAAAGCCCGTCGGCACGCCATAAGCGCGACATATATTCGGGGTGCTCGGCCGGCTCGCCGATACGCTCGAACCGCTCCAATATAAGCTCTACAAGCTCCTGCTCAAGGCGGTCGATAGAATACTTCTCGCCCGAGATCTGAGCCATCGACACAGGATTGGGAGCATCCGACAGCCACTCGGTCTGATTCACGTTCAACCCTACCCCGGCCACGGTATTATCGATCATCCCGTCGGCCCCCACGGCCTGCTCTATCAGTATGCCGCATATCTTGCGGTCGCCCACATAAATATCATTGGGCCACTTGATGCGCACCTGAGCCGGAGCGAGATAGCGGCACAGCAGATCGGTGACGGCAAGAGCCACCGCCTCGCTTATGGCAAACTGCCCCCGCACATGCATGCGCCGCGGCCGCAGAAGCACCGACAGAGTGACATTGAGCCCCGGAGCCGACTCCCACTTATTGCCGCGCTGACCGCGACCGGCGCTCTGGCATCGCGTGGCGCAGACAGTGCCGTGGGGCAGCTGCGAGCGCTCGGGGTGCGATGTCAGGTAGGAGTTTGTCGACGGCGTCGACTCAGGGCGTAGCCACTCAATCGCCCACGGTGATAGTGCGCGATCCATCGTCGTTCACCTTTATCTCCACCTTGACAGTATCGTCGGGCAGCAGCGCGTCGATACGCTCCGGCCATTCGAGCAGGCAGAGCGCGCCCGAATCGAAATAATCCTCTATCCCCAGGTCAAGAGCCTCCTCAGGGTTCTCCAGGCGGTAGAGATCGAAGTGATATATCAGCTCGGCGGTAGTGTCTGAGCGGTATTCGTTGACTATAGCAAACGACGGCGAGCCCGTCTGATCGCTATCCACGCCCAGACCGCGCACCAGCGCATTGATAAAAGTTGTCTTGCCCGCGCCCATCTCGCCATAGAAAGCGTATACAGTCTCGTCGCCCATCTGAGCGATAAAATCGTGTGCAGCACTCTCAAGAGCCTCCACCGACGGTATCTCAATTTTCATATCGAATATTCATTAGATTATACTCCCGCAAAAATAGTTATTTTTTTGATTTGTGCCCTCCCGGCCGAGCCATGAAAGCTCCCGTCGCCGGCAAAAAAGGGGCTAAACAAGAAATTTCTGATTTTTTTTGCGAAAAAATTTGCACGAATAAAAAACTTACCATACCTTTGCACTCGCAATCGGGAAACAAAACGGTTGCAATCAAGCGGCGGGAGCGCTGCTTGAATAGAATCTCAAAATGGTGCGTTAGTTCAGCAGGTTAGAATGCCTGCCTGTCACGCAGGAGGTCACGGGTTCGAGTCCCGTACGCACCGCTGAGGAGAGAGGAGAATGAGTAACTGTCAAGCTTCGGCCTGCGTTACTCATTCTTTTTTTGCGCACATCCCCTCAAAAGATGACGTCCTCCGAGGTTGCTCTTGACCTCAGAGGATACGCCCTCTACCTCGGAGCTCGGGTCCTTCAGGGCCCGAGGCCAATCCTATCAAAATCAATAACATTCATTATTACCCACGGCGGGCGTTATCGGCGCACCCTAAAGGATGCGCCCTCCGAGTTTACCCTTGACCCTCATCGAATACACCCTCTACCTCGGAGCTCGGGTCCTTCAGGGCCCGAGGCCAGACCCCTCAAAATCAATAACAATCATTATTACCCACGGCGGACGCTATCGGCGCACCCTAAAGGATGCGCCCTCCGAGTTTGCTCTCGACCTCCCGAGGATACGCCCTCCAAGAATTGCGCCCTCAGAGGTAGAAATCAGCTCAGGCGGAAAATAAATCTAAAATTCACACAGCAAGACATTTTTATTTTGTTGGATCAAAAATATTTTGTAAACTTGCACCGAATTAATGGAGATTAATTCGAAACATCGTTAATAAGAGACGTTATGTCTACTGCTTGTATGTGAAAAGCGTAGGAAACTTAATCACAATCGGCAAGAGTAGGTTTAACTGCCTCCACGTGCATAAAGCGTGGAGCTGTTCTATCCACATCTTCCGATAAAGGTACTCCTACCACCTTCACATAAAGGCGTGGCATAGCAGCCCACGCCTCTTTTTCATTTATAACGGTCAATGGGCTGTAAGACCACTCCTATTCACAATTCTTATGAAAAAGAGGTTTTTATTTGCTTTGGGAGTAATTGTTGCAATGGCAGCATTTACTTCATGTGGCGACGATGATGAAGATGAGCCAAGCAGCAATACTTGTGCATGTCAAGAGTATGATGCAGATACTAATTCATATCTCGGCTCATCTAATCTTGATCCTAAACAGTTCAATCAATCATCCTGTTCATCCCTCGCCAATCACCTGAATCAGTTTACTATTGACACTTATATCACCTGTCATTAACACAGATCTCCATTCAACGATTTATCACGCTCAACATTAATTAGTTGAGCGTGATTTTAGATTACACAATATGCACCTTTTAAACAAACGCTTGCCGGAAATCTTAAGTGTACTATTGGGATTGACATTCTTGGTGTCGGGCATCTTGAAATCAAATTCTTCGGCAGCTTTTGCTGAGCAACTCAGCCAATATGGTATGTTGATGCCAAAATACCTATCTCTACTAATTATTTTAACAGAGACACTGCTCGGGATAGCTCTCATAACCGGTGCGTCGCAAAAAAAATCAGCAGCAGTTTCGGCTATTGTTCTGGTTATCTTTACAATAGGTTATAGTTATGGATTGCTTTTTCATGACATCTCAAAGTGTGGATGTTTTGGTGATTTTCAATTGTTTGACTCATCTCCTTTATGGCTCTATATAAGAAATTCAATCTTACTGCTAATCTCTTTGCTTATACTCTTTTGTTCATCCGAAAAATCATCTTCTCCTAAAACAATCCAATTTTCAATGATAGTAATGATTGCCGGAGGTTGCCTTGTTTCTTATCTCTCCGGTTTATCTTCACGTGGTCTTCCGAGGAATAGTAAAATTGAAAAACAACATTCAATTGAAGTCTCCGACTCGCCACTAAATGGCTTAATAGAAACCGACCCCGACAGCACTTATATTGTCTTTGCTTTTTCATTTTCTTGCCCCCATTGTCTAAATTCCATTGCAAATTTAAATGAGTATAACCGTTTACACCTCGCTGATAAAATAATAGGAATAAATAGAGAAACTCTTACTGATTCTGTGGGGTTCGAGCATTGGTTTTCACCATCCTTTCAGATTATTAAATCTGATAAATCCGTTGCAAAAGAGCTGCCAACGGTATATTACATAAGAAACGATTCGATTATTACAGCACTTAGTGGTGAACTACCGTCTGCGTTTATATTCTCTGAAATAATCGGTAATCAATCACCTATCATCCAGTAAGACTAAGGCGGGCGCTATCGGCGCACCCTAAAGGATGCGCCCTCAGAGTGTGTTTAAGTTGTTATGTGGGGGTTATTCGAGGGTGGGGGCGG
>CAZPKH010000052.1:0-10143 GCA_964587165.1 uncultured Muribaculaceae bacterium
CCCGTGGTGGGTGTGAGCTGGGAGCAGGCAAATGCTTTCGCCAACTGGCGCACCGACTACCTCCGCCGCTCGCTCGGCCGCGAGGGTGTATATGTCGAGCCCTACCGCCTCCCCACCGAGGCTGAGTGGGAGTATGCCGCCCGCGCAGGCAACAACGACAATATGTACCCCTGGGATGGTGACCTCCCGCTGACCGACGACGAGAAAGGGTGCTTCTACGCCAACTTCAAGCCTCAGGATGGCAACTATGTGAAGGACGGCCATCTGATCACTTCGAAAGTCGGTACGTATGCCCCCAACGACTTCGGCCTCTACGACATGGCCGGTAATGTCAGCGAATGGACCTCGACCGCTTATACCGAGGCGGTATCGAAGCTCACTCACGACATGAACCCGCAGTACCGCTACGATGCCGCACAGGAAGATCCGTACAAGATGAAGCGCAAGATTGTGCGCGGCGGTTCGTGGAAAGATGTAGCTCATAATATTCGCTCCGATCTCCGCATGTGGGAGTATCAGAACGAGCAGCGTTCGTACATCGGATTCCGCTGCGTGCGCACCCAGATAGGATTTGCCAAAGGGCAGAAAGCACGCAAATAATCCACACTGCAATACATTCAAACGCTACCCTTTGCCGGGAGCATAACGTCATGTCACTGAAAAATCAAAAAAGCGATGACACGCATTTCAAAAAATAAAATCCAGAAATTCCTCTCTTGGGAGGGCGGACAGCGGTTCTTCAACTTCTGCTACTCCATAGGCGCCGCAATCGTGATATGGGGTGCACTGTTCAAGATCCTGCACCTCCCCGGTGGCAACACTCTGCTCTGTATCGGTATGGGCACCGAGGTGATCATGTTTATACTGACAGCCTTCGACCGTCCGCCGAAAGAGTACCGATGGGAAGAGGTTTTCCCGGTGCTCGATTCGCGTGATCCCGGCGACCGTCCCGACTTCGCTGCCGGTGGCGTCGAGGGGATAGTGTTAAGCGGCGGAGCTTCTGCCGGCAATGCTTCGGATCTTGTGAGTGTGAGCGGCGGCCAAGCCGTCGTGGTAACCGACGCTCAGGCCCGCGCGGCTGTCGGACTGCCTCAGCAGCTTGACCTTTCGGAAGAAGACTCACGCTCGCTCTCGGAGAGCATAGCCAAAATGTCGGCTGCCTCCGACCAGCTTTCGAAAATGGCAGATCTCACTACCGCCACACAGCAGTATCTCGAACAGATGTCGGCAATAGCCGATCAGATGAATCAGCTCCGCGCCACCACACAGGCTCTGAACACTGTGAGCGAGACGCTGCTCAACAGCTACAAGGCTATCACCGAAAACTCGGAGTCGATCTCGGCAAGTTCGTCAGGCTATGTAAATCAGATGGAGGATCTGAACAGAAACATCGGTGGCCTGAACACTATTTATGAGATCCAGCTCAAGAGCGTGTCGTCGCAGCTCGACTCTATCGATCGTGTGAACCGCGGTATAAAAGATATACGCGACATGTACGAAAAGTCGTCGCGCCAGAGCCAGCGCTATGCTGAGGAGACCGAGAAGATGGCCCGCTACATGCAGCAGCTCAATGCCGTGTACGAAAAAATGATACACGCCATGACTGTCAACCTTCATCGTCCGGTGACCGGTATAGATCTCGACATACCTGCTCCCGACAGTGCTGACGATCAGGCTGCACGCTGACCTACCCCACACCACTCAGATATTATCCTTAAGATACTACGCTCGCGATATACCCCCGGGCTCCGTATCTGAAAAGATCAAAATAAAAATTCAATTCCGCAAATGGCTGAATCAGTAACCAAACTATCCCCGCGCCAAAAGATGATAAACCTGATGTATATCGTCCTGACGGCTATGCTGGCACTGAATGTGTCGAGCGATGTGCTCGACGGTTTTGTGCAGGTAGAGGATGGTTTGGCACGCACCAATATAAACGTAGAGCAGCGCAACGCCGCCATATTCAATCAGCTTGAGGCTTTTGCGCTGCAAAACCCCCTCAAAGGTCGACCTTGGCTTGACAAAGCTGCTCAGCTGCGCTCGCGCACTTCCGAGCTTTACAATCAGATCGACTCGTTGAAGCTGCTTATCGTGCGCGAAGCCGACGGCCCCGACGGCGACCCTTCCGACATACAGCGTCGCGATGACCTTGAGGCAGCGTCGGTAGTGATGCTCAACCCCGTGACACATCGTGGCTCTGATCTGAGAGAGGCTATCAACAGCTACCGCGAGTATGTCGTGAAATTTATCGGCGACTCCACCAAGCGCAATTCGATCATCTCTACCCTATCGACATCACCCTTTCTTCGCCCGGGTCAGGTTGTGGCGCAGAGCTGGGAGGAATCAAAATTTGACACTCAGCCTACCGTAGCTGCCGTGACTCTGCTCACCAAGCTGCAGAACGATATCCGCTTTGCCGAAGGTGAAGCTCTGGCCAATATTCTGGCATCGGTCGACGCCGGCGATGTGCGTGTCAATGAGCTGAACGCATTCGTTATACCTCAGAGCCGCTTCGTGATGCGGGGTGGCAAGTATTCAGCCAATATCGTGCTTGCCGCTATCGACACTACCGCCCGGCCGCAGGTGTTTGTGGGAGGACGGCAGATAAACAACGACCGCGGATTGTACGAGTTCAATACCGGCTCGACCGGTACCTTCGACTATTCGGGATATATCCTCGTGAACCATGGCGACGGTACCGAGACACGCCACCCCTTCCAGTCGTCATATACCGTAATGGAGCCTTCGGCTACCGTGTCGGCTACGATGATGAATGTGCTTTACGCCGGTATCAACAACCCCATCAGCATCTCTGTGCCCGGCGTGCCGCAAAGCGCTGTCAGCGCCACAATGACAAACGGCTCGCTCACACGCAACGGCGACCAGTGGATAGCCAAGCCTTCGGCTGTAGGCACAAATGCCGTGATAACCGTAACGGCCAATATCGATGGCGTGAACCAGACGGTAAATACGACAGAGTTTCGTGTACGCCGCCTGCCCGACCCCACGGCATTTATCACTTTCACAGGGCAGAATGGTCAGACCGAACGCTACAAGGGCGGCCGACCGTTCGGCAAGACTGCCCTGTTGAGTGCTAAAGGCCTTGATGCCGCCATCGACGACGATATGCTCAATATCGACTTCCGCGTGTTGGGATTTGAGACCGTATTTTTCGACCAGATGGGCAACGCGATCCCCGAAGTGTCGAACGGTGCACAATTCTCGTCGCGTCAGGTCGACCAGTTCAAACGCCTCTCGCGCGGCAAGCGATTCTATATCTCACGTATCCGCGCAATCGGTCCTGACGGTGTGGAGCGTACACTCAGCCCCGTCGAGGTGATAGTAAACTAACTTATATCAGCACAATGAAAGCAAAATATATCCTTACAGCACTGCTCACACTCGCTATAGCTCTGGGAGCTGTAGCACAAAAGTCGAGCTCCGGCTCGGTGGTGCGCCGCGGTGATTCGAAGCGCGACCGGCAGACTACCGCTTCGCCGGGTGTGACTCAGCGCATGCAGTCGCATTTTGAGACAACTCCTACATCTGATGCTGATCTGGCATGGATGCGTGTGATATATCGTGAGCTTGACCTGACTAAGGACGCCAATACTCCGCTATATTTCCCCGACGAGCCTATGGAGGGACAGGATAATCTATTCCGTATCATCCTCAAGCGGCTGGCCGACGGCGATCTGCAGGCATACGAATATCTGGATGGTCGCGAGCAGTTCACCGACGAATATCTTATTAAGGTGAAGGATATGCTCGACCGCTTCCATGTGATATACACTCCGGCCAAAGGTTCGTCGGATAAGAAACCGCGTTTTACTATCGACGAAAGCGATATACCCGCTTCTGAAGTGCTCACCTACTACATAATCGAGCGTTGGGAGTTTGATACCCGCTCCAACCGTATGCGCACCGTGGTCGACGCTATCTGTCCGGTGCTTCACCGTTCGGGCGATTTCGGAGGCGAGGCTGTGCGTTATCCTATGTTCTGGGTTAAAATGTCCGACCTTCGCCCCTATCTCACTACCCAGACAATTTTTACTTCCGACGACAATAACCTTGCTACCGGTACTTACGACGACTACTTCCAGCAGGGACTCTATGCAGGCTCTATTTACAAGACCCGCAACCTGCGCAACCAGTCGCTGATGCAGCAGTTCCCCGATCCTGAGGATCTTGCTCGCGCTCAGGATTCGATCCAGCACAGGCTTGAGTCATTCGGCGATAAACTTTGGGTTGCCGACCCTGTTGCTATGAATTCTGATACGAAAGCCTCCAAATCAAAGAAAGGCAAAAAGAGTAGCGACTCTGTAGGCGAGGGTTCAGCAGATACCGATGCCGAGGCGGATAATACAGATGCCGTTGAGGCCTCCGACTCAGACAGTGCAGCGACAAAGACCGTGCGCACCAAGCGAGGATCGCAATCGCAGAAGAAACCGAAAGTGAAGAAGCCCAAAAGCGTGAAATCGAGCTCGTCGTCATCTGCCACGCGATCCGTGCGAAACCGAAAACGATAAGATCTATTACATAAAAAATCACTGCAAGCTGCGTAAAAAGTCGTGGCTTGCTTTTTTTATATAGAAATAATTATTAAATTTGCAGTGTCGAAAAAACGACGTAGAGACCTCAATCTCTGTTTAAGGTTTGATTCTTCCCATCGACTTTTTGCCATCTCTCCTATTATCAGTCTCTTCTCCTCGGCATAAGTCATATCCCCCTGTACGCGTTTCCACTTATCCGGCGTCATCGCCGTCAGCAGTCTGATGGGCTGCATGTCGTAAAGCAACTACTTAGATACCATTCGGCCACTCTTCGGATCCCGGCTCTTGGTCAGTTCATCGTAATTCTTTCAATTTCTGAACCGCAATATTTGATTGAGCGTTCATATACCAGACACTCTCCCCTTTTCTATCGCCTCCACTGCTTTAAATGCCGATATATTTATATAATCGAATATAAGTAATGTATAATATCACAGACCTTTCCGCTATGTCCGACGAACAACTTCGGAGCGTAGCTGAATCTTTTGGAATAAATAAAGTCGACACATCGTCGGGCACTGAGCCTCTGATCTACGAGATACTCGATGCACAGGCCGTAAGCGGCGCTGCCGATGATGCTGCCGCAGCTCCTGCGAAGAAGCGCGGTCGACAGAAAAAAACTGCTCCCGCAAAGCAGACTGAAACCTCAGAGAAAGAAAAAACAGATTCAGATAGCACCCGCCCGGCCGATGCAACTGCTGAGGCTCCGGCTCCCAAAAAGCGTGGCCGCAAGCCTAAGGCAGCGAGTGCTCCCGCCGAAGAAGCTGTTGCAGTCGCCGAGCCGACCGCTGAGGCAGCTGCCGAAGCCAAGCCCAAACGCGGACGCCGCCGCAAAGATGCTGAACCGGAGCAGCAGCTTCAGTTGCCTATATCCCCCGATGCCGAGACTCCGGCTCCAAACACCGAGGGTGCGCCTCAGGATGTGCAGCCGGCTGAGCAGGCTGCCGACCAGCAGGACGAAGCCTCTGCAAAGCAGGATCGTGTGATACCCCCTACATCAAAGTTCAGTCCGAAGAACTCTTCATTGCAGCAGTTCTTCCCCCAGTCGGAGGGCCGGAGGTTTGTGCCGCGATCACAGCGTGAGCGCGATGAAGCTGCCCGGCACGCTGCCGAGCAGGCCCAGACCCGACAGATCGTGATAGGCGAACCCGGACGTGAACAGCAGCAGCCTCAGGCCAAGCAGAATAAAAAGAACAAGAAGAATCGTCGCGACAACAATCAGCTCGCCAATCAGGAGCCGGCATACAACTTCGACGATCTTATCACCGCCGAAGGTGTGCTTGAAATAATGCCTGAAGGGTATGGATTCCTCCGCTCGAGCGATTACAATTATCTCGGCTCGCCCGACGACGTATACCTCACACAGTCGCAGATCAAACAGTGGGGGCTTAAGACCGGTGATGTAGTGGAAGCCACCGTCCGTGCTCCGCAGGAGGGCGACAAATATTTCCCGATGTGCCGCGTGCTTGGCGTCAACGGACGCTCCCCTGAATTTATACGCGACCGCGTCGCTTTCGAGCACCTTACACCCCTCTTCCCCGATGAGAAATTTGACCTCACGGCCGGTGCCCGCTCCAACAACCTTTCAACACGCGTCGTCGATATGTTCTCGCCCATAGGCAAAGGACAGCGCGGTTTGATTGTGGCACCTCCCAAAACAGGTAAAACCATACTGCTCAAGGATATTGCAAATGCCATAGCCGAAAACCACCCCGAGACATATATAATGATACTCCTCATCGACGAGCGTCCGGAGGAGGTCACCGATATGGCCCGGTCGGTGAATGCAGAGGTGATCGCCTCGACTTTCGACGAACCTGCCGATCGCCATGTC
This sequence comes from uncultured Muribaculaceae bacterium, assembly GCA_964587165.1. Lineage (GTDB taxonomy): Bacteria > Bacteroidota > Bacteroidia > Bacteroidales > Muribaculaceae > CAZPKH01. The sequence continues at coordinate 6,391 of CAZPKH010000052.1, forward strand.
AAGATAGCCTCTATCGTGCTTGAGAAAGCAAAACGTATGGTGGAATGCGGCCACGATGTGGTGATACTGCTCGACTCGATCACTCGCCTGGCACGTGCCTACAATACTGTAGCTCCCGCTTCCGGAAAGATACTCTCGGGTGGTGTCGATGCAAATGCATTGCAGCGTCCCAAGCGCTTCTTCGGAGCCGCGCGTAATGTAGAGAACGGCGGTTCGCTCACCATTATAGCCACGGCACTCACCGAAACCTCGTCGAAGATGGACGAGGTGATATTCGAAGAGTTCAAGGGCACCGGCAATATGGAGCTGCAGCTCGACCGCAAGCTCGCCAATAAGCGAGTATTCCCCGCAGTCGATATTATGGCATCGTCCACACGCCGCGACGATCTGCTTCTCCGCCCCGAGACCCTCAACCGCATGTGGATATTGCGACGCTTCCTCTCCGACCGCAACTCTATCGAAGCTATGGAATTTATCAAAGACCGTATGGAGCGCACCACCGACAACGACGAGCTTCTTCGCACCATGGGCGACTGATAGCCGCGCTATACCTTACTTCCTCACAGCCCGATCGCGATTCATTCGCCTTCGGGCTGTGAGGCTTTTAACATGATTTTACTACCCTGCGTCAAACCATTATCACAGAGAATTGTTTTAATGATGTAAGTAAAACAATTAACACTTAGTACTATGATATATACTCAGCCCGAACTGCCGTACGCGCCCGATGCACTGGCACCCGCGATATCTCGCGAAACCGTAGATTACCACTATGGCAAGCACGAGAAAGCATATATAGCTAACCTCAATCGTCTGATCGAGGGTACTGAATATGCCGACATGGAGCTCGAAGATATAATCCGCAACTCAGCCGGACCGTTGTTTAACAACGCCTCTCAGGCTTGGAATCATATCTTCTATTTCTTCTCATTCTCGCCCGATGGCGGTGGCAAACCGTCCGGCAAGCTCGCTGAAGCAATCGATCGCGACTTCGGCTCGTTTGAAGAGTTTAAGAAGCTGTTCGTTGAGACCGGAGTAGGCCTTTTCGGCTCAGGATGGGTATGGCTTTCGAAAGACAACGACGGCAAGCTGGTGATCACAGCCGGGCAAAATGCGGCAAATCCGCTCACCGACGGCTTGACCCCCATCCTCACATTCGATGTGTGGGAGCACGCCTACTATCTTGACTATCAGAACCGACGTGCAGATGCTCTCAACGCACTGTGGGACATCGTCGACTGGTCGGTAGTCGAAAGCCGCTACTGAAACATATTTCGAAGATATTAAAGCGTAAAACAATTATACAGAACAAATCAGAATAAGGACAAGCATAATGTGATGAATGGAGGGAGAGGAGCTCGTGAGAGTCCCTCTTCTTTTTTAGAGTCTGTCGCATAATATCTGTTATGCTGAGGTTGTATATCTTGGTGTTTATATTTCCCATTCGGTGAAAATTTCGCCGGAGATGTCACGGATGGTATCGAGTGGAATTTCCGTGTGGTCGGTGAGGATCAACCGGTTGAAAATTTCGTCGACTTTTTTTATTGAGCCGCGAATGCAGACGTAACTCCCTCCGGCCTTACGGCAGTCAGGCTGAAAGTAGGTGATTGAAAGTTGTGGATGCTCCGCAAGGGATACAGCGTAACGGATTTTCTGTGAAAGCACTTGCTGATCGTAGACTGACAGTTCATGCCGGGAGATGGTCGTTCGAGCGGTTTCGGCGATGGCGATACCGTGGGTGGGGAGTGCCGCAAAAGGTGCAAATTGCGGAGCTCGCGCCCCCATCGGCATCGGCTTCCGCTTGGATGAAACGTAATGCGGCAGGTTGATTATGTCGTCAAATGGGGTACTCATGCCTTGTGTCCTCCTATCTGTTGGTTGCGGTCGCGCTGCGTGGCTCCGTCAGCATAGTTCAGACCGCGGAGTATAATGTTCTTGCCAAATCGTTTGCGCAGCTTCAAAATGGCCTCCTGGCGCCGGCGCTCCTTTGCGAGAGCTTCGCTCTCCGCTCGATGTTTTCGCTCCAAAGCTTCGTAGTCGGTAAATAGATCCAGTTGCATGACTTTATGATGCTTTCGGATGTTATCTTCAGAAATCAACTTGTTGATTGACAAAGTGAGGCGACGCACAAGCAGTATGGGGTTGACTATGCGCTTGAAGAGCTCTATCACATGCTCGGTTATGAGCCGGGACGAGGATGTATAACGCTTGAAGTTTGCCGTACCGTGAGCATGACGCGGCACCTGCCGACCATAATGGTCAGTAGATACTTCACCGTGATAGTGAGTGCGTATCTTGGGGTTGGTGAGATTTTCTATGTCGTAACCTACGGTCAAAACTATTTGGTTTGTGACAAGGCGCTTCTCTACAAGATCAAGTGCAACATCTTCGGCCATTTCCTGAACGACAGTCAAAGCCTTGTCGTAGGTATAGGCGCACGACAGCACCTGCCCGCTCGACTTCGAGTGTGTGTCCGGATGATAGGATTTGATGCAGTCCATTGTCACCGGCTCCCATCCCCATGCGTGGTCGATGAGTAGCTCGGCATTGACGCCAAACTGCGTATAGAACCAATCTTCGTGTGTGAGCGAGGCGCGGGCAATGTCGCCCATGGTGCGCAGCCCCACCGCTTCGAGCCTACGGGCGTACCCTTTGCCGAGCTGCCAGAAGTCGGTCAAGGGGGTGTGAGTCCACAACTGCCTGCGGTAGGACATCTCATTAAGCTCTGCAATTCGTACGCCATCCTTGTCGGGCGGCATCTTCTTGGCCACAATATCCATTGCCACCTTGCAGAGATATAGATTTGTGCCAATACCGGCAGTGGCCGTGATGCCGGTCTCCGCCAAGATCTCGCGAATCATGGTCATGGCAAGCTGGTGAGGTGTCATCTTATATGTATTCAGATAAGGGGTGACCTCGATGAACACTTCGTCGATGGAATATACATGTATATCCTCGGGAGCGATATAGCGCAAATAGATTTCGTAGATGCGCGTAGAATAGTCGACATACAACTGCATGCGAGGTGGAGCCACGATGTAGTCAACGGCAAGATCTTGATGCGCGGCGAGTTCGCCTCCGGAGGTCGACTTGCCCGATCTCCCCCTGTGCCGGTTCACCTCGCGCACTTTCTGCACCACCTCAAAGAGGCGCGGACGCCCCGGAATGCCGTAGGCTTTCAGCGCCGGCGAGACAGCCAGACAAATTGTTTTTTCCGTACGGCTCTCATCAGCCACGACAAGACAGGCATCGAGCGGATTGAGATGCCGCTCTACACACTCGACCGAAGCATAGAATGACTTTAGGTCGATAGCGATATATTGCCGTTGGTTCTCTTGCATTATTGCTTTCTGCCGCTTTATTTATTCACTTATTTTGAGATTGTCAATAGGCGGGTGCGTCGGGTACTTTGTAGCTCACCACGACGTCGCCGTTGAATTTCTGTTTGCTCCTTCATGGATACAAAGATAGCAACGGGTATGTGCAAGAATCAAGCCCATATAAGTTAAATAGCGTATTGCGAAACGCCTGATTTATTGATATAATCCCTATCTGTTAACAGCTATTAACAGCCGGATTCTCAAAAATTTCTCACTATCTTTGCAGCATCATCAAGGTTCAGCCCGATACGTTCAGACTCAGCGGGATTAGTCCGTAGACTGTCGATTATCTGCTGAACCTTTTCTTTTTGACCTATGCGGATTGTCTTACCGTCTTGCCGCTCCCCCCCCTTCGGCAGCATAGTCAGCTTCA
>CAZPKH010000053.1:0-9785 GCA_964587165.1 uncultured Muribaculaceae bacterium
CCATGATGTTTGCCCACGGCGTAGGCGCCAACGGCAACCGCGCCCTCGGTGCCGGCTCTATCGGCGGTATGCTCATCGGTATGGTGCTCCAGATCTTCGTGGTGCCGGCGCTCTTCGTCGTGTTCCAGATCATCCAGGAGAAGATCACACCCCTCAAATGGGAGGATACCAACAACGCCGGCATATCATCCGAAATCGAACAGTACGGATCCATAGACTAAATTGCAAACCCTCGGCAGGCGGCAGAATTGATGTCGCCTGCCCATACAGATACAACCACTTCAATGAACATCACATCACGTATAGCCCTGGCGGCACTGAGCGCCCTGATGCTCGGCAGCTGCGGTGTCTACAAGAAATATGAGTGTCCCACCGACACATCCCGCCTTGCCGCCGAGTATGCCAAAGGCCGATACCAGGGGCAGGACACCACCTCCTTCGGCACAACAAGCTGGCACGACGTGTTCACCGACCCGGTGCTCGTCGATCTGATCGATCAGGCCCTTGCCAACAATGTAAACCTGCAGAACGCCAAGCTCAACGTCGACATGGCGCAGGCACAGCTCAAAGGCGCCAAGCTCGCTTACCTCCCCTCCGTAGCCCTCGCCCCCAACGGCGCTGGCGCATCAGCCGCAGGCAGCGACATGGCCTGGACATACCAGATACCCGCCACCGTAAGCTGGGAGGTCGACATATTCGGCAAGCTGCTCAACTCCAAGCGCGGCGCGCAGGCCTCGCTGCTTATGTCGCAGGAGTACGAACAGGCCGTGCGCTCGCAGATCATAGCCGGCGTGGCCACATCCTACTACACCCTGGCAGCCCTGCAGGAGCAGCTCATATTGAGCCGCAACACCGCCGAGCTCTGGAAAGAGAGTGTGCAGGTGATGAAAGACTTCAAACTCGCCGGTCGCGTCACCGAGGCCGCCGTGGTGCAGAGCACGGCCCAGTACTACAGCATCCTGGCCCAGATCACCGACCTTGAGCTCTCGATACAGCAGGCCAATAACGCGCTCTCGCTGCTGCTCAACGTCCTCCCCCAGAAATGGAACATCCCCGCCGGATCAGTGCTCACCGCACCCGCCGACCTCACCGGAGCGATAGCCATAAGCCAGCTCTCCAACCGCCCCGACGTGCGTGCGGCCGAAGCCAACCTCGCCGTGGCCTACTATGCCACAAACTCAGCCCGCGCCGCTTTCTACCCCGGCCTGCAGATCACAGCCACCGGCGGTTTCACCAATATGCTCGGGTCAATGGTGTCGAACCCCGGCCACTGGTTCATACAGCTCGCCGGACAGCTCACCGCTCCGATATTCTCGCGCGGTGCCAACATCACCCGCTATAAAGTCACCAAAGCTCAGCAGCAGCAGGCCCTCAACGATTTCGAGTACTCCATCCTCAAGGCATCGGCCGAAGTGTCCGACGCCATGGCACTCTACGAGAAATCCGTCGAGAAGAGCAAATCGCTCGCCGAGCAGACCGACAACCTCAAGAAATCCGTCGACTACACTCAGGAGCTGCTCCGCTACGGTACAACATCATACCTCGAAGTGCTCACAGCCCAGCAGAACCTGCTCGGATCGCAGATGGGCGAGATCAGCTGCAAGCTCTCGCAGTCGAAAGCCGTCATCAATATGTATCAAGCCCTCGGAGGCGGTAAATAAGAGAACAGAAAATAGAAAGACCATGATAAGCCCTTTAGCCCACGTTGACCCCGCCGCACGTCTCGGCGCCAACGTCACCGTAATGCCTTTCGCCTACATCGAGGCCGATGTCGAGATAGGCGACAACACAGTGATCTACCCCTACGTCTCGATAATGTCGGGCACACGCATAGGCTCCGACTGCAAGATATATCAGCAGGCCATCATCGGAGCCGATCCGCAGGATTTCCGCTGGAAGGGGCAGAAGACATACTGCCGCATCGGCAACCATGTGACCCTGCGCGAGAGCGTGCTCATCAACCGCTCCATCTACGAAGGGAAAGCCACCACCGTGGGCGACCATACATTTATCATGGCAAAGTCGCACTTAGGCCACGACGCAGCAGTAGCCGAGAAATGCGTGCTGGGCAACGGCGTGATAATAGCCGGCAACACCCGCGTGGGTCGGTGCACCATCATGTCGTCGGGCGCAATGCTCCACGAAGGGTGCGCCATAGGCGAGTGGGTGCTCATCAAAGGCGGATGCCGCATCGGCTCAAACGTACCTCCGTTTGTCATCATGGCCCACAACCCTGCAAGCTATTTCGGCGTGAACGCCTTCATCATGCACCGCAAGGATGAGTTCAGCTCCGACGAGATCGACGACGCAGCCAAGGCCTACCGCCATATATATCAGAGCGGCACGTCGGTGTTCAACGCCCTGCGGCGTATCGACGTCGACGTACAGCCCGGCCGTGTGCGCGATGCAATAGTCCGCTTCATCGAAGGCGTCGATCTCAAGATTGCCGCCATACCCCACGAACTCGAGTGAGAGCGTTGAGATCTCTTTTGAAACCCAACACTACCACGACCTGACGGGAGAGCCACACCCTGACCTCCCGCCAGGCCTTTTACGAATAGAATAGTATATTTCAGATGCGACGATTTGCCACCTTCATCATGCTGATACTCTGCCTCTGCGCATCCGCCGCAGAGCTCCCCGACAGCATAGCCGCATCAGCTCCTGCCGATTCGGCGAAGGTGCACAGATCGCTGGTTGACAAAATCGTCGACTACTTCGCCCATTCAAACAAATCTCACCCCGAAAAGCGTTTCGATATCAGCTTCCTTGCCGGGCCACACTACTCCTCCGAGAAAAAATTCGGAATAGGCCTGGTGGCCGCCGGCCGCTTCTCGACCGACCGCACCGACCCCGAGCTGCCACCGTCGGATGTGTCGCTCTACGGCGATGTCTCGTCCGTTGGGTTCTATATGCTCGGTGTAGGAGGCACCACAATCCTGCCGCACGACCGCTACCGCCTCGTCTACGACCTGTATGTCAGCTCGTTTGCCACAAAATTCTGGGGCATAGGCTACGACAACGCCCGATGCGACGCCAACCGCACGAAATACAATAAGTTTCAATCAAATCTTACGCTGCAGTTTCTCGTCAACCTCGGCGGCTCAGTGTTTATAGGCCCCGAGATCGACGTAAACTATGTGAATGCCGGTGGAATGGACGACCGCCGCCTATGGCAGGGGCAGAAACTGCGCGTGCTCGACCCCGGAGCGGGCGTGACATTGGTCTACGACACCCGCGACAACCGCACAGCCCCCCACCGCGGGTGGTTTCTGGAGTTCTCGCAGCGATTCTATCCGCGATGGCTCGGCAACAATGCGGGCAGTTTCGCCGCAACAGCCTCGTCGGCCAACTACTATCAGCGGCTGTGGCGCGGCGCCGTGCTCGCCAATCGCCTCCACACCCGCTGGGCCTACGGCAAAGTGCCCTGGACCATGCTCTCGGAGATGGGCAGCAACAGCTCCATGCGCGGATACTACTTCGGGCGGTATATCGACAAATTCGAAGCCGATCTCACTGTCGAGCTGCGCCAGCATGTGTGGCGTCGCAACGGCGTGGTGCTCTGGCTCGGTGTCGGCACAGTCGCACCGTCGCCCTCCGATGTGCAGTTCCGGCACCTGCTCCCCAACGCCGGCATAGGCTACCGGTGGGAGTTTAAGAAAGACACGAATGTAAGGCTCGACTTCGGCATAGGCCGCGGCGAGTCGGAGATTATCTTTAATATTAATGAAGCTTTCTGACACACTGAAGTTTTCCGGCGACCGCGCCTCCGCTCTGCTGCTTTACCTATGGGTGGCTCTATTGGTGCCCAACGTATGGCTATGTTTCACCGAAGGGATGTCGTGGCAGGCCAATGCCGTCAACATCCTGCTCCCCGCCGGCCTGTATCTGCTGGCTGCCTCGGCAGCCCGATGCCCGGGCAAGGCGATATGGTGGATGTTCATCTTCATATTTTTCGACGCTTTCGAGCTTGCGCTGCTCTATCTCTTCGGCGGCTCGGTGATAGCGGTCGACATGTTCCTTAACCTCGTGACCTCCAACCCCTCGGAGATGGCCGAACTGCTCGGCAATATGTGGATCATACTCCTTGTGATAGTGGCGCTCTACGTGCCGCTGCTCGTGCTCGGAGTGATAGCCATACGCCGCCGCTACACCCTCCCCGAAGCGACGCGTCGCACTGCCCGCCGCGCCTCCCTTGTCATAACAGCTGCCGGCGTTGTCGCAATGGCCCTGGCCTATGCCTCCGGCGATAGATCGGCTATCGAGGAGAAACCGCGCTACAATCCGCTGACGCAGCTCTTCCCCGTAAACGCCTTCTACAACCTGAAGCTGGCCGTAGAGCGCGAAAATATATCGATGCACTACCCCGAGACTTCGGCAGCCGACCGCTTCGACTCCCGGCACCTCGGCTCCGACACCGTCCCCGAGCTCTACATTCTGGTGATCGGCGAGACCTCGCGTGCCGCCAACTGGCAGCTCGCAGGCTACCCGCGCCCCACCAACCCGCGGTTGTCGCGTCGCGACGGCACACTGTTCTTCCCCCGCACCATGAGCGAGTCGAACACCACCCACAAGAGCGTGCCGATGCTGCTCACCGATGTCGATTCGCACACATTCGGCGACTCGCTGCAGCTGCGCCGTGGAGTGATCTCGGCATTCGCCGAGGCGGGATTTGCCACGGCTTTCATCTCCACACAGATGCGCAACCACTCATTCATCGACTATCTGGGCGAGGAGGCCGACACGACGATATTTGTCAAGGATTCCGCCTCCCTGACCGCCGATGTGTACGACTTCAGCCTCCTGCCCCTGATAGCCGCTCAGATCAATGACTCGACCGCCCGCCACAAGTTTATTGTGGTGCACAGCTACGGCTCCCACTTCAAGTATCACGACCGCTACCCCCGGGAGTACGCACGCTTCGTGCCCGATAAGCCTATGTACACCGGCGCCGGGTGCCGCGATCAGTTTATCAACGCCTACGACAATACCATCATCTATACCGACGCACTGCTCGATTCGGTAATCTCGCTGGCAGCCGCCTCAGGCAAAGTGGCCGCTCTGGCCTACGTGTCCGACCACGGCGAGGATATTTTCGACGATCCCCGCGAGCGCTTCCTGCACGCATCGCCCACACCCACAGGCACACAGCTCCATGTGCCGATGCTGCTGTGGTTCTCCGACAGCTACCGCCGCCTTCGCGCCCCGATGGTCGAGGCAGCCCGCAGCAATACCGGCAAGCAGGTGTCGTCGAGCAGCTCGCTCTTCCACACCCTCCTACACATGGCAGGCGTGAGCACACCGCGATTCAAGCCCGACAGGGCGCTCACACATCCCGACTATGCCGCACCGCGGCGCACATACCTCACCGACCACAACGAGCCTGTGGGATACCGTGCCGCAGGGTTCAAGTCCTACGATTTTGAGTATATCCGCAAACATAATATCGCCGAAAAATGACCCCATACAACTTCGATGAAATAATAGACCGCCGCGACACCGACTGCGTAAAGTGGGATGAGACCGCCCCCGGAGTCATACCGATGTGGGTGGCTGATATGGACTTCCGCACGGCTCCCGCTGTGGTCGAAGCTGTGGAGCTACGCGCCCGCCACGGCGTGTACGGCTACACTTATGTGCGCGACAGCTACTACGACGCCGTGATCAGCTGGTTTGAGCGCCGCCACCACTGGGCGATAGCCGACCGCTCCCATATCCTCTACACCACCGGCGTGGTGCCCGCCCTGTCGGCCGCCCTTTACGCCATCGACGCCGGCGAGCGCGGAGTTGTGCTCTGCACGCCGGTATACAACTGCTTCTTCTCATCCGTGCGCAACACCCGCGGGCGCCTCTGCGAGCTCCCACTCGACTACGACTCCGCCACAGGGCGCTATTCCATAGATTTCGAGAAGATGCGCCGGGCCTTCGACAGCTGCCGCGGAGGCGCTTTCGTGCTCTGCAACCCTCACAACCCCGTAGGGCGCATCTGGAGCGCCGCCGAGCTTGAGCGGATAGCCACTCTGGCGCGCGATGCCGATATAACGGTAGTGTCCGACGAGATACATTGCGAGCTCACCCTCCCGGGTCTCGAGTATACCCCGTTTGCTCCGATAGCCGGGCGCGTAGGGTGCCGATGGGTGGCGCTCAGCTCGCCGAGCAAAGCATTCAACACCGCCGGGCTCCGGCAGGCCAACATCGTGTGTGCCGACCCCGAGCTGCGCGCCCGCATCGACCGCGCCATCAACGATATGGAGATATGCGACGTCGGGCCTTTCGGTGTCGATGCCCTCATCGCTGCCTACAATCATGGCGCCGAATGGCTCGATGCCCTGCGCGAGTATATCGCCGGCAACTACCGCGAGCTCTGCACACTCTTTGCCGCCGAGCTCCCCGCCCTCACCATCACGCCTCTGGAAGCCACATATTTAGCATGGGTCAATATCTCCCCGCTCGGCTCCGATTCCGATAGCGTGGCCGCCATGCTCGAAAGCGAGGGCGGTGTGAAGGTTTCCGCCGGATCAATCTACGGCGATGCCGGGCGTCAGTTCATCCGCATCAACCTTGCCACACCCCGCGCCACCCTCCGCGAAGGCCTGCGCCGCATCGTTGCCAAATTGAAATAATCACCTCCGACAAACCGCCCGCCGCCCGAGTTTTATCAGCGGGCGGCAGCGCGGCGCGTAGCCACGGCGTTGGCCATCTCGACGGCCCGCGTGATATGGTCGCACACATGGTCGCGCCCCACGAGCTTGTCGATGCCCGCATGCTCAAGGCTGTAGCGCACCGATTCGTTCACACCCGACAGCACCACGTCGATATTCTCCTTCTGCGACGATTTTATCAGAGTCTCAAGGTTGTGCAGGCCGGTGGCGTCGATAAACGATACCTTGCGCATACGTATGATGCGCACCACCGGCTTATTTTTCATCGAAGAACGCATCATCTCGTCGAATTTTGTGGCGATGCCGAAGAAGAAAGGCCCGTCGATCTCATACACCGACACACCCGGCGCCACGTTGAGCACCTCGTGCTGCGACAGGTCGGTGCCCTCGGTCACATCGAGCTTCTCGCCGTAGACGCGTATCTGCGAGTTTTCCATCACACGCCGCAGGAAGAGCACTATGGCCAGCAGCAGGCCTATCTCGATGGCGATAGTGAGGTTGAAAATCACCGTCAGCACAAATGTCACGATAAGCACGCTGATGTCGCTCTTGGGAGCGCGGCAGATGCTCACCACCGTGCGCCAGCCGCTCATGTTGTAGGCCACCATGATAAGCACCGCCGCAAGGCAGGCCATAGGCACAAGGTTGATAAGCGGCATAGCGAAGAGAAACACTATCAGGAGCACTAGCGCATGGATTATGCCGGCCACGGGGGTGCGTCCGCCGTTGGTGATGTTGGTCATTGTGCGGGCGATAGCCCCCGTCACGGGTATTCCGCCGAACATCGGCACCACAATGTTGGCCGCGCCCTGGCCTATCAGCTCCGTATTCGAGTTGGTGCGCGAGCCGGTGATACCGTCGGCCACCGTGGCCGATAGCAGCGACTCGATAGCGCCGAGTATGGCAATGGTGAAAGCCGATGGCAGAAGCTCGTTGATCGTAGCCATGTCGAGCTTGAAGCCGTGGGGCAGCGGTATGTCGGTCGACAGCTCACCGAAGCGTGCGCCGATGGTCGTGACGCTCAGCTGAGGGCAGTAGAGACTTATAATATAGCACCCGGCTGTCACGATGATGATCGACAGAAGCGCTCCCGGCAGCTTGCGCGAGATCTTAGGCGTAAGGATTATGATGGCCAGCGAAACGACACCGACTGCTACCGTATACCAGTCGATACGGTCGAGATTCGTAAGATACATACCCCATTTGGGCAGAAACTCCGAGGGTATGCCCGTGAGCCCCAGGCCGAGGAAGTCGTTTATCTGAGTGGAGAAAATGGTCAGTGCGATACCGGCCGTGAAGCCTACCACGATAGGGTAGGGTATGAACTTGATCACGGTGCCGAGGCGGAATACACCCAAGATCACAAGGATGATGCCCGACATGAACGTCGCCACTGCAAGCCCCTCAAGCCCGAAAGTCGCGATGATATTGTAGACTATCACGATAAACGCGCCGGTCGGGCCACCTATCTGCACCGAGCATCCGCCCAATGCCGAAACCAGAAATCCGCCTATTATGGCAGTGATAAGGCCTATTGTCGGGCTCACACCCGAAGCGATACCGAAGGCGATAGCCAGCGGAAGAGCCACGATACCTACTACGATACCGGCCACAAGGTCGGCCTTGAAGCGCTCGAGCGAGTAGTGACGGAGAGCGCTGAGGAGAGCAGGTCTGAAATCAATTGCACCACTGAAATTCATAAACAAAAACTTTTCAAAGTCGGTGATAGTATCTCTTTACCATCATATAACCCCCGACTTTCTGCTTTAACAATCTTTAATAACCTTTTTCAGGCCGCAAAGGTACAACTTTTTTTGCAACCCACCCTCACTTCGCCCGACAAATCCCCTCCGAGTTTGCTCTCGCCCCTCAAAGGTTGCCCCCTCGACCTCGGAGGTCGGGTCCTTCAGGATGCGCCGACACCACCCGCGCCTGACGACATCGGCGGGCGCTAAAGCACCCGCACTCCGAGTTTGCTCTTGCCCCTCAAAGGTTGTGCCCTCGACCTCGGAGGGCGCATCCTTCAGGGTGCGCCGATACCACCCGCGCCTGACGACAGCGGCGGGCCTTAAAAGACCCGCCCTCCGAGTTTGCTATTGTCCCTCAAAGGATACGCTCTCGACCTTGGAGGGCGCATCCTTCAGGGTGCGCCGACACCACCCGCGCCTGACGACAGCGGCGGGCGCTAAAGCACCCGCCCTCCGAGTTTGCTCTTGTCCCTCAAAAGATTGTGCTCTCAAAGTTTGCTCTCGCTTCTCGAGGATTGCGCTCTATGACACAAAAAAACCAGGCCAACCGGAGCGAAGTTTCCGGTTGGCCTGGGTGATATGGTTGTGGTAAGGCGTTATTTCAAGCCACAGCTGTCGCAGCGGTTGGCGATCTGTGCGAAGAAGTCGTTGCCTTTGTTGTCGACGAGGATAAATGCGGGGAAGTCCTCCACTTCGATTTTCCAGATTGCCTCCATGCCGAGCTCGGGATATTCGAGGCATTCCACTTTCTTGATCGAGTTTTTGGCAAGCACGGCTGCGGGGCCGCCGATTGAGCCGAGGTAGAAGCCGCCATGCTTGTGGCATGCGTCGGTGACCTGCTGCGAGCGGTTGCCCTTGGCTATCATGATCATAGAGCCGCCTTCGCTCTGGAACTGGTCGACGTACGAGTCCATACGGCCTGCCGTGGTGGGGCCGAATGATCCTGAGGGCATATCCTCGGGTTTCTTGGCCGGGCCGGCGTAGTAGATGGGGTGATCCTGCAGATATTTGGGCATCGGCTCGCCTTTGTCAAGGCGCTCTTTGATCTTGGCGTGGGCTATGTCGCGACCCACTACGATGGTGCCGCTCAGGCTCAGGCGTGTGGCCACAGGATATTTATCGAGGTCGGCGAGTATCTCGGGCATCGGGCGGTTGAGGTCGATCTTCACCACTTCGCCTTCGCCTGCCTTGCGCATCGACTCGGGGATGAGCTCGCCGGGGTTGGAGTCGAGTTTTTCGATCCAGAGACCCTCGCGGTTGATTTTTGCCTTGACGTTACGGTCGGCCGAGCAGCTCACGCCCAGACCTACGGGGCATGATGCGCCGTGGCGCGGCAGACGGATCACGCGGATGTCGTGGGCGAAGTATTTGCCGC
>CAZPKH010000054.1:0-9765 GCA_964587165.1 uncultured Muribaculaceae bacterium
ATCTTCGAGCCAAGCCACGGTGTCGAGGTCGAGGTCGTTGGTCGGCTCGTCGAGCAGCAGGTTGTCGGGGTTGCCGTATAGAGCCTTGGCCAGCAGCACGCGCACCTTCTCCTTACCGCTGAGGTCGGCCATCTGCATGTAGTGCTTATCCTCCTTTATGCCGAGGCCTGAAAGGAGAGCTGCTGCGTCGCTCTCGGCGTTCCACCCTTCGAGCTCGGCGAATTTCTCCTCAAGCTCTGAAGCGCGTATTCCGTCCTCGTCGCTGAAATCCTCCTTGGCGTAGAGCGCCTCTTTCTCCTTCATGATGTCCCAGAGCACGGTGTGGCCCTGAAGCACAGTGTCCATCACCGTAAACTCGTCGAACTTGAAGTGATCCTGCTCAAGCACACTCATGCGCTCGCCGGGGCCCTGCTGCACAGTGCCGTGAGTAGGAGCCAGCTCGCCCGAGAGTATGCGCATCAGAGTGGACTTGCCGGCACCGTTGGCGCCGATAATGCCGTATATGTTGCCGGGAGTGAATTTCAGGTTAACATCCTGAAACAAGGCTCTTTTGCCGAATTGTATACCTAAATTGTTTACCGCTATCATTCTCTAAATATTGAAATCCGGCAGCAAAGGTACGAATTTTCGCCCTCACTCCCAAATACCCCTACTCTATGCCGGGCTTCCCAGCGGGTGATAATATAAAAATGAAGTGGGGGAGGGGTGAATTAGGTTAATTTAAGTTAAGAACAAGGGGCGCTTGCAACTTATTCCATTTTTAATTTGGTAAATTCGCTGAAAGTACATATATTTGCAGTGTGAAAAGAAACACCGCTTAATACTCCTTAGCTGATTTATTTTACGCATTTTTCTCATAGGACTAAGAAGTATAGGCAATCTGGATAAAGCCGAGCTGCGAAGCATTGCCGCAACAGAATCTTAAAGGTGTAATGTAAGTATAATATAATCTCTACACAAAAAGAATTGCTATTAATTCATGATGCCTATTTGGCTTAGTCCTGCGACCATCTGCTGAAGAAAGTTGCAGGTTTTTTTATTATGTATCGTCGCGCTTTAATAATCGTCGCGCTTTAATATTTGTATACAGGCTCTTAGACAAATTTAACACAGAAAGTTAAACCCCACACAGCCAAATTGCGTATTTTTGTGGTGTAATAAAGGCGCATAAACAATAATCGACAAACAACCGTTATTAATATACTATGAGCGAATCGGTTAATATCAGAGAACTTACCGACCTCGTCGCTTCAAAGAGCGACTTCGTCCGTCTTATCACCCAAGGAATGCAGCAGACCATCGTCGGGCAGAAACATCTGGTCGACTCTCTGCTCGTGGCGCTCCTGTCAAACGGCCACGTGCTGCTCGAAGGTGTGCCCGGTTTGGCCAAGACTCTCGCGATCAAGACTCTTGCACAGACCATCGATGCCAAATACAGCCGTATTCAGTTTACCCCGGATATGCTGCCGGCCGATGTGCTCGGCACAATGATATACTCGGTAAAAAGCGAACAGTTTCAGATAAAGCGCGGCCCGATATTCGCCAACTTCGTGCTTGCCGACGAGATAAACCGTGCCCCGGCCAAGGTGCAGAGCGCACTTCTCGAGGCTATGCAGGAGCGGCAGGTGACTATCGGCGAGACCACATTCCCGCTCGACGAGCCTTTCCTGGTGATGGCCACGCAGAACCCTATCGAGCAGGAGGGTACATATCCGCTGCCCGAGGCGCAGGTAGACCGTTTCCTGCTGAAAGTGGTGATCGGCTACCCCACTAAGGATGAGGAGCGCGAGATCATCCGCATGAATCTTGCCGGTGCCGATCGTGCTGCCGTCCGTCCGCTGATGCGTCCCGAGGAGATTGTCGAGACCCAGAAGATAGTCGAGCAGATATATCTCGACGAAAAGATCGAACGCTATATCGTCGACATCGTATTCGCCACCCGTCAGCCCGCGCAGTACGGCCTGCAGGATCTCCGCTCGATCATCAGCTACGGCGCTTCGCCGCGTGCGTCGATATCGCTCGCCCGCGCTTCGCGTGCATACGCTTTCCTGAAGCAGCGCGGCTTCGTTATCCCCGAGGATGTGCGCGCCGTGTGTCATGATGTGCTCCGCCACCGTATCGGCCTGACCTACGAGGCTGAGGCAAACAATATCACCACCGACGAGATCATATCCAATATCCTTGACAAAGTAATCGTGCCCTGATGGAAGCCTCCGAACTTCTTAAAAAAGTCAGACGGATCGAGATAAAGTCGCGGGGACTGTCGAACAACATCTTCGCCGGCGCTTATCATTCGGCGTTCAGGGGGCGAGGTATGACTTTTTCGGAAGTGCGCGAATACCAGTACGGCGACGACATCCGCGACATCAACTGGAATGTCACGGCCCGCTACAATAAGCCGTACGTCAAGGTATACGAGGAGGAGCGCGAGCTTACGGTGATGCTCCTTGTCGATATGTCGGCCAGCCGCCTCTTCGGTGCAGTGGGCGACGAGAAGCGGCAGATCATCGCCGAGATAGCTGCCACAATCGCTTTCTCGGCGATACAGAACAACGATAAGATCGGTGTGATATTCTTCACTGACCGCATCGAGAAGTTCATACCGCCGAAAAAAGGTAAAAAGCATATCCTCTTCATCATCAGTCAGCTGCTCGACTTCACACCCGAGAGCAAAGGTACCGACATTGGGGCTGCCCTGAGATATTTTGGCGATGCGATGAAAAAGCGCACCACGACATTCCTTATCTCCGACTTCATAGATTCCCACGACTACACCCGCCCGATGCAGATCGCTGCCGGCAAGCACGATATGATCGGCATTCAGGTGTACGACCGCCGAGACACCGAGCTCCCGCCGGTGGGCCTGCTGAGGGTCGCCGACCTCGAGACCGGGCAGCTTCGCTGGGTCGATACCTCCTCAAAGCGCACCCGCACAGCCTACAGCAAGTGGTGGTATGACCGCCAGCAAGCTATGAATCAGACACTCACGAAAGCGCGTGTCGACTATACTTCGGTGGCTACCGACGAAGATTATGTGCGCCAGCTTATGGCTCTGTTCAAAGGCCGGCGATAACTACTCAAAATTATCAAGCATTACTATGCGACGATTCACTTCCATATTTGTCGTGCTCGCGGTGCTCTTCCCGGCGCTCGTCGGTATCACCGTGCAGGGGCAGCAACCCTCATCGGGCAAGGCAGATCTGAAAATATCGCTCGACTCGGCGTATCTGCTCATGGGAGAGGTCACCGATCTGCATATCAACCTGACGCTCCCCGCCGGTGCCCGAGGACACCTTTGGGCTCCGGGCGACACACTGACCAAGGATATAGAGGTGGCCGGAGTATCGACCCCCGACACTGCAAAGCTCCCGGGCGGAGCCGTGCGCATCAGTCAGAACATTACGATACAGGCATTCGATTCGGGCAACTACGTAATACCCCCGGTGAAATATATCGACGGTCGCGATACGTTGCTGTCAAATAGTTTGGCTCTCAAGGTCATACCGTGTCAGATAGATTCGCTCGCCGATACGGTGGAGTATGTGCCCGTGATGACCCTCCCGGCCGGAGCATGGGATTGGGTGCCCGACGTGATAGCCGACTACTGGTGGGCATGGGTCGCAGTGCTGCTGCTGATAGCCGGATTGGTAGCCGGATACTTCCTGTGGTGGCGCAAGCGTCCGAAAGATCAAGGCTTCGCCCTTATGCCTAAGCGCAAGCCGCTGTCGCCCGATCAGCTGGCAATGCAGCAGTTGCAGCAACTGCGTGCCGAGAATCTGTGCGAGAGCGGTCGCGAGAAGGAGTTCTATACCCGGCTCACCGACATTCTGCGCCGGTATATCGACGCCCGCTTCCATATCAATGCCCGCGAGATGACCTCCTCGCAGATCCTCCGTGCGCTGAAGTCAAATCCCGCTACGCAGCTGCCTCAGCGATATATGAAGCAGATACTCGATATAGCCGACTATGTGAAGTTTGCCAAGATGCGCCCCTTCTCCGAGGATAATATCCGCGCAATGGCCGATGCCGAGCAGTTTGTGATCGACACTCGCCCGGCAGAACCGGCTGAAAACCTCAACGAACCCACTACGGGCAATACAGAAAAGAAATGATACCGACCATAATATTTGCCAATCCGTCATATCTGTGGCTACTGCTGTTGCTGCTGCCTGTTGTGGCGTGGTATGTATGGAAGCACCGGGATCTGACAGCTTCGATAGGCATGTCGACCACGGCACAGTTTGCATCGCTGCCGCGCTCGTGGCGAGGCACGGCCCGACACCTGCTCTTTGTGCTTCAGCTTCTGGCTATTGCTGCGCTGATAGTGGTGATAGCGCGCCCGCAGACTGTCGCACGGTGGCGCACATCGTCGACTGCCGGCACCGAGATAGTACTGGTGATGGATATATCAGGCTCCATGCTCGCCAAGGACTTTGAACCCAACCGCTTCGGGGCTGCCAAAGAGGTGGCCACCCGATTTGTGAACGGTCGCGAGAACGATGCCCTCGGGCTGGTGATATTTGCCGGCGAGAGCTTTACGGCTGTGCCGATGACTACCGACCGCGCAATGCTCACGAATTATATCAATTCGCTGGATATGAACATCATACTCCACGGGATGCTTGAGGACGGTACGGCAATAGGCGACGGCGTTGCAACGGCTATCAATCGCATAAAGGATGGTAAAGCCAAGTCGAAGAGCATCATCCTGATCACCGACGGTACAAACAATCGCGGCAACGTGGCGCCAAACACCGCAGCCGAGATAGCCGCCAAATATGGCATCAAGATATATACTATAGGTGTAGGTACTATCGGCAATGCCCCCGTGCCGCAGCAGAACGCATTCGGACGCATTGAGTATGTGCCGATGCCTGTGACTATCGACGAAAATACCTTGCGACAGATGGCATCGATGACCGGCGGTAAATACTTCCGCGCCACCGGCAACGAAGTGCTCAACGACGTGTTCGACGAAATTGACTCTCTCGAAAAGACAGAGATCGATGTACGCAACTTCTCGAATACCGACGACGATTACCTTCCCTGGGGTGCACTTGCCTTAGGCCTGCTGGTGCTCTCGATGATTCTGCGCATGACTCTGCTCAGATCCAACCCCTGACGGATCCCTACTTTTGAAATTTGTTTATAAAACATAATACAAATGATTGATTTTCAATATCCTCAGCTGCTGTATCTGCTTCTGCTGCTACCGCTTATAGCTGTGATATTCCTATATTCGCGATACAAGCGCCGTAAGCAGTTGCAACGCTTCGGCCGCCCCGACGTGATAGCTTCGCTTATGCCCGAAGCGTCGAAGTACATGCCGTGGGTCAAGCTGTCGCTTGAGCTGGTGATTGTGGCTCTCGTGGTGCTTCTGATAGCCCGGCCTTTCGATACTACCGAGGCTTCATCAGGCTCCGATAAGAAAGAGACAAGCACGTCGGGTATCGAGATCATGCTGTGTGTCGACGTGTCGAACTCGATGCTCGCATCGTCGACCGACGACCCTTCGGGCATGAGCCGTATGCAGCGCACGCGCCTGTTGCTGGAAAGACTGATCGACCGCCTCGGCAACGATAAGGTCGGCCTGATACTCTTTGCCGGCGATGCTGTGGTGCAGCTCCCCGTCACTTCCGATTTCATCTCGGCAAAGATGTTTCTCGACAATGTTGACCCCGGGATGATACCTGTGCAAGGCACCGCAATCGGCGCTGCTATCGAGATGGCCACCAACTGTCTGGCTACCGAAAGCGATTTCTCCAAAGCTATTGTTGTGATAACCGATGCCGAGAACTTTGAGGATGATGCCATCAGCGCGGCCGCACTTGCCAAGCGCAACAAGATCCGCGTCGATGTGATAGGGGTGGGCACTCCCGGGGGCGCCCCGATACCCGACGGCGCAGGCGGATGGTATGAGTACAACGGCGAGACCGTGATAACCAAGCTGAATGTCGACGAGGCCAAAAAGATAGCCGAAGCCGGCGGAGGCATATATATCAACGGCAATGCCTCCGACGCCGTGACAGCACTGACCGATAATCTCGAAGATATGGCCCGCACCGACTATACACGCGTGTCGCACTCGCCTGCCGCCGAGCAGTTCCCCCTGCTTGCATGGATTGCGATGGTGCTTCTGGTGATCGACCAGTTTGTGCTCCCGCGCAAGATCGCGTGGTTGCGCCGCATCAACTTCTTCTCAAAGAAAAATGCTGAATCAAAATGAGACACATCTATAATATAATCATAGCCGCTCTTATGATCGCTGCAGCTGTGCCGGTGGCAGCTGCAGCAGCCGAGCCGTCGGCGGCAGCCACCACCCGGCAGCAGCGCAAGGCTGTGAGCGAGGGCAACAAGCTATACAACGACGGGCGTTTTGCCGAGGCTGCGGCTTTATATCAGAAAGCCGTGGATCTCAATCCGGCATCTTCGGAGGTGGCGAGGTTTAATCTCGCATCGGCAAAGCTGCGCGAGGCCGCCACTGTAGAAGGCGATAAGTCCAAGGAGCTTTCGGCCGAGGCGATGGCAATGTTCGGACAGCTCGCCGACCATGCCGAGTCGAAAGATGTTCGCTCCAAGGCCAACCTCGATCTGGGTAATGTGAACTACAATTCGCAGGACTACGCGAAAGCTATCGAATACTACAAGCAGGCACTGCGCATCAATCCCGCCGACGACACTGCGCGGCGCAACCTGCGCATGGCCCAGCTCAAGCAGCAGCAACAGGATCAGAACAAAGATCAGAATAAAGATCAGAACAAGGACCAGAATAAAGACCAAGACAAGGATCAGGACAAAGATCAGGATAAGCAGAACGATAAGGACCAGAATAAGGAAAAAGATCAGAACAAAGATCAGGATAAGCCTCAACCTCAACAGCCACAGAACGGTATATCCGACGAGAATGCCGAAAAGATACTGAAGGCTATGGAAAATGAAGAGAATGCCACCCGGCAGCGCATGAACGACCGTCGCAATCAGGCGTCGGGTGCAAGGGTGGTGCGTGGTAATCCTTGGTAACCGAAAGGCTCACCTATTCCGAGAGATAATGAAACGTATACTTTCCATCATATCCATTCTCTTTGCCGTCGCTTTGAGTGCCGGAGCAGTCAAAGTCACGGTAGTGCCACCTCCGCACGCGGCCGTAGGCGAAAAATTTGCTGTGACCATCCGCGTGGCCGACGGTACGGTCGACGTCGAGCCTCACCGCCCGGTGATAAGCGGGTGCACATATATATTCGGTCCGGCGGTCACTTCGTCGCGTTCGGTGAGCATGGTGAACGGTCAGCGCAGCCAGACGGCTATGACCGAGTATACCTTCACATATCGCGCCGATAAGGCAGGGCAGGCCACCATACCCGCCATGACCCTCCATATCGATGGAAAGGGAGTGCAGACAAAGCCGACTTCTTTTAAGATCGACGAAGAGGGCACTGATCCGCGTCGCTCACGCCGCAACGACCCCGTCTCGGTCGACGATGTGCTCACTCAATCGTCTGACCGTCAAGTAAAAGCCAACGACGTATTCGTCCGGATAATCCTTAACAAGACCACCGCCTACGAGCAGCAGGCTATCGAGTGCACGATCAAGCTGTATACAAAATACGGCATCGAGCGGTTTATGCCCACGCTGCAGCCGGAGTTTGAAGGCGCTCTGATACAGGAGGTCGATCTGCAGCCTGCGCTCAATCAGCGCGAGGAGTATAACGGGCAGGCTTATCTCACGGCAGTGCTCAAGAAGTGCATCATTTTCCCCCAGAAGTCAGGAAAGCTGACAATTAATTCCGGTGAATACGACATCACCGTGGTGCAGTACGAGAATGTCAACATGGGGTATATATCCGTGCAGTCGCCCACCCGCCGCTACATCAAAGTGAAGTCTAATTCGGCATCTATCGAGATACTTCCGCTGCCTGAGCCGAAGCCTGCCGGGTTCAATGGCGCAGTAGGTCGATTCTCGGTCGAGTCGCGCCTGGTCGGCACTACTTTCCGCACAGGCGATGCAGCCTCGCTCCTTTATAAAGTGACCGGAACCGGCAATATCAAGTATATAAAAGAGCCGGATGTGATTTTTCCCACGGAGATCGAGAAATTTTCGCCTCGCAGTGACTTCAAAGGGGCTGTGAGCGGAAGCAACGTCACCGGCTCGACCACGTTTGAGTATACCTTCACTCCGCATGCCGTGGGCGAGTATGATATCGAGGTGGCTCCGTTCGTGTACTTCGACCCTGAGTCGCGTCGTTATGACACCATCGAGGGGAAGAAATTCCGGATCAAAGTGGAGCAGGGCGACGGCGACGATCAGCAACAGTCGGCAGCAAGCCGCCGCACGGACATAGTCACCATTCACCCCGGTTCGCTCGGCTTGGCGGCATCGCGTCCGGCGGTCTACACCGTGTGGTACTGGTTGCTATGGGTGTGTGCAGCCGCAATTCTGGGTGGTTCGATTGTGGTATGGCGCCGCAACATGCGCCTCAATGCCGATGTGCAGGGGCGCCGTGCTTCGCTTGCCGACAAGACCGCGCGCCGGCGTCTCAAAGCTGCCAAAGCAAGCCTCGATGCACGACGGATGGATTCGTTCTATACCGACATACTGACAGCCCTCTGGGGGTATCTCAGCGACAAACTTTCGATACCCGCCTCGCAGCTCTCGCGCGACAATATAGCCGAACGGCTGTCGGAATATGGCGCCGATGCATCGACTATCGGGCGCGTGATAGATATAATCGATCGCGCCGAGATGGCCCGTTATACCCCCGGCGATGCCGAAACACGTGCTGCCGGAATATATGAAGACGCTTCACAAACCATTCGCGCCCTTGAGCGTGTACAAAAAGCCTGACCACACAATGTACCGCATATTACTGTCGATAGTCCTTATATTTATCTCGGTGTCGCAGCTTCGGGCAGCCGAGCCTGAGATGGTGCTTCAAGCCGACTCTGCATTCACATCAGGCGAGTTTGACAAGTCGGCACACCTCTATGCCGCCGCCATCGATTCGCTCGGAGCGTCCGCCGATCTGTATTTCAACCTCGGGAACGCCTATTACCGCACAGGCAAGCCCGGGCAGGCGGTCATAGCCTACGAGCGGGCACTGCGTATCGACCCTACACACGCCGACGCACGGATAAATCTTGAGTTTGTCAACTCGCGTCTTGTCGATAAGCCGGGTGCTCGCGGCACACTGCTCGAAAATATCGTCGCCTCGGTATGCGACAGCGCCCGGCCCGACGCTTGGGCATGGATAGCGTTCGCTCTCTTTGTGCTTACGCTCGGATGCGCTGCATTATACTGTTTCACCGGGTCGATAGCGCTTCGCAAGGTAGGATTCTTCGGCGGGTTCGCACTGCTGATAGTCACTGCGGCGGCAGTTTTTATAGCTCTTACGGCCGCTTCGAGAGCTACCGACAGCACCGAGGCCGTCGTCGTAAAGCAATCGACGATACTCAGCACCTCGCCGTCGGCACCGCTGAATCCTTCGCAGGAGGCCATGATGCTTCACGAGGGTGCAAAGGTGCAGATCGTTGATTCAGTGGTTGCTACATCCGATAGTATAGCTCCTGTGTGGTACGACGTACAGGTCGACAATAGCCACCGCGCGTGGATCAATAGTGCCGATGTTGAAAAAATTTAAAATAAAAATTTGCAGAGTTAGAAAATAGTTGTACCTTTGCAGTCGCAAACACGAAGCGGAGGCTTCGGACGTTGAATGGCTCATTAGCTCAACTGAATAGAGCATCTGACTACGGATCAGAAGGTTACAG
>CAZPKH010000055.1:0-9359 GCA_964587165.1 uncultured Muribaculaceae bacterium
AAATCCCTCCGAGATATGCGACCTCAGCGTTAACATATATTATGGGACAAGCTCTCAGAGCCTGTCTCAGTCGGCGTCGAAAGCGTCGTCGTCAGTGTTATAGCGCACGGCATTGAGCGCCCGCATCACATTGCAGAGTATACGGCTCCAGTAGGTGGCAAACTCCTCGGCGATAGCGCGTATCGAATTTCCTATCAACTCAGTAGGTTGGAGCTTAACCTGCTCGGTGAAGTTGTAGAACACCTGAAACAGGTCCGCCAGACACTCCGAGATACTTGCCGCAACGGGAGTATCGGAGTAGCGCATATCCTCTTCAAACACTTCAAGAAATGTATCGTGCTCGCCCATAAGTCTCTCCATTGAGCGACGCACCGAGTCGTAATAATCCTCGTCAAGAGCCGCTGCGATATACGCCTCGTCCTCCTCCTCGGGCGAGAGAGCTTCGGGCACCTGCAGATCGGTGGCTGCAATATATATGCGCGGCAGAAGCCGGAGCATCTGCGCCACAAAATCCCTGCGCGAGTCGGCGTCGGGAGTCGATTCGATGGCCTGACAGTATTCGTTGGTCAGGGCTATGAAAGCAAGTGTATTGTTTGTCAGCATATTAGTTAATTTTAGGCCGGTAGCCGTAGAGATTATGGCGGGCGATATAGTGCATCACACCGTCGGGCAGAAAGTAGCGCATGGAGCGACCGTCGGCCAAAGATGAACGTATGAAGGTGCTCGACAGTTCGAGCCGGGGAGCATCGACAGCGTCGACATTCTCAGGTAGCGACTCCGCCTCAGGGGTAGGATACCCCGGGCGCGGATAGACCGTCACGCCAAACTCGCGTATTATATCGTCGGCACAATACCATCGGTCGAATATCTGCCAGTTGTCGGCTCCTACCACCAGACGGAAAGCGCACTCGGGGTGCTCCTCTGCCAGATGCCTCAAGGTACGGATGGTGTAGTACGGCGGATCGAGCCGCAGCTCCACATCGCACGGGCGCACCCGGCAGTCGCCATCGGTGGCAATCTCAAGCATACGCATGCGGTCGGTGTCGCTCACCTCGGCAGCATTGGCTTTCAGCGGATTGCGGGGTGATACCACCATCAGAACCTCGTCAAACAAGCCGCTGCGGCACAGATAGGATGCCACCATCAGATGCCCGTTGTGCACCGGATCGAAGGTGCCACCCATTATGCCGACGCGCCGCCTCACTGCCTGAACGAGTCGATTATGGCAGCGACCTCGCCGACGGCCTCGTCGAGATTATCGTTGACCACCTGATAGTCGTAGCGGTCGGCAAACGACAGCTCGAAAGCAGCTTTCTCCACACGCTGCGCTATCGCCTCAGCAGAGTCGGTGGCACGCTTTTCGAGCCTTTGGCGCAGGGTGTCGACCGACGGCGGCTTGATGAAGATGCTCACGGCATGGTCGCCGTACATCTCCTTGACGTTGACGCCCCCTTTCACATCTATGTCGAGCAGCACACACCGCCCCGATGAGGTGATGCGGTCGAGCTCGCTGCGCAGGGTGCCGTAATAGCGGCCGGGATACACCTCCTCATACTCCACGAAAGCATCCGTGGCAATGGCCTGCCGGAACTGCTCGGTGGTGAGGAAATGGTATGCCACGCCGTCGACCTCGCCCTCGCGCGGGGGGCGGTTGGTGGCCGATACGGAGAACTGCAGCGCCTCGGCGCGAGCCTCGTCGGCCATCAGGGCATTGATGATGGTCGACTTGCCGCAGCCGGAGGGCGCCGATATGATGATGATCTTGCCTTTCATTTGCATAAGGTATTAGAGTGGAGGAGCGGGACTACATCACATTGAGCACCTGCTCCTTGATCTGCTCAAGCTCGTCCTTCATTTTCACCACGAGCTTCTGCATGTCGGCCTGATTGCTTTTCGAGCCGAGAGTATTGATCTCGCGCCCCATCTCCTGGGCTATGAACCCGAGCTTCTTGCCCTGGCCGGGCTCGCCTTCGAGGGTTTCGATAAAATAGCTCAGGTGGCTGGCCAGACGCTGCTTCTCCTCGTTTATGTCGAGCTTCTCGATGTAGAATATCATCTCCTGCTCCAGACGTCCGCGGTCGAACTCGGCATGGTGCAGCTGCTGCAGCCCCTCGTCGATGCGGCGGCGTATCTTCTCGACGCGCTCCACCTCAAAGCGGGGCACCTCGGCAAGGAGCTCGCCGATGCGACGCACACGGTCGCGGAACACCTGCTCCAGCTTAGCGCCCTCGGCGCGCCGGAACTCGGTCAGGGCGTCGGCGGCAGCGTTGACGCACTCGGTCAGTGCGCGGCGCTCGTCGTCGGTTATCTCGGCATTCTGCTCGCTGTGGTATATGTCGGGAAAACGCAGCAGAGTGGCATACCAGTCGGCCGGCTCAGGCAGTCCCAAGGCCGAGCGCATCTTCTCGATCTGCTCCTTGTAGGCCTGCAGCAGTGGGATGTTGAGCGTAGGAGCGCCGTCGGTGCCGGTATGCTCTATCATGATCGACAGGTCGACCTTGCCGCGTTCCAGCTTAGAGCCCAGGATATTGCGTATCGCAGGCTCGGTGGAGCGGAACACCGCCGGCACTCGCATCGAGGCATCGAGCTGCTTGGAGTTGAGCGATTTTATCTCGACTGTGATTTTTTTTGTGGGCATTTCGACAGTTGCTTTGCCGAAACCTGTCATGGATAGGATCATAATAGCGGGTAAATTTTCTACAAAAGTACCAAAAAGTGATGAATTTTGTGTATCTTCGCTCCAAAATTTTATGATTTTGAGACTAAAATTTCTGCTACCCGCCGTTGCCGCCTTAGCCACCCTGATGGCCGCGTGCGGCGTGCCCAAAGAGGTTGAGGCTATAGATCAGGATGTTGCTACGGCAAATATGCGTCGTGAGCCAGCCGCCCGGGCTTTTCGTCCCTCGGGCGATTACGGCATGTATGTGCCGGTGGTGCTCAGTGCCGACGGCCGCTCGGTGAGCCACCGCCCGGAGGTGAACGAGATCGACGCCTCGATGGCACCGCTTCCGTTGGGCGACAACTGGTATCTCGACCCCGGAGGCATTAATGCCGCCACAGTGTTTGTCGACTGGACATACGCCGAGTACGGACACCTCCCCGCCACCCCGACCGACGCCGAGATACTTGCGCACCTGATTCCGGGAGCACGCATTGCCGAAATAATCGAGCTGCCTGTCGGGCGTATGGCCGTGCGCCACAACCCGTCGCTCGCCATCCGCACCATAGCCGAGCGCGCCGACAGTTGCCGCCGCATCTACCCCGTAAAGTGACCTGACCCATGGCAACAATTCTAAATATCGAAACATCCACACGCGCCTGCTCTGTGGCACTCACATCCGACGGCATGATACTGTGCCACCGCTCCGACCCCGACGGCCGCAACCACGCCGTGCTGCTGAGCGGCTACATCAAGGATTGCCTCGACCACCTGCGCGAGCACGGCATGAGTCTCGACGCCGTGGCCGTAAGCATCGGCCCGGGCAGCTACACCGGCCTGCGCATAGGGCTCTCCGAAGCCAAAGGTCTCGCTTACGCATTAAAAATACCCTTGATCGGCGTCTCGACCCTTAAGCTGCTGGCTGTCACCGCTATGTTTGAGTCCGACATCGACGACCCCGACAGCGCCCTCTATGTGCCGATGATCGACGCACGACGCATGGAGGTGTACACCGCCGTCTACGATCAGGCTCTCAATACGGTGGTGAGCCCGTCGCCGCTCATCCTCGAGCCTGACTCGTTCGACGCCGTAGAGCGCTCGGGCCACCGGCAGCTCTATATGATGGGCGACGGCTCCGACAAAGCGCGCCCGGTGTATGCCGACCGACCTTGGATACACTTCATACCCGACGTGATTCCTCTGGCCACCAACATGATGGCTTTGGCCGAAGTGGCATGGAGCCGCCGCGACTTCCTCGACCTGGCCTACTCAACCCCAGAATACCTCAAGGAGTTTCAGGCCACCAAGCCACGCAAACTCATCTGACAACGAAAAATCATCAACCCATTATCACCATATTCCAATGGCACAGTACAACGATCCCAACCAGCCCAATCAGCAATATCAGCAGTACGGCCCTCAGCCCGGACAGCAGGGGTACTACCAGCAGCCGTACGGACAGCAGGGGTATTATCAGCAGAACTACAACCCTGCCTATGGCTCGCCCGCATTTCAGAACAACGACATGTTTGCCGACGCCCCCGAGGGTAAAAACCGCGGCACGGCAGCCCTGCTCGCCCTCTTCTTAGGCGGTATCGGCGTCCACATGTTCTATTTAGGCAAGACCACAGCCGGTATAATCTACATAGTACTCTGCATCGTGACTTGCGGCGCCGTGAGCAGCATCCTCGCCTTCGTGCAGGCCATCATGCTCTTCTGCATGAACAACCGCGATTTCCGTCAGAAATACCTCCTTTCCAACTCGACATTCCCCTTCTGATCCCCCGCCTCTTACGTATAGACACCAAACGCGGAGATGTTTCCCAACATCTCCGCGTTTGATAATAAACCAATCATTATCACATTTCTTATCTTGCAATGGAAAAAGTATCTTACCTTCTGTCTATACAACACACCACCCCATCGAATGGTTCAACCGCCACCACAAAAAGCATAGTCAGATATTCAATTTCATTTCCGCAAGAATAGCATATACCATTTAAACAGCCCCTATATAGCTTTATATTAAACCATTATGCCGTAAATCCGGCAATAATAGTTTAATATAAAACCATACGAGGGATTACTTCTAAGTTAAATATCCTCCGGGAGTCGGAAATTCCGGGGATTGGAGATCAGGCGGCCTGAGTGCGGACGAGGTGGCGCAGGGTGCGCCGGATGGAGCGCCATTTGGGGAAGATGGCAAACGGCCGCAATGTGCCGTAGCTCAGAGCCATGACGATAATCGCTGTCAGCGCGACAATCAACAGCCACCCGTATATCTCTTTCATCGATACCACCAAGGCCTGCCGCTGCACTGTGCCGTACAGCTCTCCAAGTGAGCTGAACGCCGCGTGGGGGTTGGCAGCTGTAAACCGCGCGCTTATCAGTGCAAAATTGTCGGCCACGGTATGGCGGAGCCACTCCCCTACTACGGCCGGACCGAGGGTAGCGCCCATCACGGCGTTGGTAAAACCGTTGATCGCCACGGCCTGCGGGAAGATTTGAAAAGGCACGCCGCCCTGCACAATATATGTGAGGAATACTATCGTCACGATCACCGCCCCCATGCCCCGGAAGAAGAGCGGAAAGAAAAGCATCTCTTTTTCCACGCCGTAATCTATCAAGAAATAGAAGTAACCGAGATAGATACCGGCACACACGAAGGCTATCACACCCATCGTCCTGTATCGCCATTTGAGGCGTGCGAAGGTGAAATATGTCAGCACCGACCCGACGATGATGCCGACGAACACATACCAGTTGAGGTCGATAAGGTTTGTCTCGTCGAACCCGAGTATGGCCGAGGCATACGAGTGTTCGAACACATGCTCGGTGGCCATAAGGATGTTGAACAGCAGATACACGACCGAAGCCTTTATGACATTGCGGTTTGTAAGTGCCATCTTCGAGATGTATGGATGATGCAGAAACGACGCACGCCACAGATTTATCGCCACGCACGCCGCCCCCAGGAGGGTGGCCGCACAGATCTCGGCCGAATCCCACCAGTCGTAGAAGTTGCCGTATACGCATACGA
This sequence comes from uncultured Muribaculaceae bacterium, assembly GCA_964587165.1. GTDB lineage: Bacteria > Bacteroidota > Bacteroidia > Bacteroidales > Muribaculaceae > CAZPKH01. The sequence goes on from CAZPKH010000055.1 coordinate 5,700, forward strand.
AAGCGAAACAGAGCATGAAGACTCCCCACAGCAGCGAGCCGATCCAGTCGATGCCGAGCAGCGGTATAAACATCGGCCCGCGCACCGGCCGGACAAGGATCATCACCAGAAGCATCAGCAGCGCCAGCAGTCCCATCATGATCCAATGCATATATTGCCACTCGAAGTGGAAGATAGTGTATATCGCCGCGATGCCGCTTAGCTGAATCACCGAATCCACTATAATGAATACGTAGCAGAAGAACACAGCCATGTCGCGCACCGGAGTAACCCACAGCTGTATGGTGGAGTTGCACGCAAAGGTAGCCTGCATGCGGAACCATCCGGCCACAAAGCATGTCGCCACGAGCACCGGCACTTCAGCCACAAATGCACAGATCAGATTGGCAGCCATTAGCACAGCCGCACATACAAGAAGCTGTGTGCGTGTGGAGAAGCGGAATTTGATGCGAAACATCACGGCAAAGTTCAGCGCCATCCCGACAAGCGAGGCGTAGCCGGCCATGAGGATATCCTCCTGCATCAAAGCCGTAGTGCCGACCATATCGGTAGCCGCCGCGAGATACAATCCGCCGGAAAACTGGATGATCAGCAGAAAGAAGATGAACAGCCACGGCTTGAGTCGCCGGGGCACAAAATCGGGCACTTCCGGGATATCGAAAGGCCCTTGCGGAGCATGCCACTCTGCCATATCAGTATTTCACCTTACATTCCACATTCATGCCGGCCCGCAGGCGCTCCATCATATCGGGCGAATTATCGGGGGTAAACTCGATGCGGACGGGTATACGCTGACGCACCTTCACGAAATTGCCCGCCGAGTTGTCTTGCGGCAGCAGCGACAGAGCACTCCCGGTAGCGGTTGAGATTGCCGCCACCACTCCCTCAAACCGTACGCCGGGCAGAGCATCGACCTCTATCTCCACTTTGCTCCCCACGTCGATATGCTGAAGCTGCGTCTCCTTATAGTTGGCCGTCACCCACACATCTGCCGCGTCGACCAGATCGAGCAGTGTCTGCCCCGGTTGCACGAGCTGTCCCACCTGTATCTCCTTGCGCGAAGTGTAGCCGTCGCATGGTGCCACGATCACCGTGTAGCTGAGATTTAGCTCGGCAGTTTCGGCAAGCGCCCGAGCCAGATCGATGCCTGCATCCGACTGCGAGATGCGGCTCCGGCTCACATCGACGGCTGTCGAGGTAGCCTTCTTTTGATTGACGAGGGTACTGTATCGAGCTTTTTTAGCCTCAAAGTCGGTCTTGGCGGCATCGTATTGCTGCTGTGTGACGGCTTCATTGGCCAGCAACTTTTCGTAGCGGGCCAGATCGGCAGCCGCCATATCCATCAGCACCTTTGCTTCGGAGATGGAGGCGTCGGTCACGGCCACGTCGGCTGTGGCCGAGGTGACGCTGCGGTCGGCCACACCGCGTCCGGCCAGGGCATTGCGGTAGTCGGCTTGTGCCCGGGCGAGGTTCAGGCGCAGATCGGCATCGTCGATTATCACCAGGGTGTCGCCTTTCTTCACCTTCTGGTACTCCTTGAATCGGATCTCCTTGATATACCCCTGCACGCGGCTGTTGACCGGCACCACCTGACGGTGTATCTGAGCGTTGTCGGTAAACTCTACGTCGCGCCCATGCACAAACTTGCTTGATACCCAGACGGCTGCCGCCGCCACAATGCAGATTGTGATGATATATGATAATATTTTCTTTGAACGGTGTGTCATATCTTTCCGGAAGTAAATAGAAGTTTATAATAACAGTAGATAACGTTGATTTTCGCATTGACCAGCTCCTGCTCTGCGTCGAGTTTAGCGTTGGCGGCGTCGAGCATATCGGTGATAAGGGCCATATCGGCCGCATAGCGCGTAGAGGTGATGGTGTAATTTCTCTCGGCGAGCTCTACGCTTTTTGAGCGCGTCTTGAGCTCCTCGTAAGCCTCAAGGTAGCGGATATTGTCGGCTCTGACAGCCATAGAGATATTTTCGCGCTCGGCATCAAGCTCCTCGATAGAGCGCTGCACGGCAGTGCGGCTGCGGGCCAGCGAGCGGTTGCTCTTATAGAGCGACGACAGATTGTACGACACACCGACACCCACATACCAGTAGCTGAGATTGCGGTTGATCGGAGGCACCTCCACAAGAATTGGCCCCTCCATGCTCCATGCGCCCCGTAGATCAATCTTGGGCATGCGTTCCGACCGCACGAGCTCTTCGGCTTTTCGGCTAAGCGCCACGCTCGTGCGCGCAAGGCTGAGCGCCGGGGCATTAGCCTCGGCTTCCGCTTGCCACCACCCCTCGCCGTTCACCGGCAGACCCCGCTGCAGAATATCCTCGTCGGGGTAGATGACGGTTTCTGCCGGCAGTCCGGCGATAGTCACAAGATTGTCGTTGAGTATCTTGAGAGTATTGTCGATGCGTATCAGCTCCAGCTCAAAGTTTGACACAAGCAGCTCGTAGCGCGTGATGTCGTTTTTCAGCGCCGTGCCCTGTTCGAAGCGGGCATGCATCTGTGCGAGCACATTGCGGGCTGCCGCGAGATTGCTCTCCACCACCCGCCGGCGGTTGCGGTACTTATAAATATCGAGGTAGAACCCGGCAAGCTGAAAGCGGATATTGTCGCGCTTGAAATCAGACGCAAACCGTGCGGCCGTACTCTTCAGCTCGGCAAGCTCGATAGCGCTCGTCACGGCACCGCCGGTGTATACCGGCTGCGTCACGCTCACCGACAGGCTATTGCCTAAATGAGGTATCGCAGCTTTCTGATAATCCGAGAAATTACGCTTGGTTGTGAAGCCGTCGCCGAAATAACCGAGCGACAGCGAGGCGTTAATATCAGGGAGGCGGCCGCTTTTAGCAATGCTTATCTCGCGCTCGGCTTCATCGACAGCCGTAAAGGCAGGGCGCAACTGCGCGCTGCGGCTCTCGGCAGCCTCAAAAATCTCCTCAAGAGAAGTCACCGGCGCACCATGAGCACACACGCCGGCGCTCAACAGAAGTGTGGCAACACACCCTGTGAGCAATCGTTGATTGTTCATCTAACTAAATAAAATAAAAAGGGAAATGTACTACTTTCTGACAGCCTGACATCAGGCTCTAAAAGTCGGCCGACGGAACAAATCGGTCCGAACTGCGAAACGCGTTAAAATGAAGCTGTGCTTTTCCAGCTTTCGAGACACCCCCAGTTTCTCAGAATGGGGTAAACAAAAGAATTAAGGACGTATTCTGCGATCATATAGGCGCAACTCTGTGTGAATTGCGCTGCAAAAATACACATTTTTCCGAAGCCGCGCAAGAGCAAACCCGGAGCGCGAGTGCTTCAGAGCTCGGCAGTACACCCTCGTGATCAATTAAAATCACAGATCATCACTATATACATAATTTAATATTTATAGACAATAGTATAAATTAAGTCCCTCTCGGAGGGTGTTTTCGGCGCACCCTGAAGGATGTGCCCACCGAGTTAGCACTTGGCTCTGCTCCCCCGCATAAACCTGATTTAACAACCTTTAACATTGTAGATTCATCCGAAACAGCTATCTTTGCACTGCAAAAGTCGGCAGGGGTGCTGTAGCGACAGCCGCGCCACCGACAAAATCGCCGCAAGGAAAGATGCCGGAGCGGTCGAACGGGACGGTCTCGAAAACCGTTGTACCCTTAC
>CAZPKH010000056.1:0-9298 GCA_964587165.1 uncultured Muribaculaceae bacterium
GCGACCACCTGGTCCCAAACCAGGTGCGCTACCGGACTGCGCTACGCCCCGAATGATGATGCAAAGATAGGTATAAGTGCCCGAAGTGCCAAATTTTTGCTACACTTTGATGATACGGCCTATCATGTTGACGATTTTCTGTTTGCCGAATGTGGTGCGCAATATGCGATTGCGGCGGTATATCACGCGGCTCATGGCGTTGGATGGTCGCTGTATGGTGAGGGTGTCGGCAATAGAGCAGAGAAATTGCGACAGCCGCTCGTTGAAGTCGAGCCCCGCGTCAGAGCGCAGGCGCGGAGCGCGGAGTATCGACAGGTATCTTTCGGGAGTGGTGTCGATGTGGCGGAGGTCGCGGACGAAGCTGTCGATGCTGTCATAATCGCTCACGTTGATGAAGCATTCGGGGTTGAAATCGGCTGTCACGTCGGGCGCTCCCCAGTATATCGGCACGGTCGGAGCGGCCAGCGGTTCTACGATTTTTTCGGTGACGTAGCCGCGGAAGCTGCTGTTCTCCAAAGCAAGGTTGAACTTATAGCCGGCTATGAACTCTATCTTGGCGTCGATCGGTATCTTGCCGCCTGTGTTGTTGCGATATGCGCCACCGTAGGCTATGGGCCGGTAGCTCTCTACGGCATCTGTGATCAGAAGGCGCTCCGCGGCGCAATCGTTTGAATTTGACATCAGCAGTGTGCAGAAGCCGCGATCGAGCGCCTGTGAGTCGGTGAGCGCCGGAGGGCAGAGGGCGTCGTCGATCTCGTAGGTCATATACAGAGGATAGCGCAGGTGCCTGCCGTTGAAATCTATCCGGTTGTGCGACAGGGCGTAGTCGCACTCGTTGAAGTCGGGCACATCGTTTTCGCCCGAGAAGTATACCTTCACGCAATCAGCGTAGCGGTAGTGGTCGGTTCCGAAAGCCGAATAGAAAAGTATGTCGGGCTTTTCGGCGCTCTGATCGTCGAGCACCCTCACACGGTATTTTGCCGACAATGCGTCGACAAACACGTTGTTGCGGTGATCAAGCGATCGCCAGAAATCTACGAATCGTACACTGATTTCTTTCATCTCATTCCTTCCCGCGGTGATTGGCGTAGTAGCGGCATACTGAGGTGAGGGTGCACTTGTCGCACTCGGGGCGGCGCGCCTTGCACACATAGCGGCCATGGAGTATGAGCCAGTGGTGTGCCTTGGGGATGAGCTCGGCGGGGATATATTTCACCAGCCGTCGCTCGGTCTGCAGCGGGGATCGGGAGTTGGTGGTAAACCCTATCCGCTCGCTCACGCGGAATACGTGGGTGTCGACGGCCATTGCGGCTTTGTCGAACACCACGGCGAGCATCACGTTGGCTGTCTTGCGCCCCACGCCGGGGAGCGATGTGAGAGCGTCCATGTCGGAGGGCACTTCGCCGCCGAAATCGTCGACGAGCTTGCGTGCCATCCCCTTGAGCGCTTTGGCCTTGTTGTTGGGGTACGACACGGAGCTTATGTAGCTGAATATCTCCTCCTGCGAGGCGTCAGCCATAGCTTCGGGCGTGGGGAATGCCTCGAATAGGGCCGGTGTGACCATGTTGATGCGCTTGTCGGTGCACTGAGCCGAGAGGATCACTGCCACCAGCAGCTGAAAGGGCGAGCCGTAGTGCAGCTCGGTCTCTGCCACGGGCATGGCTTGCTCGAACAGAGCCAGAGCTGCGTCAAAGCGTTGGCGTAAGGTCATGTGGAGGGTGAGAGATCTGGTGGAATATTACCGGGCTGCGCGGAATTGCTCCATGAATCGGCGGTCGTTCTCGGAGAAGAGGCGCAGGTCGTTGACGCGGTATTTCAGGTTGGTGATACGCTCCACGCCCATGCCGAGAGCGAAGCCCGAGTAGCGCTTGGAGTCGATGCCGCACGCTTCGAGCACGGCGGGATCGACCATGCCGCACCCCAGGATCTCAACCCAGCCGGTGTGCTTGCAAAACGAGCACCCTTTGCCGCCGCAGAGGTTGCAGCTTATGTCCATCTCGGCCGACGGCTCGGTGAACGGGAAGTAGCTCGGGCGGAGGCGTATCTGAGTGTCGGGTCCGAACATCTCGCGGGCGAAGTAGAGTAGGGTCTGGCGCAGATCGGCAAACGTGACGTGCTCATCTACATACAGCGCCTCGACCTGATGGAAGAAGCAGTGTGCGCGGGCCGAGATGGCTTCGTTGCGGTACACGCGGCCGGGGCAGATTATGCGGATAGGGGGCTCTGTCGACTCCATCACGCGGCTCTGTACCGACGATGTGTGGGTGCGCAGCAGCACTTCGGGCGAGCGGGATATGAAGAATGTATCCTGCATGTCGCGGGCAGGGTGGTCGTCGGCGAAGTTGAGCGACGAGAATACGTGCCAGTCGTCCTCGATCTCGGGACCTTCGGCCACGGAGAATCCCAGGCGCGAGAATATGCTGATAATCTCGCCGCGCACCACCGAGAGGAGGTGGCGTGCGCCCAGCGGCATCGGTGTGGGGGTGCGGGTGAGGTCGAGCGATGCTGCTTCGCCTGCCACGGCGGCAGCTTCGGCAGCGTCGCGCAGGGCGTTGATATGCTCGGTGGCAAATGTCTTGAGCTCGTTGATCGCCTGGCCTACGGCGCGTTTCTGGTCGGCAGCCACCGAGCGGAAATCGTTCATCAGCGCGCTGACGGCTCCTTTTTTGCTCAGATACTTGATGCGCAGTGCTTCTACGTCGGCATCGCTGCCGGCTGAGAGGGCTTCAATCTCTGCTCTGAGGGCTTTTATCTTTTCTAACATACTGTGGTTTTAAGGTTTGTGGCTTGCGCTCGCAGCGGATGCGCTAAGACTCTGCAAAGTTACTGAAAAACGTTGAAATAGGTGCTCTGTTTCAACGTTTTTTTGCCGTGTGCCGATAGCGGCGTGCGTCGGCTCAGAAGGCGTTCTCCTCGCCGTGGAGGGCGTTGGTGACGGTGCGCACTATTATTTTCAGGTCGAGCAGGAATGTCCAGTGCTGTATGTACCACACATCGTGCTCCACGCGCTTCTCCATCTTCCAGAGCTCGTCGGTCTGGCCGCGGTAGCCGCACACCTGAGCCCAGCCGGTGACGCCCGGCTTGATGAAGTGGCGCACCATGTAGCGGTTTATCAGGTGCGAATACTCCTCGGTGTGCTTGAGCATGTGGGGCCGCGGACCCACTACCGACATGTCGCCGAGCCACACGTTGATAAACTGTGGCAGTTCGTCGATCGAGGTGCGCCTCAGGAAGTCGCCTAACTTGGTCTTGCGCGGATCGTCGGCTGTGGCCTGGCGGGTGTCGGCATCGTTGTTGACGCGCATGGTGCGGAATTTCCAGCAGTAGAAATCTCTCCCTTTGTATCCGGTGCGGAGCTGGCGGAAGAATACAGGCCCGGGCGACGATACCTTGATGGCTATCGCTACGGGGATGAAGATTATGGGCGAGACAAGCAGAAAAAGCGATGAGAAAGCGATGTCGAATGTGCGCTTGAGGAATTGGTTGGTGATGCGCGATAGCGGCTGCGGGGCAAGCGAGAGCACCGGCATCGACCCGATCGACGAGAGCTCGAACGAACGCCCCACGTAGCGGTTGATCTGCGGCACGTAGTAGAATTTCGCAAGATGCTGCTCGGCGGCGTTTATCACCCGGTGCATCGTGTCGTGGTGCTCACCAGATATGGTATAGAATACTTCGTCGATATGGTGGCGGGCTATGTAGTCGGGCAGGTCGTCGATTGTGCCTTTAAGCTGGCCGGAGGGTGTGTCGCGCTCGGGGTGGTCGGAGAAAAATCCCATGAACTTGTAGCCGAAAGCCGAGTCAGACTGTAAGCGCGAGTAGAGCAACTGGGCTGTGGGGCCCGTGCCGACGATGACTACGCGGCTGAAGTTGCGCCCGCGGCGGCGGTAATGCTTCATCACCAGGCGAGCCACTACCCACCACGACGCCAGAAAGGCTGCCAATATAGGGTAGAAGGTGATGAAGAATTTCATGGATATGAAGAATATCCCGAGCCAGTATATCAGCAGCACGAACATGCAGGCGTGCGACATCACCGCCAGCAGGGCGTAGCGCACCACATACTGCATGTCGAGGGTGCGGTAGTTGTGCTTGCCGCGGAAATATAGTGCAACGGGGATATATGCCACATTGATCACCATCAGCACCTCGCGAAGCGACACGCCGGTGTAGCGGCCGAGTATCAGCCAGGTGACGAAATAGGCGAGGTTGACGACTGCAAAGTCGCCGGCCACGATTATGTTTTTAATGTAACGGCCGTATCGGCCCTGCAGGCCTTCGGTGGGCATATAGTGACGATTGGTTTAGTAAGAGCCTGTCTCATAAGAAATGTTAAATTCTGAGTCGCATATTTTGAGTCTTATTATTTTCTTGAACGAAGGAGCGTAGCCTCTCTACGTGACTGAGAGAAAGGGAATAAGAAGGCCAAAAGATGCGAGCAGAACTGTTTATTTCTTGCTTTCAGGTGAGGTTAATAGTTAATACATTTTATGTTTTTGCCTATTCCACTTGGGAAATTACCTCTGCCTCGGTCTCTCTTTGGTCTATTGCTGCCGAGTTCTGCGGTCGTGTACATCCGGTACACTCCCTTATCACTCACCACAATAGCCTAAAAGATAGACCGCTCAGAATTTAACATTTCTTGTGAGACAGGCTCTTAATCCGATTCCGCGGCTGCCGTCCGGGCGATCGGGCGGCAGCCGAGGTATCGGTGGTGGAATCGGGCGGCGTGCAGGGAGTTACTGGGCCGCCTGGTCGGGTTTGCCGGCTGTTTTGTCGGCGGGAGTGGAGTCGAGCAGCTCGATCTTGGAGCGTATGTCGGCGATATCTTCGCGCAGACGCTCTACGCGGCGCTCCATCTCGCGGACCATCGAGGCACCCGATTTGGATTTCGAAGTGAGAAATCCGAGGTTGTTCTCGTAGGTGGCGAGCTCCTGTATCATGCGGTCGCGTGTGCGCACCAGACGCTCGCGCTCGCGGTCGATGCCGGAAGCGTTACCCTCCAGAGAGCTTACGCGCGAGCGGAAGCGGTCGGCAGCGGCGGCGCGTCCGCTCAGATCGTGGCGGGTGTAGAGCTCGTCGATGGCCGCGCGGAACTGCTGGTACACCTTCTCCTTGTCGCGGAACGGCACGTGGCCTATCTCGGCCCACTCGGTGCGGGCCTGACGTATGGCTTCGGCCACCTGATCGCGGGGGGTGTCGGCGGGTATGTCGCGCAGACGTTGTGCGAGGGCCTGCTTGGCCTTGAGGTTGGCCTGCTCGGAGCGGCGTGTCGACGATGTGGCTTTTTTCTTGGCATCGAAGAAGGCGTCGCAAGCGTCGAGGAATCGGCGCCACACGGCGTCGCTCTGCTTTTTGGGCACGGCGCCTATTGTTTTCCACTCCTTCTGGAGCTCTACCAGAGCCTCGGTAGTGGCGCGCCACTCGGTGCTGTCCTTGAGGGCTTCGGCACGCTCGCACAGAGCTATTTTGCGCTCGAGGTTGGCGGCGAGCGAATCCTTCATCGTTTTGAAAAACTCAGCCTTGGCGGCAAAGAATTTATCGCATGTGGCACGGAAGCGGGCGAACAGCTCGTTGTTGGCTTTTCGCGATGCAAATCCGATCTTCTTCCAGTCGGCCTGAGCTTCGAGTATCACGGTGGTGAGCGCATCCCATGCGGCATATGTATTTACTTCGCTCCAGTCGAGGGTCTCGACGCGCTCGCAGATGGCTGTCTTGGCAAGCTCGTTTTCGCGCTCCTGTGCCTTGCGCTCCTCGAAGTGAGCCTGATAAGCTTTGTTGATCACAGCCGAGGCATCTTTGAAGCGATCCCAGATCTCCTGGCGCATCTCTTTGGCCACGGGACCGATCTCGCGCCATTTGTCGTGGAGCACCTGCAGGCGGCGGAAGGCGGCCACCACGTCGGCCTCGGCAGTGAGCTGCTCGGCCTGCTCGATGAGCATCTGCTTGTCGGTGAGGTTCTTGCGGAAGTCGTAGTCGCGCAGCTCCTTGTTGATCTTGAGCTGATCATAGTAGCGCTCCACGGCCTCCTGATACTCCTTCCATATTTCGGCCTGAGCCTCGGGGGGCACTTCGCCGGCGGTGCGGAATTCGTTCTGCAGGTCGCGCACCGACTGGAAGTGTCGGTTCACCTGGTCGGTGTCCTCGCTGGCCTGACGTATAGCGTTGATTATCTCTTTCTTGCGTGCGAGCGCTTCGGCGCGTGCTGCCTCGGCGGCTGCCCGGGCTTCGGCACGTGCTTCTTTGAGCTTGGCCATCAGTTCGGTAAATTCCGTCTCGACAGGATCTACCTCTTTGATCTGCGACTCGGCTTCGACTTCGGTCTCAGTCTCGCCGTCGGCCCCGGTCTCTACGGCCGGTGTCGCGGCAGGAGCGAAATGATAGAAGAGGTACCGCAGGCGTGCCACGTCGTCGTTGTTCACTTTAGCGGCGTCTTTGTCGAGGAGGTCGCGCAGAGCTTCGAGCACATCCTCGCGTGAGTTTATGGCCGGTCGCTCTGTTTCCTGAGCTTCGGTAGCCTCGCTGTCGGGTTCGACGGCAGTCTCGACGGCTACCACGGTGTCGGTTTGTGCAGCGGGGGTGTTTTCAACGGTGTTAGTTTCGGCGGCCTCAGCGGGAGTGCCGTTGGTAGAGTCGGTTGCGGCGAGTTCGGGCGCTGTCGACGAGTCACGCAAATCCATAGCAGAAAGAATGTTAATGCTGTTCGTAAATATATTAAAGTGTGGCCCGCAAGGGCAGGGGAACTCATCGGCCCGGGTGTGGGTCGGTGAGTCGGTTCGTGTAATCTATGGCAAAAATAAGTAAAAATTCTGAGATTTAGGCAAGAAAGTGTGTAAAATTCATGCCCCGGATCGGAAATTATGCGAGAAGATTGTCGGCCAGAGTGTCGAGGGCGGCCTCGCTGTCTGAAGAGAGGGTCGATTCGATAGTGACCATCGGCGGGATGAAGGTCATGCCGTTGAGCTTGTCGACCTCGGCACGCATCAGGCGTCCGGCCACCGGTGCCCATGTTCCGTTTTCGATCACGGCATACCGGCGGTTGCGGTACGCTTTGGTGTGCAGGTGGTGAAGGAAATGATGCATGGCGGGCATTATGCCGCCGTCGTAGGTAGGGGCCGCGAGCACCAGACGGTCGTAGCGGAACGCATCTTCGACGGCTTCGGCCATGTCGTCGCGGCTCAGGTCGGCGAGTGCGACCTTTGTGTCGGGCGATTTTTCCGCTATCTTTTCGGCAAGCAGGCGCGCGGCGCGGCCGGTATTGCCGTGGAGCGAGGAGTATGCGATGAAGATGCCGGGCTCTTCGGGCTCGTAGCGGCTCCATTTGTCGTACAGAGAGATGTAGTGGTCGAGGTTTCCGCGGAGTATCGGGCCGTGGAGCGGGCATATCATCCGGATCTCGAGAGTGGCGGCTTTCTTGAGGAGGGTCTGCACGGCGGCGCCGTACTTGCCGCATATGTTGAAGTAGTAGCGGCGCGCCTCGCAATCCCAATGCGCCGGGCCGCGGTCGGTAGCGAGAGCACCGAATTTGCCGAAACCGTCGGCCGAGAAGAGGATTTTCTCTTTCCGCTCATACGACACCATCACCTCCGGCCAATGCACCATGGGAGCCATGAAAAACTGCAGCGAGTGCTCCCCGAGCTCGATGATTTCGCCCTCAGCTACGACGCGTGCACGGGCTGCTGTAGCCGGCGAGAAGAATCGAGCCATCATCGGCACAGCTTTTGCCGAGCATAGTGGCTGGCAGTCAGGGTAGAGCTCAAGCAGGCGCTCGAGGTTGGCGGCATGGTCGGGCTCAAGGTGGCTCACCACAAGGTAGTCGGGGGTACGGTGGCCTAAAGCCTCGGAGAGATTTTCGAGCCATTGGTCGGTCTTGCGGGCATCGACAGTGTCGAGCACGGCGATCTTCCGGTCGAGTATCACATACGAGTTGTACGACACCCCCTCGGGCACAGCGTACTGACCCTCGAAAAGGTCGAGGTCGATGTCGTCGACACCGATATATTTGATGCTTTCGCTGATGTAAGTATCCATTTTTTGTAAGATAGGCTCTAAAATAGGCTCTGAGACAGGCTTTGAGATATTCGGGTGTAAAATTACGCATTTTTTTCAGAAGAGGGATGTATTCTCAGCTGTATTTGCTATCTTTGGGTAATCTTTGCGTATGGATATCAACAGATGGATAAAAGATCACGCTGCCGACGACGTGTGCCGCCTGCGGTTGCGCTATCACGGCGATGCCCGGATGATGGATGCTGTGACGCAGATAGAGTGCCGTCGACGCTGCCGCTCCAAGCTCCCCGAGCTTCTCAAATGCGACGATTTCCGGTTTCCGTCGGTGCTTGCTGCCGAGCAGTGCACATCGGAGCTGCTTGCCGGCTATCATGCCTCCCTTGTGGCTGAGGGCGCGCGGGTGCTCGACCTGACATGCGGCCTCGGCATCGATGCTTTCACGATGGCTCGCCGGGCTTCCGAAGTGACGGCCGTGGAGATCGACCCCGCAAAAGCTGAATGTGCCGCGGCCAATGCCTCGGCTTTAGCTCTTGGCAATGTGCATGTGGTGTGTGCCGATGCTGTGGAGTATATAGAAACGGTGGCCGGCGGCGCTTACGATGCCGTGTTCGTCGACCCGGCCAGGCGTGGCGCTGGTGGACGCCGCCTGTTCTCGCTGGCGGACTGCAGCCCTGATGTGGTCGCGCTGCTGCCCCAACTGCAGAGAGTTGCGCGCAAGGTGATAGTCAAGGCGTCGCCGATGCTCGATGTGGCGATGGTTGAGCGACAGTTGCCGGGGTGTGCGGTGACGGTGCTCGGCACGCCCAAAGAGTGTCTGGAGGTGGTGGCCGAACTCGGCGCAGATGTAGTGGCGGGAGCTAAGGCTGTGACTTTAGGAGCGTTTGAGCACACCGCGCCGCAGACGGCAGCGCGAGAGTGGTTGTACGAGCTGTGGCCGGCTGAGATGAAGTTAGGCAGATACGCGGATATAGAGCGACGCTTCGGGGTGACGGCAATCTCGGCCGACACGCATCTGTTTCGTTCGGCAAACTATGTCGATACCTTTCCGGGGAATATTTATGCAGTAGTGGCCGAAAGCGATATGTCGAAGCGCAGTCTCGCCGAGCTCCGCCGGCACTGTCCGCAGCTCAATGTGTCGGCACGCGGTATGGGAATGACCTCCGACGAATTGCGCCGCAAGCTCGGGGTGAAAGATGGCGGATTGATGAAACTGTTCGGAGTGCGCGACAGCGCCGGCCGCCGCAAGCTCCTGCTCTGCGAGCCCGTCTCCGCCACCCTGAAGATGTGA
>CAZPKH010000057.1:0-9136 GCA_964587165.1 uncultured Muribaculaceae bacterium
TATAAACAACAGTTATGAAAGAGAATATAAATGATTTTATTGATGAAGTTTTTGCTTTATCACAAACTGATGAAATTAAAAAGTCGGCAGATGAAGCTATTGAACGCTTCAAATCCAACAAACTGTCTTTAGAACTAAAGGAATGTGAGATTTTTAAAGCTATCAACGCTTCATGTATCGCGGAACGCTTTTTTAAGAAAAGCCGCTACTGGATAAGCCATAAAATCAACCACACTATCAAGAACGGCAAGCCGGACGAGTTCACGCCCGAGCAAAAACAAACTCTTAAAAAAGCCATGAAAACCATTGCGTATGAACTTCAAGAATTAGCAGATAATATGTAGTTTTGTTTTCAGCATTCTTTTCTACATTTATCAGCAGGATAGCGTGTCAAATTAATTTGATACGCTATCTTTTTGATAGATAATAGCCCTGACAGGGTGGTTTATAACACTTCAACCAGGTTTTGCAACTCCCCCGTTTAGGGCGTGCACGCCCCATGCAGAATACGCCTCAAGAGAACATAAAAATGGGCTTAACTCATTGAGTTAAACCCATTTGCCTGTTTTGTCGGGGTGACTGGATTCGAACCAGCGACCTCACGCCCCCCAGACGCGTACTCTAAACCAACTGAGCTACACCCCGATTTTCCTGAAAGGCGTTGCAAAGGTAAAGCGATTTGCCGAACTGACCAAATTTTTCTGCACTTTTTTTGATAAAAATTTCTTTCTCGCCTCTATTCGAGCCCATTAACAGATCTGACTCCGGTTTGAGCTTTCGGCTGTGGTAATTTTTTCGTATCTTTGCAAGTTGATAATCCGACTTTAAATATATTCACGACATTATATGGCACAGAAACCTTCTATACCGGCTGGAACGCGCGACTTCTCGCCTGCCGAAATGGCTCGCCGCAATTATATTTTCGACACTATCCGCGAGGTATTCGGCCTCTACGGCTACCGCCAGATAGAGACTCCGGCGATGGAAAATCTGTCAACCCTCATGGGAAAATATGGCGAGGAGGGCGACAAGCTGCTCTTCAAGATACTCAACTCGGGCGATTTTCTCAAAAAAGCCGACCGCACCCTCATTGATGCCGGCGACTACGTGCACCTCGCTCCGCAAGTGGCCGAGAAAGGTCTGCGCTACGACCTGACGGTGCCCTTCGCCCGCTTCGTGGTACAGCACCGCAACGACCTGCAGATGCCGTTCCGCCGCTTCCAGATTCAGCCGGTGTGGCGTGCCGACCGTCCGCAGAAAGGCCGCTACCGCGAGTTCTACCAGTGCGACGCCGATGTGGTGGGCAGCGACTCGCTGCTCAACGAGGTGGAGCTGCTCAACATGACCCGCGAGGTGTTCCGCCGCCTTCGGGTGCGTATCACCATCAAGCTCAACAACCGCAAGGTGCTTGCCGGCATCGCCGAATATATCGGTGAGCCCGACCGTCTGGTCGACATAACCGTGGCGATCGACAAGATCGACAAGATAGGTGCTGATAAAGTGGAGGCCGAGCTGATAGAGCGCGGATTGAGCAGTCAGGCTGTGGAGCGGCTTCGCCCGGTGCTTCAGATCTCGGGGTCGACAGCCGAACGTATCGATGCGCTCGCTTCGCTGCTTAAGGATTCAGAGACAGGCACCCGCGGCGTTGAAGAGCTACGCACGGTGCTCTCCTATCTGCCGGCCGACGACGACGGCTGCCACGTAGAGCTCGACGTTTCGCTGGCCCGCGGCCTGAACTACTATACCGGCACTATCATAGAGGTGAAAGCGCGCGATGTGGAGATAGGATCGATCACAGGCGGCGGCCGCTACGACAACCTCACGGGCGTATTCGGCGCCCCGGGCCTGTCGGGCGTGGGGATATCATACGGCGCCGACCGTATATACGATGTGCTCAATCAGCTTGACCTGTATCCCGACGAGGTGACCGCGGGCTCGCGGCTTATGTTTGTAAACTTCGGCGAAGCAGAGTCGCGGGCAGCGCTGGCGATGATGGCCGAGCTCCGCGCAGCCGGTGTGTCGTGCGAGATATACCCCGATGCCGCCAAGATGAAGAAGCAGATGGCATATGCCAATGCTATGGGCATACCGTACGTGGCTCTTGTGGGCGAAGCTGAGATGGCACAAGGGAAGCTCACCCTCAAACAGATGGCCGACGCGACACAGACTCTCTGCACCCCTGCCGAGGCTGCATCCATCATACTACGATAACTTATATGAAATTCCAACTCTCTTCAGAATACAAACCCACCGGCGACCAGCCGCAGGCCATCGAAGCGCTTGCGGCCGGTGTCGATGCCGGCAATCCTGCGCAGACGCTCCTTGGCGTGACGGGGTCGGGCAAAACTTTCACGATGGCAAACGTGATTCAGAAAGTAAACCGCCCCACCCTCATACTGAGCCACAACAAGACTCTGGCAGCACAGCTTTACAGCGAGTTCAAGCAGTTCTTCCCCAACAACTCGGTGCAGTATTTCGTGAGCTACTACGACTACTATCAGCCGGAAGCCTACATACCGTCGGTCGACAAATATATCGAGAAAGATCTGATGATCAACGATGAGATCGACAAGCTGCGTCTCGCCACCACCTCGGCTCTCCTGTCGGGGCGCCGCGACGTGATAGTGGTCAGCTCGGTATCATGCCTCTACGGTATCGGCAACCCGGAGGACTTCAACGAGAACGTAGTCGAGATAAAAGTAGGCCAGAAGATAGCGCGCAACGTATTTTTGCGCTCACTGGTCAACTCGCTCTACTCGCGCAACGAGGTCGAGCTGTCGCGCGGCACATTCCGCGTCAAAGGCGACACCGTCGATATCCGGCTCGCCTACGAGGAGATCATGGTGCGTGTGATATTCTGGGGCGACGAGATCGAATCGATAGAGACCCTCCACCCCACCGACGGCACTAAGTTCGGCTCTCACGACGTTTTCAAGATCTTCCCGGCGAATATTTTCGTGACATCACAAGCGCGCCTGGGCTCGGCTGTGGCACAGATACAGCTCGACTTAGGCGAGCAGGTGCAGTTTTTCAAGAACGAAGACCGCTTCGTCGAGGCACAACGCCTCAACGAGCGTGTGACGTATGATGTCGAGATGATAAAGGAGGTGGGCTACTGCTCGGGCATCGAGAACTATTCGCGCTACTTCGACGGCCGCGAGCCCGGTATGCGCCCCTTCTGCCTGCTCGACTACTTCCCGAAAGATTTTCTGACGATAATCGACGAGAGCCACGTCACGGTGCCGCAGATCCGCGCAATGTACGGCGGCGACCTCTCGCGCAAGATGAACCTGGTGGAGTACGGATTCCGCCTCCCGGCGGCTCTCGACAACCGACCTCTGAAATTTGAGGAGTTCGAGCGACTGACTCCGCAGACCATATATGTGAGCGCCACACCGGCCGACTACGAGCTTGAGCGCTCGGAAGGTGTCGTGGTCGAGCAGATCATACGACCCACCGGACTGCTTGACCCCATCATAGAGGTGCGACCATCGCTCAACCAGATCGACGACCTGATCGACGAGATACAGACCCGTATCGAGCGCGACGAGCGCACACTCGTCACCACCCTCACCAAGCGCATGGCCGAGGAGCTGAACGACTATATGCAGAAACTTCGCATGCGCACTGCCTACATACACTCCGATGTCGACACCCTCGACCGCATCAAGATACTCGACGGACTGCGCGCAGGCGAGTTTGATGTGCTGATAGGCGTGAATCTGCTCCGCGAGGGCCTGGATCTGCCTGAAGTGTCGCTCGTGGCAATCCTCGATGCCGACAAGGAGGGATTCCTGCGCTCACACCGCTCGCTCACGCAGACTGTGGGGCGCGCGGCCCGAAACCTCAACGGCACCGTAATAATGTATGCCGACAAGATCACCGACTCCATGCGCCTCACCATCGACGAGACAGAGCGCCGGCGCACCATGCAGCTGGCATACAACGAGCAGCACGGCATCACACCGCAGGCCATCGTCAAGGCCCGCAACCGCATGGTGGGGCTCGACCGCGATGAGGCGGCTCCCGACAAAAGCAAGATCAAACGCTCTGCTGCCGACCGCACCGGCCGCGTGCTGCAGACCTACGAGATGGATCTGTCGCCGCGCGTAAATCTCGCCGCCGACCCGGTGGTGCCTTATATGACTGCCGCCGAGCTGCAGCGCTCCATCACACGCCAGCGCCAACTTATGGTCGAAGCCGCCAAAAATATGGAGTTCATGGAAGCGGCTCGCCTGCGCGACGAGATTATAAAGATGGAAACACTCCTTGCCGAGAAAGAGAATCATGGAGCCGACTGACCGACATTCCGACCCTAAACGCTGGCTCCCGACATCGCTCAAGGAGGTGCGTGAGTTAGGTTGGGAAGGGGAGCTCGACGTGATCCTCTTCTCGGGCGACGCTTATGTCGACCACCCATCGTTCGGAGCGGCAGTGATAGGCCGCGTGCTTCAGGCTCGCGGCTACCGTGTGGCCATTGTGCCGCAGCCCAACTGGCGCGACGACCTCCGCGACTTCCGCAAGTTAGGCCGACCGCGGCTCTTTTTCGGCGTGTCGGCCGGAGCTATGGACTCGATGGTGAACCACTACACCGCGGCCCGCCGCCTGCGCCACGACGATGCATATACACCCGACGCCCGTCACGGTATGCGCCCGGACTACCCCACCATAGTATATACACAGGCGCTGAAGCAGATTTGGCCTGACGTGCCTGTAGTGGCCGGCGGCATCGAGGCGTCGATGCGACGCCTCAGTCACTACGACTACTGGCAGGACAGGCTGCGGGCATCGATAATTGCCGACAGCGGAGCCGACCTGCTCATCTACGGTATGGGCGAGAAAACCATCACCGCTATTGCCGATGCTCTGGCCGCCGGGCAACCGCTGAGCTCGCTGCACTCGCTGCAGCAGACCGTTTGGATGCTCGACAAGCAGGATATGCCCGAAGCCTCATCTTCCACCGACATAATACTCAATCCGCTGAGTGCGTGCCTGAGAGACAAACGTGCTCAGGCCGAAAACTTCAAGCATATCGAGACGCAGAGCAATGCCATGCACGGCGCCACCTTGTGGCAGGAGCACGACGGCGGCAAGGTCGTAAAGGTAAACCCGATGTGGCCGCCGATGACCACCGCCGAAGTCGACGCCGCTTTCGATCTCCCCTATACGCGGCTGCCACATCCGCGATACCGAGGCAAAACCATCCCCGCCTACGACATGATACGCCACTCGGTGTGCATGCACCGCGGCTGCTTCGGCGGGTGTTCGTTCTGCACCATCTCAGCTCATCAGGGCAAATTCATAGCATCGCGGTCGAAGGAGTCGATACTGCGCGAAGCCCGGCAGGTGACGGAGATGCCCGACTTCAAGGGGTATATTTCCGATCTGGGCGGTCCCTCGGCCAACATGTACGGCATGCGAGGCCGAAACTCCCGCGCCTGCGAGGCATGCCGCCGCCCGTCGTGCCTCCACCCGCAGGTGTGCCCCAACCTCGACACCGACCACTCGCGGCTGCTCGACATATACCATGCCGTCGACTCGCTGCCGGGTGTCAAGAAATCGTTCATCGGCTCGGGCGTACGCTACGACCTGTCGATGCACCGCACCGGCCGCCCCGAGGTGGACAAGACCAACCGCCGGTACAACGAAGAGCTTATAGCGCACCATGTGAGCGGAAGGCTTAAGGTTGCGCCCGAGCACACCGAGCCGCATGTGCTCCAGCTGATGCGCAAGCCTGATTTCGACCTCTACGGCGAGTTTGAGCAGGTGTTTGAACAGACCAACCGCAAGTACGGCCTCCGCCAGCAGCTCATACCGTACTTTATATCATCGCACCCCGGATGCCGTGAGGTCGATATGGCCGAACTTGCCTGCAAGACCCGCTCGCACAACCTCCATTTAGAGCAGATACAGGATTTCACCCCAACGCCGATGACTCTGTCGACAGAGATATTCTATACCGGCATAAATCCGTACACCTCCGAGCGCGTATACACGGCCCGACGCCCCGAGGAGAAGCTCGCCCAGCGCAAATATTTCTTCTGGTACGACCGCGCATACCGCGTAGAGATAACCCGGTCGCTCCAACGCCTGGGGCGCCCTGACCTGATCCGCGGCCTCTTCGGCACTCCGGCATCGGCACGTCCCGACACACCGCCGCACACCACGAAATCCAAAAAGAGATGGCAAAAGAGATAGAACGAAAATTTCTGACCTCGGGCACCGGCTATCGCCAGCAAGCCATAGGCAGCAAGCATATACGGCAAGGGTATCTTTGCCGCTACACCCCCGGAGGCGAGATAAGGGCCACCGTGAGGGTGCGTATCACCGACGACAGCCGTGCACGCCTTACCGTCAAGAGCCCCAACTGCGGCACAGTGAGAGGCGAGTGGGAGTACGACATACCGGTGGCCGAGGCCCGGGCAATGCTCGACGAGCTATGCGAGCAGGCACGTATCATCGACAAGACACGCTACGTAGTGCCCGCCGGAGACGGTTTGCTGTGGGAGATAGATGAATTTCACGGACGCCTCGACGGGCTGACCGTAGCCGAAATCGAACTTCCCGATGCCTCCGCTCCTCTCCCGACACCACTCCCCGCCTTCATAGGCCGCGAGGTGACAGCCGACCCTTATTACTATAATTCCAATCTCTGATGAACCGTATATACGCATACATCACGCTCGCCATAGCGGCGCTTCTGCTCGCCGGATGCTCCGACAGCGACTCTTTCGCAATAGCCGCCCGCATCGACGGTATCGGCGCACAAAGCATAACCCTGACATACACAGCCGACGGCGCAATACACCGCACGGTGTGGCAACCCGACGATAAGGGGGTTGTAAAGATGCAGGGCCACTCCAACGGCTACACTCTCGCTGAACTGTCGCTCACACAGGATGGCCGCTCACTGGCGATGATACCGGTGCGCGACGGCGAACGCATCGAATTGCAGTTCCCGCTGGCCGACCCTCTGCAGATCAAGGCCGAAGGCTCAGAGGCCGCTGCCAAGATGTGCAAATTCATCAGCGAGAACGCAGCGGCCATAAAAGCAGGCAAAACCATGGTGGTAAACGATGCCATTGCGCGATATGTCGCATCACATCCCGCCGATGTGGTCTCTACGGCGCTTCTGGCCACACAGTTTGATCTCGAAACACAAGCTGCGCGTGCCGATTCGCTCTTCAACTCCATTGATCCCGATGCACGACCGCTGAATATCATCCAGAACTTCAACGTCACCCTCGCCGGGCGCTCCGAGCGCAGCCTGACGGCTCTGGTGCGCCAGTTCTCGGCGGTACAGGCCTCGGGCGACTCCCTCTACACATACAGGCCGCGGGATCATCGCTACACCCTGTTTGTATTCACAGCTCAGGAGGCAGCCTCCGGCCACGACTCAATAGCCGCTGCACTCGCGCGACTGATGCGCGAACGCAAGGCCAAGCGCGACTACACTATCGTAGAGCTCTCGCTGATAGCCGACTCGACAAAATGGCGCCGATCGCTGCGCTCCGACTCCGCCTCGTGGATACGCGCATGGCTCCCGGGCTCGGCAGCCAACGCAACGGCGCAGCGTATGCAGCTCACCCGGACACCGTACTTTATCATAGCCGACTCGGCCGGCCGACAGACACTGCGCACACCGTCGGTAAGCAAAGCTGCGGCATTTTTCAAATAACCGAAGATTTTTTGGCTTAAACGTCGGAAAATTTGTACTTTTGCCCTGCTGAAACGATCATTTACGCCGGAAATCATCGACCTGCCGGCGTATAATGCCGTGAATTAACGACAATTCTTATCACTTACCACCTGAATATGAAGTATGTAGGAGCGCACGTATCTGCCTCTAACGGAGTAGGTACCACCCCCGAAGCGGCCAACGCCATAGGGGCGCGGGCATTTGCCCTCTTCACGCGGCAGCCACAGCGGTGGGTATCAAAAAAACTGTCGCAAGCCGACATCGATGCCTTTAAGGCCGGGTGCGAGCTGTACGGATACACCCCGGACGTAGTGCTCCCTCACGACAGCTTCCTGATCAATCTCGGCTCGCCCGATCAGGAGAAACTCGAAAAATCGCGTGCGGCGTTTATCGACGAGCTCCGGCGCGCGGCTCAGCTGGGGCTCACCATGGTGAACTTCCACCCCGGCTCGCATCTCGACAAGATGCCCGTCGACGAGTGTCTTGACCTGATAGCCGAGTCGATCAACCTCGCCTTGGCCGAGACTACGGGCGTGAAAGCCGTGATCGAGAATACCGCCGGCCAAGGCTCCAATCTCGGCTTCGATTTCAGCCAGATAGCAAGAATAATCGACGGTGTGACCGACCGCTCGCGTGTGGGCGTGTGCATCGACACATGCCACACATTCGCTGCCGGCTACGATCTTGCCACACCTCAGGGGTATGAAGCCACATGGCAGGAGTTTGACCGCACAATCGGCATGAAATACCTCTGCGGCATGCATATCAACGACTCCAAGAAAGGTCTCGGCAGCCACGTGGACCGGCACGCATCGCTCGGCAAAGGCGAGCTCGGCGAAGATTTTTTCCGCCGGATGATGAACGACCCGCGTCTCGACGGCATACCGATGATACTCGAAACTCCCGACGACACCATATGGGCTCAGGAGATCAGCTGGCTATACTCGCTCGTCGACAACCCCGCCGCACAAACCAATCAGAATAAATAACTTAGAGCCTATCCCATAAGAAATGTTTAATTCTGAGCGGTCTATCTTTGAGGTTATTCTGTTGAGCGATAAGGGAGTGTACTTGATGTACACGACCGAAGAGATCAGCAGATTAGACCAAAGAGAGACCGTGGGAGAGGTAACTTTCAAATGAAATACGATTAAAGGCATTAATAAATCAACTTCTAACCAAGCCTAAAAAGCAAGAAAATGTTACTTCGGCAACTCAGAATTTAGCATTTCTTATGGAATAGGCTCTTAAACTCAATACAACTCATGAAAGCTAAACCTGATTTAAGCTTCTGGAAGCTATGGAATCTCAGCTTCGGATTCTTCGGCGTCCAGATAGCCTATGCACTGCAAAGCTCGCAGGTGAGCCGTATCTTCTCGACTATCGGTGCCGACCCCCACGACCTCAGTTTCTTCTGGATCCTGCCGCCTCTGATGG
>CAZPKH010000058.1:0-8163 GCA_964587165.1 uncultured Muribaculaceae bacterium
GCGCCCTCAACCTCGGAGGTCGGGTCCTTCAGGGCCCGACGAAATCACCCTCGGCCTGACGCTTTCGGCGAGCGCTAAAGCACTCGCCCTCCGAGTTTGCTCTTGCTTTCTCATGTGATTGCGCCCTCGACCTTGGAGGTCGGGTCCTTCAGGGCCCGACGAAATCACCCTCAGCCTGACGCTTTTGGCGCACCCTGAAGGATGCGCCCTCCAAGATTGCTCTCGACCCTCAAGGGATGCGCCCTCAACCTCGGAGGTCGGGTCCTTCAGGGCCCGACGAAATCACCCTCGGCTGGGGCCATCGGCGCACCCTAAAGGATGCGCCCTCCAAGTTTGCTCTTACCCCTCAATGGATGCACTCTTAACGATGACGCATGCCGAGCTGCGGGAAATGACGCAGGAGGCATATCCCGCTGCGGGGATATGCCTCCTGATATGAGGTGAATGATCGTGTTAGTTGACTTTGATCACGAGATAGTTGTTGAGGCTCCAGAAGCGCTGCGGGTTGGTGATGTTGAGCACCATCTGGTCGCCCTCTTTGGTGAGTGTGTACGAATCCTTGGGGTTGTTTGACAGCACCTCGGCTTTCTTGGCGTTGGTATTGATGCGGGTGAGGGTTCGCTTGTCGGCCTTGGTGAAGTAGCTTGCATTGAAATCAGACTGCATGACTTTTGTCTTTTTCAGGAAGCCGGATTCGAGTATCTTGTTTTTCTTGAGCTCGGAGCTTGAGCCGATGCAGTAGTAGCATGTGTTGAGCTCGTTGGTGGCTTGTTCGGCCAGATCCTGAGCTATCTCGCGTTCGCGGGTCTCGGTAGCCACGCTCTGGTTGAGCGAGTCGATGCGGGTGTTCTGCTGGTCGACGGTGGTCGAGAGCTCTTCGATGCGGATATTGGCAGCGGCGAGCTGATTTGTGAGCTGTGCTATCTCGGTCTGCTGCTCTGAGATCTGAGCACGGAGAGTCTCGATGGTGCGGAGGAGGGTAGCGTTCTGGTTGTTTGCGCTCTGCAGCTGCTGCTCCAGGGCGTCGAGGCGCTCGCGGCGCTCCTGCAGGGCCTGACGAATGGCGAGCATGTCGTTTTTGATCTGCTCTTTACGCGAGGGGGTCTCATTGTCGAGAGCTCCGGGGGTAGAGATGATGCGTTCGAGATCCTTGATCTGGCTCATCCCTTCGTTTATGTCGTTGACAAGGCTCAGCAGGGAGTCCTGAGTAGCGATGAGCGATGTGACCTCGCCTTCGAGCTGCTGGTTGCGCTCCTCGGCTTCTTTGTTGCCGCTGCATGATGCGAGGCCAACAAAGAGTGCTGCGATTCCGGTAAAAATAATTTTTTTCATATTGTTGAAACGGAAGTTGGTGATCAAAAAAGTATGTTCGTATAGTCTCTGTTATTCGGATCTGTCTGCCGGCGAGCCGGGTAGATCGTTGGGCTTGAATTTGTTGCGGTGTGTGCGGTGAGCTGCTGGCTCGGGCTTGCCGCCTACGATTATAACAATCTCGCCGCGGGGAATGTTTTTGGAAAACTCATCGATCAGTTCTGCCAGAGTGCCCCGGTGGGTGGTGTCGTGGAGCTTGGATATCTCGCGCGACACGGATGCCTCGCGGTCGGGGCCGCAGAGCTCTGCGAGCTGTTCGAGGGTCTTGACCAGGCGCAGAGGCGACTCATATAATATAGATGTGACCGAGCGCTCGGCTATCTCGGCAAGCCTTGTGGCACGTCCTTTTTTGGGAGGGAGAAACCCCTCGAAGAAGAAACGGTCGCAGGGGAGCCCGGAGTTGACCAGCGCCGGCACGAAAGCTGTCGGGCCGGGGAGGGTTTCGACCTCAAGGCCTCGGCGGCGACATTCGCGTGCGAGCAGAAACCCGGGGTCGGAGATTCCGGGGGTGCCGGCATCGCTCACCAGGGCAACGTCCTCGCCGGCGGCTACACGATCGATCACTGTCTCGGCGGCTACGTGCTCGTTGAATTTATGGAAGCTGAGCATCGGTGTCTGCACGTCGAAAGCTTTCATCAGCGTAGCGCTCGTGCGCGTGTCCTCGGCGTAGATCACCGAGCACCGTCGAAGTGTCTCGATGGCGCGTGGCGACATGTCGCTGAGGTTGCCTACAGGCGTGGGTACTATATATAGTTTGCTCACGGAGTGGGGGGTATGCCGGTGGGGTGGGGGAATCAGTTGTTGAAATGGCGGCTCACGATTGCCATGAATGCCTTTACATCGTCGGCCTCGGGGTCCCAGCCGAGATCGCCAGTGAGATATTCGGTGGCTTCGTCAAGCGAATGCATGGCCGACAGAAGATTTATGGTGTCGGTAAATGCTGCGTCAGAATTGCCGAACAGCTCGCGGCGGAAGCGAAACTTGTCGTTGAGCGAGAAGAGAGCTCGGAGCGATTTCTCGCCGGCAGAGGAGGTTCTTGTGTCGTCCTCCTCATCCTCTTGATAATCAATATCCTCATCTTCGCCGAATAGCGACGGCATCACCTCGGCATCGTTGCCGTCGGGTTTGGGTTCTTCCTCCGGAGCCTTATCCGCGCCTTCTGCATCCTCGGGCTCATCTTCCACGGCTGCTTCATCCTCCTCAATGCGGGTTTCTGAAGCATCAGGCTCGGCATCGGCCACCTCTTCGGCTACCGCAGCTTCGGCTATAGCCTGATCGTCGGACTCGGGTGCATCGAGAGGCTGCGTAGTTTCGGATTCGTCAGCATAAAGTTGTGCTCTGAGGGTATCGACCTTGCTGCGCAGGAGTGTGAGTATCTCGTCGGGAGCTTCCTCCTCACGACGGCGTAGCAATGTGATAAGGCCCTCGATCTCAAAACATACGTCGAGGAGCGAGGCGTAGTTTATAGTGTCAAAGTCTGCCATATCTATCTGTGGTAAAGATGATTGATTGAGAGCTTATTGAATGGTTAAGGCAATGTTTTGAGCAGATATGCGGCTATCTCGCGCTTGAGGGCGTCGCGGCCGCACGTGAAGTCGTTGACAAACACCACCACTATGTGCGTGGGCTCGCCGTCACGATTGCACAGATACCCTCCGAAGCCCTGCACTCCGCTCATCGAGCCGGTTTTCATAGCCAGCAGTCCGCTCAGGCGCGTGTCTTTCAGGAAATTGCGCATCGTGCCTTCCTGCCCTGCGCGAGGGAAGAGGTCGCTGTATTCGCGACGCATGGGGCTGTTGTACATCCAGCGGTATACCGACGCCATAAACTTGGGTGAGAACTTGTTATAGCGCGACAGGCCGCTGCCGTCGTTCACGCTTATACCGCCTGAGAAATCCACACCGCGGCTCTCCCAGAGCCCCTGCTCGTAGTCGAGCACTTCGTCGCGCGATCGGTATGGGTCAAGTGCCCGGAGCATCCCCTCGGCATAGAGGTTGTCGGAGCGTATCATCAGCGAGTGGAGTATGTCGTATACTTTGGGCGACAGGTGGGTGTATAGGGTCTTGGTATCGGTTGATACGGTACCTTTCGGAGAGTTTCCGACGCTTATTCCTGCAGCTGCCAAGGCTTTAATTATCTCCGAACGCATCTGAGCGGCGGGGTTTGCAACGGCGCTTTTGCCGGACGAATTGCCTCGGAAGTTGGCCCCGCGGAGCACTGCGCCGTATGAGTAGTTCAGGTCTGCTTTATCCCATCCGGCCGGCACGGTGGCGTCGGCAAAGAGTGTTTCGTCGATCACTACCGACCCAGCTATCTCTTTTATACCGTTGCGCCGCAGTCCGGATGCTATCGAGTCAGCAAAACCTAAGCTGAGCGGAAAGTGGCGTGACTCGATTGTCGGGTCGCCGATCACCTGCACCACTACGTTGCCGTCGAGTGTGCCTCCGCTGATTTTGCCTATCGCCTGGACCGTGGTGGTGAACTGGCCGGTAGGCATAAGTTCGGACAATGCTGTGGCTGAAGTGAGTGATTTAGTGACACTTGCCGGTGTGAAAAGCTTGTCGGCGTTGACGTCGGCTATCACATCTCCGGTGCGCAGGTCTTCGATATATATACCTACACGTGTTTTTGCAGCTCCCGGTATGTTGAGGGGACATTCGTCGGCTGCGACGTATGCCAGCATCGTGGCTATCAGTATGAAAGCCGCGGTTGCTATCGGGCGTATGCTATATTTTGAATTTGCCATAATTTGCTCTTCGGGCTACGAATGTAGCTATTTTTTTTCAATACCGCGTGTTTTTGATGCGAAAATTCGCCTTCAGGCAGTGGCAGGTGGTCTTGCTACACCTGTGATTTTACGAATTTTTGGTTAAATATAACTTTATACATTTTGTACTATATGTCATATTCGATGCTCTTGTCTGATATTTTAAAGTACTGATAATAAACATTAAATCTAAAAATATAAATTATATTTGTTTATATTATCGCTATATACTATTGCACAGCGGAGCATACGTGTATACCTTTGCAGCGTCGATCGGAAACAACACCGGCCGACAGAAAACAAAATTAGTAAATTTTGATTTCTTCATGCAAGATTGTTTAGGTATTTGAAAAAGGTTAAGCTAAAATGTAGGTATAAGAAAAGATGTTTTTAATGTTAGTTTAAGAACACTTGGCCGACCGGGCCAAGAGAAGCGGTGGCTGATTCGTGAGAATCGGCCACTGTAGTTATATACCACTGTCAATATATATTGTATATAGGTAAAAATTTGCTATCTTTGTGGGAAATATAACATTTGAATCATGGATTTCAGCAAAGAGACTTACGTTGAGCGTCGGCGCAAGCTGCGCGAAAATATCTCCGACGGCATTGTTCTGCTGTTCGGCAATCAGAATGTGGGGTGCAACTACCCCAACAACGCATATCTGTTCCGTCAGGACAGCACATTCTTATATTACTTCGGACAGAAACGCGAAGATCTGGTCGGTGTGATAGACATCGACGAGGACAAGGAGTATCTGATCGGCAACGATATAGATATCGACGATATAGTGTGGTATGGCAAAGTGGATTCGGTGGCCGATATGGCTGCCGAGGCGGGCGTGGCACATAGTGCGCCGATGTCGGCCCTCAAGGATATTGTCGACCGGGCCAAGCGCTCAGGGCGACGCATACATTTCCTGCCTCCATACCGCGGAGAGACTAAGATACAGATAATGGATCTGCTCGGTATACATCCTGACCGTCAGCGTGAGGCAGCCAGCGTGGAGCTCATCATGGCCGTGGTGCATCAGCGCGACAAAAAATCGGCTGCCGAGATTGCTCAGATCGAGAAAGCATGCCATATCGGGTATATGATGCACACCGAGGCGATGCGTCTTTGCTCGCCGGAGGTCACGGAGCAGTTTATCGGCGGCGTGATCACCGGTATTGCACAGTCGTATGGCGCGCAGGTGTCGTTTCTGCCGATAGTCACGATGCATGGCGAGATAATGCACGGAAATCCGTCGCCTCGCCGCCTCGAGTCCGGGCGATTGCTGCTGTGCGATGCCGGCGCTGAGACTCTGAGCCACTATTGCAGCGACAATACGCGTACGATGCCGATCAGCGGTAAGTTTACCACACGTCAGCGTGAGATATACGACATTGTGGCCGAGTGCCACGACTACGCCCTGAAGGTAGCAGCGCCCGGTGTAAGGTGGTGGGATGTTCACATGGATGTGTGCCGACTGATGATCGACCGTCTGAAGGAGCTCGGGCTGATGCGCGGCGATACCGAGGAGGCTCTGGCCGCCGGCGCTCAGGCTATGTTTATGCCTCACGGCCTCGGCCACATGATGGGGATGGATGTGCACGATATGGAGGGGCTGGGGCAGACCTATGTAGGGTTTGACGAGGAGACTCGGCCTAACCTCGATCAGTTCGGCACAAACTGCCTGCGCTGCGGCCGCCGCCTGGAGGAGGGGTTTGTGATGACCGACGAGCCCGGCATATATTTCATACCGGAGCTGATCGACGACTGGCGCCGCTCGGGGCACTGCGCGGAGTTCCTGAACTTTGACAAGCTCGACACTTACCGTGATTTCGGCGGAATACGTATCGAGGATGATATACTGATCACCTCCGACGGCTGCCGTTTCCTCGGCGCGGAGCGCATACCCTACCATGCCGCCGATGTCGAAGCGTTCATGGCCTCGGCACGCTGATGATTCAGGGCGCATCCGGCACGAGTACGGATGCGCCGTTCAGTTGCTGTGACACGTTTGTGTTGAGTGGATATGTGTGAACGCCTTGACTCTTCGCGGATGCCGGATGTATTCCGGGAGGAGAATAAGAATGACAACAGTATTACGGCGGTGAGATACCTTCTGGCACTCGCCGTGGCGGTGGCGCATGTCAACTATCTGACGGGTGGATCGGTGATGTTTCCGATCACGAGCTATCAGGGCGTTTGCGGATTTTTCACGATTTCCGGATTTTTGATAATCAAAAGTTTCCATCATTCAGAGGGCAAAATTGGGCGTTACCTGTTCAATAGGGCAGTCCGTATTCTGCCGTCATATTTTGTAGTAGTCATCATCGCCACTTTTGCTCTTGCCGGCATATCAACGATGCCTGCGGGCAGCTATTTCTCGTCCGGCCACACATGGCGCTACCTGCTGGCCAACTTATCTTTTATGAATTTTATCGAGCCGTCGCTCCCCGGGGTGTTTGATGCGAACGATGTGACCAGCGCCGTCAACGGCTCGTTATGGACCATGAAGATAGAGTGGGCTCTATACCTGTCGGTGCCTGTGGCGGCGTGGCTGATATGGCGGCGAAACCGGCGTCCGTGGGTTGTAATATCGGCATTCTGCTTGTTTTCAGTAGGATACCGATGGGGCTTGTGGACTCTTTATCAGCGCACCGGCGAGCAGATCTACGAGATACTTTCGCGGCAGTTTTTCGGGCAGCTCACATTTTTCTATTTAGGGGTATTTCTCTACTTTTATTACGGGAAGCTGCGCCGCCGGCTGCCACTCATCGGTGCGGTCGCCCTCTGTATTGCTGTCGGAGCGCTTTTTATCGGCCGCGATAGCGATCTGTATCGGTTCGTCGTCGACCCCTTGGTGCTGTCGGCGATTGTACTGTCGTCAGGTCTTGCGGGGCGCTGGGGCTGCATAGCATCACGATTCACCGACTGTTCGTATGAACTGTATCTGTTTCATTTCCCCGTTATTCAGGTTTTCGTAAACCTGTGTCCGGATATGGCTCCAACGCGGATATTTTTCTTTGCGATGGGGAGCACACTCGTGTTGGCATATCTGACGGCGCGCTTTGTCAGCCTCCCTCTGCGCAGATGGCTTAAGAGCGTGTTTTACAAGAAAAGTTAACGGCGGGGCGATGGTGTTTTCTGCTTAGAGCCTTGCTGATGTTACAATAATAGGAGTTGAAACGAGTGAATGACTCTGGATTCAGATATGTTTTATCAGTATCATAAACATGGCCATGCGTGTCATACACCAAGCAGTAGAAAAGGTGCACTCGTAGTTGCGACAGAGTCTGCGGAAATTATTTTGCAACGTTTACGCCGTTGATGAAGCAGGTTGCATAACATCCGGCCGAACCAAGGGCGCTCGCTCCAGCTCCGATATGAGTGATAAATGGTTTGCCACGTGCCAAAATTACGAGGCAGAAGGCGCCACTGACAACCTGTTCTCGGAAGATAAATAATTCCTTCTAATGATTTAATATTTAGCGATATAGAGTGCTCCTTGCAATACCTTTTCAGCCATCGCTTTTGTGTGCCTTTTAGAAGAATCGTGTTCTGCATGCAAGAATAACGCTCTGAACGACAGAAAATTACTTTTAGATTGCATCTCGCAGGTGCTTTTTGCCGTTTGGCTCAGTCACGTAGCTCGCTACGCTCCCTCGCCCGCACGGCAAAAATCCCTCAGCGATATGCAACCCCGCCGTTAACTTTTATTGTGAAACACGCTCTAAGAGCTTATAATACCTATAATATTATTTTACGATAGGGCGTTGGCGACTTTCTGCATGCGGGGTTGCGTTGTTAGAGCGTGTTTCACAAGAAAAGCGCTCTAAGCAGAAAATACCATCGCCTCGGCCACTCGTTGGCCCTTTTGCCCGTTCTCATCGGTCATGTAGCTCGCAACACTCCCTCTTCGCCCGAACAAAATGCCTCAACGATTGATCGCCGCGCCGTTAACTTTTCTTGTGAAACACGCTCTTAGAAAAATGTTTTTGAAGGTTTGTGGAAAATGTCTACATTTGCCGCATACAAG
>CAZPKH010000059.1:0-8124 GCA_964587165.1 uncultured Muribaculaceae bacterium
CCAAGCGCGAGGGCCGTCAGCCGCGTATCATGATTGCCAAGATGGGTCAGGACGGCCACGACCGCGGTGCAAAAGTAGTAGCAACCGGCTATGCCGACTGCGGCTTCGACGTCGACATGGGTCCCCTCTTCCAGACCCCCGCAGAGGCAGCCCGCATGGCTGTGGAGAACGATGTGCACATACTCGGCGTATCGTCGCTTGCCGCAGGCCACAAGACCCTCATCCCGCAGGTGATCGAGGAGCTCAAGAAGCTCGGCCGCGAGGATATCCTCGTGACAGCCGGCGGTGTGATCCCCGCACAGGATTACGATTTCCTCTACAAAGCAGGTGTTGCCGCCATCTTCGGCCCCGGCACCCGCATCCCTGTTTCGGCTATCAAGATGCTCGAAATCATGGGTGTGGAAGATGCCGAGTGAATCTGATCGGTTAACACTCTGATCCCTATACTCCGGGGTGTGTCGCACACAAATAGTGACGCGATGCACCCCGGATTTTATTCTATCACATTATTAACTCAAATTAACTAAACGGGGAGGTGTGAGATTGTGAAATAATGTTTACTTTTGCACCGACACACACACAACCGTCCGGAATGTTAATGTCCGGCTTAGCGTTAACGTACGATCACGTTTTTTATCATAAACACACACTCAGATGAATTTAAAACTTTATTCAGTGCTTCTTGCCTCCGCACTCGCCATGGGTGCATGTTCCGACAAGGACAACAAGGAAGGCGGCCCTCTCACTCCTGAAGTGCCCGGTGGCGGCGATCTTCCTGCCGGTTCAACCTACACTCCCGAGCAGAGCAAACAGTTCCTCACCGAAACCGCTAACGATGTCATGGGGCTTTTCAACCCTGCCGATCAGGCGGATGCTATCAATGTAGCGGGCTACTTCTCAGAAAATTTCGCCGATTTTGAGCTCCCGGAGGAGTTTGATTTCGAGGTTGCGCCCGATTACTCTCCCGCGCGTTTCTTCCGCAATCTCAGCCGTGGCGCGCGTGGCGATGTCGATGCCCTCTCTCGTGCTACCGATGTATACATGTACCATATCAGCTTCGACCGTTGCACCGGTGTGTATGAGCCCAACTGCCGTTATGAGGAGTGGGAGAAGGTAGAATCGTCAAACGATATAGTGTTCCGCTTCCCGGATGCAAACGGTATGATCTGCGAGCTTCGTGCAACTAAAAGCGGCAGCAATTCGGAGATAGACTTCACCATCACCGACGACGACTATTACTACTCTGAGGAGTACCAATACTTTATATCCTTACCGCACACTGTCGATGTGAACTTGAAGCGTGGGAGCCAGCCGATATTTGCTGGCCGTGTAGTATCCTCGGTCAGCGTAAGCAACCACACCCTCAATGTCGAGACAACTGCAAGTTGCGCTAATCTCGCTGTATATGCACTGGTCAACGGCACCGACTCTCAAATCACATCAACCACAACAGCATCTGTCAACGGCTCGGTGATC
This sequence comes from uncultured Muribaculaceae bacterium, assembly GCA_964587165.1. GTDB lineage: Bacteria > Bacteroidota > Bacteroidia > Bacteroidales > Muribaculaceae > CAZPKH01. The sequence goes on from CAZPKH010000059.1 coordinate 1,477, forward strand.
GTCACTGCCAACGCGAAGCTCAACGGCCGTCATCTCTGCGACAAATCTTATCTCGAGAACATTGACGAGGATATGCTCGCGTCTATGCTGAATACGGCTGAAGCCAGAGTCGACGTAATGGGTCGTGTGCAGGCGTACGGCAATGCGACATATTACGACTCTTTCTTTGATGATCTGAGTATGTATTACGGATACTACGACGGCTACTCCCAGAGTCAGGCTACATCACGGATTCAGGGTATTTGCGATCGCCTGAACTCTAAAGTCGATGCATACCTCTGCTATAATAACACTTCCACCAGGCAAGCCGCTCTCAGCTTTGTGCCTATGCTTGACGAGTGGGGCTACGGATACTGGGAAAGCTCGGTGTCGCAAAACCTGATATTTGCCGACGGAACCTCTTACAATCTTGAGAGCTACTTCGAGAAGTTTACTTCTGTCACCAGCCGCTGGGAGAGCCTTCAGGATGCCTACGAGAGCGCCTGGAAACGTGCTACCCGCTGATCTCCGGATTCCTGTGAGACTCTATAAAAACCGTGGTATGGGGCTGTATAGCTCCATACCGTGGTTGTTTTTATTCCTTCTTGTACCCACTCTGCTCAGAGCTCAGGGTGAGCCTGCCGACACTACTGTCAACACCCTCGAGGAGGTGATCGTCGTGGCTCCGGGAGGAGCTTTGACATCCGGCACGCGAGTTGTGCGGGTGTCGGCTGAAGATGTGCGCCGGGGTGCTCACTCTTTCGGCGAAGCCGATATGGTGGCCTCGGTAAAGTCGCTTGCCGGAGTATCTACTTTGGGCAGCTACTCGTCGGGATTCAGCGTCGAGGGAGCTTCACCTGCCCAGAATCTGCATTACATCAACTCGGCCCCGGTAATTTTTCCTTACCGCTTCGGCGGAGTTTTCTCCACTTTCAATACTTACCATTTCGGTTCTTCCACCTTCAAACGTGCGCAGGATCTCGCTGAAACGCCGCATCTGGGCGGGTCTCTGAATTTTATGCCGCAGCGACCGCGGCGCCGGATCGAGGGAGCTGTCAATGTGGGGATGACTGCCACATCTCTGAGTATTGCCACATCTTTTGCTGAGAGGGCATACTTGAGGGCTTCAGGGCGTATTTCCTATCTGAATCAGCTCTACCCGTTTCTTCTGAAGTCGGACCATGATGCTATAGGCTATTCCTTTGCCGATTTCAACCTCACAGCAGGTACGCGCATCTGTTCCGGCGATTTGCAGGTAAATCTTTTCTATAATACTGACGGGTTGGATTATAAAAATCAGCTCTCGACGACCAGCACAAAATTAAATTGGGCGAATGCTCTTGCGGCCGCCCACTATGTGCTGTCAGCTGACTATACTTTCACATCCGACATTTATATATCGGGGTTCACAAACAAACTTATTCTCGACTCGCCGCAGTCACTGCTACAAGGTCCGGCTCGACTTACAACCATTGGGGCGCGTTTCAGTGCTGCTGATTCAAATATCGATAAATGTTTGAGATTTAAGTATATGGCCGATGTGGAGTATTATCATGCTAATCCTCAGCGAGCCTCGCTGGAGGTGACCGACGGCAATGATGCCGTATTTTCCGACTTCTCTTCGCCACGCCGCCCCGAGAATATGATCGCGGGCGGAGCTGGAGCCGAAGCGCAGTGGGATCTTGCGCCGCAACGCTTGGGGTTGGTCCTCACGGCGGTGGCCGGATTTGCCCGTTCGGAGATCGAGGGGAAAAGATATTCTGCGCCTTATCTCTCGCCGGGTGCGCGCCTTATGTTCGGATTCAGTAAAAACAAAATCGAGGGCGAAGTGTCGTATCGGAATCAGTATCTGCACTGTGTCGGATTCTCAGAGTTGGGATTGTCGTCAAATTTCTGGATTGTCGCAAACGAGCGTACACCGATGCAACACTCACTGAACACCTCCGTGTCGTGGGACACTGAATCATTACCGTTCGGCTTTACCGCGCAGACACGTATATATTATGCGCAGGTGTACATTCAGGCGGAATATCGCGGCATGGTGCTCGAGATTGCTCAATCAGATTACGACCCTCTGTGCCGACTAATTGTGGCAGATGGATACAACACCGGTGGCTCCGTAACTCTGTCGCGTGAGTCGGACGAGTTCAGTTGCTCCGTGTCGTACTCTTTCGGCACAGGGCGCAGGCATCTTAAAGGTAGCCGCGATACGTGGCGTTCGCTTAATTCCGAGGGCCACTCGGTAAAGGCTCGTGCGCAGTGGCAGCATGGCTCGCACTGGGTCTTGGCATCTTCGCTCAATCTGGCTTCGGGCAGAGTAATAACTCCGGTGAACGCTATCTACGCTATTGCAAATCATATCGTGATGGATTACGGCGAGCGCAACTCCGCGCGCCTCCCTGCTCAGTTCAGCCTGAATCTAAGCGCGACATACAGATTTGAAACCACAAAACGCCTCCCGTTGCGTCATGCCGTGAATCTCTCGATCATCAATCTTACGGCTCATAAAAATGTTGAGACGCAATACTTTATTCTTGATTCGGACAGAGGTACCTATACTCTGAAGCGATTGTATTCGATGTATAATTTTCTTCCGTCAGTGAGCTATTCAATTGAATTTTAATGAAGCTGTTTAATCTCATTACTTTTGCATTGTTTCTGCTGATAGTTTGCTCGTGTGCGGAGTATCAGGAGGTTCCGGTTGCGCCTATGCCGGTGATAGAGGGGTATATGGTGAGCGGGCGTTTTCCGGTGGTGCTCTTTTCGTCGTCGATTGCGCCTGCTGCCGAAGGTTCGCTCGAGGATGCTCTGATCAATTGGGGAAAGGTCGTAATTTACGACGGCGAAGACGAAACAATCCTCACCGGAGCGTTCAATGATGCGTACTTACCGCCATATATCTACTACACGCAGCAGTTCCGCTGTGTACCGGGCAAACGATATGTTGTAAAAGCCGACTATCTTGATCTTCATGCTTCGGCAGAGTGCACGATCCCGACGCCCACTCCGATCAAGGAGCTGACCGTCGCTCCTACCGAAAATGATACACTCTTTTCAGTGACCCTGCGCTTCATTTCTCCCGACGATGTGCCTGCCTACTACGTCGTGTCGATGCGCGGCGTCGAAAGGGGAGATATTGCCAAAATGTGTCCGATGAGCACGATTCGTGTCGACGAGCCCGGCAAAGAGTGCCTGATATCTGTCATGCGTCCGAAGGAATCGATATTGGGAGATGAGTATGTGGCTAATTTTCTATACGGCGAGCAATTTGTCGTTGTACTGAATCGCGTGGAGCGCGACGTATTCGACTTTTGGCAGCAGTATGACAATCTGCTTTTGACCGGACACTCTCCCTTCATATCCTCAGATATGAATCTTACAGGCAATGTTAGCGGTGGTTTCGGCATCTTCTCCGGACAAGGAGCTGATGAACAGCTTCTGCGTATTGAGTAACTACGCGATCTATTGTTTTCGTGTGTTAACCTAAATTAACATTTCGGGGGGGGGTAATTGTGAAATAATGTTTAATTTTGCACCGACACACACGCTCTTAACACACTACTTTATAAACCACTTTTACAACTCACATTATGAATTTCAAGACCTTACTCAAAGGTAGCTCGCTTGCAGTAGCCGCAGCGTTTACCTTCGTATCGCCGGCTCTTGTGTCGTGCAGCAACGACGACGATGTAGAGGCTCCCGCAGCCCCTGCTCCCGCAGCCGAGCAGACTTATGCCGACAACTATTTCTCGCTCGACAATGCTTCGTTTGTCGACGCTCCCATACCCTCCGACAGCGATGGCGAGTCCATTCAGGGACTGTCGCTCAACAATCAGGCTCTCACCGGTGGTATGAACTTCGTCACAATCCAGACTGAGCAGGAGTTCAGCAGCTTCCTGGTCGGTGTGAAGGATCAGGTGGGCTACTGGAGTGTCGACGCTCAGCAGGTGTCTACATCGCGTGCTTACAACTCTTATGTGATTCCCGTAAACTTCGGTACCGACTTCGATGAGGATTTCACGATGGTCATCGTGGCTGTCGACATAGAAGGCAAACTTTCATCGGCTACCGAGGCTGAGGTGCTTCACGTAGATAGCAAGCTGGGCGCGCTCAACATCAACCTCACCTTCAGCAACGAGAAAGATGTCGACCTTCATCTCTATACTCCCTCCGGCATGCATATCTATTATGCAAACCGTGGCGGTGTGTATGAAGTGGAACTCGCCGACGGTTCCTCTTACACAGTGGAATACGGTCTCGACCATGACTCCAACGCCGGTTGCTCAATCGACTACCTCAACAACGAGAATATCTTCCTTCCCGCCGAGCTTATCGAGCCGGGCGAATATACCATCAAGGTTGACCTCTGGAGCAACTGCGATCCGACTATCCCCACCAGCTGGGCTATCGTGGCTCGCTACAACGACCGCGTGATCATACCTACCAGCGGTGCAAACCCCGCTTCCGGCGTTTACCCTGTAGATGCCCCCTCGGGCGATCACACTCAGGTGATGACATTCACTCTGATCGATGCGCCCGCGCCTGAGATGTCGGCAGCTTCGCGTCTGAATGTCCGTCAGCTCCCCCTCACCGAGAGCGCCCTCAACAAGCTCGCACAGCTTCCCGAAGCGACCCTCAAAGCCTACGGCATGAGCGATCTGTTCGAATAATCCACACTATAACCTCATACCGCAGAGGCCGCCCGAACTGCTCGGACGGCCTCTGTCGATTTTCAGGATGTCAGAATATGAACTGAAAGCGGGCCTGTAGGGTGTTGACGTGGCGTGAGGAGGACAACCCCTCGACGTCGCGGCGATGCACATCGGTATAGCTGTACCGCAATCGGGCGATCATCCATCGGTTTATGTAGTAGCTCACGGTGCAGCTGATGTCGGTGGCTATGCCGCCGGCAATACCGGCCGTGAGGTCGTTGGCATTAGTGTAGTCGTAGCCTGCCACCATCTCCAGCGAGCCGTGCGAGGGGAGGGCGAGGCCGCCCCCGGCGCGGTTGTAGCCGTAGGGCGTCGGAGCTATCAGAAGTCCGCGCACCACGCCATATACTCCTTGCGCCGTGTAGTCGGGCGAAGCGCCCTTGCGAAACACCCGCATATAGTAGTACTGGCTCTCCAATGCCACTCGCCCGGAGGCAACCAGGAGCTCCGGAGAGAATTTAAATGATCCGCGGGCGTCGGGCACTGTCGCTTCGAGCTCGTCGACGGCCGATACCTTTGTAGGAAAGGTCGACGAGAGCACCACCGCACGGTGGTTGAGCAGCGGATCGGAGTTGTAGCGAGGCGTAGAGTAGTTGAGCGACACTCCTCCCTGAGCTATCCGGCCCGCAGATGTAAGCGGTCGGAAGAGCTGGCGGGTCTGCAGAGCCCATCCCTGCTTGCCCATCGCAGAGGCAGCGTGGCTCACGGCATTACCCTCCACGAATGCGCTGGCCGTGCCGAGATAGCGGTCGGTGGAGCGCACGTACATCACCCCGAGATTGCGCGTATTGCAGTCGAAGAAGGTGTTTGAGGTCATGTCGATCATCGTGGGGCGAGTAGAGGCGTTGCACGCAGAGTATAGACCGTACTGATGCACGAAATATCCGGCGCGAAGGCGGTTGGCCGTGTCGAAATCAAACTGCACATACGCATCGCGGAGCGCAAACTTTGAGTTGGCGTATCCCACCTCGACGATAGCGCTCCAATTATCGAACGAAGCCTTGGCGCCAAGACGCACCTCGGAGAGCGACACACCGCTCACGAATTTTTCGTCGGCTGCCTCGGCACCTGAACCGCTGCCGTTGCCACCGATGTACACGGCGCCGTCCATCAGCACACGCCCCACGGGCGAAATCTTGAAACGCGACGGCTCGGCTGCATCGTCGGCCGCCGAGGCCTCCGGCGTAGACGCCATGATGAGCGCAGCGACGGCAGCAGTAAGGTATTTGCAGTATATCATGTGCGGATCTGATGAGTGTATATCTTATAGGACAGGCTCTTAACATAAATAACGTGAAAATATCTGAAATATTAGCAATACAGCCAAATATTCATCTTGCACGCTTACTTTTAAAAAAGTTGGCGAAAAGTTCCTGAAATGTGGTTTTTTAGTTAACTTTGCAAACTCTCTGATGCCGCCGTAGCGGCATCGCCTGAATACCGATAATAATACACATAATATAATTAACTCGAAAACCCTTTAATACAAGATGAAAAGAGTTTATACGTTTGGAGACGGTAAAGCCGAAGGTAATGCTTCGATGCGCAATCTCCTTGGCGGCAAAGGTGCAAACCTTGCCGAGATGAACCTTCTTGGTATGCCCGTACCTCCGGGTTTCACTATCACAACCGAAGTCTGCACCGAGTACACCCAGTACGGCCGCGACGAGGTAGTGAAACGCATAAAGGCCGACGTAGAGAAAGCCATCGCTCATGTCGAGGAGCTCACCGGCAAGAAATTTGACGATCCCGCCAACCCCCTGCTCGTATCGGTACGTTCAGGTGCCCGCGCTTCGATGCCCGGTATGATGGACACCGTGCTCAATCTCGGTATGAACGACGCCACCGTAGCATCGCTCGCCGAAAAGAGCGGCAATCCCCGTTTCGCATGGGACTCCTACCGTCGCTTCGTTCAGATGTACGGCGACGTGGTGCTCGGCATGAAGCCCAAGAGCAA
>CAZPKH010000060.1:0-8005 GCA_964587165.1 uncultured Muribaculaceae bacterium
GCGGGGGCGGGAGCGGGGGGAGCCGGGGTGGGCTCAAGGGGTTTGTCGTCGACAGGGAGCGGTGCTTCCGGGGCGGTTTCTGCTTTAGGGGTTGCCGCGGGTTTAGGCGCGGCGGGGGCGGCCGCCGGCTTCGGCGCCGGAGCAGCAGCTTCATTCACGGCAGGGGCTACGCCGGGGGCGATGGTGTCGGCAGGCACAGTGTCGGCTTCGGCGGCGACAGCCTCGGTGGCTTCGGGCTCAGCAGCCTGATCGACAGCTTCGCCGTCGGCAGCGGGCGACCCGGCAAAGTAGCACACGCCTATTATCGCCGTAACGGCCAGTACAACGGCTATGTATGCCCACACCTTGCGACGGTTGTCGGCGTGGAGCTGCTCCGTGTCGTCCCGTTCGTCGGTTGTGGCAGCCGACTCTTGCGGCTGCTGCAGGGCAGACTGCCGTGATGTGGGGTAGCCGCATTGGGGGCAAAACTGTGATTTGTCGGAGATCATCCGGCCGCACTCATCGCATTTTATCAGTGACACGTGGTATAATTATCAGGTTATCGAAATATGCCGCGCCGGGGCAACGGTGTGCCGGGCGGCTGTTTTTGCGGCACAAATATATGTAAATATATAAGATTTTGCAATTTGTTGCGTAACTTTGCGGCGTGAAACATCCGAAAATGAGCGAAAACCGACATATCAGCGTGTGTGTATACGGCGGCTCGTCGCCGTCGGTAGCCCCCTCCTATCTTGAGCAGGCGCGCCTGCTTGGGGAGCTCTGCGGCCGTATGGGCGTAGAGGTGGTGAGCGGCGGAGGCTCGCGCGGTATGATGGGCGCGCTGATCGACGGATGCCTGGCAGCGGGCGGATACGCCACGGGGATATTGCCCGATTTTATGGTCGAGAAGGGGTGGAATCACCCCGGCCTGAGCGAGATGGTGACAACCCCCGACATGCACTCCCGCAAGCGCCGCATGGTGCGCGATGCGCGCTGGGCTGTCGCCCTACCCGGCGGCATAGGCACTTTCGACGAGCTGTGCGAGATCATCACATGGCGGCAGCTCGGACTTTTTGAGGGCGAGGTGATCATAATGAACGTCAATGGCTACTACGATCCGTTCTTCGCCCTTTTGGCGCACGCCGATGCCGAAGGGTTCATGCGTACGGCAGCAGCCGGCGCACGCGAGCTTTACACGGTAGCAGCCGATGCCGCCGAAGCGGCAAGTATAATAAAATCCGGATTGAATGAATGAGTACGGCGACAGCTTAGTTTGGCAGCCGTTTCACACCACCGTGCCCGAGACGGCCGCGCCGACGTCGGCTCGCGAGATGGCCACGATGCGCCCGGCGCGCGTGGAGTATATCGACGGCATCCTGCCGGGACGCCGCTCCGTATTGCCGGGCTACGATTCGGGCATCATCTGCCTGCTGCTGTGCCTGTTTCTATTTGTGGCATACAATTTCAAGCACTACTCGTCGTATCTGAAAATGCTCTGGGGCGAGCTGACGAGCGTGCGCCGGCGCGCAAACGTGTTCGACGACCGCTCGGTGAGCGAATCGCGGCTTATGCTTTCGCTCGTTGTCGTGGCTTGCGTGAGCGAGTCGATACTGATATTCTCCATGCTCTACAATCCTGCCGGGGCGGCCTCGCCGATACGCATACTCGCCCCGATATTAGGGGTCACGGCGCTGTACTATATGATACAGCTGGCGGCCTACTCGACCGTCGGATGGGTGTTCACCGACCGCGAGAACTCCGGCCAGTGGCTCAAGGGGTTCAACTCCTCGCAGGCACTGCTTGGCATCAGCCTGATAATACCGGCACTTGTCACACTGTTTTATCCGGCGGCGTCGCTGCTGATGGCAGTGGCCGGATGCTTGCTGTATGTGGTGGCGCGGGGAGTGTTCGTCGTAAAGGGTTTTAGGATATTTTACACTGATTTATTTTCGTGGGTTTATTTTATTTTGTACCTTTGCACCCTTGAAATCGCGCCCTTAGTGCTGATGTATCGGGGTGTTAAGTTAATATACTCTGTTTGAGATCATTATAACCAGAATTAAATGATTATAAAGAAAATATTGGTATCTCAGCCACAGCCCACTTCAGAAAAATCACCTTATTTTGATATTGCCTCACGCCACGGAGTGGAGATAGTGTTCCGTCCGTTCATAAAGGTGGAAGGACTCTCGGCAAAGGAGTTCCGCCAGCAGAAAATCAGCATACTTGACTACACGGCTATCATCTTCACGGCCCGCACGGCAGTCGACCACTTCTTCCGCCTGTGCGAGGAGATGCGCATCACCATACCCGACACGATGAAGTATTTCTGTACTTCCGAGTCGATAGCCCTCTACCTCTCGAAATATATCCAGTTCCGCAAGCGCAAGATATTCTTTGCCACTACCGGCCGCTTTGCCGACCTGATGCCGCTGCTGCTCAAGCACCTCAAGGAGAAATATCTCTTCATAATCTCCGACGCGCAGAAAGAGGACCTGTCGATGCTTGAGAACTCGAAGGTGAACTATACGGAGGCTGTGATGTACCGCACCGTAAGCAACGATTTCACCCCCGACGAGCCGTTCGACTACGACATGCTCGTGTTTTTCAGCCCCAACGGAATCTCTGCGCTCACCAAAAATTTCCCCAACTTCGACCAGGGCGACATACGCATAGCATCCTACGGGCCTACGACGGCTAAAGCCGTGCGCGAAGCCGGGCTGCGCCTCGACATCGAGGCTCCCACCCCCACCGAGACATCGATGCCCGCCGCCCTCGACCGCTATCTGCGCACTCTGGCCGACGGCAACAAGTGATCTCTCCGCACCACACTCCTATCCCCCTCTCACCTACCACAACGCCATGAAAGGGCTACGGCTCTATAAAAAAGAGAAACTATGCAGCGTCAAAGCCATTGATGCGCTGTTTGCCAAAGACACACCGGCCGACAGCGCATTGGCATTTCCGCTGCGCGCTCTTTGGAGAGATAATGCCGCACGCACGGCCGACTGCCCGCAGTTTATTATCGTAGTGCCCAAGCGGAGGCTGCGTCATGCCGTCGACCGCGTAGCGATGCGTCGCCGCATACGCGAGGCGTACCGCCTGAACCGCGACCTGATCGACCGCACCGCTCGCACCGATATAGCTTTTGTATATGTGGCCGAAACGCTGCGCCCCTACGCGGCGGTAGAGCGCGCCATGCACAAACTGCTCAAAAAGATAGCCGCCGGCGCAAATCATCATACAGAAAGCCGGGATGACTAAGATTCTGACCAAAGCCGCCGGAGCGCTGCTTATACTCCCTATACAGATCTATCGCGCGTGCATCTCGCCGATGCTCCCGGCATCGTGCCGCTACACTCCCACATGCTCGCAATATGCCATCGAGGCTATACGCAAGCACGGCCCGCTGCGCGGCGGGTGGCTCGCTGTGCGCCGGATCTGCCGCTGCCACCCGTGGGGCGGTTCAGGCTACGACCCTGTGCCATGAAAATGCCTGTATACGACATTCACACTCACCGTGCCGATGCTCCAGCCGGCTCTATAATCAATATCGCTCCGGGCGCACAGTTGCTGCCCGGACGGCTTTATTCGGCCGGAATACATCCGTGGGATGCCGGCTCCGAGGCCGACATTGACGCGCTCGCCGCCCTATGCTCACACCCGCAGGTTGTGGCGATAGGCGAAACGGGGATCGACCTGAGCCGACCTGTCGACCCGGAGCTGCAACGCGCCCTCTTCGCCACACACGCCGACCTGAGCCGCGAGTCGGGCAAGCCGCTGATACTGCATGTGGTGAAAGCCTGGAGCGACGTGATAGCTGAATACCGGCGCCGACGGCCCGCCGAGCCGTGGATCGTGCACGGATTCCGCGGCAAGCCCCAGCTTGCACGCCAACTGCTCGACTCCGGGCTCTATCTGTCGTATGGCGAACGATTCAACCCACTGTCGCTCGCCGCCACGCCCGCTTCGCGCCGGCTTATGGAGACAGACTGCTCGGAGCTGCCTATCGACCGGATAGCAGCCTTGCAAGGGGTGGAACTGACCGACTTCTCGGCTATTTTCCCAACGCCTGAAGGGTGAGCGCCGTGGGGTTATGGCACATCATGCCGCCGTCGGCCACGATAGTCTGCCCGGTGATGTAGCGAGCGTCGGCCGAAGCCAGAAACGCTATGGTAGCGCCTATGTCGTCAGGCTCGCCAAGATACGGGAGCGGTATCTGTGCGGCGAAAATATCGCGGACGGCAGCCGGAAGATTGTCGACGGCAGCTTTTGTGAGCACCAGCCCCGGAGCCACGGCATTGCACCGCACTCCGAGCGCACCGTACTGGGTGGCCACGTAGCGGGTCAGATTGATCACTCCGGCTTTCGACATGCCGTAGAGCGTGCCCCTGAAATCGCCTGTTATGCCTCCGATCGACGCTACATTGACTATCGCCGAACCCGCGGGCATCGACGGCAGGGCGGCGCGGATAGCCTCCAAAGTGCTTTTGAGATTGATGGTGAAAGCCTTCTCGAAATAATCCATATCGAGCTTCCCGGCGGGGCCGTCAAGGCTCAGGTCGGTGCCCCCTACATTGTTGACGAGCACATCAATGCGCCCGAGCTGATCGACTGTCTGCTCAACGGCTTTCTGCACGGAGCCGATGTCGGAACCGTCGTAGTATACGCCTATCGCTTTGAGGCCGTCGGCCTCCAGTTGATCGACCGTGGCCTTCACACGCTCCATTTTGTGGCTCGCAATGGCCACCGTGGCTCCTTCGAGAGCCATGCGACGGGCAGCGGCGAGACCTATGCCGCTTGTCGCGCCCGACACGAATGCTACTTTATCAGTGAATCTGTCCATATTGTACTGTATTATCTTTCAACAGTACAACAATCTATGGGCAGCCTCGGTTCTTTACACTTTGCCTCCGCGGGCGGCTATAGCTTTGCGCAGGAAGCGCAGCTGATCAGAATAATATTTGTTGAGATCGGGGTGCGACTGCTGCAAGCCGCTGATTATCTCGTATGCCTTCTCAAATTTCTGCTGACGGATATAGATATGGGCGAGGCTTTCGGTGAGTGAGCCCGATTGCGGAGCCGGCATCGGTGCCGGGGCGACCGCGGGAGCCGGGGTAGAGGCGGGCTCAGGCTGCTGTTCGGGCACGGCTTCAGGCTCAGAGCTCGGCGCCGGAGCGGCGACAGCCGCGGCTCTTCGCGAGTCGGTGTCGCGGGCTATGAAAGCATTTATGGCATCGAGCTGAGGGTCGTCGCCGGCCGCCGGCGCTCCGGGCATATCGGCCTCGGCCTCAAGCATCTGTGCATACTCGGGCTGCGGATTGAAGATAAGGCGTTCGAGCAGCTCATCTTCGCGAGGCGAAGTGTGGCCGTAAGTATTCAGGAAAGTGTCGATAGTGTCGTCGGTAGATTTTTTTACCACTTGCGGCAGCGGATAGAAGTCGATGAAATGGCGTGCGTCGGCGTCGAGCATCTTCAGCATCGACGAGCGAGCCGGGGCATTGATGGCAAGAGCGGCCAGAAGAGCTGAGCGCGTTTCGGAATCGACTCCGGCGCCGCCCGGACCCGCAAGAAGCTGTGCAGCCGGGAGCACGAAGAACGGGTAGCGGCGGCGTATCGCCTCGACTTCATCGAGCGAAACGGCGGTGTGGCCGTCACTCAATCCGTTGATATATTTCCGAAGTTCGTTCATGGACAGATCGTGGATGTGGGGGCTGGATGGCTACCAATCGCCCAGGGTAGCGTTGAAAATCAGGTCGACAAGTTCTTTTGAGATCTCCTCGCAGAGCTGATCCTGCACGTCGGTGAGCATCTCCGACGAATCGAAGTCGCGGTATGCGCTGAATGTCTGGTCGACATCCTTATTATCCTGCTTATTATCAGAATATTTCACACGCACCGTGATGGTGAGGCGTGTCTGCGAAGCGTATGCGTCCTGCGTGACGGCCTGCGGCGAGAGCGAGTAGCCCGTTATCTCGCCGGTCAGCTCAAGATCCGAGGGGCCGTCGACCACCTGAAGCCGCGTGTTGCGCTGCACATAGTCGAGCAGTGTATTCTCAAAGGTCTGCTGCAGCGGGGGGTATACCAGGGCGGCACGTATCGGAAAGTTGCCGATATTTATATTCTTATACACCTGATAGTCGATGGCCGATCCGTTGAGCTTATAGCTTATGGTGCACCCCGCACACAGAGCGCAGAGCACGGCAGCCATACATAGCGGTATTATCTTGTGGAATGCACGTCTCATGGGTGTCTGCGCTTGTTACGGTTGATAATGCGGCGTGCCAGGCGGTGGGCAAACAGCTCGCAGCGGAATCGCTCCACGGCGATGTCGCGCCCGGCAGCTCCGTCGAGCACTCCGCCCTGACGCAGATAGCTGTCGACAAACGCTCCGATGCCGGCAAGCCACGGCTTGACGGCCGACACGCTCGCGCTCCGGGCCGCGATGACCTTGCCGTGCAGACAAGCGTGGCGTCGCTCGGTCACGGCAAACTGGCGGTGTGTGGTGCAGCGGTAGTGCAGCAGATCACCGTCGAGCCGCTCGGGGCGCACCGAGTCGCGGAATATCACCCGCTCGCTCACATCGCGCAGATCCCAGCCGGCATACCGCTTGTCGAAGAGGCGCACCTGCACGTCCGGGTACCATCCGCAGTGTCGCACCGGACTCCCGCAATAGAAGTTGAGACGAGCAAAAGCGTATACCCTATGGTCGAAGCCCCGCTCTTTCAGAGCCATGATCGAGCTCCGCAGAGCCGGCGACAGCACCTCGTCGGCATCTATGGCAAGCACATACGGGTGCGACGCCAGCGATGTGGCATACTGCCGCTGCGCGCCGTAGCCGGTAAACGGACGTCGGCGCACCTTGCAGCCGTATTCGAGGCATATATCGACGGTCGAGTCGGTCGAGCCGGAGTCGATCACGATAATCTCGTCGGCTATACCGCACAGCGAGTCGAGACACGCGCGTATGCGTGCTGCCTCGTTGTAAGTGATTATTGTGGCTGAGATCTTTGCCATTGCGGGCTCGTCGACAGATATTTGGACACAAAAGTACAAATTTTTCGCAACAGTGTGCTCCCAAAAGTGTTAAATGTCGTCAGAAGTCAAAAGGCATTATAATGTACCTTGGCAGCATCCCACTTCTCTTTGGGAGCTACCGGCTGCGCCGGGTATCCGAAAGCTATCACGTTGAGGGGCGTAAGGTTTGAGGGCAGATTAAGAATAGAGCGCAGACGCTCCAGGCGCTCCTCGACCGGATAAACACCGCACCACACCGCGCCGATGCCAAGGGCATGCGCTGCCAGGAGCATATTCTCGGAGGCAGCCGAACAATCCTCTACCCAAAAACCGCCGGCAGGCACGTCGCCGGTGAAAAGACGATCCATATCGCCGCACACCACAACGGCAAAGCTGCAATGCTCCACCATTTTGGCGTATTCAAAAGCTGCGGTGATGGAATCTTTCAGACTCTGCTCGTTGATCACCACAAAGTGCCAGGGCTGCTGATTGGCAGCCGTGGGAGCCGCCATGCCGGCACGAAGAATTTTGTTGACAGTGCTGTCGGGAATCTGCTCGCCTGTGTAGCTGCGCACACTGGCACGTGTCATGATGCAATCGATCACTGCGTCGGCCGCGTCGACATCCTTTTCATCCGGGGAAGAGACGGCTGCAAGTCGCACCGAGACGGCCAAAAGTGCTACAGCCAGCAGCAACATTATCCAATGGTAACTTTTCATTATTTATATTTTTATGCTTGTTTCAACAATGAGCCTGTTGGGCATACGAAACGGCAGAAAGGCCGGGTGATAAAGAGCGAGAGCACCACAAATATCGCGCCCACCGCAATAATGATCCACGAGGCAGACTCAACGATGAAAGCCGTGAACACCTCATAATCTATCCAGCTCGTACCCCAACCGATGAAGAGCAGCGACAACAGCACTACCCACAGCAGTTGACGGAAATTGTCAAGCCCCTTGACCACAGAGGCCGACAACCTCCATTTCTTTTTGCACACCTTGCCGGC
>CAZPKH010000061.1:0-7176 GCA_964587165.1 uncultured Muribaculaceae bacterium
ATCCCTCCGAGATATGCGACCTCAGCGTTAACATATATTATGGGACAAGCTCTCAATGGGCTTCGAGCCAGTTTGCACCTACTCCGAAGCTCACCTCAAGCCTCACATGCCCCGAATATGCGCCTTCCATAAGTCGCACCACAAGCTCCTGAAGCCGGGGCAGCTCGTCGGGCACTACGTTGAATATCAGCTCATCGTGCACCTGCATGATCATGCACGAGGCCAGCCCGAGGCGGCGTATCTCGGCATCTATGTCGATCATCGCTTTTTTGATGATGTCGGCGGCGCTTCCTTGCAGCGGGGCATTGACGGCGTTTCGCTCGGCATAGCTGCGCACTGTGGCCGACCGCGAATTGATGTCGGGCAACGGGCGGCGACGTCCCATTATCGTGGCCACATACCCTTTCTCCCGGGCCTGCTCGATGGAGCGGTCGATATATCGGCGTATGTCGGGGTAGGCTGCGAAGTATCCGTCGATCAGCTCTTTGGCTTCGCCGCGAGGTATGCCAAGGCGCTCGGACAGTCCGAAAGCGGATATGCCGTAGATTATTCCGAAATTGGCTGTTTTGGCATTCCGTCGCAGCGTGTCGGAGGTCTGATCAAGCGGCAGGTGGTATATCTTTGCAGCGGTGGCGCGGTGTATGTCGGCACCCGATGCAAATGCCTCGATCATATTGTGGTCGCCGGATATGTCGGCTATGAGCCGGAGCTCGATCTGCGAGTAGTCGGCGCTGAGCATCAGGCACCCCGGATCGGGGATAAAGGCACGGCGTATCTCGCGGCCATCGTCGGTGCGCACCGGTATGTTCTGCAGGTTGGGGTTGGTGGATGATATGCGCCCGGTAGCGGTGACGGTCTGATTGTAGGTGGTGTGGATTTTTCCGGTCGTGGGGTTGACCAGTGCCGGGAGCGCGTCGATATATGTGGCAAGGAGCTTGCGGAGTCCTCGGAAATCGAGTATCAGCCTGCATATCGGATGCTTGTGGGCATATTTTTCGAGTATCTCCTCGGTGGTGGAGTAGGCTCCCCGTTTGGTCTTTTTGGCTTTCGGGTCGATGCGCAGCTTCTCGAAGAGCACTTCGCCTACCTGGGCCGGCGATCCGATGTTGAACCGCTCGCCTGCTATCTCGTACACCTGCTCCTCTATGCGGCGCAGCCGCTCGGTGTAGAGTCGCGAAAGGTTGTGGAGCTCGTGCACGTTGATACGCACTCCGGTGAGCTCCATCGACGCCAGAACGCTGACCATCGGGAGCTCGATGTCGCGGAATAAGGTGTCGAGCTCGAGCCGGCGGAGCTCGGCCGACAGCAGAGGCTTGATGCGCAGTGTCACATCGGCCAGGGCGCAGACTGTGGTGGCATCGGGAGCCGACATTGCACGGGCTCTCTCGGTGGCGGTGAGCTCCGCAGGGTCGGTCAGACGGCATCCGAGGTATTTGGCAGCGATGGTCGAAAGGCGGTGATTTATCTCCGGATCGATCAGATAGTGGGCCACGGCAGTGTCGTAGTAGGGTGCCGTGAGGTTGATACCGAAGCGGGAGAGTATCACTAACAGTGTCTTGACATCGTGGCACACCACAGTAATGTCGGGATCATCGATCAGAGGGCGCAGCGCCTCGATCATCTCTTTGCGGATCGGTGCCGGGGTCGGAGCGAAGATCACGCGACCGGGGGCGGTCGCCACGGCTACCGATGTGAGCTCCATCTGCATGGGTGTGGGGCCGGTGGCGGTAAAAGCTATCGCTACGGTGCCGTCAGCCGGGGGCGCCTCGCCAAGGAGACGCGTCAATTCGGCGGGTGTTGTGGCTACGGTATAGTCTGTATCGGGCAGGTCGCACACGGGCGTATCGGCCTGAGCGGGTGTCTCGGAGTAATCGAAGTCGAAAAGCGATGCCGTATCGCCTTGTCGCGGAGCCGCCGGCGCCTGTGCGGGGGTGGCGGAAGCGCTTTCAGATTGGGGCAGGCGCGCGATGAACGTGCGGAACTCCAGCTCGGTGTATATTTGCCGAAGCGCATCGTAGTCGGGTGTGCGGCGCTCCAGGTGGCGGGGCGTCAGATCATCGGGGAGCGGCACGTCGGTCCGGATGGTGGCCAGCTCGCGCGAGAAGAGTATCTGAGAGGCGTTGTCGGCTATCCTGCGCTGTGTGGCTCCTTTGAGCTGATCTACGTTGGCTATCAGATTTTCGACCGACCCCCACTGGCGGATGAGGGCGGCTGCGGTCTTTTCGCCTATGCCGGGACAGCCGGGTATGTTGTCGGATTTGTCGCCTTCGAGGGCAAGCAGGTCGATCACCTGTGCGGGGCGCTCTATGCCGTAGCGCTCGGCCACCTGCTGAGGGCCGCGTATCTCGAACCCCTGGCCGCGGAGCGCCGGGCGGAACATCAGCACGCGGTCTGTCACCAACTGCCCGTAGTCCTTGTCGGGGGTCATCATGTAGGTGACGAATCCCTCGCGCTCGGCTTCACGCGACAGTGTGCCGATCACATCGTCAGCCTCGTACCCTTCGACCTCGACGGCCGGTATGCGGTAAGCCTCCAGTATCCGCTTGATATACGGTATGGCTATGGTGATATCCTCGGGCTGCTTGTCGCGTCCGGCCTTGTATTCGGGGTAAAGCTCGTGGCGGAATGTATGTCCGCCCGGTGGGTCGAAGCACACCGCTATGTGTGTGGGGTTCTCCTTGCGGAGCACCTCGTCGAGGGTGTTGACAAACCCGAAAATAGCCGATGTATTCATGCCTGCCGAGGTGACACGCGGCGAGCGCATCAAGGCATAGTAAGCGCGATATATCAAGGCGTATGCGTCGAGCAGAAACAGGCGGGATTCAGATGGCATAGTCGGCAAGGTATGATAGGATTAATGTGGGGGAGATTCAGCTGCACGCTATGCGCGAATTGATGATGGCGGCAATACGCCGGGGGCGCATCTCGAGCAGGTCGGGGTCGAGACCCGGTATAGTTTCGGTGCGCTGAGCCTGCGGCTTGTAGTTGAAGCTGATGAAATGCTCGGTGACGTATCGACCGCGGGCTGCGCGACGGCGGCGTGATTCGACGGTCACATTCTCAAGGTCGGCGAAGTCGACCCGCTGGCCGCGGTACACAAGGTGGTCGGCGGCGATGCGCAGCTTTGGCGACCATATAGCCACACAAATATATCCTAATACTATCAGGGCGCAGACTATGAATATGTCGATTATGATGCTGCACCAGGTGGATAGCGGTATGAACCAGAGGTAGTCGTCGGCAAAATTTTTGGAATGACCCACCAGATATAGCAGCCCGATAAGCCCTACTATCCCGAGCTCGAGCACGACGGGTGCCCAACGCTCCCAGTAGACGTTGACCACTCGGTCGCGCGGCGGGAGGTTGCGTGCGGCTGCCTCACACTCGCGCTTCAGGGCGGCCTCTGCTTCAGGAGTCGGAGCAGCAGCCTCGCGGCGCTTGCGTAGCGGCGGCGCCGGGAGTGCGGCGCCGTCGACACAACGCCGGTTGAGTATCTTGAGCACCTGAGCCCGCGTAAGTGTAAGCCCAAGGGGTATTTCTATCGACGAAGGGTAGTTGAGGTCGCCCTGCGGCGGGGTGATGCGGTAGTGCACGATAGCAGCCTCAAAATGCCCCTCGATAGGCTCAAAGTTTTCTACATCATGAAAATAGAGCACCTCGGGGTCGCGCACCTGAAGCTCGAAGCGCACATACCGGTCGGTGATACGTATCACCGGCACACGGCCGCGGCGTATCCATGCCTCGACATACCGCCAGGTGATTCCGGCCATGAAGAGGGTCAGAATGAACGATATCGAGCGGCCCGTATCGGTGATCTTAAGATCGGACAGGCCGGTGTAACGGGGGAAGTAGCTCTGCACCAGACCCACTATCATCACGACGGTGATCGCGCCGAATATCAGCATCAGCATCAGTGTGAGGGTGCGTCGGCGGTAGATGCGTATCTCCTTTGGGTGTGTGCGGTTGTCCGGATCGGGCATGGTGTTCGGGGGGATTATTGTGTCAGCGTGGGAATACTTTGTGCCACATGCCGAGTATGTCGAGGCGTCGGCTCTTGGCATTGAGCAGTATGTCGACTATGCGGCGGTGTTCGGCCTCGGCATTGAGCTTGGTGGCTTTATGGAGCATGGTGTTGAGCAGATGTATACCTTTGTCGCGCGACACCTTGACGTTGAGCAACGCCTCGCCCAGATCGATGGACAGACGCAGCTGACGCTCCGAGAACTCAGGCTCTATCTTGGTGAGGTATTTCAGTGCTCGCGAGAAATATTGCACGGCCTCGCGGTAGCGTCCCATCTGCGCAAGGGTCTTTCCCTCGGCGGTGAGGCTTTCGATGAGCTGATCGGTAGCGCCCTCGATACCGGCATTGAGCATCTCGAGGTAGGTCGATGTGGCTACCTGATTGTGAGCGAGCATGTTGACCTGCTTCACGCGCGAGCGGTACACGCGGGTCGAGGCGTTCTGTGCCTTGATATGCGCCGCGCCGTATCGTTCGGGCGATGTCTTGGCGAGCTTCTCGAAGAGTTTCATCGACTTCTCAAGCTGCCGCTCAGCCTGCTTATACTGTCCTTTTTCGTTGTGTATCAGTGATATGTCGTAAAGCAGAGAGGCTAATATCACCATGAACGGCTCATCTTTGCGCTTGGCATCCTGAGCCAGAAAAGAGAGGAGTTTGGCGGCCGTGACGAGGGCTTCGTCGTCGGCATTGGCCTCAATCTGCAGCGATGTGAGTATCTGAAGGAGAGCGGCGTATATATCAATACGGGTACGGGGTGAGTTGTCGTCGGGTGTCGTGGCCTCGGCCAGATCGGTGAACTGTTTTACGGCTTTTGCCGTGTCGCCGGCCTCCACCATCTGCAGCGCTGCGAGCCGGAGCACATCGTAGGCTGTGTCGAAGGGTAGTGTCTCAAGCCGGCGTAGGGCTTGCAGCGTAGACTCCTTGCGGTGAGGCAGCAGCTTTACGGTCGACTCGTGGTCGGCAACATGCAGGAAGCGGGGCTCTATGGATATCGATTTCATACGGTTGTGATTTGTTATTCAGGTTTGTTGTCCTGAAAGTATAAACAACTGAAACGTGTGTTTGGCTGAGCTCGGCCTATTTTTTGCACTCTGAGCGCGATTTATCTCCCAAATACCCGCCATGATGACGTTTGGCGTAGTCGGCGCAGGTGAAGCCGGTGGCCCGCATCACGTTTACCACAAGGATGTCGCCTATCACCGTCATTGCCGTGGTCGATGTGGTGGGCGTGAGCCCCAAGGGGCAAACCTCGGGAGCGCCGCCGGTGGTGAGGGTGATACCCGAAAGGGCTGCGAGGGGGGAGTCGGGACACCCGGTTATCACGATCATCGGTATGTCGGGGTAGAGGTTGCGGGTCAGCGATACCAGGTCGACGATCTCGCGGGTCTTGCCCGAGTTGGAAATCAGCAGCATGACATCGTTGGGCTGAAGCACTCCGAGATCGCCGTGCTGCGCCTCGGCAGGGTGGAGGTTGACCGCCGGAATACCTGTCGACGAGAATGTAGTGGCGATATTCATGGCTATCTGGCCGGCCTTTCCCATGCCGGATGTCACGAGCTTGCCTCCGCGACGGTGCACACGCTCAACGATAGTCTCGACGGCGCGGTCGTAGTCGTCGGTATACGGTATGGCGGCGATAGCGCGGCTCTCGGCTGCCAGTATCTCAAGCATTGACTCTTTTACGTTCATGCGTTCGGATTTTGATTCGGTCTACAAAAGTACTGAAAATTTGCCAAAACCCAACGGAGTGCAGCAAAAAACCGGAGTGTGTCTGCCCGGTGCTCTCGCTCAGAAGAGCCTCAGATCAAGGTCGGAGATGAATTTTGCGAGCGCAGGGTGTTCGGCGGTGAGGTGCGAGAGCACTTCGCGGTCGTTCCATGTGGCGGGCGATGCTTCGCCGCGGTTTATGGCTATGGCGATGTGTATGGAGTCGTTGCGCAAGCCGTCGCGGAGCCATTGCAGCAGCTCGGGGAGCCGTTCGGTGAGGAGCTGATGCTGATGTTCGTTCTCGACCGTCACGGTATAGAGGCCGGCCTGGTCGTCAGTCTGACGGGCCGGTGCAGCGGTGCGCATGGTGTTGACAAGTATCCGCTCGGTAGGGTGGGCTTCGGCCCATGCTGTCCAGCGCGCCAGCAGCTCGGCGTCGGTATACGCCTCGGCGCGGGGAGCCGCCGTGGGAGTGGCGGTATCGCTCTTTTCAGCCGAGGGGGCTGTGGAGCGCAGTCCGCGTATTGAGAGGCGCGATCCGGCCGAGGGTGTAGGCCGGGCTGGTGCAGTCCGTACTGCTTGAGGCTGCGGGGGCTGCGGCTGCACCGGCGGAGTAGCAGAGGGTTGAGGCTGCGGATCAGCGGGTTGAGGTTGTGAGGGCTGAGGCTGAGAGGTTTGCGCGGCGGCTATAGGTTTGAGCCCCTGCGTCCGGCCGTCGGCAGTGCTATCGGGCGAGGGGCTTAGTAGTTGGCACAGTTTAGCGAGTGTGAGCTCGATCAGAAACTGTTTGTTGGAGGCTGTGCGGTAGTTGAAATCGGCCTGATTGCAGAGATCCATGGCCTGATAGAGCCACGTGGGGTCGCATTTTGCGCTCCATTCGGCCATAGCGGCGCGGGCTTCGTCGCCCGCTTCGAGGAGCGATGCCGTGCGGGGATCGCGCGCCACCATAAGGTCGCGGAAATAGTCGGCCAGGCCGTTGATGAAAAATTGAGAGTCGAATCCGCGGTCGCGTATCTCTTTGTATATCAGCCAAGAGCTGAGCACGTCGCCGCGCAGGAAGCAGTCGGTCAGGCGGTTGTAATACTCATAGTCGAGCACATTGAGATTGTCGAGCGTGGCGGCATACGTGATGTTGCCTCGCGAAGATGCGGCCACCTGGTCGAATATCGAGAGGGCGTCGCGCATCGCTCCGTCGGCCTTGCGCGCTATGATGTTGAGAGCTGCGGTTTCGGCGGTGATACCCTCCTGCTCGGCCACATAGGCCAGATGCTCTATCATATCCTGGATGGTGATACGGGCGAAGTCGTATATCTGGCAGCGCGACAGAATGGTGGGGAGTATCTTGTGCTTCTCGGTAGTGGCGAGGATGAAGATGACGTACGACGGCGGCTCCTCGAGGGTTTTGAGGAAGGCGTTGAAGGCCGCGGCCGACAGCATGTGCACCTCGTCGA
>CAZPKH010000062.1:0-6824 GCA_964587165.1 uncultured Muribaculaceae bacterium
CACCACATCAAAGTTGATTGGGAAACTCATCAAATTTTTATGAAATACCGAGACACGCCCCCCGGCCGATGGCGGGCCTCAGCCTCGCAAGAGGATGGGTCGCACGGCGCAAGCCCCGGCCCCGGAGGATTACAAAGATCGGGTGTGGCACTCAAATCCTGTCATTCGGAGTTTCATCGCATCCTTTGATGTGGCTTTATCACAGAGGCTGATTCTTTCCTGCCGGAGGAGTCGGCCTCTGTCTTTTTTAGTGTGTTTATTGGAGGGAGGATGCACTCAGGGTGATGGCTGTATTGATTCCAAAAGTGCCAATGGTTGTGACGTATGTCGCAAAATATGCCGAATATTTGTGCAATAAACTGATTTTATATAATTTTGCGCAGATTATGCGATGGCGTGCACAGTCTTGTCGCCGCATACGGATAAACCACAGAAAAATCAATATCAAAATTTTGCAATATGAGTCTTAACATCGTTGTGCTCGCAAAGCAGGTGCCCGACACCCGCAATGTGGGCAAGGATGCAATGAAAGAGGATGGCACAATCAACCGTGCGGCTCTGCCGGCCATCTTCAATCCTGAGGATCTGAATGCTCTTGAGCAGGCGCTCCGCCTGAAGGATGCACACCCGGGGAGCACAGTCACCCTCCTCACAATGGGTCTGCCCCGTGCTGCCGAGATAATCCGCGAGGCAATATACCGCGGTGCTGATACCGGCATTGTGCTCACCGACCGCGCGCTCGGTGGAGCCGACACTCTCGCCACGAGCTATTCGCTGGCTCAGGCAGTGAAAAAAATCGGCAATTACGATATTATCATAGGCGGTCGTCAGGCTATCGACGGTGATACTGCTCAGGTGGGTCCGCAGATAGCCGAGAAGCTCGGTCTGCCGCAGGTCACTTACGCCGAGGAGATCATCGAAGTGAAGGATGGCAAAGCTACCGTGAAGCGTCGTCTTGAGAACGGCGTTGAGACTGTACGCACTCCCCTTCCGGCAGTTGTGACTGTCAACGGTTCGGCTCCCGCCTGCCGTCCGCGCAACGCCGTGCGCGTGCAGAAATACAAATATGCCGCCTCCCCTTCGGAGAAAGCTGCTCTTGCCCCGGAAATACAGGAGCTTCTTGAGAAGCGTCCGTACCTCAACCTTCAGGAGTGGGGTGCCGCATTCGTCGAGGCTGATCCGGCGCAGATCGGCATGGCCGGCTCGCCCACCAAGGTGAAAGCTGTAGAGAATGTCGTATTTGTGGCCAAGGATGCCCGCCGCATGGACGACTCCGACGAGCAGATCGAAGGTCTCGTGAAAGAACTTATCGCCAACCATACTATCGGATAATTTACACCATGGCAGACAAAAACAACCTTATAGTATATTGTGAGTATGAGGATGGGCGCATAGCCGACGTAAGCCTCGAGCTGCTCACTAAAGGCCGTGTGCTGGCCACCAAACTTGGAGTGAAACTGGAAGCCGTGGTGATAGGCGACAAACTCGAAGGTATCGAGTCGCAGCTCTTCCCCTACGGTGTCGACACTGTATATAAACTGCAGGACGACCGCCTCTACCCCTACATCTCCGCCCCCCATGCTTCGGCGCTGATCAACCTCTTCCGCGAGATCACTCCGCAGGTTGCTCTGATGGGCGCTACATGTATAGGTCGCGACTTGGGTCCGCGTGTATCGTCGTGCCTCCACAGCGGTCTTACCGCCGACTGTACCTCGCTCGAGATCGGCGACCACAAGGATCCCAAAACCGGTAAGGAGTATACCAATCTGCTTTACCAGATCCGCCCTGCATTCGGCGGCAACATCGTGGCTACAATCGTCAACCCCGAGTGCCGTCCGCAGATGGCTACCGTGCGCGAAGGTGTGATGAAAAAGGAGATCTTCGATCCTCAGTACAAAGGCGAAGTGGTCGACCTTGATCCCTCGAAATATGTGTCCGACGAAGATTTCGCCGTCGAAATTATCGACCGCCACATCGAGAAATCTAAAGTAAATATCAAAAACTCCCCCATCATCGTATGCGGCGGTTACGGCATGGGCTCGAAAGAGAATTTCGACATGCTCTTCAAGCTCGCCGATGTGCTCGGTGCTGAAGTAGGTGCATCGCGCGCTGCTGTCGATGCGGGCTTCTGCGAGCACGACCGTCAGATCGGTCAGACCGGTGTGACTGTTCGTCCGAAGCTCTATATCGCATGCGGTGTGTCGGGCCAGATACAGCATATCGCCGGTATGCAGGAGAGCGCTATCATCATTTCGGTAAACAACGACCCCAATGCGCCGATCAACTCAATAGCCGACTATGTGATAACCGGCAACGTGGAGGATGTAGTGCCCAAACTTATCAAATACTATAAAAAGAACTCCAAGTGATACCGCGGAGCGAAATTCAATAAAGATACTTAACAATGGCTAACTTCTATACAGACAATCCCGACCTCAAGCACCATCTCAACCACCCGATGATGCAGAAGATTGTCGAACTCAAAGAGCGTAATTTCGCCGACGCCGAGAAATTTGACTATGCACCTCTCAACTTCGCCGATGCCATGGATTCGTACGACCGTGTGCTCGAAATCGTAGGCGAAATATGCGGCGAGACGATAGCTGCCAATGCAGAGTCGGTGGATCACGAAGGCCCCAAGGTGGTCGACGGTCGTGTAATCTATGCTACCGGCACTCAGGAGAACCTCGATCTGTGCCGCAAAGCCGGCCTTATGGGCATGGCTATGCCCCGCCGCTTCGGTGGTCTCAACTTCCCTATTACTCCCTATATCATGGCTGCCGACATCGTGAGCCGTGCCGATACAGGTTTTGAGAACCTCTGGGGACTGCAGGACTGCGCCGAGACGATCTATGAATTTGCTGACGAGGACCAGAAGAAGCGCTTCATAAGCCGTGTATGCCAGGGTGAGACCATGTCGATGGACCTCACTGAGCCCGATGCCGGTTCTGACCTGCAGAGCGTTATGCTCAAAGCTACCGAGCAGCCCGACGGCACATGGCGTCTCAACGGTGTGAAGCGATTCATCACCAACGGCGACTCCGACATACATCTGGTGCTTGCCCGCTCCGAGGAAGGTACCCGCGACGGCCGTGGCCTGTCGATGTTTATCTACGACAAGCGCAACGGTGGTGTGACTGTACGCCGCATCGAGAACAAGATGGGTATCAAGGGCTCACCTACCTGCGAGCTCGTGTTCAAGGATGCTCCCGCCGAACTTTGCGGACAGCGTCAGCTCGGTCTTATAAAATATGTGATGGCGCTGATGAACGGCGCTCGTCTCGGCATCGCCGCTCAGTCGGTCGGCGTAAGCGAGCTTGCTTACCGCGAGGCTCTCAGCTATGCACGCGACCGCCGTCAGTTCGGCCACGCCATCATCGATTTCCCGGCTGTCGCCGAGATGCTTTCGGTGATGAAAGCCAAACTCGATGCAAGCCGCTCGCTCCTCTACGAGTGCGCACGCTATGTCGATCTGTACAAGATCTACGAGGATATCGCAAAAGAGCGCAAGCTCACCCCCGAGGAGCGCAAGGAGGCTAAGGCTTACTCCAAGATTGCCGACGCTCTCACTCCCCTTGCCAAAGGTATGGGATCGGAGTATTGCAACCAGAATGCTTACGACTGTATCCAGATACATGGCGGCTCGGGCTTCATGAAAGATTACACCTGTGAGCGCATATACCGCGATGCACGTATCACTTCGATATATGAGGGTACTACACAGCTTCAGGTAGTGGCAGCTATCCGATATGTCACCACCGGTGCATATCTTAACCTGATACGCCAGTATGAGGCTGAGGAGGTGAAGCCCGAACTTCAGCATATCAAGGATCAGCTCGTCGCCCTCACTGCTAAATATGAAGCAGCCGTAGAAGCGGTCAATGGTGCCGACGACAAGACCTATATTGACTTCATGGCTCGCCGTCTGGTCGAGATGGCTGCCGACATCATCATGGCCTACCTGCTGCTTGCCGATGCAAACCGCACGGAGAGCTTCACGAAGTCGTGCGAGGTTTACACCCGCATGATTGCAGCCGAGGTGACAAAACACTCGGAGTTCATCAGCAACTTCAATGTTGCCGATCTGGCTCTCTATCGCGCTGAGTGACATCGGTAGCACCCCCGTTAAAAATTCCCTCCGCCGGGCAATATTCGCCGGCGGAGGGCGTTTTTTTATTGATGAAACTTTTGCACCGAGTTCTTTTGATTGCCATAGCAGCCGTATCGCTACTGCCGATGCAGCTGCAGGCGCGCCGTCTCAACGACAAGGTGCTCAACAAACCGTATGCCGACAATCGCCGTTGGCATTTGGGGTTCTCGGTCGGTTTGCACCTGGAAGATATACGCTTCAGCCACAATGGGTTTGTGACCGAGCAGGGGCAGACATGGTTTATGGAGCAGCCGGGGTATTCGCCGGGGTTCTGCGTCAACGGTCTGTTCGATCTGCGGCTCAACAACTACTTCAACCTGCGTTTCACTCCCGGCCTTTATTTCGGCAACCGAGAGATAAAGATGCTCGACACCACACTTGGCGAAGAGGCATCGCAAAACATCAAGTCGACATACGTCGTGCTTCCGGTCGATCTCAAATTCTCGTCCGTACGCTATCATAACGCGCGCCCTTACCTCACGGCCGGTGTCATGCCGTCGATTGATGTCGGTAAAAAGACATCCGACTATCTCAAGCTAAAGTCATTCGACACCTATCTGACCTTCGGCTTCGGTTGCGATTTCTACCTCCCCTACTTCAAGTTTATCCCGGAAGTGAAGTTCTGCCTCGGACTCGGCGATATACTTCAGAAAGATCGTCCGGATCTTGAGGAGGAGCCTCTGAAATACAACATCACGCGCTCTCTCAAGCGCGCCACATCAAAAATGATCGTTTTCACATTCTACTTCGAATGATTCTCAAAGTCATACGCCATATACGGATATGCGTCGTCGCCGTTGCGACGCTGGCAGCACTGGCTCTGTCGCCGGCGGCCTCAGCTCAGACCGATGCTCTTTTCTCGCACTACTTCGAGCTTCCGGCATATTACAACCCGGCAGCCATAGGTACTACCGACCTGATGCAGATTCGTGCCATCGGGCGTATGCAGTGGGTCGGTATCGACAATGCTCCCACGACATTTGCCGGTACGGCCAACATGCCTTTGAAGCTGTTCAACAAGAAATTTGGCGTGGGTCTGATGCTTCAGCAGGAGAGCGCCGGTCTGTACAGCAACCTAACCCTCGGCGCACAGCTCGGCTATAAATTCAAACTTCTCAAAGGCGAGCTTACGGCGGCTCTGCAGTTCGGTCTTATCGACGAAGGGTTCAAAGGCTCGGAAGTATTCCTGCCCGACAACGACGACTATCATCAGGGTACGGATCAGGCTATCCCGACAACCGACTTACACGGCACACAGCTCGATCTCGGAGTCGGCGTTTACTATACTCATCCCAAATTCTGGGCCGGACTCTCATGCACCCATGTCACCTCACCCACAATTAAAATGCAGGGCGAAGGCGATACTTCGGCGGCTTCAGGAACCGATAGCGAAGGAAATGCTGTTAAAAATTTCGAATTTACAGCCGACCGTACCCTCTATTTCATGGCCGGCAGCAATATTCCTATAAAAAACACGTTATTTGAAGTGATACCGTCGGTGATTGTGATGTCAAATTTCACCTTTACAACGGGAGAGCTTACAGCTCGCATCCGATACAATAAATTCCTGTATGCCGGTGTGGGCTACAGATACGACGACGCTGTGACGGCACTTGTCGGAGCAGAATTTAAAGGGTTCTATCTGGGCTACAGTTACGATTACGCCACCACGGCAATAGCCAAAGCCTCAAGCGGCAGCCACGAGATCGTGCTCGGCTACAAGATGAAATTTGACTTCTCCGAGAAGAACAAGAATCGACACAAGAACATCCGCATAATGTAAAAATACAACGACGATCATGAAAAAATCTTCGATATATATACTTTCACTGATACTGGCAGCCATAGCCACAGCTTGTGCATCCGGCTCGCGCTCGGGCGGTAGCGGAGGCGAGGTGACCGGCGTCGGAGGTACATCATGGGCTGAGCCTACACCCTACGGCATGGTGCTTGTGTCGCGAGGATCTATGGAGATCGGCCCGCAGAAGGCTGACTCGGCATGGAATCTTCGTGCCGATGCCCGTGGCATGTCTGTAGAGTCATTCTGGATGGATGAGACCGAAATCACCAATGCCAAATACAAACAGTTCCTGTTCTGGGTGCGCGACTCCATCATCCGCGAGCGTTTGGCCGATCCGGCGTTCGGCGGCAACGAAGATTTCAAGATCGAGGAGGACCGCGACGGCAACCCCGTGAAACCGCACCTCAACTGGAATAAGGCTATACCTTGGCGCAACCCCAATGAGGATGAGGCTCGAGCCATCGAGTCGGTGTACCGCACCAACCCGATCACCGGCGCACGCGAGCTCGACCCCACTCAGATGAATTATCGCTATGAGATATACAATCACACCGAGGCTGCCAAGCGTAAAAACCGTCTGGACCGTGCCCGGCGTGATTACAACACCGACCGCCCCATACCCACATCCGATCCTGTGATATCGAAAGATACCGCCTACATCAACGATGAGGGGCAGATCATACGCGAAACAATAACCCGAAGCCTTACCGGCGATTACGACTTCCTCAATACTTATATAGTAAACGTATATCCCGATACTACTGCGTGGATCAACGATTTCGATAACGCTTACAACGAGCCTTATACACGCCTCTACTTCTCGCACGGCGGCTACAGCGATTACCCCGTGGTGGGTGTGAGCTGGGAGCAGGC
>CAZPKH010000063.1:0-6463 GCA_964587165.1 uncultured Muribaculaceae bacterium
CGTTTCAGGTGCGAGTGCTGCGAGGCGTGCAGGTTCGAGTCCTGTTCCGGGCACATTCCGAAGGCTGATAATCACCCCCACGACGGGGAGCGGTTGTCAGCTTTTTTGTTGTTTTAACACAAACAATGCACATGAAAAAATATCTGGTCACTGGTGCAGCCGGATTTATCGGCGCCAACTTCGTGAAATACCTCCTCAAAACTCACCCCGGTGAAGTTGAGATACTTGTACTCGATGCTCTGACTTATGCCGGAAATCTCCTTACTATAAAAGATGAGATCGAGTTGCCTAACGTCAGCTTCGTAAAAGGCGACATCGGCGACCGCGAACTGGTGGAAAAAATATTTGCAGAGTTCGATCCCGATTTCGTGGTGAACTTTGCCGCCGAAAGCCATGTTGACCGTTCTATCGAAAACCCGCGCCTCTTCCTCGAGACCAACATTCTCGGTACTCAGAATATGCTCGACTGCGCCCGCAAAGCGTGGTATGAGGGAAAAGATGCCGACGGCAAGCCACGCTACCACGAGGGTAAGAGGTATCTGCAGATCTCGACCGACGAGGTGTATGGCTCGCTGCCCAAGACATACGCCGATCCGCACCCGCTGCATGTTGAGGCTGAGGTGGCCGAGGTGGCTAAAGGTCGCACCAACCTCCAGACTTTCGGCACCGAGTTTTTCACCGAGAACACCCCACTGGCTCCCCGATCGCCGTATTCGGCCGCAAAGACCGGCGCCGACCTGATCACCCAGGCATACCACGAGACTTACGGGATGCCCGTCAATATCACCCGCTGCAGCAACAACTACGGCCCATACCACTTCCCCGAGAAGCTGATACCGCTGATCATCAAAAACATACTCGAAGGCAAGAAACTTCCGGTGTATGGAAAAGGCGACAATGTGCGCGACTGGCTCTACGTCGAAGACCACGCCAAAGCTATCGACATGGTGCTCCGCACAGGGCGCGTAGGCGAAGTGTACAATGTAGGCGGCTTCAACGAGGAGCAGAATATCACCATCGTCAAGACCGTAATCGACATAATAGCCCGCATAATGCGTCAACAGCCTGAGTACCAAAAGCTACTCAGCGGGTCGGTCGACGATATAAACTACGACTTGATAACATACGTGGCCGACCGTCCGGGCCACGACATGCGCTACGCCATCGACCCCACAAAGATAGCTACTGAGCTCGGATGGTATCCGGAAACACCGTTCACCGAAGGTATCGAGAAAACCGTGCGCTGGTATCTCGACAACCGCGAGTGGGTGGAATCTGTAACCTCCGGCGACTATATGGAGTACTACAACCGCATGTACAACAACCGAAAATAATCGTAAATCTAAACTCCTCTGATCAATGAAAGGAATCGTACTGGCCGGCGGATCCGGCACTCGTCTATACCCTATCACTCGCGGCATATCAAAACAGTTGGTGCCCATCTACGATAAGCCGATGGTATATTACCCCATCTCTGTGCTTATGCTTGCCGGTATACGCGACATCCTTATCATCTCAACCCCCGAAGATCTCCCCGGGTTCCGCCGACTGCTGCGCGGCTCCGAGGAGATGGGGCTCAATATCGAGTTTGCCGAGCAGCCGAGTCCCGACGGCCTTGCTCAGGCCTTCATCATAGGAGAGGAATTTATCGGCGACGACAGCGTGTGCCTCGTGCTCGGCGATAACATATTCTACGGCCAGGGGTTCACCGGTATGCTCATGGAAGCGCTCCATACGTCAGAGACCTCGGAGGATGCTACGATATTTGCATACAAGGTGCACGATCCGCAGCGCTTCGGCATTGTCGAAGTTGACGATAGCGGTCGCGCCCTCTCCATCGAGGAGAAGCCGCTGCAGCCGCGCTCGGATCTGGCGGTGGTCGGGCTTTACTTCTACCCCAACTCGGTGGTAAATATCGCCAAGAACGTCAAGCCGTCGGCCCGCGGCGAGCTTGAGATCACATCGGTCAATCAGGAGTACCTCAATGCCGGACATCTG
Source organism: uncultured Muribaculaceae bacterium (assembly GCA_964587165.1). GTDB lineage: Bacteria > Bacteroidota > Bacteroidia > Bacteroidales > Muribaculaceae > CAZPKH01. The sequence goes on from CAZPKH010000063.1 coordinate 1,999, forward strand.
TGCGTGCAGCAGCTCGGACGCGGCTTCGCCTGGCTCGACACCGGCACCACCGACTCGCTGATGGAGGCCTCAAACTTCATCGAGACGATCGAAAAGCGTCAGGGATTCCAAGTGGCGGCTCTCGAAGAGATCGCTTTCAGAAAAGGTTGGATAGATGCCGACAAGCTCCGCGAGCTTGCAGCACCTATGGCTAAAAACCCCTACGGACAGTATCTCATCGCTCTGGCCGACAATGGATTGTCGTGACGCCCGATTGATCGACCTGCCACGCATCTGCGACCCTCGGGGTAATCTCTCATTCATCCAGAACCGTTCGCAGATACCGTTTGACATCGCCCGCGCTTATTGGATATACGATGTGCCCGGCGGCGAGTGCCGTCACGGGCACGCTTTCCGTACTCAGACAGAGCTGATTGTTGCCCTTTCGGGGAGCTTCGATGTGATTTTGACAGACGCTGACGGCAACGAACAGACATATCATCTTGCCCGTTCGTACAAGGGGCTACTGCTGCCACCGCTCACATGGCGCCGCCTTGACAACTTCTCGACAAACTCCGTAGCTATGATCCTGAGCTCTACCTTATACGACGAGGCCGACTATATCCGCGATTTCGAGGCATTCAAGATTATATCCGCACGACAATGACCGATTCCGACAAAACATATTCGCACCGCCGGTCGCTTCTATCCGACTGCCGCATCGTCGATCTTCCGCGCCATTGTCATGCCAACGGGTCGCTTACCGAAGTGGAGAACAACGGAAGATATCCGTTTGACGTGCGCCGTGTATTCTACCTGTACGACGTGCCGGGCGACTCAGAACGCGGCGGCCATTCGCATTACCGCGCCCAGGAACTCATTGTGGCAGCCTCCGGTGCTTTTGACGTGACTCTGACCGACGGACACACAAGCCGCACATTTACACTCAACCGTCCATATCGTGCGCTCTATATACCGGCGGGGGTGTGGCGCGGGCTTGACAATTTTTCGTCGGGGTCGGTATGCCTTGTGCTCACTTCGCTGGAGTTTGACGAGGAGGACTACTGCCGCGACTTTGATACTTTCAAACGTCTCACCTCTCAAAAAATAGCACGCGACGATGGCTGACGAGCTGAAATACCCTTTTCTCGACATGGAGCGGCTCAACGCACCGCTGGCCGACGAACTTCGTCAAGCAACTTTGCGAGTGATTGACTCGGGTCGCTATGTCGGCGGAGCTGAAGTCGAAGCTTTTGAGCACGAGCTCGCCTCGCTGGTGCGTGCGCCGTATGTGATAGGTGTGAGCAACGGCCTTGACGCGCTGCGGCTCATCCTGCGCGCCTATTGCCTGATAGGTCGCCTCGCGCCCGGCGACGAGATCATTATCCCTGCAAATACTTATATTGCTACAGTGCTTGCCGTGACCGACGCCGGGCTTCGCCCCGTACTTGTCGACGCCGACGAGCATACTATGAATCTCGACACTTCACTCGTCGAGCAGGCCATAACACCCCGTACACGCGCAATAATGCCCGTGCACCTATACGGTCGGGCGTGTTGGGACAAAAAGTTAGTCGAGACCGTCAGATCGCACAACCTGATTGTTGTCGAGGACAATGCTCAGGCTATAGGGGCAAAATCGCCGGTGCGAGGTCTGTTCGGTTCGGACATGACAGGAGCTCTCGGACATGCAGGCGCTTTCAGCTTCTACCCGACGAAAAATGTCGGAGCACTCGGCGACGCCGGTGCCGTGGCAACCCATGATGCAGAGCTTGCGGCCGCAGTCCGCGCTTTAGCCAACTACGGTTCGGATCGCCGATATCATAATATCTATCAGGGTTTTAATTGCCGACTTGACACCATTCAGGCAGCACTCCTGAGAGTGCGTCTTGCCCACATACAGGATGAAAACAGCGCTCGATTTGCAAATGCATCATGCTACCGCAACGAGATACATCACCCTCAGGTGCGCGTTCCCGAATTTTCAGTATACCTGTACGATTCGGTCTGGCACCAGTTTGTGGTGCGTGTGCCCGACCGCGACAGATTTATGCAACTTCTCGCACAGGCGGGGATAGGAGCCGACATCCATTACGCTACCCCTCCGCATCAGCAGCCATGCTATGCCGGCACAGGACTGTTGGATATCCCCCACCCTATCCCGGTCACTGAAGCCCTCGCACGCGAGGTTGTCAGCCTGCCGGTTTCATCGGCTACCACCGTCCGCGAGGCTGCCGAGATAGCACATTTAATCAACGACTTTCCCACACTATGAGCCGACATTGCAATCCACGCCGTAACTTCCGCAAGCAGCTTATCCGGCATATTCCGCTGATTGTCCTGGTCGCCTTGATCGTGTTTGTGTGGTGGAGCGCCAAGGCTGCCGACACCCCCGGAAGATCAGCGCAATCCTACTCCGGCCTACTCGAAGTATCTACCCGCGCCGGTGTGCCGCAGGAGCGCCTTTCGGGTACCGGGATGGAGATCTCCTTCAATCCCAGCCTGCATATACCTAATTGGGTGGCTTGGGAACTTACCGCCGACGAAGCCGACGGTGCCGAACCTCGCTCCAACAAATTCACCCCCGACCCGCGTACAAACGCATCGGCTCAGACCTCCGACTACCGCAACTCCGGCTACGACCGCGGACATATGGCTCCGGCCGGCGATATGAAGTGGAGCCCCGAATCGATGGCCGAATCATTCTATATGACAAATATTTGCCCTCAGGTGCACTCGCTGAATGCCGGAGCCTGGAAGGCTCTGGAAGAAAGCTGCCGCCGATGGGCGCGACGCGATTCGGCAATCATAATAGTATGCGGACCGGTGCGTACCGACAGTTATATCGAGCGAATCGGCGATACCGGCGTTGCCGTTCCCGCAGAATTTTTCAAAGTTGTCATTGCCCCGTACGCAGTTCCTCCTCGCGGCATCGGATTCATCATGCCCAACGGCTATGTCGATGGTGGAATGCAGACCACGGTATGCTCTATCGACGAAGTAGAGGCACGCACAGGCCACGACTTCTTCAGCTCACTGCCCGACAGCATTGAAAACGTAATCGAAACCCAACACGACCTCAATCAATGGAACAAGCTACGCTGACCCCCGACACAATATGCGCCATCGCCACGCCGCCGGGAGTGGGAGGAATAGCAACAGTGCGTCTAAGCGGTCCCGAAGCCGTCAGCATAGCATCCCGGATATGGCGCGGCAAGCCGCTCAACACACTCCCGGCACGGCATGCCTCGTTTGGCATGATCACTGATGCGACAGGAGCCGACCTCGATCAGGCCGTTGTCATCGTCTACCATGCACCCGCGTCTTTCACCGGCGACGACACCGTGGAAATATCCGTCCACGGATCCCGGTATATTCAGCAGGAACTCATCAACACATTGATATCCAAAGGAGCTCGATTGGCTGAACCCGGCGAATTTACCCGCCGAGCCTTCTCGTCGGGTCGCATAGACCTGACCGAAGCCGAAGCCATTGCCGATATCATCGACTCTACCTCGCGAGCATCACACCGAGTGGCCATGCAGCAACTCAAAGGATCGCTAAAACAGCAGCTCGACCATCTAAGCTCACAGTTGCTCGAGCTCGCATCGCTTCTGGAACTCGAGCTTGACTTCTCGGAGGAAGATGTCGAATTTGCCGACCGCAGCCGGCTGCTTGCCTTAGCCACAACAATACGCGACACATGCCGCCGGCTTGCCGCAACATTCGCCACAGGATCAGCCATACGCATCGGCATCCCCGTAGCAATCGTCGGAGCCACCAACGCCGGCAAATCAACCTTGCTCAATGCCATTTCCGGCCACGAGCGAGCCATCGTAAGCCCCATACATGGCACCACCCGCGACACCATCGACGAAACAGTTCAGATATACGGCACCCCCTATCGCATCATCGACACTGCAGGGCTGCGTCAAACCTCCGACCCCGTTGAATCTCTCGGCATCGAGCGCACAGCAGCCGAAGCCGCACGCGCAAGAATCATCCTGAACGTCGTCGATGCCACCTCAGTCAACCCTCAATCCACAGGCACAGATCTCGGTCTCTACACACCCACCTCAGCAGATTCACATCGAATCATAATCCTCAACAAAATCGACCTCCTCGACCCCCCCACAGTTGATGCCTCCACGCGTACGCTTGCCTTATTGGCAGGCGCAGATACCCCGATCATCGCACTCGCTGCAAAAGATGCCGCCACACAGACGGATAAACTCGCTCAGCTGCATCGCGCCATAGCACAAGCAGCCGGCATCGACGACTCAGCCGACGACGCCATCATCATAACCAACGCCCGTCACTATCAAGCCCTAAGCCGAGCCGCCGATGCCGCCGATGCCACCATCGAAGCCTTGAGCTCAGGCATAAGCGCCGACCTCGTATCGCCCCATCTTCGCGACACCCTCGACTCCCTCGCCGAAATCACCGGCCGCATCACCTCCTCCGACATCCTCGCCTCCATCTTCTC
>CAZPKH010000064.1:0-5299 GCA_964587165.1 uncultured Muribaculaceae bacterium
CTACCCCGACAACCTGCTCGAGGAGATCAACAACTACTCGATCACGGCAGGCGTGATAGCGCGTACACTCGATTTCGACATAATCCATGCCCACGACTGGCTCACATACCCCGCAGGCATACATGCCAAGCAGGTGACAGGCAAACCGCTCGTGATACATGTGCACGCTACCGACTTCGACCGCTCGCGCGGTAATGTCAACCCCACCGTGTTTGCCATCGAGAAGGACGGCATGCTCAATGCCGACCATATCATCACCGTCAGCAATCTCACCCGCGAGACCGTGATCCACAAATACGGCATCGATCCTGCCAAGGTGACCACCGTGCACAATGCCGTCACACCCCTGTCCGACGATCTGCTCAACCTGCAGGTGCCCAAATCGAAGGATAAGATAATCACCTTCCTGGGGCGTATCACCATGCAGAAAGGCCCCGAGTATTTTGTCGAGGCTGCAGCCAAAGTGCTTCGCAACAACCCTAACGTGCGCTTCGTGATGGCCGGGTCGGGCGACAAGATGGAGGATATGATACGTCTGGCCGCAGCCCGCGGAATATCCGACCGTTTCCACTTCCCCGGATTCCTCAAAGGCCCGAAAGTGTACGAGATGCTGAAGGCGTCGGATGTGTATGTGATGCCCTCGGTGTCGGAGCCGTTCGGCATCTCGCCTCTGGAGGCCATGCAGATGGGAGTGCCGTCGATCATCTCCAAGCAGAGCGGCTGCGCCGAGATACTCTCCAATGTGATAAAGACCGACTACTGGGACATCGACGCTATGGCCGACGCGATGAATGCCATCGTCACCTATCCGGCTCTGCACAAGCAGCTGAGCGAAGATGGGCTGGCCGAGGTGAACCGCATCACCTGGGACAAAGCCGGCAAGAAAGTGATCGATATCTACCGCCGGGTGCTTGACTCGTACAAATAATCCTCCCCGGGGCGTAAGCCATACACCCGGCATTTTCGAAATCAACAACAATAATATAACAGATGAAAGCAGTTTGTTTTTATTTCCAGATACATCAGCCTTTCCGCCTGAAGGCATACAATTTCTTTGATATAGGCAACGATCATTACTATTACGACGATTTCGCCAACGACGACATCGTGACCCGCATCGGCCAGCGCTCGTACATCCCGGCAGCACGCACTCTGCTGAGCATGATCGAGGAGTCGAAAGGCCGCTTCCGCTGCGCCATCTCGATCACCGGCGTGGCAATGGAGCAGCTGATGCGGTATGTGCCTGAGTTTATCGACCTGCTCAAGAAGCTTGCCGACACCGGCTGCGTAGAGTTTCTTGCCGAGACCTACGCTCACTCGCTCGCTTCGTTGGCCGACCCTGTAGAGTTTGAAGCTCAGGTGAAGGAGCACGACCGGATGCTCGGCGAAATACTCGGCGTAAAGCCCAAAGTGCTCCGCAATACCGAGCTGATATACGACGACGACCTCGCTCCGCTGATCTACTCCATGGGGTATAAAGGCGTGATAACTGAAGGCGCAAAGCACATACTCGGCTGGAAATCGCCCAACTATGTATACTCCGCCGCCTCGCAGCCTAAACTGCGCCTGCTGCTCAAAAACGATAAGCTGAGCGACGACGTGGCTGTGCGGTTTGCCGATCACGACTGGGCCGAGTACCCTCTCACCGCCGATAAGTATATGGACTGGATCGCCCACACTCCCGACGACCAGCAGATAGTCAACCTCTTCATGAATCTCGAGACATTCGGCGAGTTTAATCCCGCCGATACCGGCATCTTCCAGTTCTTGGAGGCATTGCCGCGCTTCGCTGCCGACCGCGGCATAGAGTTCTTCACACCCTCCGAGGCTATCAAGAAACTCAAGCCCGTGGCCGAACTCTCCGTGGTTCACCCCATCTCATGGGCCGATGAAGCCCGCGACACATCGGCATGGCTCGGCAATAAGATTCAGAACGAGGCGTTCTCCAAACTCTACTCCGTGGCCGAGCGCGTGCGCCTTTGCGAGGACCGTCGCCTCAAGCAGGACTGGAACTATCTGCAGTCGGCCGACCACTTCTACTATATGTCGACCAAGCATCTGGCCGACGGCAAGGCTCACGCCCTGTTCAGCCCGTACGAGACACCCTACCAGGCGTTCATCAACTATATGAACGTGCTGTCCGACTTCCTGGTGCGTGTCGAGGAGCAGTACCCCGCATCTATCGACAACGAGGAGCTCAACGCCCTGCTCACCACTATCCGCAATCAGGCTGCCGAGATCGAAACCCTCAACAAAGAGGTGGCCTCGATGCGTAAGAACATGGAGCAGTACAACATCGAGCACGCTCTGCGCGAAAAGCCCAAGGCCGAGCCTAAAGAAAAAGCCGGAAAGAGTGCCAAGACTACTAAGAAATCAAAGTAATACCGCTTCCCTATAACAAGCCGGCGCCTCGGATTTTTCCCGAGGCGCCGGCTTGTTGTATGCTATTTAGTGCAAATTACTTCGCGGGGAGCAGGTCGTACTTGCGGAACACCTTTTCGATCTTTTCCAGAGCCTCCGACACCTGCTCTTTGGTGTGGGTGGCCATCAGCGAGAAGCGTATCAGCGTGTCGTTGGGAGCCACGGCGGGCGATACCACCGGGTTGACGAATATACCCTCCTCGAGCAGATCGTGTGTCACGCCGAAAGTCTTATAATCGTCGCGTATGAACAACGGTATGATCGGCGTGGAGGTGTTGCCTATCTCTGCACCCATGGCGCGGAAACCGTCGAGAGCGAAATTGGTGAGCGCCCACAGATTCTCCTGGCGCTCGGGCTCCTTCTCCATAATGTCGATGGCGGCAAGGGCAGCCGCTGTCGACGCCGGAGTGATGCTTGCGGTGAAGATGTATGAGCGCGAGTGGTGGCGCAGGAAGTTGGTGATCTCCTTGTCGGTGGCTATGAAGCCGCCGAGCGAAGCAAACGACTTGGAGAATGTGCCCATCACGAGATCCACATCCTTTGTCACGCCGAAATGATCGCATGTGCCGCGTCCGCCTTTGCCGAACACGCCGATGCCGTGAGCCTCGTCGACCATCACCGACGCATCATATTTCTTGGCCAGTCGCACTATCTCGGGGAGATTGGCCACATCGCCCTCCATCGAGAATACACCGTCGGTCACGATCAGCTTCACTTTGTCGGGCTCGCAGCGCTGAAGCTGTTTCTCGAGCGACTCCATGTCGTTGTGTTTGTACTTGAATTGCTGTGAGAACGACAGGCGGCGCCCCTCGATGATCGAAGCGTGGTCCTGCTCATCCCACAGTATATAGTCCTCGCGGCCGGTGAGGGTCGACACTACGCCGAGGTTCACACCGAAGCCCGTGGAGTAGATCATCACATCCTCCTTGCCGATATACTCGGCGATACGTGCCTCAAGCTTCTTGTGGAGGTCGAGAGTACCGTTGAGGAAGGGCGAGCCGGCGCATCCTGTGCCGTATTTGCGCGTTGCTTCAATGGCTGCCTCTTTGATGCGGGGGTCGTTTACCAGACCGGAGTAGCAGTTTGAGCCAAACATCAGCACCCGCTTGCCGTTGATTATCACTTCGGGATCCTGCTCGGAGGAGATGGCCCTGAAATAAGGGTAGATACCGGCGGCTTTCGCTTCCTGGGGAGCTGTGTAGCGCGCTAACTTTGTTTGGAGTAACTTCATAATTCGTATGCCTCTGTTTTCACGGAGCGGGGTGCCGGAGCGGCAGCCGGTTTTCCGTAATGCGACTGCAAAGGTACTAATTATTTTGCAAATAACGCGACTGACTACGTAAAAATGCACATTTTCGTGCGGTTTATGCAATTTCTTGCAAAAATGTAGTAACTTTGGGGAGTGAAACATCGTGAAAAATTGCATATCATGTTTTCTGGCATTGTAGAAGAAGCCGGCATAGTCACCGCCATACAGCGTGACGGCGGCAACGTGCATATCACGGTGCGCTGCTCGTTTGTCGACGAGCTCCGCATCGACCAGTCAGTGGCACACAACGGCGTGTGTCTCACCGTAGTATCGCTCCCCGGCGACGGCACTTATACCGTCACCGCTATCGACGAGACCCTGCGCCGCAGCAACCTCGGCGACCTCACCGCCGGCGCTGCCGTCAACCTTGAGCGCTCCATGCAGATGAACGGCCGCCTCGACGGTCATATCGTCCAGGGGCATGTCGACTGCACCGCCGTGTGCGAGACCATCGAAGAGATGGACGGCAGCCGCTACTATAAGTTCCGCTACGACATCGACCCGGCCATGGCCGCCAAAGGGTATGTCACCGTCGAGAAAGGCTCAGTTACTGTCAACGGCGTGAGCCTGACAGTCTGCGATTCAGAGCGCGATTCGTTCCGCGTAGCCATCATCCCTTACACCTACGAGCACACCAATTTCCGCGACATCCGCCCCGGCCAGCGCGTCAATATCGAGTTTGATATCATCGGCAAATATCTTGCCCGCCTCGCCCAATTCTGACGCGCAGGCATAAAACTGCGATTTTGTTGGCGTAAATGCAGATTTTTCACTAAATTTGCACCCTGACTGCGCCCTTAAATCCGTGGCGGCAGTCCAACTCACAGTAAAATAACACGTTATATAAATTATGTACATCTTATTCATCATTCTGTCGATCATCGCAGCTGTGCTGTTGGTGTGCGTCATTCTGATTCAGAAATCCAAAGGCGGCGGTCTTGCATCGTCGTTTGCGTCGTCCAACCAGATCATGGGCGTACGTCGCACAAACAGCTTCATCGAGAAGCTCACATGGACCCTCGGCGGTGCCATCGCAGTGCTCGCCATCGCCTCAACATTTGTGGCACCTAATGCCGTGACCACCACCGGCGCACCCCGCGTGAAAGCTCCCGCAGCCGCCACAACCACAACTCAGGCCGGCGACTACAACACCAACGCCCCCACGGCAGCACCCGCAGCTCCCGCTGCCGAGCAGGCACCTGCTGCTCCCGCCGCACCCGCAGCCCCCGCCCCCGAGAAGTAATATCCCCCCTAAGCGGGAAAACGAAGATATGCCTGGGTGTCGGAATCACCACGATTCCGACATCCGGCTTTGTCGTGTATATACCCTGCTTTTAGACGAGCGCGCGTCATGAGCAAACTCGCAGGGCGCACCCTCGGAGGTCAAGAGCAAACTCGGAGGGCGGGTGCTTTAGCGCCCGCCGCAATCGTCATGCGAGGGTGTTATCGTCGGGCCCTGAAGGACCCGACCTCCGAGGCTGAGGGCATATCCTGAGAGGGTCAAGAGCAAACTCGGAGGGCGCATCCTTTAGGGTGCGCCGCAAACGTCAGGCGGGGGAGTTTCGAGAG
>CAZPKH010000065.1:0-5025 GCA_964587165.1 uncultured Muribaculaceae bacterium
CGCATGCCCTCCGACGCCTCCCCCCGCGCCTGGCTCTAAAAGACTATCTAACAATTGAGAAGGCGGTGCTACCGAAAAACGGAGGCACCGCCTTGTGTGTGGGTGATTTTAACAACCTGTGGGTCAGAACGACATGGTCTTTGAGAGTTGGTGTCCGTACGAATCGCTGATCTCGACTCGGATCTTGACACCTGCCTCATGGAGCACGGCTACCACCTGAGCAGCCTGATTGCTGTCCATGCCTTGCAGAAACATTCCTTTAAAACCATCGGTGAGCTCGTCTTTCTCGGCAGCGGAGAGGGTATCGAAATTGACCGATTTATCGTCAATCCGCATGCTCAGTACCATCACTTTGCCCTGGGCTTCAGCCTTGAAATCGGCCACACCACCCTGGTTGAGTTGTGCCTTGACCTGTGGAGAGTTGAACATGCCGACCATCTCGCTCACGAGCATCTCGCCTACATCCTGAGCCGACGCGCTGACTGCGCCCATGAGGATTGTGGCCAAGATGATAAATAAATTACGAATCTTTTTCATACTATATTAATTAGATTGATACAAATATCCGAAATATATCCCGATTAAACAAATAATAACATCGAAAATCCGTCAAATCCGCATAAAAATCAGTAACTTTGTAGATTAAAATAGGGTAGATACTTTCATGATACAGGATAAAAAGATTGATTATAAAGATTGTATATACGTCAAAGGCGCGCGCGTCAACAACCTCAAGGGTGTAGACGTAAGCATACCGCTCGGCAGCTTCACGGTGATCACCGGGCTGTCGGGGTCGGGAAAGTCGTCGCTCGCCTTCGACACTTTATATGCCGAGGGGCAGCGGCGGTATGTCGAAAGCCTCTCGGCCTATGCACGCCAGTTTATGGGGCGCATGGCCAAGCCGGAAGCCGATGCTATAAAGGGACTCCCGCCGGCTATCGCTATTGAGCAGAAGGTGAGCTCGCGCACTCCTCGAAGCACCGTTGGCACGTCGACGGAGATCTACGACTATATGCGCCTGCTTTTCGGTCGTGTGGGGCATACATTCTCGCCGGTGAGCGGCGTCGAGGTACGCAAACACACCGTGGAGGATGTGCTCGCGGCTGCCGCGCAATATCCCGAGGGCACGCGGATTGCCCTCACCGCTCCCATCGCCCCGCTCCCCGACGGGCGCGCGCTCTCCACTCAGCTTGGGGTGCTCGCTGCCGCCGGCTATTCGCGTCTGCTCGACACGGCGACGGCTTCTATGGTCAGAATCGACGACCTGCAGAGCCGCGATGATGTCGACTCGCTCGATGCGGCTGCTTACGAACTTCTGATCGACCGCCTCGCCGTGGCCGCCGAGGGCTCGGACGAGTTCTCGCGACTGGCCGAGGGCGTCGAGACGGCTTTCCGCGAAGGCAACGGCCGCATGACGCTGCTGGCATGGCCCGACGGAAGCTCGGAGGCTCCCCGGCGAGCTGATTTCTCAAACCGTTTTGAGGCTGACGGGATGACGTTTGTCGAACCGTCGGAGCACCTTTTCAATTTCAACAATCCTATCGGTGCGTGCCCCCGGTGCGAGGGGTTCGGCCGCGTGCTGGGCATCGACGAGCGCCTTGTGGTGCCACGGCCCGAGCGGTCGGTATACGACGACGCCGTAGCTCCATGGCGCGGCGAGAAGATGAGCCAGTGGAAGCATCAGCTTATCACTCTGTCGCAGAAATCCGGGTTCCCCATCCACAAGCCTTACCGCGACCTCTCGCCCCGGCAGCTCGACTATCTATGGCACGGCGACGGCGGCGCATGGGAGGGTATCGACGGCTTCTTCCGCATGGTCGAGTCGCAGCGCCACAAGATACAGTATCGTGTGCTTATGGCTCACTATCAGGGCAAGACACTCTGCCCCGTGTGCCACGGCTCGCGGCTGCGCCCCGAGGCATCGTATGTGCGCGTGGGCGGACGCACTATATCCGAGCTCTGCTCTATGCCGGTGTCGGACCTTGCCCGATTCTTCGACTCTCTCGAGCTCAACGATCACGACACGCATGTGGCCGGACGTCTGCTCACGGAGATACGCACCCGCCTGCAGCTGATGTGCGACGTCGGGCTCGGCTACCTCACTCTCGACCGCATGAGCCGCACCCTCTCCGGTGGCGAAAGCCAGCGCATACGCCTGGCCACGTCGCTCGGCAGCTCGCTTGTCGGCTCGCTCTATATCCTCGACGAACCGAGCATCGGACTCCATCCGCGCGACACCGCTCGCCTTATCTCTGTGCTCAAGCGGCTGCAGCAGCTCGGCAACACCGTAGTGGTGGTAGAACATGATGAAGAGGTGATGCGCGCCGCCGACTATCTGATCGACGTCGGGCCCGACGCCGGACGCCTCGGGGGCGAAATCGTATATCAGGGACCGGCCGAAGGTATCGTAAAAGCCTCCGGATACACGGCCGACTATCTCTCGGGGCGCGCTGCGATAGCCATTCCCGAGCAACGCCGCAAGTGGTCGAGCTATATCGAGGTGACGGGAGCCCGCGAGCACAATCTTAAGGATATCACGGTGCGCTTTCCGCTCGGAGTAATGACGGTGGTGACGGGCGTAAGCGGCTCGGGCAAGTCCACTCTGGTGCGCGACATTCTCTTTAAGGCTCTCAATCGCCGCCTGGGCAACCCGGGCGATGCCCCGGGCAACTTCGAGTCGCTCGGGGGCGACCTGCACCGCATATCCGCCGTCGAGTTTGTGGATCAGAACCCTATCGGCAAGTCCACCCGCTCAAACCCTGCCACCTACCTCAAAGCCTACGACGAGATACGCCACCTTTTCGCCGACCGCCAGGCCGCCAAGCAGATGGGCATGACGGCGGCCTACTTCTCGTTCAACACCGACGGTGGCCGCTGCGACGAGTGCAAGGGCGAGGGCAAAATCACGATCGAAATGCAGTTTATGGCCGACATAACCATCACATGCGAGGCATGCCACGGTATGCGCTTCAAGCCCGACGTGCTCGAAGTGAAATATATGGACCGCAACATCTCCGATGTGCTCGACATGACCGTCGACCAGGCTATCGACTTTTTCAGTATTCCGCCCGAAGATCCCGCCGACGCATCGACAACACGACGCATCGTGCAGCGACTCAAACCGTTGCAGGACGTCGGACTCGGCTACATAAAGCTCGGCCAGAGCAGCTCTACCCTCTCAGGGGGCGAGAATCAGCGTGTCAAGCTGGCTTATTATCTGGCTCAGGAGAAGTCGCAACCCACCATGTTCATATTCGACGAGCCTACCACCGGACTCCATTTCCACGACATCAACACCCTGCTCGACTCCTTCCGCCGCCTCATCGACAAGGGTCACACCATACTGATCATCGAGCACAACCCCGATGTGATCATGGCTGCCGACCATGTGATCGACATCGGCCCCGAGGGTGGCGATGGCGGAGGCACAGTCGTAGCCGTCGGCACTCCCGAGCAGATAGCAGCCTGCCCGGAGTCGTACACCGGGCGCTTCCTGTCGAAGCGTTAACAGATATTTTGAGACTGGCTACTACTTCAAAAGGCTCTCGATCACGCGCGGATAGGCTTCGTGCTCAAGCGGATGAATACGCTCGGCAAGAGTGTCGGGGGTGTCGTCGGGCAACACCGGGCATTTCACCTGCTCGATGACCTCACCACCGTCGACATCGGCCGTCACATAATGGATCGTAATGCCGCTCTGCGGCTCACCGGCTGCAAGCACAGCCTCGTGCACATGGTGCCCCCACATGCCGCGACCGCCGAACTTAGGGAGCAGGGAGGGGTGGATATTTACGATACGACGCGGATATGCATCAAGCATCAGCTGAGGTATAATGGCAAGAAATCCGGCAAGCACCACCAGATCTACCCCCGCTTCGGCGAGCGCCGCAGTCACCGCCTCGCCGGCTGCCTCGCCGCTCCATTCATCCTTACCGAAAAATCGTGTAGGGATGCCGAGGCGCTCCATGCGGGCGTACACTCCGGCCTGACGGCGATTGCATATCATCATCGCCACCTCCACATCATCCGATCCGGCGAAATGCCGGGCTATAGCCTCAGCGTTAGTCCCCTCGCCCGAGGCAAGTATCGCTATTCTTTTCATCATCTTGAGAATTTTCCGCAAAGTTACGCATTTTTCGATAAAAACACGCCTCCGGCCGAGTCATCTGTCTGACCGGGCCGGAGGCGTGATTCTATTGTAAAGATTTATCTGTACGTTAACTATTCAATAGCCGTCATGCGGTGAGCACGACATTGTTCTCCTTGGCGATGCGGCGCATATTGAGGATGGCATAACGCATACGGCCAAGGGCGGTATTGATGCTCACACCCGTCACGTCGGCAATCTCCTTGAACGACATGTCGCGGTAATAGCGCATCTCAAGCACCTCGCGCTGCGAATCGGGCAAAGCCTTTACGATGCGCTTCACATCGTCGTGTATCTGCGAAGTCACGAGCCAGTCCTCGATATTATCATCGCATAGCTCGCGGTCGTTCAGAAGATCGAAACCCTCAGTGTCGGCCGACACAAGATTCTCGTTCTTCTCCTGACGGAAATTGTCAATGATAAGATTATGAGCTATCCTCGCAATCCAGGCAGAGAATTTGCCCGCTGCATTGTATTTTCCCTGTTTAATAGTAGTGATGGCCTTGATGAAAGTGTCCTGGAAAATGTCGTCAGCTACATCCTTGTCTTTCACAATACGGAGAATATAGTTGAACACACGATCCTGATGCCTGCGCAGCAAAACATCAAAAGCCTCATTGTTGCCTCCGATGTAAGCCTCCACCAATACGTCATCAGTGAGTTTCTGTAAGTCCTGCATTTATATTACTTTATTTTAAGATGAAGTAATAATCTAATCTATAGGCAGTTCGTTTTAGTGTGTGGAATAATTAAGGTTTATCTCGTCGCCGTCTTGGCGGCTTTATCTTTACAAAATTACAAAAAAATTCCCAAACCGCCAAGCGCCCCAGCCAAAACCGCCCCTACTTTAACATCATTTAACCACCCGTATACAATAA
>CAZPKH010000066.1:0-4876 GCA_964587165.1 uncultured Muribaculaceae bacterium
AAATGCCTTTCTTTGCACACGATATATCAACACACACTATCAGTTTTTTATTAACTTAATCAAAATCACACTATCAATGAAAAAGTTTTTTATCGCAGCCATCGCCGTTCTGGCCATGACTTCTACAGCTGCTGCTCAGGATTTCCTGCCCGAAAAAGGCTCTTTCTCGACTGAGATCGACTTCAATCCCTTCTCCAACGACTTCAAGACCTTCAAAATCGACCAGCTCAAAGGTCGCTACTTCGTCACCGACAACGACGCTGTACGCTTAGGCATCGGCTTCGGTGTAAACTCCGATAAAACAACTCCCCAGCCCGACGCTGATGGTATCGACCAGTACAGCAAGACCAATACCGGCTTCTTCTCGATCAAACTCGGCTACGAGCGTCACTTCGTGAAAAAAGGTCGCGTGGATCTCTACGGCGGTCTCGGCCTCGGCTACACAAGCAACTTCGCTTCTGCCAAATCGTACTATAGCGACAAAAATGTAACTAATGAAGTGAAATATTACAACACCGACAACGACGGCAACCGTGCATCTTCGGTCTTCGGTGTAGACATCTTCACCGGTATCGACTTCTACGTATACAAAGGCCTCTATGTAGGTGCTGAGCTCGGCCTCAACCTCAATGTGGCAAACGCCCCCGGCTACTACACCGAATCTTACGACTCCGTAAGCAAGGAGACCGTTAAGACCGACAAACAGGACAAGATCAACGGCTTTAACTTCAGCACTGTTTGCCAGCCCGCTCTTCGTCTCGGTTGGACATTCTAAGCCGTCGAATGAAGTTGTAAGGTTCGAACAACCTCAACGTTAAAAAATCTTTGAGACTGTCTGATTCGCTCGGGCAGTCTCTATTTTTATGGGGCAGACTCTGACCCTATGCGGAATTTTTGTAACTTTGCGGCGATATGAGCCGACAGAACTACCTGTACCGTATGCGTGTGGCTGCCGTCGTTGTCGTGACGGCGGTGCTACTGGCTGCATGTGCCTCGATGGGGCGCCCGACAGGTGGCCCGCGCGATGTGGAGCCGCCTAAGTTTGTGCGCTCCACCCCGACTGTGGGCGCTCTCGATGTGGACGGCAACAAGATCACGGTAGAGTTTGACGAGAATATTCAGCTCGATGATCCGCAGCAGAAGATCGTGATTTCGCCCGCACAGAAGCAGACACCGCAGATCTCCTCAAACGGCCGCCGTGTCACTATCGAGCTGCGCGACACCCTCATACCGAATACTACCTATACCATCGACTTTGCCGATGCTGTGAAAGATCTGAACGAGGGCAATGTGCTCGACGGTTTCGCCATCGACTTCTCGACAGGCCCGGTGCTCGACTCGCTCCGCATATCGGGGATGGTGTTTCAGGCCGAAAATCTTGAGCCGGCGCAAGGTATGCTCGTAGGAGCATATCTCGAACGCGGCGATACGGCTATTCAGCGCGTTGCTTTCGATCGTATCACCAAGACAAATCAGCTCGGGCAGTTCACCTTGCGCAATCTCAAGGCCGGTGCTTACCGCGTCTATGCCCTGACCGACAACAACCGCGACTACCACTGGGACCGCTCCGAGGATGTGGCTTTTCTCGACTCGCTCGTTCACCCTGTGGCGCAAACAGTCTGGCGCACCGACTCTGTGCATCTCGACGACGGTGTCGACTCGGTCATCACATGGTCGTACACACGCTATCTGCCCAACAATATCATACTCACCTGGTTTAATCAGAACTACAAGGCGCAGTATCTCGCCGAAAACTCGCGTACCACCCCGAAGCTGATCACCCTGACATTCGGCGCGCCCTCCGATACACTCCCCGAGCTGCGGCTGCTCAATGGCCCGCGGGCAGGGCGTCCCGCCTCGGAGTGGGCCGTGCTTGCCGCCAATACGACTCTCGACTCGCTGCAGTACTGGATCAAGGATTCTGCCGTCGTGGCCCAGGACTCAATACTCCTGGAGGCGCGCTATCTTCGCTCCGACTCGCTCGACAACCTCGTACCCTTCGCCGATACTCTGAAGCTCAACGTGCGCCGCAACCCGGCTCGCGAAAAAGAGGCCGAAAAGCTACGCAAGAAAGCTTTGGAGCAGGGCGATACTCTCCCGCAGATGGAGTATGTCGACTTCCGCTACAACGGCGGGGCGCAGATGGATCTTGATCGGGTGATGACTTTCACCTCGGCTACGCCGATAGCTTCGATCGACTCGTCGGGAGTGCATATGGAGATGCTTGTCGACACACTCTGGACTGAAGTCGAGCGCCCTGTTATCGCTTTTAAAGGCCCGCTCACGCCGATGGATCTGTCGGCCAAATATAAGTGGACCGAAGGTGCAAAATATCGGCTGACGGTCGATTCTGCGGCCGTGGTCGATATCTACGGCCTTCACAATAAGGCTCTGGTGAGCGAGTTTACCACTCTTTCCGAGTCCGACTACTCCACGCTGTATTTCAACGTGGCGGGGCTCGAACGCGGCCAAAATGCATTTATTCAGCTCCTGTCGAGTGCCGGCAAGCCCGTAGCTGCCTCGGCGGTGAGCCGCGGCTCGGCGAGCTTCACGCACATTAAGCCGGGCGACTATTATGCGCGCCTGGTGGTGGATCGGAACAATAACGGCATCTGGGACACGGGGCTGCTCACCGACTCGCTGCAGCCCGAAGAGGTGTACTACTATCCGCGCAAGATCACGCTGAAGAAGAACTGGGATGTGGAGCAGTCGTGGAACCTCTTCGACACGCCTCTCGACCGGCAGAAGCCTGATATGATAAAGATGAACAAGCCCAAAGTGGCAGCCGGCGCACTTCCCGAGACCACCGACGATGAGTATCTCGACGAGGAGATCGACGAGACAGCTCCCGGCTACAACCCCTTTGATCCGGCTTCGCGCCGCCGAGCCGCCGAATCAAAAAAGTATAACAATCTATAACGAAGATCAGTACGTTGAGCGTATGCGCCAGGGGGCAGGGTAGAGGTTGTTGGCGCGGTTCCCTAAATTTTTGACGAATCCGAGCGGCGCGCCCTCGTGGGTAAGCAGGACATAGCCTCGCGGAGAGTCCGCCGGCAGTGTCACGGCGTTGCGCCGCAGATATTCAATTGCCGTGGGGTAGTCTACCTCAACTTTCGGGAAAGCATCATCACTCCTCATCCGCGACAATGCCAGCGATTGTGTGGGGGCATAGATACGGCCTGCTGCCTCGCCGGCAGATACACCGGCCCATATCACCTCGATGCCGGCGCTTTCGATGCTGTGGAGCAGATGAACGTCGGTGCGCGGCACAGCAAACACACATCCCGGTTGTGATTTCAGCTCTACGAGTTCCAGAGCCGACGGGTCCTTGAATCGGTCAAGCAGCCCGGCGGGCAATTTTGCGGCTTTCGCACCCTTGCCGGGGCGACGGGAGGGCGCCGGTTGATCAGCCGGACGGCGGAGCGCCGCCATAAAGAGCCCTTCGCCGCGGGTGCGTCCGGGCAGAAAGCGGTAGCAATGCGCCGCTGTCGCTATCCCCGGAGTGATATTCCAGGAAGGGTCGACCGGTATCTCGACCGACTCGCCACCGAGGGTCTCCATTATGTGCTCCACGATCAGCTCGTTCTCCGAGCGATTGAACGTACAGGTGCTGTATATCATATATCCGCCGGGGCGCACCGCGCTCCATAGGGCCTCGACTATGGCGCGCTGACGCGCAGCGCATTCGTCGACCAGCTTTTGCGACCACTGCTCGCGCGCGGTAGCATCTTTGCGCATCATCCCCTCGCCGGAGCAGGGGGCATCGCAGAGCACGATGTCGAACGCTCCGGAGAGCCGGCTGTAGCGTGTGGCGTCGCCGCGGGTCGCTATTACCTGCCCCGAGCCGTGCTTCACCACATTCTCCACAAGCACGGCGGCGCGCTGTGGCGACAGCTCGTTGGCTACCACGCACGACCCCTCTGGAAGAGCTTCTACGGCCACGCAGGTCTTCCCTCCGGGTGCGGCGCAGGCATCAAGCATTGCCACCGGCGCAGTGTATCGGGCGGTGAGGTGGCTCAGCACGTGGCCCACAAACATCGACGATGCTTCCTGCACGTAGTAGCGCCCCTGGTGCATCGCTACGTCGCGAGTGAAATCGCGTCGGTCGGGCAGATAGCATCCTGCCGGCCACCACGCTACGCGGTCGCACTTCTCGGCCCACTGTGCGGGGCTCTCGCCGCGGCGCCAGCGCACTGATACCTCCGGAGCAGTGGCCGCGAGGACCGTAGGCAGCTGCGCAAGCTCTTTATACTGCGCTATCGATGCTGCGAAGTCGGGATTCAAGAGATTCATGGCGGCAAAATTAGACAAAAAAGCGTGGTTTTCGGCAAAAAAATGCCAAAAGTGTTGCACGATAGCAAAATACTGTCTATATTTGCAGTCGCTTTTGCACCACCGCTGCGGCGGTGCTTGCTTTTGTGAGGCCCATTCGTCTATCGGCTAGGACGCAAGATTTTCATTCTTGAAAGAGGAGTTCGATTCTCCTATGGGCTACCCATTAAACAACAAAAGAATTTAAAGATACAACTCCTACTCTATGGCAAACCATAAATCATCGCTTAAGAGAATCCGCCAGACAGAGGTACGTCGCCTCCGCAACCGTTACTATGCAAAGAGCGCCCGCACAGCAGTGCGCAATCTTCGCAAAATGACAGATAAAGCTGCTGCCGAAGCACAGTTTGTGAAAGTAGGCCAGATGCTTGACAAAATGGTAAGCAAGAAAGTATTCTCGAAGAATAAGGCTGCCAATCTCAAGAGCAAACTCGCACACCACATCGCCAAGCTCGCTGCTTGATCGGCGGCCGATGTGTGTTAATACCGTGGCCCATTCGTCTATCGGCTAGGACGCAAGATTTTCATTCTTGAAAGAGGAGTT
>CAZPKH010000067.1:0-3677 GCA_964587165.1 uncultured Muribaculaceae bacterium
AATCTGCTCAATGGCTGACCGCCTCAGCGTTAACATATATTATGGGACAAGCTCTGAGCCGAAAGAGCTCACTCATCGCCCTTCTTGCTGCGCATTATCTCGGTGATCCGGGCTGCCTCCTCATAGTTTTCGGCCGATATGGCTTCGTCGAGTGCGCGCTGCAGCTCGTCTATTGTCAGATTCTCAAGCCGCGGTGTGATGTTGCCGGTGCGTGAGGTGTCGGCCGGGTCAAACCCTGCATCGTCGGGTACCGGCTCCGAGGGGAGCTCGTTGCCATCCTCGTCCACGCGCTTCACTTCGAGCACAAACCCTTTCTCGTCGAGTATCTGCTGAGTGGTGTAAATCGGCGCTCCCGTGCGCATGGCTATAGCTATGGCGTCGGATGTGCGCGAGTCGAGCCGTATCGTGCGCCCGGCGGAGTCGGTGAAGGTGAGCTCGGCGTTGAATATCTCGTCGTCGACACTGTTGATGAATACCTCTGTGAGCTTTATGCCGAAGCCGTGGATGAACGATGTGAAAAGATCGTGAGTCACCGGTCGGGGCAACCTGATACCTTCGATAGCCAAGGCGATGGCGTGCGCCTCGGCCTCGCCGATCCACATGTTCAGATGCAGCGGGCCACCCATCTGCGATAGTATGAGCATATAGGCCTGATTCTTGAGCTTAGAGTATGATATGCCGAGCACGCGCAGCTGGATGCGGGATTCGGTGTTAGGGTTGTCCATGGATAGGTATTGTTGACGAGTTGATTACTGTATTATGCCGCTGCCGAGGCACAGGCGGCTGTCGCGGTCGTAGATCACGGCAAACTGGCCGGGGGCTATACCTTGCACTTTCTCAGCCGAGTCGATCACATAGGCACCCGGGCCGCCGTCCGGACGGCGGCTCAGCGTACCTTGCATGAAGTGGGGCGTGTGGCGGTTTTTGAAAGTCACGGCCACGTTGCTGCAATCGTCGGGCCATGGGTCGCGCGTGATCCAGTGCATGCCTGCCAGCTCAAGGCGACGGCCGTACTGCAGCTCGGTGTCGTAGCCTCGCGACACGTATATCACATTGTCGTGCACATTCTTGCGCACCACATACCACGGGCCGCCTCCCAGCCCCAGGCCGTGGCGCTGTCCGATGGTGTGAAACCAGAAGCCGCGGTGGGTGCCCAGCTTGCGCCCTGTCTCAAGCTCGATGATCGGGCCGGGGCGTTCGCCCAAATGGTTGCGTATGAAATCGTTGTAGTTTATCTTGCCTAAGAAGCATATCCCCTGGCTGTCGCGGCGCGTGGCGTTGGGCAGTTTGGCCTCGGCGGCTATGCGGCGCACCTGCTCCTTGGGGATGTCGCCGAGCGGGAAGATGGCATTCTGTAGCTGCTCGCGGGTGATGCGCGCCAAAAAGTCGGTCTGATCCTTGACGGGATCTACAGCCGTGGCAAGGTATTTGAGTCCGTCGACCATAGCCGTAGAGGCATAGTGGCCGGTGGCCGTGAGGTCGAAATGACGGCCCCAGCGCTCCTCGAAGTATCCGAACTTGATCATGCGGTTGCACATTATGTCGGGGTTCGGAGTGAGCCCCCGGCGCACGGTGCGCAGAGCGTAGTCCATCACCGTGTCCCAGTATTCGTGGTGCAGCGACACCACTTCGAGAGGCAATCCGTAGCGGCGCGCTATGAGCGTGCACATCTCTATATCCTCGTCGGCGGCACAGTCGTTGCCGTCGGTGCGGTCGTCGGCACCGATGCGTATATAGAACAGGTGCAGGTCAGTCTGCCCCTGCTCCATCAGCCGGTGCACCGTTACGGCCGAATCGACACCTCCCGATATTAGTACGGCAATCGAGCTCATACCTCCTCAAGCTCCTCCTTCTCGTCGCGGCCGCGGCGGTTGATGATGAACAGCGATATGAAATAATCCAGGGAGATTTTACCGGGCCCCGCCAGAAGCAGGAAGAGGTAGATACCTATGAACATCAGCGGAAGATACCCCGGCTGAGTGTCTGCTATCGAGTAGGGAGGCACGTCGTGCATCAGGGTGGTGAGTATGTAATGCTCGGCCATGATCATCGATACGATAGGGGGGATGGTGGCCAGACGCGTCAGGAAGCCGACCATGATCAGCAGCGAGCACAACAGCTCGATCACTATCATTACTATCAGCGAAGCCTCGCTGCCAAGCCCTAAGACGGAGGGAAATGTCGGCGCAACGACGTTGAACTCAAGCAGCTGACGTATGCCGAACTGAAAAAACATTACTCCCACAAACAGACGCAGAAACAACCGGCCCATGTTCGAGTAAGCATACCCCGTGCACTTGACGAAAGTATCGGCTGCCAGACGACGTAATTTTGACATAGAGCTTATCGTTTAATTATCAACAGTTACTTATAATGAATAAATCAGGTCGATCAACTCGTCGACAGTGAGATTCTTGTACACTATCTTTCCCTTGCCGTCGAGCACCATGAATCCCGGATAAACCCTGTGGTCGAGCTGTGCCTCAGCTTTCGGCGATGCTGCCACGATCCACTGTTGGGGATAGGATGCTACGGCTGTGTGCCACTGCTTGGAAGGAGCGCCCGGATATACTGCCACCATGTCGGCATACCCCGCCTCGATCAAATCCTTGAAGCGCGAGTTTGCATCGAGCCTCAGCTTGGCCATCGAGGCCGTGCTGTCGAGCGGGTCGGCCACAAAGATTATGGTGATTCGCGTAGTGTCGGCATCGATGATATTGTCGAGGGCAGTCGTCGAGCCGTCGCGAAGCGTCAGCTCCAATGGCTGCGGGCGGTGGCCGAGCTGCGAGCCGCGCAGCTGCGAGGCTATCCGACGGTACTCCGAACGCTTCGCCGCCGGCACCTTCTTGCCGTCGGCCCCGGCGTCGAGTATCTTCACGAGCACCTCATCGGCCACATACATGGCCGAATCGCTGTAGAGCGATTCAATCGCCGCGTCGGTGATAAACTCCACCCCCTGAGGCTGCTTGCGCAGCTGTTTGAGAAATTCGTCGAGCGACGAGTGGGCCGACTCGGCACTGGCCAGAGGCAGAAGGTCGAGATACGAGCGAAACGCCTGCAGCATCTGCGGACGCGACGAGAAAGCACTCTTCCACGGGCAGCGATCCCAGTAATGCTCTACTAAATAGTCGGTGCGGGCGTTGAAATTCTCGATCTTCTCCGGCACATCCGGCAATGGGAAATATGGCGCGGGAGCCTGCGCACAAGCCGAAGCCGCAGCAAGCGCGCAAAGCATTATCATGACAATCTTTCGTAAACTTAACATATATAATAAACTCAGATCAGGCCGATATATTGCCACCCGAGCGGCCGAAGATTGACGCATTGCATCAGGCGATACCCGGCCTTCGGATAAACCGCAGCAAGTTACAAAAAATATGCCGTACCGCCAAAATATTGAATAGATCGTTGCCTGAGCTGAAACTTGACGGGAAAAGCAAAATTGTTTATCCCGCTGATGTCGTTGAAACACAATGAACTATCCCTCCGGCCTGCTTCAGCGCGAAAATTTTATTCAAAAAAAGTAGGCTAAAAATTTGCAGAATAAAAAAAAGTACCTACCTTTGCAGAGCATTTGCGAAAAGCCGCTTAGCGAAGCAGCAAGCCGAAGAGCAAATTGACGAAATTTTGCGAAAATAGCTCAGTTGGTAGAGCACGACCTTGCCAAGGTCGGGGTC